>CAZIAD010000018.1:0-55907 GCA_964537555.1 uncultured Brevinematales bacterium
TTTGACGGGCCCAGCTCCGGTCCCGAAAAGAACTGAATCCTTCCTGCCAGATTTTCTGAAAATTATGTTTGAGAATATTACCTTCATAAAAGCGGGATGGATTATTACTGCATCCAGTTATAGTCCCGTCACTCAATATAGAAGCGATGTTTATCCCCGCCCAGCAGGTAAAAGCATGATCCCTGACTTTCAGATCCTGTTTAATGGGCATGTACCCCTCACAGGAGTAATTGACTGTCAGTCCCCTGGCTTTGAGTAAGGGGCGATTGGCTTCTATCCAGCTCAGGAGCTGCCGGGTCTGGGCTGCATCCAGCATCATATCCGGATCAGAACGGGCGCGGCCGCTGGGAAAGATGCGAAACAAACGCCAGGAGGTGATACCGCAGTCCAGAAGTATATCTGCAATCTGGGGCAGCTGATCCAGATTCCCGGGATAGATACAGCTCACCACATCTTTGTATACCAGCCTGGATTGACCCAGTAGCGTCAAAGCCCGCACTGTCCTTTCAAAAGTACCGGGCCTGTTTCTGAGCCATTCATGCCCGGCTGCTGTCCCGTCCAGACTAATGGTCATACTGTACATACCCAGCTCTTCCATAAGCTTCATCTTTGATTCATCCAGAATGTAGCCATTACTGACCATACCCCAGCGCCGATTATTGCGTTGTATAGCTCCGGCGATCCTAGGCCATTCCGGATGGACCAGAGGCTCACCCCCGGTCAATATAAAGCTGAGTGAAGGGTCAAAAGTGGATGCCATGTAATCTATTATCTTGACCCAGCTATCTATAGACAGTTCTGCCGACTGCATATCCCGGGTACAATCCGAACCACAATGCCTGCAGTCCAGATTGCATTGGCGAGTGATCTCCAGAAAGAGGTAGCGTAATGTGTGTTCATAGGCCTGAAGTTGTTTATACTTACGGTGTGCCCATTTTTTTATAGACATTTTAGTTCATTCTGATCTCTATATCCTGACCCACATAGGCATGATTTGTTTTGGAAATATATGTGCCATTTGTCGCACCATCTATATCATCTACTATTATCTCATATCCCAGGCCATTCTGCTCAGCAGGAAAAAAAACTCTGCCACTAGTGTCGGTAGTCTGAGAATCTATGACTATTTGATTGGTATGTAATGTGACCTGCAGATCAGGTATAGGCAGGCTGTTACCATCATCCACGGTAGTGACAGTAATATCAGAGTAATCATAGGGAATCCCATAACAGGCTGATATGAGTAAAGTAAAAGAGCCGGTGACTATCCAGTGAAGGATTGATCTTAATTTTTTTAGCATTTATGAACTCCTTTTTTAATACATTACTATATCATTGAGTGGAACAGATTTCAAATATCTCCTATTTTATTAAGTGAGGCAAATGGGTACTGATAAGGGGAATATTCACTCTGTCATCTATCATCCGCTGGTCATAGATAAAATCCTCATTGGGTACTATATTCCAGATATCCCCATGCAGCGCATTGAGTGCACTGGCGATCTCAAAAAAATTCCAGTGGTCATTGGCATCTATCATGTATAGGCCTTTTTCTTTATTCACTAAAGAAAGAAGAGCCAGAGCTGTATCCTCCAGGAAGGAACAGGCAGGGAGCCAGCGGGTAGAACAGGACACCTGGCCCTGCTCTTTCATGTTTTTATCGAAAAAGTCTATCATATTATTAGAACCAGGTGCCTTCCCGATCTGCCATCCCAGGCGGGCAATGATAGCATCCGGATTCTGATAGAACACTCTTTCTTCACTCATCCGCTTGACATAGCCATATCCTTCGGCTGCATCCGGCACAGAATCAAGGGTGTGGGGGCCTTTATTGTGGTCACTGAATACCATAGCGGTACTGGTATAGACCAGCCTGATGCCCAGTTCTTTACAGATCCAGGCCAGCTCGCTGGGCCACTCATAGTTGACCAGCCACTGTTCATTGTCCCGGCCGGTAGACTGTGAAGCAATAGCCAGGTGAAACAGGACATCAGGCCGGTGTCCTGAAACAAATGCCATCATGGAAGTATAATCATCTATTGGTACCCGGGACCTGTCCCAGGGGATGGCCTCATATCCCTGCTGGGCCAGGGTATTTACCAGTACTTTACCCAGGGTGCCGCTGGCACCAGTGACGATTGCTTTCATAAAAACCTCTCTTTACTTAAATAAGGGACTCAGGCTCTGTTCCATATCCCAGGCTTGTTGTAGGCAATAAATGCCATCTGAACAGGTCACATCACCCGGCTCGTCTTTTTGTATGATATTTAAAATGTTCTTCATATATCTTTTATTGGCCCGGGCCCAGATATCACAGGGCCCGGAATATTCTCCTGCATTCATATTGTGACCATTCAGGGAGATCGGATCAAAATTCCACTGCCTTCCCGGAAAATAACCACCGGCGGTATGCAGGTCTCCGGTCCGGCCTGATAGTAATAATTCTATTTTTATCCCTTCGCTGGAGAGGCGGTATTGCTCAATATGAATGGCTGTCTCACCACATCTCATTTCCAGGTACAGTATATCACGGGCCTGGTCATAAAAATGGCTGATGTAGCTCATGTCCGGCCACACAAGCCTCAGCCAGGAATAGGGATGTAGTGTCACATCTAAAAACCACTCCTGGGGACTCCGTTTCCGGGGGAAATCCAGGCCCAGCTTTAGAGTAACATCTGAAACCGACCCGATGCTGTTTTGCTGTATGAGGCGCCTGCAACACTGAAAGGTCTCTAAATGGGAAAAAGCCAGGTTTACAAACACCCCCTCCTGCTCATGTAGCCCTGAATACCTGTCTCCCCAGGCAAAGAGTCCCAGGGGCTTTTCGCAGAGTATCCATTTACCCTGTAAGGCAGCAATGTAGTCACCATGTGTTTCTGCCGGTGAGGCAATGATGATGAAATCCATTTCCATAAGATCCTGTACGTTTCTCACCGCAAGGGAATCTTCTTCACGGGCGATGCGCTCTGTCTTCTCCGGATCTCTGCCCAGAATCCTGTCCACCTGGTACCCCAGGCTCTTCATAGTCTGGATATGAAAACGTCCCCAGTTAGTCCCGATCAGTCCCGTCTTCATTCTGCCTCCGCTGATATTGTATCACATCATAGCCTGGTGTCAAGGACCTGTGCTGCCCAAAACGACCAGAGCTACCCCCAGGAGCATGATGAGCACCGCTACTGCTTTCTGGCGTATGTCCTTTTCCCTGAAAAATATCCAGGAGAGGATGAGGGTGAATAACAAAGAGGTCCGCTTGACACTCATCATATAAGCCGCATTGACCATGGACATAGCCATAAAATGTGTCACTACCATGACTGATGCACTGAGGATCATACCTATCCATATCCCCGGCCTGTGAAAGGAAAATGTCTTTAAAGAGATCCTGCGGCTGAGTGCAAAAGTGATAAGCATACCCAGTCCCAGAATGAGAGTATAAAATGCCGAGACATTGGCCAGGCCTATACGTAGTATCATCATACGTCCCAGGACACCAGAAAGAGAAAACAGGATAGACACTATAAACATATAGACAGCGCCCTTTTCCCGGCCAAAATGGCGGAAGGGTGCCAGTATATCCTGGCCTTTTTTAAAAAACAGAAAATAGGCCCCTACTGCCACCAGTAAGATCCCTCCAAAGGCAGGGAGACTGACCGGTTCATGCAGAATGAACCAGCTCGTGACAGGCAAAAGTACCGGGGTAAAAGCCAGCATAGGTACCGATACGGAGAGGGGACTGACTTTTAGGGCCAGAAAATAGAGTGTAAAGATAGCCAGATCTATAGGCAGGAGGATAGCCATGATCCACCACACATCAGGCCTGAACAGCTGACTTAAGTCCAGGGGGCCTATAACTGTGAAATACAAAAAAATGATTATGCCCGAAAAGACCTGACTAAGGACTAAGATCCAGAAGCTGTTGTTCTTGTCGGACAATAGCTTTATGAGTACATCCCTCAATGCCAGGGTCAGGGCTGAGACCAGACTCCAGACTACCCACATAGGCCTAACCGGCTGCTTACTGTAAATGCTGGCTGTATAGCAGATCCAAAATCACTTTTGAGTATATATACTGGATGACGATAGTTAAAAATCACATGCCATTCTTGGGTGTAGAGTGAGAAGAGTCTGCCTCCGAAGGGTATACCTGTAATATGCCCCAGGGAGCCTGTATCATATTATTGTCATGCATCGTCATGATGATGGATTTACTTTTCAGGATATGGCCCAGGTATTCCCGGTTTTTTTTCTTGTCAGCAGCAAAACCTGAGGCCACTGCTTGAGAGATATTATTTCCGGTATAGAACTCATCCCCTACTATAATAAAATCAGAACCATCCCGGGAAAATTTCAGGACTGAAGATCCGGGGCTATGACTGCTGATATTTTCTACAGTGAATAGTTCATAGAGTTTTGTGCTGTCCGTGAAGGTCTGGATAGACTTATGGCTCTTGAGGAAAGCCGTCACTTCAGGTAAGCGGGAGTTATTAAGGATGGCTTTCAAGACTTGTTCATGCATGATGAAGCGGGCATTCTTAAAATGATGCAGGCAGCCGGCATGATCAAAATGTTCATGGCTCACTATTACATCAGAAACCAGGTCGGGATCAATATCCATCTCTTTTAAGAGCTCCAGGGGGTGCTTAAAGTCCAGCCCATACATCTGAATATAGCGGTCCTGTTCAAAACCCGTGTCTACCAGTATAACCCGGGAGCCATACTTTATAACATAGAACATCCATCCAAAGGCCTCATTTCCGCTTATATTATCCCCGTCATAGATCTGATCGCGGGGAAACAGGGATTGTCCATATTTCACTGCGTATATTTTCAGATCCTGTTGTGCAGGCTGACAGGCACTCATGATGACCCCCAGAAGTATTAAAGCTATCTTACGCATGTTTCTTTATGAGGCGTATAAACAGAGGTATAGCCAGCCCATAACTGGCTACTCCTATAAAAAAGCTCAGGCTGAATCCTACATAAACAGAGATCATGAGAGAAGCTGTAGATGCCATCGAAGAAAAGGCACCGCTGATCCCGAACATAAGGGCACCGTATTCCTCCCCATCTCTCTGCTTGACCGCTTCTACGGCATGAGGAAAGGGCACACCCATTAAAAAGGTAAGAGGGAACAACAGCAGGGCAGACAGGACGATCTTTCCTGTAAAACCCCATGAGGCAAACAGGGAGAAGATCCAGTCCAGGCTGAACACATAAAGGAGAAGAATCGCGGGGATCAGTGACAGAGAGATGACCAGGGCCTTTTTCTTCCAGTTCCGGCTGAAGAAAGAACCGAGGCCGCTAAACAGGAGTAATCCCCCTAAAGTCACAGCCAGGGCATAGCTCGGATTACCAATAAAACGCTGGAAATACTGCATCATCACGATCTCGGTGAGCATATATCCAAACCCGGTGAAGGCAAAAAACACGGTGGGCAGAGCCAGCTTATGCTTATGCTTGCGGTTCCGTATGATCATAAGTATCAGTACCGGGAGCAGGAGAAAGCCGGACAGGATCAATACTATTTTCATAAGGTCATTGATCTCTTTTTTATCCTTGTAGACATTATAAGGGAAGGGATTGTCATCATAGACAGGCCTGAGGTCCACTTCCACCGGATAGCCCGCTTTTTGCAGAAGTCCTTTGAGGACAGCATTGTCTTCTTCATTTAAAGCGGATTTTTTGACGTATATCTGGTAGGCTTTATTATAGGGATAATATTTTTTTATAAGTTCCAGATCCTGTTTGGACTGAAGATTATTGAGGACCTCTTCTTTAAATTCCTGGACCTCAAATACCGCAGGGAGATAGTCCATAAACAGGACGGGTTCCTGACGGATCAGCTGAGTCTCCAGATTATTGCGGATTTTATCCGGGGCTGCATACCAGGCTACTCCGGAATAATTGGAGCTCATTTCTATACTGGACAGAAAATTATTATAAAGACGGATCTCTTTATTGTTAAAGGCATTTTTTTTGATCATCACAGTACGGAAGGCATTACCTCCCCAGAAATCCCAGCTGAAGATCATGATGTTTTCTTCGGGTTTTTCTACTCCCAGGTTTTTCAAGGCCTGTACCCAGGTATTGATCATCTTGTAAAAGGCCAGTCGGGAACGGTGGTTGAGGATGATCTCTTCATAGACTATCATACCCCGGGGAGTCAGCCGGGTCAGCATCATTTCGGTGGCCTCTACAGTGTGGAAAAATTCAGGGGCCAGGGTGGAGATAGGGCCATGTTCCATGTGGATATTCATAAGAGTGATCATATCGTAGAGATTGGTCCGTGATTCCAGAAAGGCCCGTCCTTCTCCTTCATAGACACCCAGGTCTTTATAGGGATAATTGGCGAATTTGGCGAAGGGGCCGTCCTCCTGCATGGTGCGCAGTATAGTAGGATTGATCTCTATCCCGCTGACCTGGGAACGGGTCAGCCGTTTAGCGGACTTTACAATACCGTCTGCGGACAGTCCGATGATAAATACTTTGGCATCATCCATCCAGGGCACCCGGGGGTCCATATAGGCCCCGTTTCCCTGGCTCATGTTATCCAGCACTACCCCATTCACAGACATAAAGGTAGTACGCCCGTTACCAAAATATTCTATACGCCCCATCAGATTATCTTCTGAGAGTAGAATGGGCTCTTTGGCTCCATATACTTTTTGAGCTGAATACATCACTTCCTGAGGGGAGCTGTTATAGAGCAGGTCGATCTGTTTGAGGTAGCCGATCTTATTCAGCAGATACTGGGCAGCCTTGCGGTCATAGTCTGAAGCTTCCAGAATGTAGGTACTGCCGGTATTACTGTAGGCTTTGTTAAAAATAGTGACTGCAAAATCTTTTAGTCGGGCATCCCCTTTATAAAACTCACTGATTGAAGGCATGATTTTCTTTTCTACATCCTCCTGGCTGATCTGAGAGGGAATACTCATATTCCATACCAGCAAGGCGATGATGGCTATACTGAGTAGGCCTGATGAGAGAAATAAGACCCATTTCCACACAGGCTTTTTGAAAAAGAAGGCCAGATATGCCATAAACACAGCGGGCAGGATCATGATGAGGATGAGTGAACCTTCACTTTTAAAGATAGCTACAAAGATCAAGGGGAATACTACCCCCAGGGCTGAAGCGATCAGATTAATAAAATAGACAGAGTTGCTATGAGCGTGGGAGAAAATACCGGAAATAATGATCGACCCAAAGATAAAGGGAAGGATCAGGAAGTAAGGATAGCCCATAGACACGATGTGCAGGATGTTATAATAGGATAGGACTATGCTTAAAATAAATAAGACAGAAGCAATCAGCATGACACCTCTGTTTTTAAGCTTTATGAGGTAGAAACTGATGATGCTGCCCATAGCTATGCCCAGCATGGCAATGGTAATAACAAATGTGGCTGTCAGGTAATGTGAGACATTGAGCAGCATATGGAAGAAGATCATCTCACTGGCAATAATAGCCATTGAAAATAAAAACATGGCTGTAAAATACAGGACTTTTTTAGCTTGCTTTTTTGAATGCGACATCTCATTCCTCTCATGTATATGGATTTGGGTTTTTACATTTTATATTTATTGATTATATTTAGCAAATAAAGAAATAAGACTTGCGGAATCCGTAAAGGATTGTAAAATTATGATCAGGCACTTTAGGAGGGGAAAATGTACAGGTATCTGTTTTTAATTGTATTTGCAACATCCCTGGCTTTTACAGAAGATCTGGGTACAAAAAACTATTCCAGAGAATATATCATAGATCAGAGATTCTCAGTGGATCTGGAATATATGGGAAAGACCCAGGTCAAGGTATTTAAATACAAAACCTCACTGGGAATCGATAATATAGTGGTCCACATCAATTCATCCAAAAGAGGAGAAGAATTTCTGGCTATTGCTTCATTTGGAAAATTACTGAGGATCAACGGCCTAAGATTTGATGACCTCAACGGAGACAAGGTCAAAGACCTGATCATTATGTCTACCTTTATCTCTCAAAATGAGCCTTATGTATCTCAACCGGTATTTGCCTATGATGCCTATGTACAGACTGAGAACGGCTTTGTCAATGTAGATCTGGCTGAGGCAGAGATACTGAGCCGTCTGACCGGGGCCCGCAGTATTGAGCAGGCTGTGACATATATACAGGATCACTGTTCCAAAAAAAATATCTTATTGAAAAACTAGTTTAACAACTCATTACTGACTACCATCATGCGGGCTCGTACAAAAGACTGGAAATTCCAGCTGTCAATATCTGCATAACCAGCGGGCTCATCATGGACAACAGTGGGATCAGTGGCATAGGGCTCAATAAGTGCCTGAAGCTCTTCCATAGTGGCTCGCATATCAGGCCAGTTATACAGTCCAGGCTCTGAAATGAGTCTGCGCACATTGTCATAATATTGCTGCCGGTATTTTTGCACAGCTAATATCTTATTGATCAGAATGGCATTGGTGGAGGTCCAGTTAGTCACAGAGCGGTTAGTGATGGGGATATTACCACTGCTCACATCCATGATGCCCTGGTCCAGCATACAGCCGTCATAGTCATAGGGAATGTATACAAAGCGCTGTTCCCGGGGATGGTAATACAGATAATAGTTATTGAAATTCATAAAATAGGAATCCCACTGCCCCAAAAGGGTGTCTACCGCCAGGACCTTAAGAAAGCCGTCAACATCAAAGGCTGACTCTATCCAGTCTTCAAAAAAGCTTCCGTTATGGGCGTGCAGATTCATGATAAAGTCATCCAGGGCCGAGCGGGCATTGTCCACACTGTCTTTCCAGACAATGTCATAGCGGGGACGATAGACCTGGAGCCGGGTGGGGTCAGTAGGCCAGTCATTGATGTCCCAGGAGGCTGCCTCAGTGAGGTTCGCCGGGTCCATTTTTTCTACCCCGATGGACACATTTTTATCATAGTCATCATCCCAGCCATAGAACTTAGTTAGACGGAGAGAAGCCGGCCCGTTGGCGGTAATGAGGCACTTGTAGAGATAGCTTTCCTGGCCGAATACCCGTTCGCAGAAGGTCTTGTCTATTGATTCCACTACTTCAAACAGTCCGTAATTGACATTGGTATAACCTGTGATCTCCAGCTGCAGATTAGCATAGGTGGTACGGGGGGCCGGGATGCCGAAATCCCTGAGTAATTTATAACTATAGGGTTCCCTGACCCAGGTGGAATCCCCCCGGGTATACTTCAGGGCAAATCCCCTCACCCCGTACAGCTTTCGTTTATTTTTCTGTATAGTGGGTATAGCCGGTGAACCATATACATCTTCATTCCCTTCAAACTGTTCAGCAAAACTGATCTTGAAATGAGCCCATTTGAAACTGCCGTCAGTGTACTGAGGCACAAAGCGGCTGGTAGAGCCCCTCACTTTTATTCCGATATTATCCATGATCCTACCGCTATCCATGTCTATAAACCGGGCCTGGCGGTAAAAGGATGCCGTAAAGAAAAAGTTGTTTGTGCCATAGTCACTGCCCCGTCCCAGGCTGCCCCAGTCCCGGGCGGTGTGCCACATGTCATTGGTCAGGGCCTGCCATTCCTCCAGACTGAACACCACCTTTAAATGATGGACCCGGTCGGCCTGGAAAAACTGTTCAAATGACTCATCATTATAGGCCTGCTCCCGGGCAGCGAGGTCACATCCCAACAGACTGGATGCTATTAATAAGGATAGAAAAAAACCATTCTTCATCATATACCCCTGGCTTATTAAATATTACTGATAGTATATCACGATATTTTAAAAATAAAAAAAATCGGACCTGAATATGATAAAGCCTTTCAGTGATTTGACTAAACATGTTCCCCCCATTAAGCTAATGTCATGAAAAAAAGCAGTGTGAGTACCAGAAAGCCCCCTGCCAAAGGCGGAGCTGCCCGGTTTTTTATCTACCTGTCCTGGATCCTGATCGCCAGTGGTGCAGCAGGCCTGTCAGGGATTTTTCCACTGGAATTCAAAGAGTTATGGTACTATATGCTATTCTCCACAGGGGCATTTTTTAGCCTGATCACCCTTATATTCAAGACCAACCGCTACCGCCTGGCAGCATGGATGGCCCTGATAATCGGAGGGGGAGTGACTATACTGTTTCTGATGAATATTCATCCCCTCGATTTTGTCCAGGCATTATTTGCAAAAAAGGAAGTAAAATGAACGGCACCATCAGAGCCAATATCAAACCCGGTATGGAAGTGGATATCGTGTTAAAAAAAGATCAGAGAAGCGGCGCTCTCACCCGGGGCATCGTCAAGGACCTGCTCACCAAATCCCCTAGTCACACCCATGGTATCAAGGTCCGCCTGGAGTCAGGTGATGTGGGGCGGGTCAAGGAGATCCTGGGATAGGGTGTTTTTTGAAGAAAACTATATGACTTCACTCCAATCGACCTTAAGCACCGTTTCTTTTTTAAAGAAAGAATGTTCTTTACGTCCCCCTTCGTGCATCCAGATGCAGTATAGGTCCCCATCGGTATAACCCGCATATTGAGAAATAGTCTTTAACTGAACAGGGGAACTTTTATCCCCCACAATACCTTCTACGACCATGACCGGCCCGCCACTTTTGAGACGGACCATATCGCCGATTTCTATTTTTTCATTTTCCATAATCTTTTCCCCTGATGAGAAGATTTTCACTACCGTATGCATTTTTTTAATTTTTCTGAATACGTGTGACCACTCCGTAATGGTCTGATACTGTACCCAGAACAGTTGGGGTGAATATTATCTGAGAAGACATGACTGAATACTGGCTGTTGGTCCTCATAAAAATATAATCAATACGGCCCGGATAAGACCCTTTTACCGTGTCAAAGAGTGAGTTTTCCGGCATATTAGTGGCAGTGGGATGATATTCGAGGAAAGTGTCCTGATATAGACCATTAGTCATCATGGTCAAATATGTCTCCGCCCATCTGAGATCAGTTTCTGTGGCTTGACTATTATAGTCTCCACATACAATAGAAAGATCGTTAACTCCATGTTTTGATTCTATGAGCGCTTTAACATTATTGACCTGGTTTTTAGGTTCCAGGTCCATTAGAGAGGTCTTCCAGTACAAGTGAGTGGACACAAAATTTATATTCTGATCCAGGACTGGCACATAGGCTCTGGCATAGACTAGCTTCCGGGATGAAAGATCATAAATGGATGAAGAGCTGGAGACATAAAAATTGGTCAGTTCAACAATAGGATAGCGGGACAGCACCGCCACCCCTTCTTCCCACACAGACCATCCATAATGGGCCCAGGCCCAGGCAAAGTAATAGTCCAGTCCGTAGTAAGTTTTCAATCGCTGCTGCAGTATGAGAGCCATATTGTCATTTCTGATAGTCACTCCACCTATATTAGTCACTATGCTCGAGTTTTTATGCTGGGCATTTTCCTGACAGGCCACAAAGTCTGCATCCAGCCGGGCAATAGTCTCTGCAATGGTATCAAATTTGGCATCCTGATCACTCTCCTGGTAAGTATGCATATTGAGAGTCATGATTACCAGTTCATTACTGGGTTTTGAGAATGCAGCTGGGTCATAAGTATAGAGGATGTTGTTATAAGTATTGATAGTTCCTCCCACCGGACCGGGTGCCAGTACCGGGGCAGTGCTTCCATTTACCCAGGTACCTAAGGAGGAACCTGTGCCATAATTCACTATCACCCTGTAATAATAGACTGAATCAGGGTTCAAACCTGTATGCCTGAATTCCCCTGCAGTGAGATTAGTCACCAGAATATCTGCGGTATTGGTATTCGTGCTACACCTTACTATGTAAGCCAGGGCACCGGGGGCCAGGTCCCATTTGATATAGATCCGGTTCGACATCACACCGTCAATCACTTTCAAACCGGATATTTCTGAATATACTACAGGTACTTCTGTGGCTGGTGTGGGATTACAACTCCAGAACAGGTTAAGACTGCTAATAAATAGGATTAAAATTACTTTTTTCTGCATGGATCACCTCTGGATTTCAAATTATTTTCCTGAACAATAAAAGTATAGAATGCAGGTATAAAAAAGCAATCACCCGAAAGTATGATTTTTATGAAATCAAATGAGAAAGATTATTTTTGAGTATTGTTAATATAATTGATCAATTCGATACGGTTTCGGGCATGTGTCTTCTGATAAATATGATAGATATGCGTTTTTACTGTATTGAGATGAATAAACAAGTGATCCGCGATCTTCTGATTGGAATAACCTTTCATTATCAGGTGAATGATATCCCATTCTCTGGAAGAAATCTTCTCATACATTTCTGAGAAGTCTCCCATTCGAGCGTCACTGGATTGCACTTTGGAAGCCTTGAATTTAGTGAAATATCTTATGATAAGAGTAATATTGATACTATTAAATAAAATATAAACATAGTATTCATTATAGGACTTTTCCCTTATCTGACGGAAAATGACAGGGGACAGATCCAGTACCATGACCGTTAAAATAAGTATATCCAGTATTATGAAAATCAGTAGTATTTTCTTCTTTAAATTGTTTTTAAGCTGGATATAGGCCTTTATGGTCTGTAAAAAATAGGCAAATATGAACAGGCTGAGTAGCAGATTGAGTATATCACTTATATTGATCATGAGGTGAAAAATGGAATGGATCACAAAGATGATCAGAGGCAATCCCCATGAGAGCAGATACAGCCATTTCCATGATCCCGATATTTGACGGTACAAAAGTACATGATAGAATCTTAAAAAGGTGTAATACAGTGCACCGAAAAGAACTATAGACAGATAATACAGATAGATCCGGACATCTCCGGTATAATATAGGTCCTGTGACAAAACTATCCTGATAAAATCCATTAATACAAAGACATTACTCACCAGGGAAAGTGAAAAGGCCTTTTTCATAATATCCAGCCTAAATCTACGGTAAACAAATAAAAACAGGAATGAAGTGACTACTGCCAGTGTGAAACAGATCAATGCTAGAATGGTATTCCAGATATTCATATTACCCCTGATATTAGACTTTATACATTATACTATGGGTAATCATTTTTATAAATTAACTGGCACCTCACTGAAAAAATACAGGGTGTTGCGATATGAGATTTTCTACACTCAGATCTCCAACAGGTCTCCATCTTCCATTTTTTGTAATGCTGTTTTTTTTCGAGTTGAAAATGGATTCCGGCCCATGCTGAATCTCCAGGTATTGACCACAGATCGTAAAAACTCATCGGCTATCAGGGTCAGATAAAGCCCGGTCAGCCCCAGATTGAAGTGAAACATCAATAGATAACTGGAACCCAGTACAAATAAAGTACCGCCTATCTGGGTGTACAGCATCCAGGTGGTATCACCTGTCCCCCTGATCCCATGTCCCATCACGACATTGACAGACTGAAAGTTCACAAACACCGCTGCCAGCCGGATCATGACCACAGACTGCTCTATGATATGGGTATCACTGCTGAACAGGCGGGCCAGCTCATAGGGAAAGACCAGCATGACCACTGACCAGCTCAGGCTGACCACCAGACTCATCTTCTGGGCCTGAAAGCCGGCCGAACGGGCCAGGTCCGGCCTGCCCGACCCAAAGAGCTGTCCTACTATCGTAGTAGCAGCCCGGGCAAATCCCAGGTAGATAAATAGTCCGAGCAGGTATATCCCACTGACCAGAGACACTATACCCATACCCAGGGGGTCCAGGATATTTACCATCCGGGTCAGAAATAATTGCCCCACAAACCACAGCAGGCTTTCAAAACCGGAGGGCAGCCCCAGCTTCATGGTCTTCCAGTATTGTTTAAATCGAGGCCTTATGAGGGCCTTAAGGCTAAAGTGAAACGGGAGTTTCCTGCTGGTCAGCACCACCAGGACCAGAAGTATGGACCCAATAGCATTGGAGATCAGTGTCGCAATAGCGGCCCCCTCCAGGCCCATTTCGGGGAAGCCCAGCTTTCCATAGATGAGTAACCAGTCCAGGAAGATATTCAGTATATTTTTAATAATACCCGTGACGAGTATAGGATGAGTCACTCCTACTCCCTGGAGGGTGGCAGCTGCCGTAGTATCTGCACCCATAAAAAGAAGGGAGATTGCAATAATCCTGACATACTGTACCGCATAGGTCTTGACTTCTCCCTGAGTACCCAGAAGGTCAAATACCCTGTCCGAGCCGAAATACCAGAACAGATAGATGAGCAGGGAAAATATGGTCGAATAAATAAAACTGCTCTCCGCCAGGTCACGGGCCTTGTCCGGCTTGCCCCCTCCAATATTATTGGCGATGAGAATAGTGAGGCCGGTAGAACTGGCTATAAGAAACAGGGCAAGGGCATTAAAGGGGGTCATCACATTACCCAGGGCGCTGAGATAGCCCGGATCCAGCTTTCCCAGGAAGGAGCGGTCTATGACCATCTGGAGATGCTGTACAATATTCTGGAAGATAATGGGAAGAGCAATGATAAACATGGCTTTTCGCCGCCCCGCCCTGCTGAACAGGTGCTGACTCACAGACTCAGGTGCATCGGCTTCCCGGTTCAGTGAGAGCTCAGCCTGGGCACCTGCCTGGATGAAGGGGCCGTCCAGAGATTTGCGTAGCCAGCTTTTTACTTTATTGATCATGATTCTACCCTCCCGCTTATTTCCGGGGGCAGAAGACGCTTCCAGAAATTTTCAAATATATGCTGGATGATGAGAGGGTCTTTCTTGATACGGGGATTGACAAATCTTAAATAGACCAGCTGCTGCAGTAATGCATCCAGCTCAATAGCCAGGAGATCAGCGTCCAGATCACTGCGTATCTCCCCGGACTTCTGAGCATTCACGATCCCCAGGGCCAGGCTCTGGTGTTTTTTATCGTCATAGATATCCATGGCTTCCTGGTATTCAGGGAATCGCCGGGTGGCTTCATAGAGAAAGGTATAAAAATGTAAAATGGCATTATCATCCTGAAGCCCTACTTTGCTCTGGATCCATATCATTGAGGATTCCACACTTAAAAATGCTGCTTTTATTTTTTCATAGAGACTGTCATAGGGCCGGGCTAGCCAATCGGGCAAGTCCTCGTTTTCAAAAAAACATAGCAGGGCTGCATGATACAGATCATCTTTATCTTTAAAATGATGATAAAGCGCCCCTCTGGTAAAACCTGTGACTTCAGACAGTTCACTGATACTGGTACCATGATATCCCTTTTTTATAAAGAGACTCAACGCTTTTTGCAATATCTGTTCTCTGGAGATTTGACCTTTGCGCATACGCCCTCATTACATACCGTACGTTCGGTTTATTATAAATGATAACAGCCTATACTGTCAATTTCTGAATAGAATCCCTGTAAATATATTTCTCCTGAATCTCACTGAAAAAATATAGCCTGAATCTAATATTTAATAATAATATACTACATATTATTTGCATATTATTAGGTTTATGATAATATTGAGAGATGATAGTGAGGTTTCGGGAGGTAAATAAGGGGAAGGTTCATAAGATACAAGAGGCAGTTTTTTAAGTATTGTTTGTAAAATGAGGAGATATAAGATGAAAGTAATGGTAGTGCTAATATCGATGTTAATACTGATCACTTCCTGTAAACCGGATATGATCCCCCCTAATGCGTCCTATGAACAAAACTATCCCGCCATCAGCCCTAACCGGGATGGTATACAGGATCGTTTGATTATCACGGTAGACCTGGCATCTAAAAACTTTATACGTTACTGGGAGATGCAGGTCCTTAATGAAGAAAAACAAATTGTTTATACCAAAAATTCAGGGGAAAACCTGGATAAATTAAAGAAAAAACTATTTATGAAAAGGCAAAATATCATCATCCCCAATGAATACGTGTGGGATGGAAAAGACTCAAATGGTATTCTTCTGGATGATGGCAAATACTACTACAAATTTATCGTCATGGATAATAAGAAAAACGTGCTGGACACAGAAAATATCGGCCTGGGTGTAGTGTACATAGATACCCTGCGCTCCAAAGCAGAATATCAGGTCATCAATCCTGTCTTTTCACCGAATAATGACGGCAACAAGGATAAGATGGAGATCAAACTAAGCATCAGTCCGGATGAGACTCAGAAAAAGTATAAAGAACTGAATGGAAATGACTGGATCTGCCAGATCGAAGATAACGCAGGTACCCTGGTCAAGACTATCACCGTAAATGACGGTAGCGGAGTGAATCTCAGCCTGTCCTGGGACGGTACTGATAAAAACGGAAACACCGTAAGAGACGGAAATTATATGTTCCGCCTGCTCTCATCAGATAAAGCCGGTAATCTGTGGCAGTCCCCTCTCAATAATATCCAGGTCAGTACCACTGAAAATCCTGTGAAAGTCACCGTCAAAGACCGGGCCTTTTCCCCTAATAAAGACAAGATCAAGGATACCATAGCATTCAGTCTGCTTTCGTCGGATACTAACAGCATAGAGTCGTGGAGTCTCTCGATTTTGAGCAAAAAAAATAAAGTGATCAAAACTATCAGCGGCACTAAGGAATTGTTAAGCTCCGTATTCTGGGATGGGCTCAGCGATAAAGGGACCCTGGCCGAAGAAGATATTTACTATGCCCTGCTCAAGATCATTAGTGTCAATGGAAATATTTCCAAAGCAGAGTCTGATTATTTTGCCCTGGACCTCACTCCTCCACAGGGAATCATCTCTGTCAATTATGAAGTATTCAGCCCTGATGGTAACGGTAGAAAAGATTTCATTACAATCAACCAGAAAATGAGCAAAGAAAACACGGAGTGGAATGCCAAGATACTGGATGCCAAAAACACGGTAAAAAGAAGCTATACCTGGTCAGCCAATACCCCTGAAGAGCTAAGCTTTTTTGGATTGGATCAGGACAATAAAAAACTGGAAGATGGCACCTATTACTACCAGGTCAGCAGCACCGACCTGGCAGGGAATTATTACGAATCTCCCAAAAAGAAAATAGTGATATTTACCAAAAAAGAAAGCATTAATGTCCTGGCTACCGAAAAGGCTATCAGTCCTGACATGAATGGGGTCAGTGATGTGCAGAAGTACTTGATAAACTATATCAGTTACACCACTAATAACCCTGTCACAGACTGGGAGATCTCGGTACGGGACAAAGATGACAACCTGGTCTTTAACGAGGCCAAAGAGGGAGAATTGCCCAAGGTCTATTTCTGGGACGGTGAGGGAAATGACGGAAAGACCCTTAAAGACGGGGAGTATTCCAGCTATCTGACGGTAAACACCTTGCATGGTGTGACTACAGTGATAAAAGTCCCGGACTTCTCCCTGGATCTTACTCCTCCCGAGATCGTGATCGAAAAAGATAAAAAGATATTTTCACCAGATGGGGATGGGATAGATGACACCGTGACCCTGAACTTTACCAAAGTATATGACAGAAGCGGTATCAAAGACTGGGAAGTGGTATTGATCAATCCCTACACTACTAAAGCCTATAAGACATTTACGGGACAGGGAGCTCCCACCGCAGCCCTGGTCTGGGATGGAAAAGGGGATGATAAATCTGAAGTAGGCAGTGCAGAGGACTATGTGATCAGGCTCAGAGCAGAAGATAATGTAGGCAATATACTGGAAAAGACCTTTGATCCCATCTGGACTGACATCCTGATCATTAAACTGGATGACGGCAGGTTAAAAATACGGGTCAGCAGCATAAACTTTAAGCCTGAACTGGCTGTCATGACTGACAATAAGAAGAACAAAGAAGTACTGGACCTGATAGCCCGGGCTCTGAAAAAATACCCCACACACAAGGTACTACTGGAAGGGCATGTCAACCCTTATCGGGCTAACATGAATGAAAAGAACAGTCAGGCCCTGTCGGAAAACCGTGCCATCACAGTACAAAAAGAACTGCAGAAAAGAGGGATACCTGTATCCAGTCTTACTCCTGTGGGCAAAGGTTATAGTACCCCACTTATCCCTTATCGTGAGGGGATCACTGAAGATGAAAAAAATGCAATGGCTATCAACAGAAGAGTAGAATTCTACCTGTCAAAGTAATATTGATTAATGAAAAATACAAAGACTCACTGCCTCATGCAGTGAGTCTTTTTTATATCAAAAATAATAAAAACAGGCCTCCCTTTATAAAAGGAGGCCTGAATATTTATGAAGTAAAACTTACAGTTCCAGTATATCTCTCAGGGCAGAGGGCTCCAGCCGGTACGCTGCTCCCTTACCTTGCAGGAAATGATGGGCGTTGACCATGTGTATAGACAGATCACTGAAATTGAGCACTTGTTTGGTCTTAAGGTGCTCTACTCTGACATTACGTTTTCTATAAATACCGTCTTCCCAGGGACAGGGAAGATAACCACGGGCTTCATCTATTTTTACCAGCCAGGTATCTGCCACATGGACAGGCTCTCCCAGGCCCTTGAGGCCTTCTTCCAGGAGATGATTCATCTGATCTACTACCTGCTCAAAAGTAATGCCTACTTCTTCCATGAGCTCTTCATCATGGGCAATGATATCTATAAATGAGCGCATATCATCACCCAGGAATCCGGTCTGGGTAATGACCCCGGGTTGCATATTTTCCTGAACTTTTTTCAGATCGGGAGATAATTTCATGGGGTACTCCTTTTAAGCAAACTTATCATAAAAGATATTATCTTCTGTGACTTTATTGGATGTCATGACATTGACACAGGCATCTATCATACCGGGTGATCCACAGAGATAGCCTTCCTTGGTCCTGGAAGTGTCGATCTTAGTCTTAAGGTATTTATCCAGGACATCTGTGATAAGGCCGGTCTCACCTTTCCAGTTGTCTGTCGCGTCAGGCCGGGACAGGGCAGGGATAAAGTGAAAATTAGGCCATTTCTTTTCCAGCTCCTGCATCTCTTCCACATAAAACAGATCTTTTTTGGACAGCGCACCAAAGAAGTACCATGCCTCCCGGTGAGTGATACCATTCTCAAACATATCCAGGAAGATAGACTTTAGAGGAGCCATTCCCGAACCCCCGGCTACGCCTAATATGATGGCATCAGTATCATGCAGTTTAAATTCCCCAAAGGGAGCGATCAGTTTGACTTTCTGGCCTTCTTTTAGTTGTTCATGCACATAGGTCGTGACTATACCTCCCGGGACCAGGCGGATGAGCAGTTCGACTTCATCTGTGGTGCTGGGCACACTCTGTATGGAATAGGCTCGCTGGGTCGGGTCACTGATCTTACCGTAAGGAGGGACCTCCAGCTGGGCATATTGCCCCGATTTAAAAGTGATAGAATCCGGTTTGTTCAGCTTAAAGCGGACTTCCCGTATATCATGGGTTACCTGCTTTATCCATTTCACGGTAGCCTGATATTCTTTGACATAGAACAGCTCTTCCGGTATCTCTATGGCCAGATTTTCTTTGACCTTGACCTGACAGGACAGGCGAATATTATCCTGGATCTCTTCTGGAGACATATAGGGAGTCTCAGTGGGAAAAATGGGGCCGATATCGGTCTTTACTTTTACCTTACAGGCTCCGCAACTCCCCCGGCCTCCGCAGGCGGAAGGAATAAATATTTCCTGCTCCGAAAGTGTTATGAGAAGAGGAGCTCCCCCTTTGACATCCAGTTCCTTTTGTCCGTCGTTTATATTGAGCTTCAGAGTACCGTAGTTATTGACGATGCCATCTACCAGGACTATGAGGGTAGCCAGTACTCCCCCTATTCCGGCAATGATAAGAGCGGATATAATAAAAGAGGTATCCATTAAGAGTCTCCTGTCTATGAAATAAAAAATAAATCTACTGTACTTTTAGCATCCCGGAAAATCCCATGAAAGCCATAGCCATAAAACCAATGATGATCAGAGTGACACCCACTCCCTTGAGGGCTGCCGGCACCGGAGCTTTATCGACCTTTTTACGTATAGCAGCCAGGGCCACTATAGCCAGCCACCAGCCTATGCCTGATCCCAGTCCAAATACCAGGGACTGTATAAAGCTGTAATTACGGATCTGCATAAAGAGGGCTACTCCCAGAATTGCACAGTTGACGGTGATAAGAGGCAGGAAGATACCCAGGTTAATATAGAGGCTGGTCGACACCCGGTCTATGATCATCTCCAATACCTGCACTACGGCAGCTATCAGGATGATAAATACGATATAACGCAGATACTCCAGGTGATAGGGTACCAGGATGTGATGGTATATGGGATGAGCCACCGCCATGGTAATGGTCATTACAAAAGTGACAGCCAGGCCCAATCCACTGGATGACTTCAGGTCTTTGGAGATAGAAATAAAGGAACAGAGTCCCAGGAAATTGGCCAGGACTACATTGGAAGTGAAAATAGCTGCAAAAAATAATACTAATGGACTGATCTCTGGTATGATCATGACTTGGCCTCCTGTTTTAGCATCCTACCCCTGATGATCCAGATCAGTATAGCCAGCATAAAGAATCCGCTGGGTGCCATGATCATGATGGTCATTGGGATAAATCCCTGGGGCATGACAGCTGCGCCCATAATAGTACCAAAACCCAGTAGTTCCCTGAATACTGCGATCACCACCAGTACTGACATATATCCCAGTCCGGAAGTCAATCCGTCCCAGAAAGAGATCAGCGGAGGGTTGGACTGGGCAAAAGCTTCTGCCCGCCCCATGATGATACAGTTGGTGATCACCAGGCCTACATAAGGCCCCAGAGCCTTGGAGATGACCGGGAACTGTGCCTTAAGTATGATATCCACTATAATTACAAAGAAGGCGATGACCAGGGTCTGTACGATCATACGCACCTTACGGGGAATGAGATTCTTGATTATGGAAATAGTAAAGTTTGACAGGGCAGTCACACCCACCACTGCTGCAGTCATGATAAGGGTGTTTTCCACTTTATTGGTCACAGCCAGCGTCGAACAAATCCCCAGCACCTGTATAAAGACCGGGTTATTATCCCAGAGATTCTCTCTTAAAACGTCCTTCCATTTACTCATTGGCGAGCTCCCCGATCAGGTCTGCCAGCACAGGCAGGCTTTTATTTACTGCTTTATCGACGCCTGCTGAGGTAAGACTGGCTCCACTGATCCCATCCACTTCAGCATTGTTTTTATTACTGTCTCCCAGGCGGTCTGTCCGGCCGGGTTTGACGCTTATCTTACGTATCACATTGCCTTCAGCATTGGTCTGTATCATATTTTCACCGGCCCACTGATCCAGGAACCAGGATTCGGTAATACGGCCACCCAGGCCGGGTGTCTCATTCTGATCAATGAAGGATAGTCCCACTGTTCTGGTAACGCTGGAATCTACGCATATTACCCCTGTGATACTGCCCCACAGAGCATCTCCTGTAAATACAAATGCATATTTTTTATCAGAACCCGTTCCCCATGAGTAGATAGTCACATTAGTATAGCGCTCATTGGTAATATTCAGGGCAGTGATGTCTGCTTTATAGATCTCATAAGCCTGGTCACCATTGGTGTAATCCACCTGCATGGCATCCAAAATGGCTGTGATCTGGAACAGCTCCTGATTTTTCTTTACCTGATCCTCGGTCATATTATTGGCATAAGCCAGTATAAACACAAATATAAAAGTAATAATAAAGGTAAATAACACCGTATACAGTTTTGTCTCTTTAAACTTCATATCATGCCTTCTTAGTCTTTACTTTGGAAAACAGGTCATCGAGGAGGGGCGCAAAAGTATTCCCGATCAGCACCGCAAAACTGGTACCTTCAGGGAATAGCGAGAAGGTGCGGATAATTACAGCGGAAAACCCTATCAATATACCATATATCCAGCGGGCACTCTCATTCTTAGGGCCTGACACAGGATCGGTGACCATAAATACCGTTACAAACAGAAAACTGCCGGATAACAAAGCCGGTATCGTATCCAGAGCCTGGGGTACACCAAAAAACTGAAGAGCAAATGTCAAAGCTGCTCCCGATAATAAAGTGGAGACCATTAATCTCCAGTTGGCGGTATTGGTCCAGATCAGGTACACGGCTGCCAGGAAGATCAGAATGATCATCCCCTCACCCATAGAGCCGCTGCGCCAACCCAGAAGCAGTTCAAATATATCTACATTAGTCCCGGCTCGCAGCATTCCCAGAGGTGTGGCTGTGGACACGGCATCTGCCTTTTGAAAAAGCTGAGATATATTCCATCCACTCAGAGGGGCTACCCAGGCCTGAGTCATAATATTGGGGAAAGCGATATAAATAAAGAGACGGCCGGTAATGGCGGGATTAAACACATTTCTGCCAAAACCCCCGAAGACCGCTTTTCCAAATATCAGGGCAAAGACGATCCCGATGGCTGCTACCCACCAGGGAGTAAGTGGAGGCAAAGAGAGAATAAACAACAGACAGGTGACCCACATGGCTTCAGTGACTTTTTTATTGCTTCTTTTCTCCATGATGTATTCAGCCAGAAAGCCAAATACAAAAACAATAAGTGATAGCCATAGCAGGTGAAACCCGTACAATACCAGGGCAAATACCCATAGCGGTATGAGAGTCCCTATCACCTTTCTCATCATAGGCTGCTTCTGAATGATATCCTGATACACGCTTACCTCTTTATTCCGGTGGAATAGTCTTTTATAAGACCAGACTTATTATACTTTCCCTCAGGAACTTTCGTCAAGTTCTTTGCGAATAAATTCACATGAACATACTAGGATTTCAATATAGCTCACAAATTGGTTTATACAGCTGCACAGGTCTATTTATTTAAAAAGTCTTTATACTTCTGGTCTGCAATCAGCAAGTGATGATCAAACCACTCTTTTAAGAAAATAAATATTTCTTTACTAAGATTGTTTTTATTCTCTGAATGCTCTTTTAAAAATAATATCACTTTTGCGATAAAATGATCATGTTCATGTTTATGTTCCGAATAGTAGGGATAATTATTCTTCTTTAAGAGGCTTTCTTCAGTCTGAAAATGCTCCCGGGTAAACAAGACCAGATCCCTTAACACAGGGACCACTTTCTGAAGATCCGGATCTTCTATGATAGAGCACAGTGAGTTTATCACTTCCAGTAATTTTCTGTGCTGGACATCAATAGCCTCAATTCCCACTGAATATCCGCTATTCCATTTGAGCTCAGTACATTCCATGATACATCACACTCCTGTTCAGGATATCCTGCCCCCCCATACTGAGGCTATCACATTATATAATTATTTTACTATGAGTCAAGGATATATTGCTTACACCTAACCATACTATAAAAGCTTTTGTATAATACCTGGCACCCGCACAAAAAAAACACCCCCAGTTAAATGGGGGTGTAGATTTCTCATACCAGCTTAGGAAGGGTCAATGGCACCTGCAGGGCAGACATCGTAGCATACACCACAATCTGTGCACAGATCTGCATCTATAACGCGTGCATCATCACTTTCGCTAATAGCATTTACCGGACATTCAGGCTCACATACACCACAATTGGTGCATCCATCATTAATTGTATAAGACATCTAATGCCTCCTCAGAAATATTGGCTATATTTTATCAGATTTTTTTTTATAGGTCAAGATTCATCACATTCAGGCCGTCATATCTCTATAACCTGCAAATAAATATGTTACAAGGTGCTAACTTTATTTACAATTTTGCCTATTTTTGGACAAGAGACCGGATAGTATCCATCAGTCTTTTCATGGTGAAGGGTTTTTCAATAAATTTAAAAGCAGGGTCCTTCGACAGATGTTGATTAAATCGGTCAGAATAGCCGCTCATGATAATAAAAGGAGTCTTGGTATCGCATTCCCTGATCTTTTTGTAAAGGTCTTCGCCGTTTAAGCTATCCGGTAATGAAAAGTCACTGATGATCAACTGGTATTCAGACCCAGGATCCTCCAGACTCTGCCAATAATTCCAGGCTTCTACCGCACTCGGAAAAGTCCGTACTTTAAAATGATGAATATCCAGGGTATCTCTGATGAACTCCAGTATATCTGCTTCATCTTCTACCAGTATAATCGATTGAGACTGGCCATCCACTTCACCCCTCCTGTTGCGCCTGGATACACCATCCCGGGTCCGCTCAAAACCCGGAATATATATATCAAAACGGGTACCTTTTCCCTGCCTGGATGTACATTCAATATAACCATTCATGCCTTTTATAATACTAAATGTTATGGCCAGGCCCAGTCCGCTGCCCAGTTCCTTAGTTGTAAAATAGGGGTCATAGATCTTATCTAAAATACCGGGATCTATACCCTGGCCCTCATCTTCTACACTGATATGCACATACTTTCCTGATTTTAATATACTGTGATTCTCCAGGATCCGGTTATGGGCCTCCAGCCTGATCCTTCCCCCTCCAGGCATAGCCTGCACAGCGTTGATCACCAGATTGTTGACTACCTGGGAAATACTGCCTATCTCATTCCTGACAAACCATAGTTCAGAATCAATATCGAACATCAAATCTATATCAGCTCCAATAATGCTGAAACGGGCCGCATCTGTCAATACCTCCCTGATGTCTGAGATATCGGTAGCTGGCCTGGAATGCCTGGTAAAAGCGATAAGCTGCCGGGTCAGATCTGAGGCATGGCTTACTGCATTTACTATATTTTCAATATATCTATCCTGATCCCACTCCGGCCGGCTCTTTAGTTTGAGGAGCTCTGTATTTCCCAGGATGGAAGCCAGTATATTATTGTAGTCATGCCCCAGGCCGCTGGCCAGTAACTGCAGGACTTCCATCTTGGATGCCTTGACCAGTTCAGATTCCACTTGTTTATGATGGGTCATATCTATGAGAAAATAGAGAAATTTCTTTTCCACTATCTTGATGTGATATTCGATCCACAGGGTATTTCCCTGCTTATTTCTGGTAGGAAACACCCGGGGCCTTACTGTTGTACCTGCCTCCAGATTGCTGATCACTTCTTCCCAGGTCTGTATTATTTCCTGTTTTAACTGAGGATTATCCGCTATCAGATCAAAGGCACTGTTCAGGTCAGGCATGTCTTTCAGGGTATAACCCAGGAGATCTATAAATCTCGTGTTTATAAATTCGATCTTCCCCTGCTTATCTACTATCATGATGGGTAATGGAGAATAACGAAGCAGGCTATCCATCCAGTTGGACTTTGACAAAAAGGCCCGCCTGTCTTTTTCAAAATAAGCAATAATAAAACCAAAGGCCAGCATCAGAGTAAATATACTGTCCACCAGATAGGCAATAGGTGCAAATCCCGGCGAATCATAGAAAAAGGGATACTGCAGCTTATGCAGGCCATACAGAATGAGACTGATGCCCAGTGCCCACTGTAAAAAGCCCTGAATATCCCTGGATCGGAAAACAGCATAGGCAGTAATAAAAAATACCAAAGCAGAATAAAAGAAAGAGGGGATCAATAAAGATAAGCGCGGGAGCTGAAGGGAATTGGCAATAAACCCCCAGGCTATTACTAATACACTCATGACCACAATATGCCAGGGTGAACGCCGGCCCAGCCATTGAAAGGTCCCATACATAAAGAAGACCATGCTATACAATGAGAATAGCTGCAGGCCAATCATCAGTAGCATACTTTGTCCATACGACAATATCAATAATCTGAACAGAAAACGCAGCATGACCAGTATCCAGGAAATAAACCAGTAAAGAAAATGCTTGGCAGGATACTTTAGATAAAGATACAGATATACCAGGACAACCAGTATTGAAGTCGCAATCGAAGATAAAACCGCAGGAAGTAACCAGTCCAAAATTTTTTCCTTAATGTTTCTAAAAGTTTCTTAATTATATAAGCATCCTGGGCGGCGTCAAGTAATTCTGAGGCTAAATATTTCCATTAATTGGCAAGACGGCCTAAAGAGTTTATAATCATATATCAATAAAAGGAGTACCTGATGAATAGCAGCCCCATCAGTATTGACATGCTGAATAAATACAGAAAACATATACAGGATAATCCCCAGTTTAAGGCCGGTATCAATGCAGTAATCAATAATGGTACCAATGGCGCCGCCCTGAACTATCAGTCCCCTATACAGATGCATTATACTTTTTCACTGGAGCTGGATACCGGTAAAGTCACCGCTCAGAAAAGCAGCGGGCGTTGCTGGATTTTCGCAGGTCTAAATATTCTGCGCCAGGCTATGTCTGAAAAATACAACCTGGAAAATTTTGAACTCTCCCAGAATTACCCCATGTTTTGGGATAAGCTGGAAAAATCCAACTACTTCCTGGAATCAATACTGGATACTCTGGAGGAGACTACCGACAGCCGTATTGTCATGTGGCTCCTCAGGTCACCTGTACAGGACGGTGGCCAGTGGGATATGTTTGCTAACCTCATAGAAAAGTACGGGGTAGTCCCCAAGTATGCTATGCCCGAGACTTTTCACAGCAGTAATTCATCCCAGATGAACCGACTCATCACTACTAAACTCAGAGAGCAGGCCAGTGTACTCAGGGATGCTCATACTCAGGGCAAGAAAAGGCCTGCTCTGATCAAAATGAAAGAGGAAATGCTGCAGGACATCTACCGTATTCTGGTGCACTGCCTGGGTGAGCCCCCTCTGGCTTTTGACTTCCAGATTCGGGATAAAGATAAAAAATTCATTGAAAAAAATGAGATAAGCCCCGTAGAATTCTACCAGGAATTTGTGGGACTCAATATCAGAGATTATGTTTCTATTATCAATGCCCCTACTCCTGACAAACCTTTTAACAGGATGTATACCGTGCAGTATCTGGGGAATATCACTGGCCAGAAGGTACGTTATCTTAACCTGGACATAGAGGCTTTAAAAGCACTGACCCTGACTCAACTCAGGGATAACAAACCGGTCTGGTTTGGCTGTGACATGGGGCCTCAGATAGATCGTAAATCCGGTATCATGGATATGGAACTCTATGATTATGAATCAAGCCTGTCCACGCCCTTCCAGATGAATAAAGCGCAGAGACTGGAATATGGGGAATCTTTGCTTACCCATGCTATGGTGTTCACCGGGGTACACCTCCGGGATGGCAAGCCGGTCAAGTGGAAAGTGGAGAACAGTTGGGGAGAAGACTCCGGAAATAAAGGATATTACATAATGAGTGATTCCTGGTTTGATGAATTTAATTACCAGGTAGTCATCCATAAAAAATACCTGGATAAAAAGCTTTTGGCCATCCTGGATCAGGAAGCTATAGAACTGGCACCCTGGGATCCTATGGGGAGCCTGGCTTAATATGTCTGGAAATATTATTTTACGGCCTGCCACCCTTCAGGACAATGAATTTATAGCACCCATTGTTTATGAGACTATGGGCTATGGCACCCTGATGCTGGGAACCGATAGTAAGAAAGAATGTCTGCGCCGTATTCGCAAGATATTTCTGATACCCGGACACCGTCTCAGCTATGATGGTACCCTGATCCTTGAGGAAAATAATAAAAAAATAGGTTATATTATGGCCTATCCCTACCATGAGGTGCTGCGCCGGGACCGGCGTTTTGCCTGGATACTGATCCGGCTCAACGGGATCCCGGGTTTCCTCAGACTGCTATTTACCCACTGGACTCTCCTGGTCAAGGAAGAATGTAAAAGAGGAGAATTCCTTCTCTCTGCCCTGGGTATTGCCCAGTATCAGCAAAACCTGGGTTATGCCCGCCAGATGATAGAGATGACTTTAGAATACGCCTGGAGCAGAGATTACAGGATCTGTGCCCTGGTGGTAGACCGGGATAATATACCCGCTTTAAAACTGTACCAGAAAATGGGGTTCAAAGTGGAAAGCACCTGTGACTGCGATGGTCACCTGATCTCACGTATGATTATGCACAAACCATAAAAAGGAGCGGTCATGGAAATATCATCACAAAAACAGTTTATCAAGCTTCTGCAGGGAGCTCTGGATTCCAATCCTGATATACAGGCCCTGGCTCTGCTCAATACACCCGAAGGTCCGGATGAGGTTCCGGGGGCCGGACTCAGCTTTATGCTCATTACCCAAGCCCAAAAACAGGGCTTTTACCGTTCACAAATCAGCTGGCTCCCCAGGCATGAAGATATCGCTTTTTTCACCCATGATGATACTCATGTGATCAGAGTGTTCTATCAGGACGGACTGCTACTGGATATCTCAGTTTATGATAAGAGTGAACTCTTTTTGGGCCAGTTCGATAATTATCAATTGCTTTTTGATCATGCCGGATTAAACAGAGATCTGGACCAGGTAGTCCAGATGACACAACTGCGGGCTCAGACCCATCAGGCACCTCTGGAGATCCTGTGGGAAAGACTGCTCTACACTCTGTACAAGGGCTTATTGAGATCTGATCAAAAAGAAGCTCTGTCCGCGCACCACCTGCTTACACAGGTAGGGGTGGATATAGTATTACAGCTCCTGATCGCATTACATCCGGAATGGAAGGCCCAGCATCCGGATAGATCTGATATCCGATTAGGTTGGAGCAGATTATCACCCCACTGGGACCGGGTGTTAAGCAGGCTCATTACCCTCCCTGCAGGGCAGTTTGTAAAAGAGCTTTGGTATGAATTAACAGAAAATATATGTCCCCAGCTCCCCCCTGAATGTAAAAAAGGATCCGACTGGTTTAGCAGGCTGCTGTCGGAGAGGAAGTGATTTTGAGTCGGAATATGGAAATCAGTATGCGCCCCTTCAGAAAGGAATACCAGGATGAGGTGGTCCGGGTCATAGCGTCCTGTTATAGCGAGCTGGGCTGGGAACTGGACCCTTCCGGAAAAGATAAAGACCTTCAGTCGATTGCCCGTGAATACCAGGTGGAAAATGGCCAGTTCTGGACCTTGTGGATCGACCGGAAGATATCCGGCACTATAGCTCTGCAAAAGCATGGAGACTATTATCACCTGCGTAGATTTTATCTGCTGGCACAGTATAGAAACCGGGGCCTGGGTAAACTGATGGTATCTCAACTCCTGGAACATGCCCGGCTCCATGACATCCATTCCATTCAGTTGTCCACCAAAGAAAGGGAGTCCGCCGCATATCACATCTTCTTAAAAGCCGGCTTCACAGAGACTACTCATACAGACCTGGCCCTACGCTGCCATATATTCATGAAAAAAGAGGATTAGGGCCGGCCTTTATAAAAGCGGTAACCCGCTATTGAGCCGAATTCCGGTAATAAGAGCATGCCCTGGCCTTCTGCCAGCTCAATATCGATAAAACTGCTCTGTATCTTGATACGGGTCCCGGAAAACACATCTTTGAGAATCATGTTACTATACAGATGTGAATAGGGGATAAATATGCGCACTTTCTTTTTTTTGTTATTGACGTTCAGGGCCACTATCCCTACTTCCCATTCTTTTTCCCCGGAGCGATAATAAGCTACCAGCCCCTTAGGCAGAGCGGATGAGACCTCTTTCCAGGCTCCGGTCTGAAAGAAGGGATACTCATTACGGATCCTGATCAGCTGCCTGTAATAATCTCTCAGATCGCCGTCCCACTGGGATTCATCCCATACCATACCAGCCCGGTTTTGAGGGTCATGCCCTCCCGTCATACCATTTTCATCACCATAGTACACCATAGGTACCCCCGGCAGGGTAAACTGGAGCAGAAGGCCCAGCTTTAATTTTAAACGATTGTGATGAAATACATCCAAAGCCCGGGGACAATCATGAGAGGCCAGCATCACCAGAGACTGGCACATTTTTTCCCTGCCGTATTCGTCATAGGAATCCTGGATATTCTTTATAAACTGACGGGATGATATCTCTTCATCCAGTAGAGAATATATAGAGTGAGAGACAAAGTAGCTCTGGGTACCATCCAGTATCCGGGCCCACTCTGCTGCAAAATTTGAGACCTCCCCTATGAGATAGGCCTCCGGGTTGATCTTTTTGACCTGTTCATTGATCACGGCTGTTACTTCACGCCCCAGATCATTGGCGCAGTCCAGCCGGATACCATCCACCCCTTTACGGAGCCAATGGGCTATCACTGAGTCTTCCCCGGTGATAAATGTGGATAAGACCTCCGGGTTCTGGAGATTCAATTCCGGCATATTGATGTGGCCGGTCCAGCTTTCATAGTGCACAGGCTCATCAACAAATCGGAAGAATTTGCGGTATTTGGAATGCGGGTCTTTGAGAGCTTCCTGAAAATAGGGGTGCTCTATAGATACATGGTTTAAGGCCAGGTCAATGATGAGCTTCATATCTTTCTTATGGAGGGTGTCTATCAGTTTCTGAAATACCTCATCATCTCCCATTCCCGGATCTATAGCTTTATAATCCAGGGCATCATATTTGTGATTACTGGGAGAAATAAAAAAAGGAGTGAGATACACGGTTTTGATCCCCAGTCTTTCTATGTAGTCCAGCTTTTCCAGTATGCCCCACAGGTCTCCTCCCAGAAACTCTCTGGGAGTATCCGGATGGCGGGTAGGCTTATGGTCCCAGTCCCGGGGTATAGCATGACGGGGATAGAGCTCTCTTTTTTGATGTATATTGCGATTGAGTCCTATGGCAAATCTGTCTGGAAAGATCTGATAGACCGGTGAATGGGATATCCAGGAAGACATAATGATTACTCCTCAGTTCAATAAAAATTATTTTAGCACAGTTTCCTATTTATTAATATCTTAATAGATACTTTTTTTCCATAAAAGGTTAAAGCCTGTCCGGAATATATTTCTGTAGAATGTGTTTTTTTATTTTCAGACAGAAGGGATATTTTTTTCTTATTCATAAACTAAAAAGTGGTGTTTTCAATTACATAGAGATATAATAATCCTATCAAAACCTGAGGAATTTATATGGATAAATCTGAACATACCATAAACCGCGTAGTCAAACTACTCTGTGTAGAGTCTTCCTACGAAAAGGTTTATCACCCTACCCGTCATGATGAACCCATGCCCAGTATTGATGACCTGGAACGCCTGGTCGAATTGACCAGGGAAGTGATCTTCCCGGGTTATTTCGGAAATTCAGAGATCATGCCCGAGACTATGAGTTATTACCTGGGTACCAATATAGATAAGATCTATAAGATCCTGTGTGAACAGATCAAAAGAGGGTATTGTTTTGACTGTTCTCAGGACGCTCAATGGACTAAAGCTACCTGCACTCATTGCCAGACTATGGCCCGGGACACTGCTGAGAAGTTTGTAGAGCAGATCCCGGAGATCAGACGCCTGCTTACCTCAGATGTGGAAGCGGCTTTTGAGGGCGATCCGGCAGCCAAAAGTATGGGTGAATCGATCTTCTGTTATCCCAGTATAGTCGCCCTCACCAACCACAGGATTGCCCATGCACTGATAAAGCTGGAAGTACCTCTCATACCCCGTATCATATCTGAGATGGCACATTCCCGTACCGGTATCGATATACATCCGGGTGCCGTGATCGACGAAAAGTTTTTTATAGATCATGGGACAGGAGTAGTGATCGGTGAGACCTGTATTATAGGAAAAAATGTACGGATCTATCAGGGAGTGACCCTGGGAGCAAAGAGTTTTCCCATGGATGAAAACGGCAATCCTATCAAAGGAATACCCCGCCATCCCGTTGTCGAGGATGGAGTCACCATCTATTCCGGAGCTACTATACTGGGCAGAGTAACGATCGGCCAGGGTTCTGTGATTGGAGGTAATGTCTGGATCACCTATGACCTGCCTCCCGGCAGTAAGGTAATGCAGCGAAAGGCTGACCAGACCGCCTTTGTAGATGGCGCAGGCATTTAGATAATCTCAGGAGGACTGTCAATCATGGCAGTCCTCTTTTTTATCGGTATCCTGATCCCATGTAAAATCGCTGACCAGATCAGATAAGCGATTGACACTCTGAGCATTTGCAGTACTGTAATCAGCAGCCTGAGTGACTACTGTATCGAGCATGGCCATAGCCGTACTTATTCCGCTTAATCCGGTCTGGGTCTGATCGGAAATATCTTTAAGCTTATTAAGAGAATCGGTGATCGACTGGATATTCTCACTCATCTGCTCTGAGACTGAATTCATGCCCTGTGATGACTGCACCAGCTCTCCCAGTTTGCTGATAATATCCGCACTTTCCCCGGACAGGTCCTGCATAGCATACTGAATGACTATCATACCGGTAGCCACTGCCGTGATATTTTCCAGTATCTTCTGGAAGGTAGCCACAGAGTTTTGGGTGAAGCCATGGGAATCGGTGATGTCCTGTACGATCTGCAGGAGTCTTTCACTGATGTTATTGGAATTGATAGTGGTAGCTTCGGCCAGCTCCCTGATCTCCTGGGCCACCACAGAAAAACCTTCACCTGCTTTGCCGGCATGAGCTGCTTCGATTGCGGCATTCATAGCCAGGAGATTGGTCTGCTCGGCTACATTATCTATCACACCCATCATTTCCAGGATCACATTAGCTGAGTCCGACACTTTTTCTATCACTTCCAGAGACTTGACCATGTCCCTTTCCCCGGATAAAGCAATCTCCTCCAGTTTATGGGCTATTTCCAGTTTCTTTTCACTGTCTTCAGCTGTAGACTGTATAGATTGAGTCATGTTTTTTATAGCAGAAGAAGCCTCAGAAATCGAAGCCGATTGCTCTTTGATCTTCTGAGCAACATTGGAGATAAAGCTACCCACCTCAATGGAAAACTTATCAGACTTATCTATCTCATCGTGAAGTATTTCAAATTTTTCAGTCATTTCATGAGTACTGGCTATAATCTGCTGCATATGAACCCTGGATCTGTCAGTAGAATGAAGCAGGTCATCCCGCTTATCAGTTGTGTCCTTCACTGAGTCCTGGATATGCTGTATCAGAGACTGGAGGCTATCCAGAAATTTCTGAAAATGATAATTGAGATATCCTAATTCGTCCCTGGAAGCATCCCTGAGGGAAAAAGTAAGATCACCTGCTCCCTTACTGAAACTCTGAAAGATTTGAGCCAAACCCTGAGCGATATGATTTACAGGGGTGGTAATCTGGCGAATAATGAGAAAAGCATTGAGAATTGCGGTAGCTGCTAAAATGATCCCTGTCAGTATGACACGGAGGATAAAATCCTGAATAATCAGCTGTTCTCCTTTATCATAGAGGATGCTGACACAGGCTACAATCAGGGTGATGACTGCACCCAGTATATTCAGAACAAAAGAAATCACCATCTTTTGTTTAAGATTGAGAAATTTATGGTTTTCTTCCGGCATAGGTATATCACAGGTATATTTTTCCAGGCTCCGGGTATAGAAAATGAAAAATGGAATAGAAAAAAGCAGAATAAGAGGTATAGCCAGGACCTCTGCCAGAATGAACTGAAAACGGTCCAGAAAAGGATTGTGTAGGGTCTGATCTATCAGTGCTGCAAAAGGGCCCAGCACACAGTAAAGGGTCATACCCAGAATAAAAGTCCAGGGCAGGGATTTTAAAGCTTTCTGGGCATCTATGAGATTTTCAGGACTGGGATCCTTTCGATACCGACCTATGACCTGGACTTTAGAAAATATGAGGATTCCAAGTATAACAAAAAAAGTCAGCATATATATCCACATCCAGGGACTCTGGATGATACGGAACAAAGACTTATTATCCCATAAATGGAAAAATAATCCGGAGGAAAGCCATATCAAAGGTGGACTGATAAAACCCAGATAAAACCATAAGTATATTCGGGACCTGATTTTTTTCATCCAGCCTCCATACCTAATCATAACTAATATTAGTCACTAATACAAATAAACAGGGATATGTGTCAAATAATTTAGATCAGATTATTGATTAATACTTTTTCCAGAAGACTGTATTTCTCAGGCAGCTTTCTGATCCACTTGTCATATATCTCCAGGACCCGGATAGAATGAGGCTCTTTATATATAACAAAAAAAATGACATTGTCTTCCCCGGGAAACTCCAGGATGCTTTTACCAATACTGAAGCGATGGGATTTCTCTACAATCAGTTTATCTATTTTTATTCTTAAGGATTGAATACGGGGTTTTAACCTGAATTGAAACAGAAAAAAAATCCTGATACGGGATAGTAACACGGTGATATATTGAAAAACATTTATTTTCAGTTTCTTGTCAGGCAAGTGAAATATCCGGGCTTCCACACAATGGACAGGTCCTTTGTAACTCACCTTCATTCTCTTCTTCTGAGATCAGATCTTCCCACTTGTGTCCGCATTCCTCACACACCAGTGTGGCTTCAATATCATCCTCAGGTACCAGAAGGTTTTCTTCCAGCTCGTCATCATCCAGTTCATCCTCATCATCGTCATCTTCATCTATGTAAAGATCATCCAGATCGTCGAATTCCTCTTCGATATCATCATCGTAATCATCATCTTCATCTCTGATAAAACCATCTACATAGTCAAAACCATCGATATCGTCGAATTCTGCATCATCAGAAAAATTCTGTCCTGTAATATCTTTGAAATTCATAAGCCACTTTCTCCTAGCCTTAATTATGAATAGCTATTTAAATCTGTCAAGATTTTTTCGGTTTATGGATTATTTTTTTTATAAATGAATAATTCAAAATAATGCTTGATTTAATTTCGGCTCTTACTTACAATAGATTGTGATGTTGAGGTATCAGGAGTCATCAAATGATGAATGAAAATATTTTTGTTGCCCGCCAGCCTATTCTAAACCGCTATCAGGAAATATTCGGTTATGAATTATTGTTCAGGCAAAATAATGAAACTAACCTGGCTGTGATTCATTCAGATATGCAGGCTACCTCCCGGGTTCTGGTCAATGTGCTTAATAATATCGGCATCGAAAAGATGATAGGGAACAAGATCGGATTCATCAATATTGACGAGTCTTTCATCAAATCGGGGATCATGAACGGCCTGGACAAAGAGCATTTTGTGTTTGAGATCCTGGAGCATACTCAGCTGGATGCCGTACTGGCTCAGAAAATACGCAACATGGCAGAAGACGGCTACACCTTTGCCCTGGATGATTTTATCATCAATGAATCCATGATCAAGAATTTTAGTCCCCTGTTTGATATCATTAAATATGTAAAAATCGATCTTTTTCAAAATAATAAAGATACTCTGGAACAAAAATTAAAGATCTTTAAACCCTATCCCACCAGCCTGCTGGCAGAGAAAGTCGAGACCATGGAAGACTTCAAGATGTGTAAAAAGCTTAATTTTGATTACTACCAGGGATATTTCTTTGCCAAACCCAATATCATCGAAGGACGTTCCATTGACCCTGCCCGTATGGCTATTATGGAAATGGTACGCCTGCTACAGTCTGACCCCAGCGTGGAGCAGGTAGTAGATGCATTCAAGATACACCCCGATCTTACCGTCAACCTTTTAAAATTTATCAATTCAGCTGCTATATTTACCCGCAGCCGCATTTCTTCTGTAAGACAGGCTGTGGCCCTTATCGGCCAGAAGCAGCTGATGCAATGGCTTCTCCTCATGATGTATGCCGGCCATAGTGGAGCCAAAGGTTCAGGGCCGCTCTTTATTACCGCATCTCAGCGGGCCAAGACCATGGAAGAGATCTTGAAAAACTCTATGGGTATCAAAAACAGAGACGACCTGGATGTGGCATTTTTGGTGGGAATTTTGTCGCTCCTGGATACCCTGTTCCAGATGCCTATCACTGAAATCTTGAGAGAACTCAATGTCGGGACTGATGTACAGGAAGCCATTACTGACCACAAGGGTACTTTGGGCCAGTTACTCCTCTTAGTGCAAAAGGCTGAAAAGCAAAGTACCATTGAGATGGATCTTCTCATGAAAGACCTGAAACTCAGTATGAAAGACTTTTCTCAGGCTGCCTTAAACAGTTTTGAATGGACCGCCAAACTCCAGCAATTCCTCTAGATCAACACAGCATACCCAGACACAACCCCTCTTTGCCGAAACAGATCTGTTTATTATAGATGATCTTATTATCAGCTTTCAGCCTGAGTCCTGTGCTCAGGAAAACCTGGGGTATCTTCAGAGCATCCAGAGCCTTCCATTTTTTTCTGACCACGGTGATCCTGTGGCCCCACAGGAGATTGGCCAGCTCACTGACAGCATCCAGATACACATCCTCAGACTGTTGTGCCAGAGCTATATCCCAGAAATGGCTGATGAGTTTTAAGAGCAGGGGCCGGTCCAGACTTAGAAAAAACAAAGTGCCTTCATTGTCCGGCGAGATGAGTATGGCTGTGTAATCCCGTAATTGTACTACTTTGGCCTGCTTTAATTTTCTGAATGACAGATCTAATCCACTGGAGAAGAGATCCTTTTTCAGTAAAAGTGACTGTTCTTCCAGTTCCAGTAATGCCTCTTGTGAAAAATCGTAATGATTTTTGAAAACACAAAAACATTCTGTTTGTATTAAAGTGTGAGCCGATTGATTCAATTGATTGTATAAACGAATCTGCATTTGTGCATGCAGATCATCTGGTAAGGATAATTGCAGTGATGCCATAAAGTCAGTCTATCCGACGGCCAGTTTCCCCATCACTTCTCTGACTTTTTGTTCAGTGACAGGTTTCAGCACATAATATTTTGCCCCGCTTTTTATAGCGTCTACTACCAGTTCCTTTTCATCCAGAGAAGAGATCATGACGATCTTCGCATTGGGATCCAATGCTTTTATATCTTTTACCGCCTGTATTCCATCTTTTTTAGGCATATTAATATCCATGGTCACAAAATCAGGTTTACTGCTTTTATATTTTGCTACCGCGTCTTCACCATCCACTGCTTCTTCAGCTATGATATAGCCCTCTTTTTCAAGAATGCTTCTGAGTGTCTTTCTCATTACCATAGAATCATCTACGATCAACACACTGGACATGAATGGCCTCCTTTAAAATCTCAGCTATAATAAATATAAAAGCAAAAAGAGTATTTGTCAATGCAAAACTTTATTCCTGTGATGGGACAGGCTTATTGTTAATATCCTGGATGACATCGATAATCAGTTCTACCAGCAGTTTATGCTCAGTATTTAAGGGTTTGGAAATAGCATCTACAAAACAAAAGGTGTCTTCTATCAGTTCTGCTGATTTTTCATATTCAAAATCTACCAGTAATTTTAATGTCTCCAGACGTTCCGCCAGAAACACCATGATAGACTCTTTACTCATCCTCTTTACTTTGTTGATATAATAAATCTTTAATTCTTCCCCGGTCATTTCTTTTTTCTCTTTGACGACCTGATCTCTCACCATGTCTGCTATCTCTACATTAAATCGCCGGGCCAGCTCATTATATCCCATGAGTTCATTGACCATTCCATCATGAAGAAGAGCTGCGGTACGCAGGTTGATATCTTTGGAAAACTTGTACAGCTGGAAATATACATTGATAATATGTTCAAAATAGGGTTTTTGACTGACAGGATGTTTCACCCTTCTATGCCTGGCTTGCGCCATATTATAGGCATCCTTTATCCAGGGATGTTCTTTTTCCACTGATTCCTCTCTTTTATCTGCTATAATATATCATCGGCCTTCCAGGTCCTGTTATTAAGAGAGCTTTTATATTTTTAGCCCCCATAAAGCAATTACTACTTGATAAAACCCGAACATAATATACAATAATAATTCAGAGAATTATAAGGATATGCTATTGCTGAAAAAAAGAAACCCCAGTCTGATCGTATTCATTTCCGGAATACTTATGATCGCTATACTGTATGTCTTTATATCTTTTCTGGTCCAGAGAAATATAGAACTAAGGACCAATGATCAAAAATTATATGACCATGTACAGACCATGCATTTTATCTTTAACCAGTATATGATCAACAATGGCAGCTCCCTGGCTTCTTTAAAGCCAAAAAACCTGGAGAAACTCAAAAACTATTATTACACTTATCTGGAAAATGAAGGATTAAGCCAGTTTTACATAGTCTATAAAAACAAGGGCCAGTGGAAGATACTACTGCATGAACCGGAAAATAGTACTATCCCAGCTGCTTCCATTATTTCAAATTGTATTCGCATAGAAGATTCCCTTCTGACCAGTTCAGAGAGAGTGGAAGACCTCTATCAGGAAATCCAGATAGGCCGGGAAAGATTTCGTTCTCTGGTACTGTATTATCGCAATCCCGGAGATCCGGCTAATGAATATATGGGGGATTCCATCCACTACATCGGTGCCCAGATGCCAGTACTCTCCCGACAAAGACAAAGAGAGATTTTACTGCCATCCATTATATTTGCATTGATATTCATTTTACTGGCCAGTATAATCCTGTCTGTTTATATGAAGTATTCTAAAAAGAAAGAATTACAGATCTACCGGGAAGTATTTGCTGATCAGCTGACACTCCTGCCTAATCGTAATCAGCTCCTCAATGACCTGCGTTATACCAAAAATCCGGTTCTCATCATTATCAATGTACAATCTTTTAAGCATATTAATTCCTTTTATGGCACAGAGATGGGAGACTTCATCCTGATATCCATGGCCAACCAGATCTCTCATCTATTAAAAGAGATGGACCACCATTTATACAGGATACAGGCTGATGAATTTTCCCTGCTCATGGATAAGAAATTTTTTAAAAGTGATCTCATAAACCTGCTGCAGTATATATCCACTGGCATCAATGAAAAAACCTTTTCCTTTCAGGATCACGAGATCAATATCAGTACCTACATAGGAGTAGCTGTAGCAGACAGAAGTGAAGATGAAGGCATAGAGAGCGGTCCTCTGTGGCAAAGCATACTGGGACAGGCAGATGTGGCCCTGCGCAGATCCCATGACAGTCATGTTCCCTTTGTGATTTATGAGAAATCCATGAATATCGACGAAGAGGTGGAGAATAATATCAAATGGACGCAGACTGTAAAAAATGCCATAAAAGAGGAAAGAATCATTCCCTATTTTCAGCCTATTTTTAATAATACTACCCGCAGAATCGAGAAATTCGAATGCCTGGCCCGGCTCCTCGATGAAAATGGAAAAGTCATTGCCCCTTATCACTTTTTAAGTATTGCAAAACAGACTCAGCTTTATCATCAGATTACCATTCTCATCATTAAAAAAAGTTTTGAAAAATTCAAAGACAACAATTATGAGTTTTCCGTCAATCTCTCTGTGAAGGATATTTTACACACAGAGACCCGGGATTATATCATTGATCTGCTCAACAACAATCCCCGTCAGGCCAGAAACCTGGTATTCGAGATCGTAGAATCTGAAGGCATTGAACACATTGATATTGTCACTGAGTTTATTTATACCGTAAAAAAATACGGGGTCAAGATTGCCATTGACGATTTTGGTTCGGGGTATTCAAATTTTGCGAATATATTAAAGCTGAAGATAGATTATATAAAGATCGATGCCAGTCTCATCAGGAATATCGACTTTGATGGGAACAGCCAGATCATAACCCGCAGCATCATCTGGTTTGCCCGAGAGCTGGGACTGGAGACTATATCGGAATATGTGCATTCCGAAGAGGTCTTCGAAAAAGCCTGCGAACTGGGAGTAGATTACTCCCAGGGCTACTTTATCGGTGAACCTTCACCTGAATTAAATACAGACTAGAACCCTATTCCTGCGCTTCCGGAGTATCACTCTTATTGAAATCTACAGAGAGGGATACGATCACCCCCACGATTCCCCCGATAGCCATAATAGTAGTGACAAAGGCCAGTATGCCGTCATAATTTCTGGTGATGAGCCGCATCAGAATAAAGCCCAGATACATCAGAAGCATACTGCCTACCAGCAGGACCCAATTCTGTTTTTTCATTACACTGTGTTTCATATATCCCTCACTTATTACTTTTCAGGGAAAATACCCCGAATCATCTGTTTTACATAGGCACTGGCTTCCTTTTTTAAGGGAAAAAGATTCTCCCGTTCATGAAAGCCTTTATCATGGATCTTTCTTTTTCCCCAGAAAAAGACTTTTTTCTTCAGTCTGTGCCTGTCCTGAAAATGTAGCAGCTCATGATAGATCACATAATGCAGGACGTATTCCGGAACAGGCTTTTCCCGAAACAGGGGATGTATTCTTATCTCATTTTTAGAGATATCATAGACCCCCAGGGTTAGACGCCTGTACTGCTTTTTAATACGTCCCCGGCTCCATTTTATGGGAGGCAATTCATCCATCTGAAAATACTCCCGGTTTACCTCAAGTATTGCTTTGTCCAGTTTTTTCATAATAAGCGCTGTACTATAATCATATTATGCTGCCTTATATCTTCTGCAAACCTATCCACTAGTATGCATATAAGCTATGCAAACAGGGAAAATCGCTATCCTCATAAAGGGAATGAATCCAACACCCTTTATTCCTGTTTTTCAAAATGCTGATATTTTTTAATCGTGGTCTCCATATCCATATCTTTACCGAAATACTTGATGCTGCAGCTTTCTTCTGTAATACGACCTACCGGGGTGATTCTGGTTCCGGTATGTTCGAAAATCTTTTGTGCATCCAGTTCATCCGGAGTAGTAAACAGGAGTTCATAATCTTCCCCACCGTTAAGAGCCAGGTCATAAAAGTAATCCTGGTCCAGTTCAATATTATTGCCTATTTCATCACGGGCCAGAGGTATTTCATTCATTTCCAGGAAAAATCCCTTTTGGGAAGCATGGACCAGCTTTAAGAGATCATCTCCCATACCGTCACTAATATCAATACAGGAATTAATATTACAGTTTTTAGCCAGATAGCGGGTCAGCTCCATACGGGGCAGGGGTGCATAATGCCGGGCATAAAAATATTCGGGGTTCCTGAGCTCGTATTTCAGACTATCCAGGATCATCTCCAATCCCATGCGGGAGTCACCCAGAGTACCGCTGACATAGATCAGGTCTCCAGCCCTTGCTCCCGATCTAGTAAAGATCCCATTAAAAGGAGTACCTATCATAGTCACAGAGATAAACATAAGCGCAGAGGATACCGTATCCCCCCCGATAATATCAAAGGAAAACTGTTCAGTAGCAGCCTTCCATCCTTCGATCAGGGCATTGAGCTCTTTGCGGCTGGTATCCTGAGGCAGGCCCAGGGTGATCAGAGCATATTGGGGATAGCCCCCCATTGCACAGAGATCAGAAACATTGATCGTCATGCTTTTATAGGCAATATCTGACAGGTCAGCCTTGCCCCGGATAAAATGAGAGCCGTCCACTACAGCATCTGTACACACCAGGCTGTCATTTTCTATACGGGCAGCATCATCCCCTATCCCCAGTATATGAGGATTCCGGAGGGGGAACTGATCTTTGATCTCTTTAATAAATGCAAATTCATTAATCATCTATTGATTGCCTTGTAACACTGTATTTGCTTTTTTAATATCATCGACCCGGCCGATAATTATCAAAACATCCCCTTCTACCAGAGTATCTTTAGGGTCGGGTACCTCATCTATCTCATAATCATTGACATTCTGGAACTGATCATCCAGTCTCAGTACCTGATTTTTAATGGCTACTACATTGATCCTGTATTTTCGCCTCAGGTCCAGATCCTGCAGAGTCTTACCGGCTATGACCTGGCTTACTTTGAGCTCTACTATAGCATGGTCTTTCCAGATCTGGTCATAAGACAGGACAAATCCCCCCTGTCCCATGAGCTGTCGTGCCAGTTTCTTTCCCGTCTCCACTTCCGGCTGAATGATCTCATTTACTCCGATCAATCGCAGAATCTGAGCATGTTCTTCTGTATTGGCCCGTGCCATGACCTTAGGGATCTTAAAATTCTTTAGTATCAGGGTAGTCAGGATACTGGCTATCATATCCACCCCGATACAGACTATGGCACAGTCGACGGTATCCACTCCTGCTTCCTTGAGAGCATCTTCATTGGTAGAATCCAGCACAAAGGGATATACAGGCCTTTCTTTTATCTTATCGATCAATAACTGATCTCTGTCTATCACCAGGACCTCTGCACCCTCCTCTACCAGGGACAGGGCTACATTATAACCGAAAATACCGAGGCCGATCACCGCATACTGAGTCTTTTTTTCAAAAATTTCCATAGCCATGAAAAGTCACCACCTCAATATATACTCTTATATTATACTATAAAGCATGGAAAATGAAAAGTATAATATGGACAATGTATAGGACTATACTTTTTTAAATGAAAAGTTTGACAAACTGACAAATCCCTCTTAAAATATTGTTCACTTATGGAGGGATACCCGAGTGGCCAAAGGGGGCAGACTGTAAATCTGCTGGCATCGCCTACGGTGGTTCGAATCCACCTCCCTCCATCGACCTTTTTCAGGAATATAGAGCTAAGTCTCTATATTCCTTGACTTAGGTATAACTCCAAATCTAACAAGTTGAAATTGGTACCACTTTTGGGCCACTCAATATGTAGGTTTGGAGTTTTTTTATGTCCTTAACAAAGCACACAAACGGATATTATTACATCCGGGAACAGGTCAATGGAAAGAAGATCAAGTTCTCCCTGAAGACAAAGAAGAAGCACGAAGCAGAGGCGATCTACCAGTTCTATCTCTTTCAGAAATACCAGAAGCAGATCCTTTCAATCCCTCAAATACAATCCTATATTATAGAAGGAACATCAGGTATTATACCCGGATTCATGCATCATCAGGACGAAAGCTCAATCCCGGTAAAAAGAAATGATCCGATCAAACACACCTACTTGGAATACATCGACCTGGCCAGGATCAAGGGCCTCAGCAAATCGACACTCAATATGAAGAACCTCACCCTGAAACTTCTTCTTCGCAATGAGATAAAAGACTTCTTTGATTTTGACCAGGATCATATCAACCGGTTGGTCGACAAATTAAGTAAGACCTATTCCAACGACACCATGCGCAAGATAATAGCTGAAATCAAGGCATTCCTCAATCACGCGATCAGGAAGTTAAAATTCTCACGTTCAACCTATGAGACCCTGGTCTTCCCTTCCTATCAGACCAGCTCTAGGGATGTCACCATCAAGGAGGAGGATTTCCAGAAGATGATGGATATACTTGAAGAGACCGGGCGTATCGATTTCAAGCGTTATCTGGATTTCTTATGGTATACCGGTTGCCGGCCAGGTGAAGCCTTAAGAGTAAAAGTATCTGACATCGACATAGAAACGCGGTCCATATCCGTCTATCAGACCAAGACCCGGAACATGAAGGTGATCATTATCCCCAGGGATAAAGTACAGGAAATCCAGGAAATGATGGATAAGCCATATGGAGAATATATCTTTAAAGGCATAGAGCAAGGACCGGAATATTACGGGAAACAATTCTCACGATTCAAGAAGAAGTATGGATTTGCTAAAGATTACAACCTCTATACCTATCGACATTCTTTCGGGACCAGGCTTATCAACAAGACGGGGGATATCGAGCTCGTATCCCGGGCGCTGGGACATTCGGATATCAGTATCACTGCCAAGCACTATATCAACCGCAGCCTGGAGGAAAGGAAGCGGAAGATGGATGAGGCGTTTTGAATGGAAAGCAAAAACTCATGTAATATCGCAAAATTTTTCTTCAGATTTCTCTTGACATCGACGATAATTAACGATATACTTATATATCAAATGAAAGACATACCCGCCACGCCTATGCCTTATGGTACGCGCATTCTGGCGGGTTTTTTCATGTCCTATTGCGGAGATTTTCATGGGCTTCGATAAAAGACCTCTTTCCTTCGAAGAATTATCAGACCTCTTGATTCAGCGAGGGATGCAAGGTGATCAAGAATTCATCATGCGAAAAATCCGGGATGTCAGTTATTATCGTTTAAGCGGTTATTGGAGAATGTTTCAGAACAGAGATGATACATTCCGGGAAAACACTCAGTTCTCTGATGTATGGGCATATTACACCTTTGATCGCCGCCTAAGACTTTTAATATTGGATGCGATAGAACGATTTGAAATATCTCTGAGAAATGCTATCTCACATACCATCTCACATACGACTGGAGAATTTTCTTATGTTGATCCAACTTTTTATCATGGTTTCTCAAATTATGGATTTGAAAAAATGATAAAGACACTGAAGAAAAGTTATACAGATAGTAAAGAAGTCTTTATCCTAAATTTCCAAGAGAAACATGGTACAGAGCATGAACTCCCTCCTATATGGATGATGGTTGAGATCATGACTTTTGGTTCTCTGGTTATCATGTATGAGAAAATGGATTATTTACTTCAAAAACAAGTCAGTGATTATTTTGGGGTATCTCCCATGATATTAAGAAGCTGGCTACTGAATATCAGGTTAGTCAGAAATATTTGTGCTCATCATTCCCGATTGTGGAATAAAGAATTTGGTATCCGGCCTCTCATGCCGCGTTCTCATCACCTGCCAATCTTCCACAACCCTTTCACCATTGATAACAGGAGGATGTACGGTATTATTTCCGTGTTTTTATATATTCTCGATGAAGTGGCTAAAAGCTCAGAGTGGAAGTATCGTCTAAAAGAATTATTATCCACCAAAGATTATGAGAAGTTTTTAAAACATATGGGGTTTCCAAGAGGATGGAATGAACATCAGTTATGGGATTTTTAGTTTAGAATCTCTCAACCAGACTTGAGAGAAATAGCACTAAGAAATCGAGATATAAAAATAACCAACTTTGCGTATTCATCTTTTTTTCATTTTTTTCCATTCTTCATCATATAACTTTAATCTTTTTGCATCACTCCTTTTTGAGATATACTTCATTAAAAATTCCACCGTTAACTTCGTCATGTAATGTACACCTGAATTACCTCTATTAAAATAGTGTCTCAAAATCCACAATGCCCTGACTGTATCCATTGGATCATTAAAACCTCCTTCTTCATCAATGATAATAGAATTCAGCCAGTCCTGGATATGCTGTAGTAGAGAAACATTCGGATCAAGCATGTGGTAAGCAATTTTATTTACAAATTCAAAACGTAAAGGTTCACGATCAGGATTATTCATGTATTGTTCAATGATATTCTCTTTACCATCATCAGAGATTCGGTCATCTTTAATAAATGACCTCTTTGTCATTTTAAAATAAACCTGTGACTTAAGGCCTGCTTTAAGACGGTTAAATAATAAACTACAAATGCGCTGATGATTTCTTCTCTGAAAATGAACTGTATATGTGTTGCGATATACATACATTTGAAATTCGGCTAATGTTTCATCCGAATCTTCTATAATCTCGTCCAGAAAATTCATAAAATTGAACTCTTTAGGGAGTTTCTTTTTCTTATCAGGATCAGTATCTACGAACTTCGATTTATAAAAGCCAATAACAGTATCCTTCAGCCATATCCCTACATAATATATTTGGTCATAGATATCAAAATTACTAAGACTTCTTTCTTGAGCAGATTTATAGGGATCTTTTGAAAAAACGGGATTCTTCTTCATATTTATCATCTTCACAGGATCAATATATAAATCAAAAGAATGCTCCACCTTACTATCTTTACCTTTATGATATATGAAATTCTTTGGTTTGACCCCGATCCCCTTTGTAAACCGATCCCGTTTCTTTTTACTTTCAACAATTTCCCAGGGAAGATCAGCTTCATCTACGTGATGAATAAGATAATCACGGAATTGGTCTGAGATATAACTCAGTATATAATAAACAATATCATCATTGAGATTCTGCCAGTTTCCTTTTTCTATTACAATCTCAAATGCGCATTTCAAATCAATCCACGGATTCAGAACTTCTTCATCCACTCCTATATGTTCAATTTCGTATAGTTCCCCATGTTCCTTTTTGATCTCAATTTGATTGGTTTTCGTGAACCAATGCCACCTTCTCTGAGCAAGTAAAAAATCATGATACGACTTCTGCACCCTTTTTAATACTCCCATGATCTCCAGTTTTGTAACATTATTCGTGACAGTATCTCTTCCCAGATTCAATTCTTTATGAAGAAAATTCATAGTCCTTGGAACAAAGCCAAAATCTTCTCCATCTCCTTTCATGAATATTGCCAGTTCAAACAAATGATCAGTAATGCTAGTATTTATTGAGTTCAGATTTCCAACATTTGCACCCGCCAGAATTCTCGCATTTCTATTGTCATTTTTATAGATATGGGAAATCTGTTCTGCAAGTGTTCGAGCGATATATTTTGTATACATACTGGTTGTACCAAAAAACACATCCTCGATTACTTCACCTAGATCAACCTTCTGCATATACTTTCGCAACATCTGTTTCACTACTCTTGAATAGGAAGTACTTACTACTTTTTCCTCCAGATAACTATTCATTCCAGTGGAAAGATGGATAGCAAGTTCTGTTACAGGAAGATCCATCCACAAGGTCAATTGCTTCTGGTTGATCTTATTGAGAATAGCATCAAAATGAATCTTCTCCCTTACAAATTGTATGAACTCATTCTTCTGCTTTGTAAAATCATTTCCTTGTTTAAACAAACGGACTTTAAAATCCTTATAACCTGTAACCTTATTGTTTCTGACAATAAACCTTACTTCTTCACCTTCCTGTAATGATTCTTCCATGATGTTGTAATCAGTAATCTTCCTCAACTTTTACTCCTCATCCTTATCTTCTTCCTCATCTGATCTCAGGATATCAGTGAGAGGGCTCAGCTTCTCCTCAAGGATGCCATTATCATACTTTACATAGTTGTACAAGGTAAAATCCATCTCCTTATGATCCAGTATAGTCTTGGCAACATTTGGATCATTTGTATACTTGGTGATCATTGTCGCTAGGGTATGGCGAAAGGTATAGCGGTCCTTCTGCTTCCCGGTTATACCGATCTTCTTTTTGAGTTTCTTAAACTTCTTTTGATAATACTCTATGTTGTACCTATGTCCCTTGAATAAAAACTCTTTGTAACCAGATATCTTGAAGTAAGCAACCAGTTCCTGTCGCAGTTCACTAAGAATGGGAATCTTCTTCCATCTCTTGGTTTTGTTCTGAAACACATGAATTCTATTGTTCTCCAGATCCACATTTTCCCTTTTCAGAAAAACAATCTCACTGGGCCGTGATCCGGTGAGAAATAAAGTCAGTAGATACATAAAGAAATCATAATCGTTTTCCTTGAGTTCCAGACTAAAGATCCGTTTGATCTCATCATCTGTGTAAATGACCTGCCTGGGTGTATCCTTATGGTGGAAGAAACGAAACCTGGGTGGATTAAAATAGTTCAGATCTCTACAGTATTTGATAAAATAAGTCAGTTCCTGGATGATCTTGTTTACAGTAGAATCAGAGGATTCGTCTCTTAATTTCTCGGTAAACTTGTTGATGGTATCCTGAGTGAAATGATCCAGGTAGGTCCAATCCCGATTGTTTTTCATAAGCACACCCAGTTTCTTCTTCTGATTCATAGTATATTGGGAAAGGTTTTCTAACCCCTTGGTCTCCAAATACTCATTGAATGCCTCTGTGATGCTTTTTCTGGTCAGATATGGAGTATTCATACTATACTGCATCTGTGCCTGATCATGGGAATACGTCGATTCAAAATGGGTATTTTTTCCCGCTACATCTCTCCGCCATTCCAGATGTTCGTACAGAGCATCTTCAAAATCCTTTGTCTCGTAAGATTCTTTCTTACGTTTTCCATTCTTCTGCACCCTCTTGCCATAATAACCATTCTCCTGGCGAAACATATTTGCCAGAATTTGATTGATCATTTCTGTGGTTTTTTCGTCTAACCGCATAGCTTCCTCCTGTTTTGAGCTATTCTTCTAACACTATCATTTCTCTTCCAGGACTCCCTTTCAAAGAAATACCAATCAATTATACACCAAACGTTTTTCAAACATAAAACTCTTTTTTTAGATTCTTTTGGATATCTCCTTAATCCTTGTTTTCTTACCTTCAATTTCTACTTTTCAAAGTGATTATACACCAAAAGTTTTGCCACAACGAAACTATTTCGAAGTTTTTTTGCAGGCAAAAACCATAACTATTATGAATCGTGTATGCTAATAACAGGTTTATACCTATCTATTTTATTATACACGGGTGATTCGAAATTCATAAAACAAACCCAAAACTTTTTTTGTGATTTTTTAAAGAGAAGACTCTAGAACTGATTTACTTTAGATACTCCGAATGTATCAGGAAAAATTAAGTCACTCATTTTTCTGAATGCAGATATATAAAATATGATGAGAGAAATTTACGATAAAATTATTCATTCTGACTTTCAGACTTTTGTATAGATGTATATTTTAGAATCATCTTGATTGAAGCGGGTTTACACGCTCCTTATTTTCGCCGGCAACCTCATCCTCCCTATAATGTACCCTAGCAAAAGAGAAGAGACCTTTGTCTCAAGACGAGACCGTAGGTCGAGTCTGTTACATTTATATTATTAGTATTGTATGTTTAGAAGATTAGTTGATTTATCATACATAGATAATTCAATTCTACTGAAGACATGAGTCAGGAATGTGAATGTATTAAAATCAGAATCATAGAATAGATTAATTGAGAGAATATATAAATATTCCACCATCGTAAAAGTCGAATTTTCGGGAAATGGATCTCACTTGATAGTGATAATTGATTTGACCTGAGGTCTGTCCTTTCATCTCAATAAGGCTGTTATTCAATGTTTGCGAAAAGGATGTATTCATAGAAAACAAAATGTCATTTTCATTGACCTGAAAAATCACACCATGGCATTCAATGATCAGCTGGCATATCCTCTCTTTGAGTTGTACAAAGAGCCAATAGTAGTCATTCACAGAATAAGCATCAGAATTAACCCCAAATCCCGTGAGAGAAAGCTCATAGCTCGCTGTAGGTTTTTCTTCCCCATGATTAGAGATATACCTAGCCTCATACATTTTACACCAGCCCTGCAAAGGATAGTCTTTTTCCATTTTCCCCTCCTGATAGAGTATAACCTGAATCTACAATTCATGACAGCTATTGTCATACCTGCAATCTATACTATAATATCCAAGGAGGATAAAAATGAATCAGGAAGACAATGATACCAGATTTATGTTTGAATATCTGGAGATGAGTTCTGCAGGAGATATACCCCCGGAATGCCTGGGGATAGCATTCTGTGATTTTGCTTTCTCAGCACAAGATGGAAAGTATATTCTTGATCAACCTGTTCCCGCAAACCTGGTCTATATGAAACACTCAAAGCAAAACATCTTTAACGCAAAACATATCAATAACCCGACTGATACCTGGATAAGTCAAATTCAAGAATATGCAGACCCCTATGAGATGCTAAACCATGTCAATGACTCCGCAATGGGCACCTATCTTTCCTGGTTGATCACACTAACCGATGATGCTAATTTTCCTCACGGTACACGACTTCCATGTGAACCGAATCTGGATATGTTCACTATTTATTTTCAAAACGTATATAATAATCTACTATCCATGAGAGTACTTGAGTCATTTGGCCAAAAAGTCTCCAGCCGGTTTATTGACCTAACATACCATCCCCGGATCAAAAAAAATCTCACCACTCATACCGATCCAGAGAGAGGCCCCTACTGGACCTGTGATCTAACTGTGAAAGAGATATATCTTGACGAGGGAATGCTGGAGAAAATCCACTATAATTACCTTATTGAACTCGAACAGTGGCAACAGGAACAGAAGAAAATTAAAGAAGATATTGAGAAGTGGAAAAAAGAAAAAAGGGATGAAGAAAAAGGGAATTCCATTTAGTACATTCTTTCTCTTCATCCCAGGTAAAAGGATATTTTTTAGGTGTGGGTTTAGAATTTAAACCTCTGCGTTCTGGCTGTCACTTTCACGTTCAGCAACCCGCACTTTCCATTTTGCATACTAGATCTGCCTCATCAGGATTATTTCATCACGAGTCATGCGTCTCCTTTTTTGGACTTCTTCTGGGGGTGCTTCCAAAAACACGCTCTTCATTATTTTCTCCTTTTTTTATTTGCTATGACAGAATTTGTCACCTCTGCATCGTATACTTAAGTATAAACACAAGCCCCGGAATTGAAAATACTTCATACTTCATGGAAAACGAAGCACTTTGAAAACAACAGTTGAATAATATCCATTGAAAAGGTACAATAGTACTCTACAAGGAGTTGAAGGTGGAGAAGGAAATCCGTGATTATTGTCTTCTGCTGTATTCATTTTACCACGAGGATCAAAGCCAGTTATCTCACCAGCTGGATGAATGGCTGACTGCCCAGGGATATACACGACTCAGTAACAAGGAGATCTGGAAGGCTTCCGAAAAGGACCTATCCTCCAGGCAACAGGAATACCAGGAACTCAGGAATAAACTGGCGCCGGAGGTCTTTCAGGCACTGGATCAGATCCTGAAAGATCTGGGAATAGATAAGAATAAATCGGTGAACTATATTAAAAGTTCTTCCCGTTCTTCCTCCTCCGGCAGTCTTCCAAAAAAAGCTCCCAAAGAATTCACCACGCAGAATCAGGATGTATTGCGTTCTATCAAGAGTACTTCTTCATCCAGCTATTCATCCTCTTCCCATGCTACCCCTATGTCCACCTTCTATCAACAGAAGGTGAAACCCGTAGTTCAGAAAGCCGGCCAGAAGATCAAGACATACCGATTCAAGCCGATTCATCTCCTGTTTTACGGAATCGTTATTGTGGTCATTGCCGGGCTGGTCATCCTGCGGCACTATACCAGCCCTTACTACAAAGCCAGAGTACAACTGGGTATCATGACAACCAACATAAAGAATAAAAAGTTCCTGGGCATACAGGCCAGTATCCGGGAATTTGAAACAGAGCATATAGCACACCTTAAAAAGCGAGAACAGTTTAAGCTAATGACAGAACTCAGCAATAAACTGCATGAACATCCCAATACCTACTACGCCCTATATTATATGGATGACCAGGATACAATGAACTATCCCCAGTTTCGGAAATACTACATGACCTTCTTGGAGCAATTTCCGGATACTAATACTCCCACTCATGCCAAATACAAACAACTCAATGACAGGTGGGAGAAACACTATAATGATAAGATTCATTTCCAGGAAGAAGAATCCTGGTATCAAAAGCTGAATGATATACAGGAAGCCGGTACAATGAAACTGGAACTGACTCAGTTCAAAGAGAGGTTTCCTGAGTCCAGATATATTGCTGCTCTGGAACAGAAATTAAAAGACCTGGAATACGAAGCTGCGGAGGAATTACAAAATGAAACAGATTAGTATTCTATTCATCCTCCTGACATTACTCGTTTCCTGCAAGTCAGAACAATCCCTGGAAAAACAAATTAGTGAACAATGGGAATCTCTGGCTCTCCCAGTCAATAATCCTACCCTGGCCATCTACCAGGTCAGGGAACAGGGTAAGGAATATGATACCGATGTCAGCCTGTATTGGAAAGAGCAGATCCTCCAGATATTCAGCCGTATTCCGGAAATAAAGGTGGTAGCCAGGCAGGAAGACCTGAAGTATCTCATGGAAGAGCAGAGACTCCTGCTATCCGGTATTACTAAAAGTGAAGACCTGGCAGCGAAGATGGGAGATTACCTGTCTGCCCGTTTTGTCCTGACCGCCACAATCCTCCCGGAGGGCAGCCTCCGATACAAACTGATGGATGTAGCGGATGGCACAATAGTCTACACAGGAATGGTAGATCTTCCCCCTAAGATGGTCAAAGAAGGCCATACAGCTCACCTGAGGAGCTTTCCCGGTGAATTTTATAATAACCTTATCAAAGTGAAGGCTACCGGCCTTATAGCAGCCCTGGAAGAGTATCAGTCCACTACGAAACAATTCCGTATATTCAGTGCTGTACTGAGTGATCAATCTCTCAAGAACAAATGGGAAAAGCAGACTGAAGAAGTGCTTAGCAAGAAGATCATCGACAGTGGATTCAATTACCAGATAAACCTGGGCAGTACTGAAAAGACCTTTGACAAACAAAAGCTGGTATACAAGACTCTGGATTATACCTCGCTCTATGGAGAGGACCCCTATCTCATCCTGTTCATCTCTTCCCAAATGGAAAATGAAGCTGTACGAATCACCTGGAGCCTGGTGACACACCAGATGCCGCCTAAAACGCTATATAAAGATGAGTTAGTGATTAAGAAAGACTAGGAGGGCCTATGTACCAGGAACAAATAACCCGTAAAAATCCCAGCGCGTTTATTTTCATGGTAGACCAGAGCGGATCTATGCAGGAAAATATTAACGGCATCCCCTTATGCCAGCATGTGGCTGATTCTCTCAACGGTATGATATCCGACCTGGTACTAAAATGCTCTAAGGCGGAAGGCATCCGTGATTACTTTGACCTGGCGGTGATCGCCTACGGCAACAACAAGGTCTATAATGGGTTCAAGGGAGCCCTCTCTTCCGGATACTTCCATCCCATCTCCGAAGTGGGCAACAATCCCTTACGGATCGATGAAATCGAAAAAGAGATCACCGGCCCTAACGGGGATACCGGGACACAGGTCACCCGCCGGCCGGTATGGTTTGAACCCAAAGCCAGTGGCGGTACTCCCATGAACGCGGCTTACGAACAGGCTGCAGATTTGTTATTTGACTGGTGTGACCGAAACATGCAGAGCTTTCCCCCGATATTGATCAATATCACTGATGGAGAATCTACAGACCAGGACCCTGAAGATACAGCTCATAAGCTCATGGGCCTCCATACTGATGACGGTAATATCCTGGTATATAACCTGCACCTGAGCAGCCATTCCCCTGCCCCTGTCCTGTTCGCAGATGAGGAACCTCACACCGGGGATGAATACGCGGCCAAACTGTGGCGGATGTCCAGCAAGCTCACTCCTCTCATGGAGGAACTGGCCCGTAAGGACGGCTATGATGTCACTCCCCGCAGCCGGGGCTATGCCTACAATGCCGATATGGCCAGCGTGATCTCCTTTATGGATATCGGCACCAGGGCCACCCGGGTACGATGAAGTACCGGATCACCCATACCTATTCAGTCCCTAAAGATGGAAACACTCCCCAGGAAAATGAAGATGCCTGGGCTGTATCTGCAGACCATTCTCTGGTCGTCCTCAGTGATGGAGCCAGTGAAGGGATGTACTCCCGGGAGTGGGCTCAATACCTGTGTACTCATCTCAGCACTCCTCCCTACCAGATAATTACACCTGCCCTGTTAAAAGATCTGGGAAACTCATTTCAATCCGGGCTAGAGAAAAAAGAAGTACCCTGGTATGTGGAGAATAAGATGCGGGAGACCGGAGCAGCGGCTACCCTGCTTTATCTTCATCATCATAAAAAGATCATCAAGCAATGGTGGGAAGTAGGCGGCACAGGAGACACTTGTATCATCCTGTTCCAGGACAAGAAGCTGGTATGGAGCTGGCCTCTGGAAAAGGGAGAAGAATTCGACACCTCCCCTGAGTTGGTATATAATCTATTTCAGAAGAACGGTCAATTAAAATCCCGTACCGTTCCCCTTCCCCGGGGCAAGAGTACCCTCATCCTGGCGACCGATGCCCTGGCAGAGGCTATCATTTCGGGAAAAACAGCGACCATACCTGTTTTAAAGACTAACGAAGCGTTTCATGACTGGATCGATACACTCAGAAAAGACCATATCCTAAAAAATGATGATACCACCATGGTGTTAATGGAAATAGAAAACTAAGGAGAGGGCATGGCATTCCCCACCCTGACGGAATACCAAACCGCGATACAGAATCCTCAGCTCACTGTCAATGACCAAGTCCTTAAGACTCTCAAGGCACGTATTCATCCTTCCACCGGTATGCCCTGGCCACTGTCTGGTGGTTTCAGCCTGCTTTTCATCATGGAGGGAAAAGGAATCGAGTATGCCTTTAAGTGTTACACCAGGGATATCAGCCTCCTGAAGGAACGATACCAGGCCATCTCCGCGTTCTTTGATGAACATCCTATGGAAGACTTCCTGGCCTATGAATACCAGCCGGAAGCTATCTCTATCAATGGCCAGTGGTGGCCGGCCCTTAAAATGGACTATCTTAAAGCAGATGGACTGAGCCTCTATATCGAAGAGAACCTGGATGACCCGGAAACTTTATCTGACCTTCAGAAGAAATTCGCCACACTAATGGCCAATCTGGAAAAGGCAGGAATGGCCCACGGGGACCTGCAGCACGGGAACATCCTGGTAGATCATACCGGGGATCTCCGGCTCATCGACTATGACGGAATGTATACTCCCAATATGAGCTTTAACCGAAGTCATGAGATCGGACACGAGAACTTTCAGCACCCGGACCGTAGTGAGGATGACTTTCATGCCCGGCTGGACCGGTTCTCCGCTATAGTCATCGATCTGTCCCTGGAGGCCCTGCAAAAGAACCCCGACCTGTGGGACCACTACTACAATGGGGAGAACCTCATCCTAAAACGTGATGACTTTGAGCATCCCGATACCAGTGAGGTATTGAGAGAGATCAAGCGGATCGAGGGACTGGAGCAGAAGGCCAAAGACTTCATCCTCCTATGCCAATTGGATATGGAAGCCCTACCCTCCCTGGCAGAGTGGCGCAGTGGCAAGTATGACCTGGCTGAGTGGAAGGCTCTGGATACTGCTGCTTCAAAGACCGAGAGCAAAAAGAAGAAGAGTAAGAAACCGGTCAGCCAATACCCGGTGATCAGCGGCCTTGATAAGGACCGGCTACTGGAATATGAAGGGCAGATGGTGACTGTGTATGGAAGAGTGTTACAGATCAAGCATGGATATACGAAGTATAAGAAACCTTATGTGTTTATCAACTTCCAGGAGTACAGCCGTTATGACCTGCCTTTTAAGATCACTATCTGGAGTGAAGGACTGGATTATCTGAAGAAGAAAGGTATCGATGTAGACTCATTCAAGAACAAGACTATTAGCTTTACGGGCCTGATGGAAGAATACATGGAATCACCCAGTATCACCTTCTCCCCGGAAAAGGCAGATAAGATCAACCTGGTATCCGGTGAAGAACGCAACCGCCTGGTAAAAGAGGATAAGCTATGGCAGGAAGAAGAGGGTTACTCCAGCTCGCCCTCATCTTCCTCCCGGAGTAGTACCTCTCACAGTAATGCAGACTACTGGAAGAGTACCAGCCAGTCCAATCGGGATATCCTCAATGACATCAAATCTTCCACTCCCCGGAAAGCACAGAATACCCAGCCAAAGTCATCCTCCGGTAACTGCTGGATCGCGGGGGCGGTGTTTGATGACCCCCTGCACCCCCGGGTGATGGAGCTGCGCCGGTGGCGGGATGAGGTATTACGGCCACGGTGGTGGGGTAGGATACTTATTAGGCTGTATTACTGGACGGGGCCGTGGGTAAGTAAAATCTTGTCAAAAGTCCCTTTTATGAAAGATTGCATCAAACGTATCTTAAATTAACATATCTTAAACTTTTAGACTCTTAGCATATCCGATATATACTCCAAAAAAACTGGGAGCTCCCTGACACATGGCTACCTTGAAAGAGTTAGGAATATCAAGTCTATCTGAAAACCCATTAATTCCATCATCATAGTCTTCCAGGTCTTCATCATCCAGGTTATGATCTTTTAAGTATTTTAGATAAGCCGATGATCTGTATTCACAACTTTCATCGGTATAAATATATAATATGTGTTCACAAGGGTTTTTTTTGGGATTTTCAGGATCATCCTGATTTATCACATTAGCCCAAAGAAGATACAATACTGAGAATTATACTCCAGATCTAACTCTAATCTTTGGGCTTTTTTCATTTTAAACTCCTATAGACATCAATCTATCTTAAAACTATCTCGGTTAGACTCCAATTTCTTATCCAGATACAAGTAACACTGTACCCTTGCACGGGAAATTGCTGTATATAACAGATTGGTATTCCACTCATTTACTCCACCTATGAGTAAAACTGTATTATCCAGACCTTTGTACGCCCGAATACTGGTAAAGTGAACGTTTTGAATGAACCTGGAGTATTCATCATTACCGATAATTTCATCCTTATATCTTTCCAGCATTTCCAGGTTTTCCAGGGAAATTGTTATTTCACTTGAGGACAAATCTGCTCTGATAAGAGTAA
>CAZIAD010000019.1:0-26926 GCA_964537555.1 uncultured Brevinematales bacterium
GGCAGACTTCGGCGGTGAAGGGGAGCCTGGTTTAGTTGAAGGTTTTGTGTCGGTTCGAGGATGAGGGCTCGGACTTTAAAGACAGTGCCTACTTTTGACTATCGACTATCGACTTTAGACTATTGACTAATATGTCACCCTGAGTCTCTACCCTACACTGTACCCTACTATCGAAGGGGCTCTCCCTGTCGGCGGGAGGGGGTGCCCGGGCTGCCACCCGCTGCCGGTGCCGGTAGACTACCGGGGGGGCTTTCCGCATTTCTTTTTAAGGAAAAAAAGAAACGCTTGGCAAAGAAAATTCCCTTTTGGATGGGGCGACATGAGTGCATACCACCGCGAAATGTCTGCTGTAGTGTAGCAGGCATGGTGCCTAGCGGGCTGTATGTCCTGGCGGAGGGGTGTAGGCTAAGGTAGGTCAGCCCTGGGAGGCGTATTGTGGGGTGCACCATGCGGAGCGCAGCAGGCAGACTTCGGCGGTGAAGGGGAGCCTGGTTTAGTTGAAGGTTTTGTGTCGGTTTGAGTATGGGGGCTCGGACTTTAAAGACAGTGCCTACTATTGACTATCAGCTATTGACTATTGACTTATATGTCATCCTGAATGGAGTCCTACGTAATGAAGGATCTTTGAGTGTGTTTGAGCTCAATCATTATCCATAGTCTTCACCATATTCTATATCATATCTCCGAAGGGGCTCTCCCTGTCGACGGGAGGGGGGATTTGAGTTTAAGCTCTTACCGGGCGACGCTAATTTTTATTAGATTTAAGAGAATTAATTTAATCAAGTCTCTTCTTTGATACTGAGGCCACCTTCATCTGATGGGGGTAGGCTCAATCCTCCATCTGTATCTGACTGAGTGCAAAGTGATATCCAACCTTTTTCACCATTAACCTCATGGCGGTTCTGTATTTGAGTAATAGCTAACATGATTTCTTTTTTTAATGGCCTGTTTATACTTAATACCGATTTTTTATAGAGTATCTCTATACATTTCATGCTACCACATCGTCCAAGAATAATTAATAACTTTCTTTTCAATTCAATGCTGTTTTTCCCCTCGAGAATCTGTAATAGGAACTCCTCATTTTTAGAATCTATCATAGGTTCCAGGGTCTCTATAATCACAAATCTATCAACCTCTATATCCACAAACTTATAATAGCTGATCAGTAAAGGAACGCAGTTATAGAGTTTTGCAGACTTTATGTGTGGCATTAGCTGGGGCAATAAATTTACAAGATGATTACTATATATCACCTGATCTATTTGATTCTGTTCCAGCTTCCTGTTTAGGAGAATAGCGGCTAACAGTCTCATTTCCAAATGATTTTCAGCCAGACAATTTTGATTTATCTCCCTGATCTCTTCACCATAGACAAAATTGTTATTCAGCAAAAACAGGTTATTCATTCGTACCTGGATTGAAGGATCATTAAATATATTATAGATTGTACTCTTTTTCACTTCAGCATTATCATTTTTCAGCAGGCTCATGACAGCATAGACACTGTTTATGCATTCTATTAATTTTTCAGCAAGGCCCTCCCGGCCAATTTCAATTTTAACTCTTATCCCTTTATTGTCCATACTAAACTCGCTACTTGAGCTAGTTAACGTATATAAGTGCTGTTTCACCTCATGATTAAGTAAAGAAATAAACCCTAATCCTTCAGAGTGTTCCAATACAAACTTTTCATCAAATTCAGGGTCACCTGTTTTTCCACTCTTTGCTCCTGAATTAGATTCATTTTTCATTTTGATACTCCAGGAAGTATCATTTACAGAAAATTTACTGGAAATGCTGAGAGTGGCGATATGACTTAAGGCTTCGGAAGACTCCACTATTTCCAGATCATAATCCTCCAGTTTTCCAGTGAGTCGGGGTAAAAAAGATGAGTTGAAATTTCTACTATAGCTCAAACCCAGTCTGACTGCCACATCCTTATCTATATAGCATTCTTTTTTTATATTCCTGACATCGTTTAACGCCAAAAATATTAAAAAAGCACCATATAAAGAAGATATACAGAGTATTATCCATTGATCACCACTCATAAGCCACTCATTCAATTTTATTTAGCGTGACCTGAAATGCTGAAATATTCCTGTCGGTTTAGCCCCGCTATGCTCTAAATAAATAGTATAATAGACTCTCTTCCATACAATAACCTATCTCAGAACCATGATCCTCCCTATCACTGAGGCAAATAGGGCAGATCATTTTTCATCAACATTTATCCATTTATAATAGCTGCTATCTAAAGGGCGGGAAGCTTTGGCTTTATTTACTATGACTAATCCCTGGAAAAATTTAGTAGAAGGCTGTCCAGAAATATAATACATGGGGAATATCTGGTACTTCTGGTAAGGAGACTGAGCTTTGTCCACGGGGACCAGACTGGGAGATTTTATGCGGCCGGGGTTGATATAGGGGTAATAATCAATCTTTTGATTTTTATATCTAAAATAGTTCTCATTACTATTGGTTTTATAATCTTTGCCCATGACTACTGAGTGGGGATAAATATACAGTATAGTGTATACGGATTTATAGAACGGGGTATCCTTTGTATAATGTATCAGACTGGCCAGGCTGTTTTTGTAATTCATCTGTTTGTATCTAAAGGTATGGTCTGCACCCCATTCTCCATAATATGACCCTTTATTATCCTGGGGGGCCGTCCTAATAAAATTACTGTAAATAAATTCTTCTCTGTCAAACATCTTTTTAAACATTTCTGCTTGATTTACTGATCTTGAGAACAGTATATTATCGACCAGGTTCCTGAAAAATTCTGAATCCCCGGGACTGAATTGAGATTTGATCGCTTCGCACATCTTCATGAGATGAATAACATTTGTAGTGTCCAGTCTGTTGGAGAGGCTAATAAGATAATTTGAAATCTCCGGTAGAGCAGCATATTTTTTAAAAGATTCCAGCCTGGTCAATACAGTTAAGCTCTGATTTAAATCATTTTCTATATCCAGACAGAAAAAATTTAACTTTTCCTGATCAGGGAGAGTGGAGTTAAACTGATACAGTTTTTTCAAATAGGCCTTATATCCTGTACTCCAGATAGAGGTGTATTTTAACCGTGACATGATAATATCCAGGATTTCTTCTGCTCCGCTCTTCATATATTCTCTCAGATCATAATTAAAACTTAGCGGGAGCTCGACTAGCAGATTACGCATATTGTTATTTTTATAAAGATACTGAATAAAGGCCAATTCCAGATCATAATTGATATCCATACCATGGCTTTCACCGCTAAATACCACTTTATGGCCGATCATGTCCGGAAATGCCTGTGCCGCAGCTTTCTCAAAGTCGTCCTGATCTGACATATCAAAGGGAATGGCATTTTTCTCCAGATAAGCCTGTATTTCAGGGTTTTTATCCTGAGGAGGGTACTGTGGGTTTTTACTTGCGCATGAGCTTAATATCATTAAAATGATGTATACCATTATCCCTTTCATTTTCACTCTCCCTGGATTTTGCTCATTATAGCACAAGCTCATTTTACAGTAAAGTTGAGAGCAAAATGGATATAGATTGAATTTATTTATCTCCCCGTTTTTAGACACGGATTAACAGGATTTACACGGATTATCTTCAGGGTTAAAGTCTGTATGGATTGGGGAAGATGCTGGATATTTTAGCAGAAAGTAGGTAGAATGTGATGGGTAGGTGTTTTTTACAAAGTATTAGGATAGCTATGGGATATATTTCGTACTTTAGAATCAACTTAATAGGGTGTTGTCTGTGAAACACAGATGTCGTCTTATATTTCTTTTTCTGATGTTAAACTCAATTATTTTTGCCACAGATGAAGTCCAGCAGAGTGTTTATTGTATTGGAAATAATGTTAACATTCGTTTACTGGATGATACTTTTAAAGATTGGGATACTTCGGTAGAGAAAACTCAATCTTATAAACAGTATAAAATAATTGGTCAATTGTATAAATACGACAAGCTTATAGTTCATGAAATTACAGGGAACTGGGCATTTATATATTTTGGTAATATGAAGGGTTGGGTAGCAAAAAAGTATTTACTATTTCAAAGTGAAAATGAAAGTTTGTACAATAAATATTTAGAAACAGATATACGCTTGGAATATCTTTTTTATCCGGGAGTAATTATACAAAAATTGCCATTTCATTCCGATCAGGATGCTTGGTTATCCCATTATTCTCATTTATTGAAGGATAAACTACTTGTATTTAAACTGACAAATTCAAATGAAATTGGCATTTATTCATTTAACTCTCAAGGGGAGGTAACAAAAAAGAAACAAATGAAAGTATCCACCTCTTATTACTTAAACATTAGCAAGAAAGAAAAACAGGATATAAAAAAGAGATCCATAGATATGATAATCAATAGAAAAAAAGTGAGTTTTTACTATTCTGTTATATTTTCTGTTAATAATAAATGTATTGGTTTACAAAAAAGTGAATTGAACGATTATATTTGGGAAAACGAATCTATCTCGGCAGAAGGAGGTGGACTTTCTTCATATCCACGAAGTTCGGAACTATGGTTATACAATAAAGAATTGGAGTTACTTTTTCATCGTAAATATCAATATCCAGCACAAATAAATTATGTAAATGATCCGGGAAGTGTTTTCTGCATTAAAACCTATCCAACATTTCCCAACACACTGGATTTAGATGAATATGGTCATATTCCAACAGGTGATCAAGTCAAATGGGAAATCTTTATACATGGAACCTTAATCAATAATCCTTATGCTTTTATTACATTTGATGGACTGGGAACTACTCCAGATGGTAAAATCCTCTGGTTAAGAGATGACTATCTATCTGGCCGTAATGATGAGGTAGATTACTATGTTTACAACATTGAGGATAAAAATTGGTCTCGGTTTTATGTAAAGAGACAGAAATCCGTCAGTTTCCAGAATAATTTTAAAATTATTATTATTTCCTATGATAAAATGAAAAACTGCTATTCCAACATTTTCTCCTTTGATACAATAAATAATATAACTAGTAGTAAATGATGTTGAGAAAAAGAATTTACGGCAAATAACTAAGCCCATTCCCCAGGCTCAGCCCAGCGCAGTGCCAGATTCGTATTCCACATCCCCCAAATCCCGTTAATCCTGTAAATCTGTGTCCCAAAAACAGATTACCGTTTTCCTTTTTATTGACACGACTGGCACTTTTTCTTTAGATACGCCTCGTTTATCCCCCGTTTTTAGACACGGATTAACAGGATTTACACGGATTATTGCTCCAGGGTTTAAGTGGGTACTGATCGGGGAAGATGCTGGATATTTTCCAGAGATTCAGGTAGAATGTGAGAGGTGGCTGAAGTGTTGACACTTGGGCTTTTTCTTCATCACTTAAAAAGGAATGATAAATAAACATCATAAGAGATTAAATGATAGATTTTAATGAGGTCAAAAAACAACAGTCTCAAAATATTGAATCCTGCTTTCGGCAAACCCAAAGATTTATCCAGCAGCACATAGAATCAAATACAAAGATCATATCCTGTCTGCTATCAGGCAGCCTGGCCCGAGGTGATTACTGGCCCGGGAAGAATGGCGGTGCCATAGATCTGATGCTGTTTGTACGGGATACCAATAGTTTTGACGCTGCACTGCATCTGGGCCCGGATATAGATCCACACATACCCGGGCACTTCATCATGACAGACGGTATTTATTATCAGATAAAGATCTGTGACCAGGATTACATAGAGAATTTCGCAGGTAAGCCGGAACCGGAGAAATTCGCCTTTCTGGAATCAAAAATACTTTTCGATAAAAGCTCTCAGCTCCAGAAGCAGATCAAGAGGATAAAAGACACTATCTTACGGAAACAAATAGAGAACAATTATGAATCTGCTCTCAGATATGCCCGCTATCTGATCAATGACTATAAAACGGATAGATGGAAACGGAGGGATGCCACCGCACAACTGCATCAGAATTTAAACAGAGCCATCGAGCAGGGTATAAAAGCTCTGTACTACCTGAATGGCAAATACTGTCCGGCTGAGGACCGGATGATCTATTACAGTTACAATCTGGATAAGAAGCCTGACCTATATGTGGAGTTGATTGATGAATTGATGCTCATCCCCAGTCTGTCAATGGAAGCTTATCTGGCCAGAGAAGAATATTTTAAAGAAAAATTCCTTTCCTTCCTCGATGCTCAAAATGCAAATGATTTATTATGAATTTATTTTTTCGGTTAATGGGCATATTCCCCAAATCCCGTTAATCCTGTAAATCTGTGTCCTAAAAACAGATTACCGTTTTCCTTTTTTATTGACACGACGAGCACTTTTTCTTTAGATAGGCATCGTTTATCCCCCGTTTTTAGACACGGATTAACAGGATTTACACGGATTATTGCTCCAGGGTTTAAGCGGGTACTGATCGGAGAATATGCTGGATATTTTAGCTAAAAACAGATAGAATGTGATGGGTAGATGTTTATTATGGTTTATTAGGATAGTTATGGGACACTTAACAAATACCTCAGCAGGTATTGAATGATGAATTTTGAGTTACCAGACAATTGGTTTTTTATTTCAGATGACAAAATCAAATCAGGCCTTATTGATGAAGCTTATGGCGAAATGAGTCTGCAGCATGAGTTACATGAAAAACTTTCTTATGCTATAGCAAAATGTAAAAGTAATGATGATGTTTTATTTGAGCTCATTAATGGAGATTATGCTATTATCCATTTAACATGGAATGGAAATGAGTCTGATCCTTCTTTTCCAACATATAAAGTTTGTATAAAAGAAAATATTGATTTGGAATTTTTTATTGATGAGCCTTAGATTTATCAGGTTTTAAAAATTTTAAAAATCAGGACGCATCCTAAGACTACGCCGCCACTATCCCCGCGCTGAGTCGATTTCGCTATCCCCATCCCTTAAATCCGTAAATCCCTGTCCCAAAAACAGATTACCTACCTCCCCCATCACTGGCGCAAATGGCACTTTTCCTTTAAAATGAGTTGAATAAAAAGCGAGGTACTATGACCTGCAGGCTATGCGGCTGTGAGCACATGCAGCTGAAGTATACTATCACCCGTTTTGACTCTCCCTTTGATGTCTATCTTTGCCCGGACTGCGCCTTTGAGCAGCAGGATATCGCGGAATCAGAGGCTTATCAGTTCTACGATGAGGCCTACTACAAGGGGCAGAAAGCATTCGCCTATATCGATGAGCGGGACAATGAAAAAGCCTCCCGCATCGTATGGAAACGCCGCTTTAACATACTACGCCGCAAGGACCACACCCCGGGACAGGATAAAAACTTTCTGGACGTAGGCTGCTCCTTCGGCGGACTGATGGCCGTGGCTCAGGAAAAGGGCTACCATCCCTATGGGGTGGAGGTATCCTCCTACTCCGCCGCCCATGCCGCCCGGCGTTTCGGTACAGAGCATCTCTATACAGGAAATATCGAGGAAATAAGCCTGCCCTCTGACTTTTTTTCTATCGTAAGCATGATAGAAGTAGTCGAACATATATACAGGCCGAAAAAAGCCCTGGCCAATATCTGTCAGTCTATGAAAAAAGGAGGGGTCTTCCTGGTACAGACAGCCAATATGGCCGGACTGCAGGCTAAGCAGGCCGGTCCTGATTATCACTACTACCTGCCCGGACACCTGTCTTATTTTAACCGATTTAACCTGGCCCAGGCCCTGAGGGACGCCGGATTCAGCCGGGTACGTTTTATAGGGGGTGTAGAGTTCGGCCTCCTGCCTAAGCTGCTTAAGTCCCGGGCCGGGTTTAAGACTCCGGGAGACTATGCTCAATGGCTGCGCATAGCCTGGTACCACCTCCTGTCCAGAATACCCCTGGGCCGTCAGCGCCTCACTTCCTCCATGGTGATACTGGCATGGAAATAAAATCCTCTCCCGTCCGGAAAAAGCCCCGGCTCTTACTTTTCATCTACCTGTCGGTAGTGGTCCACCTCTACCTGCTGCTCATTATCCAGCAGCTGGCTGACCCTCTCATCCTGCAGCGCCTCACCCAGCTCGACCAGAGCCTGGCAGAGCGGCGTCAGGACAATGTGATCATAGAGACCATCCTCAACAGTGAGGAGATCCCCGATGAGGGCTTTATATCCGACCGGCCCAATGTAGACAGCGGCCCTCAGGGTGAAAAGAACTACAACCTGCTTAACCCGGAATTTGCCCCCCCTCTCAAAAAGATCGTGGATAATCCCCGGGACCTGCCCCAGTCCGATCAGGCTGATACCCCCCGACAGCAGCAGGAAGAGAGCCAGAAAGAGGGTGATCCCACGGTGAGCTTCTATGATCCCTCGCAGGACATAGATGTAAGTATGGACTCCGAAGGCTTTATCAGCCTGGCTACCATTCCCCAGGATTATGCCCAGTACTTTATTAAAATGAGTAAAGAGATCTCAGAAAACTGGCAGCATTTTTTCCCGGTATTCCAGTATTACCAGGGAATCATCCGCTCCGGTGAGGTTATAGTAAACTATCAGATAGATGCTGAAGGAAATGTCTCCCGGATCAAGGTAGTGAAAAGCCAGGGTTACCGGGGACTGAACAAGTCCTGTGTGGATGCCATCCAGTACAGTGGCAATTTCGGCCCTCTGCCCGAAGGCCTGAGGGAACAGAAAACCATCAATGTCAGCTTTAAATTCGTATACGTGAGTAAGTAGACTATTTTGGGTTCAGTGCCATCCTGGGTTTTTCAAAACTGCCGGTGATGTGGATACGGTTGATATAATGATCTCCCTGTTTTCCGGGGATAAAGGGCTTTGAGACCAGGGCTGCCCCTTCCAGATACCTTTCATGAATAGATACCGTCAAATTCACATCCTGGGTCTTTTTCTCCAGGTCCACGCTACCCTTGGTCATCATTTTAAGATCGGTGGACATAAAATCCAGGCTCTTTATTTCCAGTATTCCGTCCCGCATCTGCAGGGCAGTCTGGATACGGTCATACTGGATATTTTCAGCCGGTATGAAATAGAGCAGCTTGTTTATCTCTTCCATAAGTACGAAATTAATGATCTCACCTCCCGTCATATCCAGGTCGAACTGCATGATGGAGTTGAGGGGGCTGGCGATATTGAGGCGGAATTTGGAGCTGGCATTGATCCTGCCATACAGCTTTTTCCCCCCTTTCAGATATTTTTCTGAAAACTTCCGGAGATTTCCGTCTTTATAACTCACTTCCCCGCTGAAAAAGTTGCCAGCCAGAGTACCGGAACCCTGCAGAATACCTCCGATAAATCCCAGGCTGAAATTCTCCAGCTCCAGGTCCCCTCTGCGGTAGACTGCTGTGAGATTCACATCATCTAAGGTATAATCTTTAAATGATAGCCTGTCTACCTTGCCTTTAAATATGATAGGAGGAAGTTTCATAGCCGGGCCTGATGACTTACCGGATACAGCATTGGTATCAGCCGGGCTTTCCTTGGCACCCTTATCTGTCTGCAGGTTAAGCATCACAGGATAAAGGTCAAACTTATCACTATCCAGGGTCAGGGTAGTAGCAGCCGTCAGGACATTCTCAGAGCGGGCCGAGAGCAGCATCTTTCCCCCGGATGTATCCACATCCACGGTTCCATTGAGGGCGTTGTCTTTGAGTTTCAGCCTGAGCTGCCCGTCGCGGATAAATTTATAACGAAAATCTTCCACTATCAGTTCGCCGGTGATGTAGGTGTCTTTGGCCTTTTCGATGTCCAGCTTCCCGGTCACGCTGCCCTTTATACCTGGTACAAAGTCCGAGATCTGGGCTGAAATATTGGTGATATTCACAGAGAGCTGCTGGTTTTTTACAAAATAGGATAATCGGTCCAGGTAGAGCTGGGCCTGATTTACTTTTACGCCAAAATTGCGTATGAGGACGGTCTGCCCCTTGATCCCATAGCTCCCTTCAAAGCGGGTATAAGTAGATATATGATAACCCATCGCATCTACATCTACACTTTTACCGATCACAGTGTAACGATTTTCATTCTCTTTGATGAGAGTGAGCAGGGCATTGTTTACTTTTACATTTTTTATCCCGCTGCTGAATTTATCTGCCTTGAGATCGGTGATATGCAGATTGAGCTTATCCAGAGTCCCGTCAATATCGATCTTACCATACATAGAAAAGATCTCCGCCTTGATCTGGCTCAGGTTAAAGTCAGGCCGGGGATTGATCAGTGCTTTAAAATTAAGGGGGATATTATTGTACACAAACTGGGCGTCATCGATCTCGATAGCCCTCATCTTGAGGCGGAATATGCCCGGCCCTTTTGGCTTTTCAGGCTGGGCCGGTGCAGGCTTGTCTGCCCCATCCTGAGAAAAATCTTTGGCGATAGCCATAATATTTTCATAAGTGGTGTAAAATCCGGCTACCCTGATCTTGATGATATCCAGCTCCCCCCACAGAAGGGCTACCGGATTGTACAGTATACTGGCCTCTTTGAGATTAAGTGCGGAGCCCTTGCTGAATCCCCCCCGGTAGGACAGGTCTATACCCTCCAGGGCAATACCTTTGATCAGGGACAGCTTTACCGAGCTCACTTCTATCTCGCGATTATACTTTTCTTTGAGGACCTGAGAGGCCTTGGTCACCAGGATCTGAGGGTCCACCGTAAAGTAGGCTACCCCAAAGGCCCCTGCCACCAGGAGGATAATAATGAAGAAAAAGACAAAGAGTCTTTTAATAAATCTGAGAAAAGGACGTTTTTTGCGGGGCTTTTTTTCGTTATTGGTTTTTTTGACAGGTGTTTGGTCAGACATCTTCATCCCCCCACAGTCTTGATTAAAAAAAGGGGATGGACTGCCTTTTATAAAAAAAGGCAGCCTTCCCCGTTAATAGGTAGCATTTAGCTATACAGCTTATTCAGCCTCATATTTTCCTGCATTATGACTAAACCACTCATCATAATGCTTTTTGATCCAGGTATCAGCGGCAGTAGCCATTCCGATATCCTGTCCCACCTTTTCTGATTCCAGCCATTTATAGGCCAGGATCTCTTCCATCACGTCCCGACATTCGGACTTCAAATCAAAACAACCCATAGTCATACTATCTCCTTTTTTCTGCCCTAAAACAACAACAAAAGAGACATCACCTTCTTTTGGAGCTTATTTCTGGAATTTCACAATACGGGTGAAATCTTCAGCTTTTAAACTAGCTCCGCCCACTAAAGCACCATCAATATTTTCTTTAGCCATAAGCCCATCTACATTATCCGGTTTGACTGATCCGCCGTAGAGAATGCGGGTGTGATCAGCCAGTTTGGCATCATACATCTTGCTTAACAGGTCGCGGATGATCTTATGTGCATCATCTGCATCTTCAGGACTGGCCACTTTACCGGTGCCGATTGCCCATACCGGCTCATAGGCTACAGTCACTTTATAAGCCTCATCTATAGACAGGCCTTTATATCCGCCTTCGATCTGAGTCTTGAGCACAGCAGCTACTTTACCTGCTTCACGCTCTTCCAGCAGCTCACCTACACACAGTATAGGCCACATGCCATGAGCCAGAGCTGACTTTACTTTTTTATTGATCAATTCATCAGTCTCACCAAAGATGTGTCTTCTCTCAGAGTGGCCCAGGATCACAGACTGTGCCCCGGCATCCAGTGCCTGAATAGGAGAGATCTCCCCGGTAAATGCACCCTTTTCTTCATAGTGCATATTTTCAGCTGCGACAAAGATATTGGACCCTTCCAGTTCTTTGGCTACAGCATTTAAAGCTGTAAAAGGTACCCCCACCAGTATCTCTCTGTCGTCAATACCCTTACAGTTGGCTTTTAAAGCCTTTACCAGAGCCAGTGATTCTGAGATGGTGTTATACATCTTCCAGTTTCCGGCCATTAATGGTTTACGCATATTTCTCCCTTCCTTTTATCTGTTTTATTCTACTATATAATCCACGACTGCCCGTTGCACAGCCACAGATCCCACGTATTCTTTTACCTTAAAATGCTCAGGATGGTCCTGATAAGCATCCAGGGCGGCCTCGTCAGCCAGGTCTACCACCAGGGCGATATCAAAGGCTGAAGGCCCGGACTTGATATTTAGGCCCACCTCTATATGCTTGATCTGTTCTACCTTTCCTTTCATGGATAAGAGGGTCTCTTTCATCTTTTTCAGTTCAGCCGCCTTGTCCTTATCCTGTAGATTCCAGAATACTATATGTCTGAGCATCATTCCCTCTTATTTGTCCATTAATGCCACAATACCGGGCAGCTCTTTTCCTTCTACCAGTTCCATGGATGCTCCGCCTCCGGTAGAAATGTGACTCATCTTGTCAGCTACACCTGCTTTATTGACCGCGGAAACAGAATCCCCTCCGCCGATCACAGTAATAGCTCCGGGGAGATCTGCCAGTACATGGGCTATAGCCATGGTACCCGCTGCAAATGCATCCCACTCAAATACACCCACTGGGCCATTCCAGAACACCGTCTTGGCACCGTTCAGGGTCTTTTTATACAATTCAGTGGTCTTAGGTCCCACATCCAGGCCTTCCCAGTCAGCAGGTATCTTGTCATAATCTACGATCTGGGTTTTGGCAGTAGGACTGTAATCATCAGCCACTTTAAAATCCACGGGTAAAACAAATTCTACACCCTTGGCCTTTGCGGTAGCCAATGTATGTTTGGCTGTTTCCAGCATATCATCTTCACACAGGGATTTTCCTACTTCATAGCCCTGGGCTTTGAGGAAGGTATAGGCCATGCCTCCGCCGATTATCAGTTTATCGACCTTTTCCATCATCTTTTCGATCACAGTTATCTTGGAACTGACCTTGGCTCCCCCGATGATAGCCACAAAGGGTTTGGCAGGGTTCTTGACTACCTTGTCCTGAATAAAGTCCAGTTCTTTTTCGATCAGAAAACCGGCTACGGCAGGCAGATAATGAGCTACGGTCTCAGTAGAAGCATGGGCCCGGTGGGCTGTACCAAAAGCATCGTTGACAAAGACATCTCCGTATTTAGCCAGTTCTTTAGCCATCTTACTGCGGCTTTCTTCATCCTTGCCCTTTTCTTCTTTATGGAAACGGGTATTTTCCAGCATCAGGACCTGTCCGCCGGACAGCCCGGCCACCAGCTTATCCACTTCCGGGCCATAGGTATCAGGGGCCATGATGACTTCTTTTTTTATAAGTTCGGACAGACGCTTGGCCACAGGCGCCATGCGGTGCTTTCCGTTGAGATATTTTTCTTCGTCCCAGGCTTTTCCGGCTGCTTCAGCCTTTTCTTTAGCCTTGGCTCCGTCTTTGGAGGGGTCTCCCAGGTGTGACATGAGGACCAGGGACTTAGCTCCCTGCTTTAAGATATATTCTATAGTAGGCAGCGCAGCCTGTATACGGGTATCATCCTGTATCACGCCATCATTCATGGGTACGTTAAAGTCCACACGCATGAGCACCTTTTTATCTTTTACATCTATATCTTTTACGGTCTTTTTGTCTATAGCCACCTTGGCCTCCTAAAATGTAATATGATAAATACAAGTACGACGCCCCCGAAGAAGCGTCGTAAATAATAGCCTTATACTAACTTAGCAACGATAGCTGTGAGATGAGCCAAACGGTTGGAGAATCCCCACTCGTTGTCATACCACATTCCGATCTTAGCCATGTTACCGTCGATGACCTTTGTCACACCGGCATCAAAGATAGAAGAGTGTGAGTTACCCACGATGTCAGACAGTACAATGGGGTCTTCTGTGTATTCTACTACATCGCTGATTTTAGCAGCCAGCGCTTTTACAGTAGCATTGATCTCTTCTACAGTGGTAGACTTCTTGAGCTCGATGGTAAGGTCTGTGATAGATCCTACGGGAGTAGGTACACGCAGAGCATATCCGTCCAGCTTACCTTTCAGGTCGGGAATGACCAGTCCGATAGCTTTAGCTGCACCGGTAGAAGTAGGGATGATGTTGGTAGCAGCATTGCGGGCGCGGCGCAGGTCTTTGTGAGGAGCATCCAGGATCTTCTGGTCATTGGTGTAGGAATGTACAGTAGTCATCAGGCCTTTGATGATCCCGAACTTGTTATTGATCTCGTTTACTACTGCAGCCATAGAGTTGGTGGTACAGGAAGCATTAGAGATGAGGTTCATGTCTTTGGTGATGTCTTTTTCGTTGACACCGATAACCACAGTCAGGTCTACATCTTCAGCTTTCTTGGAAGGAGCTGACAGCAGGACTTTCTTAGCTCCAGCCTGGATGTGCTTGTTCATAGCTTCTCTGGTAGCAAAGAAACCGGTAGATTCGATAACGATATCGATTCCCAGTTCTTTCCAGGGCAGATTAGCAGGGTCTTTTTCTTCGAAGACTTTGATAGTCTTTCCACCGATGGTGATAGAATCACCGGTAGCAGATACTTTGTCCTTGGCAATGCCATAGACAGAGTCATACTTATACAGGTGAGCCAGTGTGTCGTTATCTGTCAGGTCGTTGACAGCTACGATATCATATTCACCCTTGTAATTTTCCATATAAGCCTTGAAAACATTACGTCCGATTCTTCCGAACCCGTTAATAGCAACTTTAACAGCCATTTATGAGCCTCCTAAAATATTTTCTGTTCCTCGTCTTTTTGTGCACTACACAAAATTTTTCCGTTTATTTTAAAGCATATACCCCTACCCTGTCAATTTATTGCTTTTAATATTACAGATATTCTTCCGGCGGGATAAAGGCTGCACACACATGAAATGATATAATTCTATATATATCAGGTATTTATGCATTAAACACCTGAGGGCTGTGCGTTTTTTACAGGGCATTTACCATAGAATATAGACTTAAAAAAAATATTTTAAAAATATATAAAAAAAGACTTGACAAACTATCCGGGAATAATATAATAGAATTGTACTGAAAAGAAATCAGGAGGTTTTTAATTTTATGAAAGTTTACTCCTCCGAGGATCCGCCTTTCTGTTAGGCCTTTGGCAATAAAACATGATAAAGGGCCGTTTGGAGATTTGAGGCTAAGTACCCTGACTAATAGGGTAACGTTGACCGTACATACCGTACAAAGGGCAAGCCGATTAAGGAACCCGAATAGAGTCGCGTCCTGAACCCCCTAAACCTCTCTTTTTTCTGTTTTTTTCCAAAGGCACGAAAGGAACGAAAAGCAGCCTGCTTCCATTAGGAAGCAGGCTTTTTTTATTTGGTGCCGAATGAGCCCGGTGTCTTGACCCATTTTCTATCTGTGGTGTCTTTTATATAGGATCTGACTATCTCGCCGCAGTCCAGGCAGAGATCGGAATATACCTGAGTGACCTGCCTGAAGATCTTGTGGGTATATTCCAGGCCCACATTGCCCGTCTCGTGGCTGACGCCCCAGGCGATCCCTGTTTCAATTCTTTCACTGCCGCAGTGTCCGCATTTCATACATAAGCTCCCTTGTAAGGGTATTCCTCAACCATTTTTCCCTTTATCAATCGAGTAGTGATTTTTCGGGTTATCACCGAACCCCTTCAGTCTCTACACCCTGGGACTCCGCGATTTTCCTGAGTTTTTTATCCATTGTGAGCAGGACCGACCCTGTTCGGCGAGCCAGAGTCAAATATAACATATCGTATATAGCATGATCAAGATGTATCGATTCCATAAGTGATTCTTCATTAAACTCTCGGATATCAAAATAATCATCAACCAGATTCTGACAAAGCTTCAGGAGATCCAGAACTGTATCTTTAGCTAACAGTCCAGCTTTATTATACTTCCATAATGTGTTCGCGACTTCCGCTTTATAGAGATCGGTGCTCAGGACCCTTGAACACTGTTCCAGGCAGAGGCGCAAAGAACCTGCCTCAGGCCGATTAAGGACAATCTCGATGGCGGCACTGGCATCCAAAACTACCTTCATCGATCCCTATCCTCCCGAATAAGTTCAACCGGATCAGCAAACTTTGAAGTGTCTCCCAGTTCCAGCTTACTGATCTCATTAAGTACTGCTTTTCTTTTAAGCTTGATCTCCTGATCAAGTTTCAGGGCCTTTCTCAGCAACACTATAGTCTCCTGGGCAATACTCCGGTTGTCCTGTTTAGCCATCTGAGATAAGCTTTCATAAAGATCCTGGGGAATATCCCGTACTTGTAATAAAGGCATATCTTCCTCCTGAATGCAATTTTACTGCACAATGCATATATTGTCAAATTAAATTTTCATACCCAGGCACCCAAGGGCGGGGCTTCGCAATATATCGCCCAATGCATTGCACACTTGATTTTGCCCGGAAAGAGTGTTATATTAGTGCTAAGGGGTGAGTAATCTCAAGGACGGGAAATCATCATGAGGAAGCAGAAACGCCTGGACATCTCTTTCATATTTATACTGGCTGCCCTGCTGGTATCCATCTATGCCATTCAATACCACTATCAGGCCCTGGACCGCCAGGAGAAAATAGCAGAACAGGCTGTTCCTGAGCCCGAAGATCTGGTGGATTACCAGGGGCCGGTGGAGCATATCTTTTTTCACAGCCTCATCGTCTATCCGGAAAAGGCCTTTCATTCCGGGGAAGCCAGGGGCTTTGACGACTATTATGTGACTACCGGTGAGTTCAGAAAGATCATACAGTCCCTCTATGAGCGGGGCTATGTGCTGGTCCGTCCCGATCAGGTCTATGAGAGTACCACGAATGAAGGCCGGGTTATGATCCGGCGCAGAGAGCTTAAACTGCGCCGGGGCAGGAAACCCCTCATCATCTCCTTTGATGATACCAATTACTATCGGAAGTTCAGCCTGGCCGGGATCAACTCCCTCATCATCCTCACCAATGAGCGTATCGCTACTCTGGCCCGGGACAGCCAGGATAAGCTGGTACTGTCCTATGACAGTGAGCACATCACCATCATTGATAATTTTATCGCGGATCATCCGGACTTTTCCTACCGGGGAGCCAGGGGCATCATCGGAGTCACCGGCTATGAAGGGATACTGGGCTACCGGGTCACCAGTAATTACCCCCACTATAAGGAAGAGAGAGAAAAAGCCCTGGAAGTGGTCTCCGCCCTGAGACAGCGGGGATGGATATTCGCCAGCCATAGCTTTACCCACTGGCATCTGGAACAGGTCCCGGTATACCGCCTGAAGTATGACTTTATGCGCTGGAATGAGGAGATAAGGCCCCTGCTGGGTGACCTGGATATCTACCTCTACCCCTTTGGAGAGGGCCCTCAAAGTGAAAAAAATGCCAGGGTAGCGCATTACACAGACAATAAATTCAGACTGCTGTACAGCGTAAGCAGTGACAGCTGGGAGAAGATATACCCTGAGCTGAATCTGGTCATCGCGGGCCGGCGCCAGGTCGACGGCATCGCCTTCCGGCACCACACCGAAGGCATGCGGGACCTCTTTAATGTAGAGGATGTGATCGACCTGGCTGCCCGGGGCATATTCAGTACCCGTTATGCCGCCATAGCCCGTCTGACCAATAAAAACCTGGCCCTGCTCTCTGTGAGTAATACAGAACCGGAAATAACACTGTATTGATCAGCAGAAACCTGGGTCCAGCTTCCGTTTCTAATACTGCAATCACAGCACGGCGCAGCAGCCGGCAATCTCAAATCTATCATAAAAAGGCTCTGAGGAGCACATCAGGCCCGGTGCCGGGATAAGGCTCACTGTATAAAGGGGTGCCCGCCCCCCGGACTGAACATCTATTATCCTGGCTCCGGGACAAGCAGGGGATAAGGGAGGGCGTCCCCGGGGGACATCAGGCAGGAAATATACTGAAATATTCACTTCTTCACTGCTAAATCCGATACTTTGGAAGGAGGGGGTAGCCCTTTTTCCTTAAAAAAAACAGAGATATTTATATCCTATATATTGAAAATATTCCGTGATTTGTGTATAGTATATTATTGGGTGGGTTTATCATCCCAAACTTCCTGTTTTGCGGTAAACAGGGGGTATTATATTTAGGGAGAGGGCGTGCCATCCCTAATAGACCAGGAGAAACGTGGGTGATATTTAACTTTAGGATCACAGGCAAAGAAGACCAGATCGTACAATTCGAAAAGGAATTGCTGGATATACTGCTGAGACTGGTGGAAAACGGCGATATGCTGGCCCATGAGATACACTTCTGTATCCATGAGTCTATTCTCAATATCCTGCAGCATTCCTACAAGTGGAACCTGGAACTGCCTATAGAGATCCGGCTGGACATCAGCGGGGGCCCTGACCCCAGCTCACGCACCCTGGAGATCCGCATCAAGGACAACGGACCCGCTATAGAAAAGGTCCTGGAGCCGCCCGACAAGCTGGATAAGTTCCAGATGAGAAAGCGGGGACTGTATATGATCTCCAAGATCATGGATGAATTTAACATCAAGCCTCAGGGGACTACGGGTAATGTGACCTATATGAAAAAGACGCTGACCCAAAACTCAGAGGAAGTGCTGGATATTATTAAGTAAGTGTAGAAGTGGGCCGGGATGCCCGAACGAGAGGTGTTAAGTGGATGTAAAGATCAATATTATCGACGATTTACTGGCAAAGGTACTGATCACCGGTGAGGTCAGCGTCTTCGATGAAGACTTTGCCCTCCTGTCTAAAGAGCTCATCGCCTATGTCAAGCTGGGTATCTATAGATTTATCATCGATATCGACCATGTCACCTATATCGACTCATCCGGGGTGGGGCTCATCATCCGCCTGGCCACCGCCGCCATGAAGAAGGAGACTATGGTATGCGTGATCTGCGGCCAGCCCAATGTACTGCGGGTCTTTGCCGTGTCCAATGTAGACCGTATCATTAAATTTGTGGAAGATGAAAAAGCCGGATTCAAATACTTTAAAGAAGAGACCGGGCTGGTGCTGAAAGCCTAGGACGGTAGGCCCGCCTGTATAGCATGATGAATGACACCCCTCCGGGGTGTTTTTTTTATGTTGGGGGTGGTTTATATAAATTAAATACAGGACTAGTCATTAGAGAATTGATTTCATTATTGGGACGAAAGGGTTGCATCTACATCAATTGGAGGTACATATAAATCGTTTGATTTTTCTCATGCAAAAAATTCTAAATTTAACGCTCAAATATATAGTGATATATATTAAAAACAATAAGTATCTTGAAAAAACTAACAATATCAAGTATACTTAATGAAATTAGAGAAGGATAAGTTTGGTTTATAGTTTCATATATCAGGAGTTTTTATTATGAAATTTCGTTTCCAGATTGTTATAATGTCTATTGTAGTTCTGATTGCTTTCTACACTTGTACCAGTGGGATTGATCCGGAGATTGCAAATAATCCCCAGGTATCATCAGTTATGTTTTACCCACCAGCAGGAGTCTATTCTAATTATCCGATGGTCTATTTATCAAATGAAACATCAGACGTTCTTATATTTTACAGTACTAATGGTATGACACCACTAGCAACTGCTGATTACATATATACCGGTGATCCGATTCAACTAAAGGAAGACAGACAGATCAAGGCCTTTGCATGGAAGTTGGGTTTTTTAGAATCCGAGACTGCCGTAGCTGAATACACGTTAATCACAACCGTTAATTCATACTTTGAAATGCGAGACTTTTTAGCAGGTTCATGGGGGATGGTAAAGGATGTGTACACTGATCAGAAATACTCAAATCATATAATCACGATAAACTATAGTGCTGCTCAAGCCACGAATCATCGATGGATGTTTTATGCCCAGGAAGATTCTGTAATCTTTCTAAATTTAACCAACTTCCTGAATATGGGTGTCATCTCAGGCGGATTTGTGGGGACACGTGTATATGAGACTACAAATATGGTCAAAACTTCAAGCATTGATTTGACTGCTTATACTATGGTGTTAAATGGAACTGCAGGTGGTGGTGGTGTTTCCACTTTTAATGCTATTTTTGACGAGAGCATTAATATAAAGGCTGGGTACACCTATATTATTCAAACGGAATACACAGCTAGCTCTTGTGTGGATTATTCTCTGGATTTATTCGTAGAAGTATCAAATTTATAGTAAAACAGATCAAGATTTAAGTTCAGGAATATGTAGATTAATACAATGACTCTCGATCATGTTTTTAATCTTTGTTTCGTTTTTAATAAATGGGTTCTGGTATGCCTGGATTAAATTAGATTAGAGGCTGATTAACGTTGAACCAGTCAGATTAAGGTTAATCAAACATGCGGAAGAAAAATGACAATACCAAAAATACAGTTTCTCATAATTAGGCAATTTAATGTATTTTATATCTAAAATGCCCAATCGAGCTATTATAGTTGGTAATTTAAGGAGTTAGCCCAGCAGTCCAACCACCATTGGCTCCCAGGTTTATCAGCACTTTATTATCCTCAACTACTAAGCCGTTTCCACTGTCACCATTGTTATTTGTGATTACAGTTTGGGGATTGACAACTTTTAGTAGTATATAGTTTGATATAATTATAGCTTGGGCAGGACTGGCAGATTGCAATCCAATACTTGACCAAATATCGTTAGTTACCTGTGTATAATAATTCACGTTGAAATTGGCTATCTTAAAAATTGAAGTGAAATAGTTAGCGCTGGGAATGCTGAATTCGATGTAGTAAATACGATCAGACATTCTATTTAAAACTTGCGGCCCAGAGCCATCTGGTAATAAGCCTGTTACATCCCAAGTTCCAGTACCAGGAATAAAAGCGGGTAATTCTCCGATTAAAAAAGGTATCAAACCCATGGATTCGATATCAATGGTATTCTCGATGTCATATCCTACTGCTATTTTTCCAGGGCCAGGAGAGTATTCCTCCCAGCTGATATAGGGATTCAGATCCCCCCACACCCCCGCCGGGAAGAACAGCCCGCAGCTGTTAAATACACATAAAATAAAAAGTAGTATAATGATCTTCTTCATCTCACACTCCTAAAACTTAAAACCCAGGCTCACATAGGCCCCGGGTGCATTCTGAGCCAGGTTATACGAAATACCGGCCCGTCCGTAAAACAGCAGCCACTCGGCCTGGGCATAGATCCGCAGGTCTATGCCGGAACCGGGATCAGCTGAAATGGCCTGCCAATGGGCCAGGGGGGTGGTAAAATAGTAACCCCCGCCCAGTCCGGCTCCCAGGCGCAGTCCGGAGAGATGGAGAAAATGGTATCCCATATCCAGGTGGGCCTGAATTATTGAAACAGAGAGATTGCTGATCTGGGTGTTGTAGAATATGTAACTGCCTTCCAGGCCTATCCATAAGTTCTTGTTAAAAACCAGGTCGAAGCCCAGTCCGCCGTAGCTATTACCCCCTGCAAAGAGCCGTACAGCGCTATCTACCCGGACCTTACCGGGCCGGATCACTTTTTCCTCGCTGTCCATAAGCATGAAGTTCTGCTTGTCAAAGATGCGGTTCCGGCTGTCGGTGACGAGCAGGCTGTGCTCTTTAGTGACATCCAGATTGGTAAGGGTCGTGCCTTCTGCCACCTGCTTTCCATTAAAAAGTATAGTATACTGTTCTGAAGGCTTTCCCTTGATCTTCTGTATAGTGACCTGGGCCAGGGCCTCGTAGGAGATATTCTGTACCGAGTTTTCTTTAAGATTTGAGTGCAGGTTCATCATGATGGCCTGGTCACGGTCCCGGATGATCATATAGTTATAGTCCTGGCCGGCCAGGACCTTCATGCTCTTGTTAAAGTCTGTGGTCTGTACTTTTGCGATCGCTTTGTTGTTGACCAGGATGGTATAGCTGTCATCCCGGATCTTGAAGTCGTTAAAGTTTACTACAGCAAAACGGGGGATGATTTTAAAGCCGGCCTGTATACTGTCTATGATGAGACGGTCCATGACGTCGAAAATATCCAGGTCTGTGGTAGAAGTATATTTTCGTTCGAAGATATCCTTTTGCTCGGCACGGGACCAAAGCCTGAGGATAATATGCGCTTCAGGCAGGCTGGCATCACCTTCCAGTCTGAGCTCGCCATAAATGATATAATCGGATTTAAACTTTTTTGCAATACTGGCTATCCCGGACACCTTAGTATCTATGCCAAAGAGTTCCCCGGCCTGAGGAATATTTACAAAGGGAAGAATACCTATGAAATTGTACAGAGAGCTGAACACCAGCTCCCGGGTGGCGTCTATGCTCGATGCAGAGTACGTCTGGGTGTCACTATGGTCTGCCAGGGGCAGTATAAGCAGGTTTTGTTTTGCCTGCTGGGCATGGAGCAGTAGAGGAGCAGCTATGGCCCCTGTGATAAATAAAAAAGACAGGATCTTCAACTTAGCCTCCAGATATATGGTATATATGTTTATAGTAACATTTATTAAGGCTTTTTTCAAAGAATAGGCCTTTATAGTGTGAAAAAACCATACAGTCTCAGGCTGGCCCTGGCTGTGGGCCGACATACACCACAGAACCGGCCTCCATCTATCATCACCCTCCCTGTCCGTGATCCAGGTGCAGGATGTCTTTAAAGTACCAGGGCAGCAGTATAAACACCAGCAGGGCTGTGAGGACGGCCAGAATCAGGCCTCCATACAAGAAAATCCTTCCGGCGGGGCTGGGGCGATTAATCAAGCTCAGTCCCAGGAAATCTACCGCAGTGAGGCTGTAGACGGCCAGGCCCAGCTTCCAGAAAGGAAGGATATGCTGTGTGTAATCTGTGATATGGCCATCGGGGAATCCGGACAGAGAGATCTCTTTATAAAAATAATACACCAGGAGCACAGAGATTACAGCCAACAGGAAGCTGATCAAGGGGGTGACTTTATTAAAAATGGAAGTCTGGTCCATACGCCGCCTTATGCCGGGCCTGGCTCACTGTAGTACCACGTGTCCGAAAAAGTCGGCATTTTTGTATGTGACATTCTTGTCCGCCTGTTCGATGATGTTCATGCCTATAAAGGCCTCCCGGTTATAGGTATTACCCCCGTTACCGGCGCCGTTGTCATTGTCACAATAGGCCATAGTGAGGCCCATCTCCTTACCGGCTGACATGGTTCCGACCGGACTGAGAGAGGAATTGTACACCGTGACAGCGAATTCCCAGATATTGGTGCCGTTACTGACCTGGCGGCTATAGGTCACATGACTGCCGTAGTAATTGACTGTGCCTCCGGAATTGATGTCCACTGCCGCATTACCCAGGGTGGAACAATGGTAGGCATAGGCATTTTCATTGAGTTCATGGTCTCCCCCCGAGTAGTCTTCATCGATGAAGATCTCCAGGCAGTCATCCTCCCAATACTCATTATCCCAGATCGGGTGAGCATCATTGACCACATCATCCACGATCTCTGTGAGCACATAGAGGACATTGCCTTTCCACACAAACCTGGAACGGCCCCAAAAGTCAGCCGCTGAGGGTGCAGAGGAGTTAAACAGGACCCACACCTGGTCTAGTGGGGCCCAGGCTGCAGTGGCCCAACAGGTGTCACTGCCGTTGCCGTCTATGGTGGGGGCGGTGCCTGCTTCCTTGACGATATAAGTGCCATTCATGAGCCGGGTGTCGGGCTGGCTGTTGGTGTAGTCATTAAAGGCCTGCACAGACAGATCCCAGTAGATGGCAGAGTAAGCGCTGGTATCGACCAGGACATTGGTGTAGTCATTGGACAGGGTGGCGATGTGCTGGCCGTCCAGGGATACTTCGACCCGGTCTACCGCCCCGCTCAGGGAGAGGGTGAGGTCCAGGTAATGGCCGCTTATAGTGGCTGATAGTATAGACCCATCTATGGGCAGCACGGATACGTTGGTCACTATGTTGGTGATAGTATTGGTAATGACATTGGTCACGATATTGGTGATCACAGTGTTGATCAGGTTAGTGATGGTATAGGTGTTGGTGATATTGTTGGTAGTGGTATTGGTAGTAGTATTAGTGATATAATTGGTCACCGTGGCCTGGGGGGCCGGGCCAGGCTCTTCTACCGGGGCGGCAGGACAGCCTGCCATGACCAGGATGGACAGGATAGAGGAGAGGCTGAGGAGCAGAAGGGCTGTTTTTTTGAAGAATGATTCTTTTTTCATGAAATTGCCTCACATAATTAATTCTTAACATAAAATAGCATCAAATCGGATTAATTACAACTGGTAAAGTTAATTTAATGATTCAATCATACATGATTTCTGCTATCTCTGTATTTAGACTATCCCCTCCAAAAACTCATCTTTCCCCATCCCCTGTTGCACCGCCTGCTGGTACCACTTGGCCCGTTCTTTTTCATTGGCCATGATAATGCTGGTGATTCGCCCCTCTTTAAAATAGAAGCAGCGGTAAATGTCTCCCTCTTTTTGTTCTACAATGTCCCTCAGTTCAGTTTCCATACGAGGGTGGTAGTTGATTGAAAAATAATACTGCCCGAATACCTCACACTTGAGACGCCAGGGCAGGGGGATATAAGGAACCAGGGCTTCCCCTTTCAGAGAGCGGGCGGCATTGGCCCCGGCGGCCATACCGGAGTGCTCGGCTCCATGCCAGAGGTGGCTGCGGTAACCGTCCCGCATGCGGGCTCCGTCTCCCCCGGCAAACACATGGGAGTGGGAACTCTGCATAAATTGGTCCACCAGCCAGGCCTGATCGTATTCGATATCTATATCGATATCCCGGGGGCTAAAGGTACCGCTACAGAGGATGACACTGTCATAGCCTGTAATATCCACGGCCTGGCCCCGGGGGGTAAATACCATTCTAATCCCTCTCCCCGCCATTCTTTCCTGGAGCATCCGAGCGGCCTGGATGTTCAGCTGCCGGCTCATCAGGGGCGGTTCCACTCCGGCCAGCGTCACTGTATGGCCTTTTTTAGCCAGCTGATCCGCAGTCTCTATACCCAACACCCCGGTACCCACTACCAGGGCCTGGCCGGGACGGATCCGTGACAGGCGCTCAGTGTCCCGGGCGAAGTAATCTGTATAGGGGTCCGGAAGAGTATATTCTGCCGGAATATGAGTACGGGCCCCGGTACACAGCACCAGGCGTCCCCATTCCAGGCTCTGCCCCTGATCCGTGCTGAGTATATGGGTATCTGTATCCACTTTTTCCAGCCTGTGCCCGTTATAAAGATCTATATCCTGTTCACTGTACCACTCTGAGGGGTAGAGAGCAAACTGATCTGTTGCAAATCCGGAAGCGATGTTCTTGGACAGTTTAGTCCGTTTATAAGGCAGGCGGTCTTCTCCATTGATGATGGCTATACTGGCGTCGGGCAGGATGGCCCGTGCCTGCTCTGCTGCCCTGATACCGGCAATACCGGCACCGGCAATGATTATGTCATATTTTTGCATATTATCCCTTCCAGAAGCTCTTCAGTATTGCGCTGAGCCCGTCCGGCTGTTCCAGCATGGCGAAGTGCCGGCTGTCCTGCATCCATTTAGAACGGTAATCCTCCAGCCGGGAGTAGGCAAAGCGGGTATTGACCCGGTCCAGCTCTTTGTCCTTATGCACCAGGCTGCGGGTAAATATCCCCAGCACAGGCACTCTGATATCTGAGAGCATGTTTCTATAGTCATGACTGAACATATCTCTGAGGTAGAGATAATAGGCCCGGGGATGCGTGGCCTGTCCCATACTGATCAGTCCGTCCAGCAGGCTTTCATCCCGGCACAGGGACTCCATGTGATGTTTTACCGATGGTAAAAAGTCATCCCGCACCACATGCAGCATGATGCGATGCGCCATCTTCCAGCCGGTCTGCCAGGTAGGGGTGTCGATCAGGGCCAGGGAGCGGACATAGCGGCTGTGTTCCCGGGCCAGCTGCAGTCCAATCAGCCCGCCCAGCCCATGCCCTACTACCGGGAGGCCGGAGTATTTATGAGCCTTGAGAAAGGTGTGCAGGTCCGCTACTGTGTTACGAATACTCAGAGAGGGGGGGAAATGCTGCTGAGCCCCATGGCCATACAGTTCCACTACCAGGCGGGAGGGTACTTGCGGCCCTATCCTGTCCCATATACCGGCCTGTGCACCCAGGCCATGGATCAGTAGAACCGGGTCTTTCTTGTCTTCCTGAATAATGCGTAATGGTGACATCGAGTCCTCCCATAGTTGTAGTGAAAGCGGGTCTATGATACAATCATATACAGAGTGAAAAATAAGGAGCTGTCATGACCCTATCCAAAGGTAAAAATGCCAATGAATTCGACCTGCAGGGATTAAGCTTCCAGGAGATCGTCATCATTAAAAAGGCCTGTGCCGCCCTGGCTGCCCAGGGTTCGAGCGGAGCCTCCCAGATCGTAGACCAGCTGGAAGAGGCCCTGGATAATACTACTGTGTAACTTACATCAATAATAACACCATCAATCTGCCTGTCAACTCATAATCATACTTCATTAAGTGGAAATTATCAAGACCTTAAGTCGATAGTTAATAGTCTATAGTCAATAGTAGGCACTGTCTTTAAAGTCCGAGTCCTCATGCTTGAACCGACAAAAAAACTTCAACTAAACCAGACTCCCCTTCACCGCCGGAGTCTGCCCACATAAGTCGAAAGTCGAAAGTCCACAGTCGAAAGTGGACTCAATGTCTCAGTCCTTTCCTTACTTGTTTCCAGAAATGACTCTCTGCAACCCCGGCAATCTCCCTCTCCTCGCCGAAAGCCTGCACTGAGTAGCGATAGCGTATCGAAGTGTCTGCACACATTAGTCAATAGTCAAGAGCAGGCACCAGCTTTTTAAGCCCGAGCCCTCATCCTTAAACCGACAGAAAAACTTCAACTAAATCAGACTTTACTTCCCCGCCGAAGGGGGCTGTCCTGCTCCTCAATGTGCACCCCACAATAAACCACATCAGGGCTGACCTACCCTATCCTGAACCCTGCCTCCGGCCATTTGCCAGGACGGCAAGGTGCCCGTGTAGACACGGACGGCGGAAGCGGGCCATTCAGCCCGCCCCACACCATGCCTGCTACACTTCAGCAGACATTCCGCGGTGGTATGCCCACATAAGTCGAAAGTCGAAAGTCCACAGTCGAAAGTGGACTCAATGTCTC
>CAZIAD010000019.1:27026-55816 GCA_964537555.1 uncultured Brevinematales bacterium
CAGCTTTTTAAGCCCGAGCCCTCATCCTTAAACCGACAGAAAAACTTCAACTAAACCAGACTCCCCTTCACCGCCGGAGTCTGCCTGTTGCGCTCCGCATGGTGCACCCCACAATACGCTGCACAGGGCTGACCTACCCTAGTCTGCGCCCAGCCTACGGCCATTCAGCCCGCCCCACACCATGCCTGCTACACTTCAGCAGACATTCCGCGGTGGTATGCCTCATAGTCTCACCGACCAAAAAGCTCCTTCTTTGCTTACTTTCTTTGAGCTAAAGAAAGTAAGAATCCCCCACTTTTGCTAAAATCACCGAATCAGGCTATAATATCCATACTTTAAAATAGGGAAGGCTGGATGTCTTACAGAGACAGTATACGAAATTTTTCCATCATTGCTCATATCGACCACGGTAAGTCTACTTTAGCAGACCGCATCCTGGAAATGACCGGTATCACTGACCCTAAAAAGCTGGGAGCTCAGGTCCTGGACTCCATGGAAGTGGAAAAAGAACACGGCATCACCGTTAAAGCCCAGACTGTATCCGCCCCCTACAAGGCCAAAGACGGCAAGACCTATATGCTCAATCTGATCGACACACCGGGGCACGTGGACTTTTCCTATGAAGTAAGCCGCTCCCTGGCCGCCTGTGAAGGGGTACTGCTCCTCATCGATGCCTCCCAGGGCATTCAGGCCCAGACTCTGTCTCATTATTATGTGGCCCTGGAGCATGATTTTGCCATCATTCCTGTAATCAATAAAGTCGACCTCCCTACCGCTCACGTGGATATGGTCATGGAGCAAATAGAAAAAGACCTGGGACTGGACCCCAATGATGCCATAGCGGTATCCGCCAAGACCGGCCTGGGCATGGAAGAGCTCCTGGAAGCAATCGTCAGACTGATCCCTGCCCCTAAAGGGGATGAAAACGCCCGCCTTCAGGCTCTGGTATACGACTCCTATTATGACATTTACCGGGGAGTAGTGGTCAAATTAAGAGTGATGGCCGGTACTATCAAGCCCAATGACCCTATTGTCTTTATGCGTTCCGACAAACACTACGAGGTAGAAGAGACCGGGCTCATGCAGATCGCTCTCAATAAAAATAAAGACCTCAAAGCCGGGGAAGTAGGTTATATGATCTCGGCTATCAAGACTATAGATGAGTTTGGAGTGGGTGATACTATCACTCATTCAGACAAGCCCTGTGCCAAGGCCCTACCGGGATACAAAGAACCCCAGGCCTATGTGTTTGCCGGGCTCTTTCCCGCTGACGGAGAGCATTTTTCCGACCTCAGTGATGCCCTGCATAAGCTCAAGCTCAATGATGCCTCCCTGTCCTTCCAGAAATGGAACTCAGCCGCCCTGGGAATGGGTTTTAAATGCGGGTTCTTAGGCCTCCTGCACCTGGAGATCATACAGGAGAGACTGGAAGCCGAATTTGACCTTAATATTATCTCTACGGTACCCAGCGTGGAATACCGGGTACACACCCATAAAGCAGAGCCTTTTCTTATTGAAAATGCTACGGAATTTCCCGATCCTACTGTAGTGACCCGGGTGGAAGAACCCTTTGTAAAATCCAATATCATCCTGCCCAATGATTATATGGGGGTCATCATGAACCTCATACAGGAACGGCGGGGGATCCAGACCAATATTAACTATATTGACAGCGGACGTATCGAAATACAGTGTGAACTCCCCCTGTCTGAGATCATTTACGACTTTTATGACCGCCTCAAATCTCTGACCAAGGGTTATGCCTCTTTTGACTATGAATTTCTGGAATTCAGGGATTCTCACGTAGTCCGCATGGACATACTGGTAGGGGGCAAGCCGGTCGATGCCCTGGCCCAGATGATACACCGTGACTCTACCGACCGCCGGGGACGCACCGTAGTCAAAAAGCTGCGTGAGCTCATCCCTAAACATATGTTCCAGATCCCTATACAGGCGGCCGTAGGCAGCCGCATCATAGCCCGGGAGACGATCTCTGCCATGCGCAAGGATGTGACCTCAAAATGTTACGGTGGGGATATCACCCGTAAGCGCAAACTCCTGGAAAAACAGAAACAAGGTAAAAAACGCATGAAGATGATAGGTAACGTGAATATTCCCCAGGAAGCCTTCATCGCTGTGCTGAAAAGGAATGAAGATGAATAATATCATTTTAGCTTCCGACTCCCTGGGAAGAAAAAAACTGTTTAAAGAGCATTTTAATGATGACTTTAAGATCTCTGTGTCCCATATCGATGAGACCAAGATCAAGGCGGCTGACCCCTACCAGCTGGTGCAAAAACTGGCCATCCTCAAAGCCCGAAAAGTAGCTCAGGTCTATAAGACCGACTATGTGCTGGGATTTGACACCCTGGTGCTATGTGAGGACGAGGTATTGGGCAAGCCCCGGGATAAAATGGAAGCCCGTGAGATCCTGCGCCGCATTTCCGGCAAAGAACAGAGAGTGATCACCGGTTATGCCATTGTAAACATGCAGCTGCAAAAAGAAGTCAATGATTTTTGTGAGACAGTATTGTTTCTCAAGGAAATGGATGATGCCTTTATCTATGACTATGTAGATAACCACCCCGTGACCCGCTATGCCGGGGGTTACGGAGTACAGGATAAAGATCATCTGGTAGACATTATCAGTGGTGATATGGATACCATCATCGGAGCTCCCATGTCGGTGATCCTGGAACACCTTAAAAATATGGGCTTTTCTCAGTAGTTTTTTTCAAAATTTTCATAATTGTGTTACAATAGTGAAAATCAGTAATCAGGAAAGACTATGCAGCTTCATGATCGAAAGATCAAATCGATCATCCGGGAGTGGCAGCAGCAGGAGAAAGACCCGGAGTTCATACTCTCTCACTTTAAAAAAGAAGTGGAACTCTATATTTACAACTTTCCCCGCCTCGCCTATAAAAAAGACCTGGATGAATGCTCTGAATTCTACCTCTATGTACTAGACCAGCTGGAATCTATCATCAATAACTACCCCCTGGAAGCAGACATCCAGTTTAAGACCTGGTTTAACTATGTCCTGCGCAATAAATTCCTGGATTATTATCACAAAAACAAAAAAAATAAAGTAGCCCCATTAAGTCTGGATGATTATGAAGAAGAGCTGACAGCCCAGACCTTTACAGATGAACAATGCGACTTTGCCGGATTAAAGCAGGGGCTTAATGCCCTGGGCCCGCATGACCGACTTCTCATAAAGCTCTATTATCTGCCTGAGTCGATAGACCAGGAAGATCTGAAGTCCTGTGTACAGCTCTTTCAGATACCCCTGCATGAGATACTGGACATCCGAAAAGACCTGATAGACTGCCACCTCCAGGAACTGGACAGGATCAGGGAGCTCTCTCAGAAACTGAGCAGCATCAATGAACAACTACAGGACAAAAAATACAGACTCTATCAGTCTGCAGGCCTGGACAGCTCTGAGCAGAACACCTATCTGATCCAGATCAGCCGGCTGGAGAGCAGCCGTTATCGACTATTACAGAAGATATACGCGCCCCACAAAAAAACCATGAACAGCTTTATGCGCCTGTTCAGTAATGTAAACAAGGCCCGCTATCGTCTGTCTATGGCCCAGAAAAAGCTCCGTTTTGAACTATTAAGAAAAAAAAGATCCCTGAGCCCGGGAGGCCTGTTATGAATAAAATAGATACTATCACCCTCCTGAAATACCAGGAAGGCAGCCTGGATAAAGCCCGACGTCTGGAAGTGGATAAATATCTGGAAGAACATCCCGGGGTGCTCGACGAGATCCTGGACCTGGACCGTATCTCTGCAGTCATGGAAGAAGGTATAGCCCAGCCTGTACCAGGAACCGCAGCGGTAGCCCTCACCATCATCCAGGGCCTCATAGATAGCTTTCAGTGCAGGGGTGCCAGTGCGGAACTGGTCCCGGTGGTAGCGACCCGGGGGGATTCACGTCCCCAGAAGCACGAAACAGACAAACATAAAGTTTCGGTATCTCTGGACCATCTGGATGCTCAGCTGGAGATACTGGCGGTACGGGGTAATGCCTACTGGGTGGTGATTAAAAGCCCTCTGCTCAAAGGCCATGTTGTGAAATTAAAGCGAAAAGGGGATGACTACCCTCTCTATACCAAAAAAGCATCCAGTGAGAGCCTGACCGTGAAAGGCCTGGGTACCGGACAATATGAGGTTCTGTTTTTAAATGACCGTATAGATATCAGTATAGAGGAAAAAGCGTAACAGGGGCTCAGGCTGTCTGGTCCATATCCTTAAACAGGGTCCACTCCACCTGTCCGCTGATATAGATCTCCTCTCTCTGCTCTTCCTCCAGTCTCTGGAAATACGCATCTTCGATCTCAGCATAATATTCCGCAAAACCGGAATTATTGAGCTGCCATTTTTCCAGATCTATTTCTGAATCAAACACCACATTCACGCCATGGTGTTCGCATTTATGACATTCTATTTCTTCCAGGTGTTTATTTAATACCTGAGGCCAGGAATGGCCGCAATGAAGACATTTTACTTCTGCCTGAAAATATTTTTTATCCATGAAATAACTCCTTGTAGAAATGGATTATCGGATAAAAAATTTTAAATATTTAGCTTATAAGAATTTTCATTTTTTTCGGCTTTAATTCAGTCTAAAACTGATGCCTAAAAATACTCTGGGGTTTATTCCAGGCTGGTTAATGGCTGTATCAGCATCCTCATAGGTATTTGCATCTATGGGATTAACCTGATCATTTCCATCAGGTGTATAAATAGTATCATGCCCTTCCAGATGTTGGGGAGGATAATAGTCCAGACCTCCGCCTAATTGTAAAAAAGCTTTTTTAGAGAGATGGATATGCATTTGTAAGCCAATACCTACTCCCCATGTTCTGGCTTTCACGAAAAGCTCTTCATTATTGTTCAAATACCGGAATGCTGCCTGATAATACTGATAACGGGGGCCTCCATAAAAATGAAAATCCAGGCCTGGAGATGCTTTTACCTGATAACTGAGATCCAGGGAAATCATAGTCCCTCTACCGCTTTCTATAATAGAGGCATCTCCGCTGGCAGTTATAAATATATCCCTGGCATCATTACCGTTTCCCGGGTCAGACTGATAGTAATATCCCAGACCCAGTGAGAGTCCCAGTGGTATATATGGTGATACCCTGTGCACAGCCAGATTAAGCTGGCCACCGAAGCCATTGAGCATCCCTGTCTCCAAACCCAGATACAGACCCTGAGCCTTAATATTGTTGTATGATTTGGGCTTGGCGAAAACTGTCACAGGCAAAAGGCATAAAAGTAAAAAAATCATTTGCTTCACAATATATCCTTCATTGATATTCAATATAAGATAGTCTGAAAAACCCTGTTTGTCAAGAAGCAATTTTTTATTAGGTTCTATGTTGCAAAGTCATTTTTAAGATAAATGAACGCACAAAGTAACGCACAATGATTAAAATTTGCGGGCACCTGCTCTTTGTATTATAATTTAAGCTCGACTTTAATAGAGGGGAAGCCATGTCGATCTATCTGAAATCCATGACTTTGAACGGATTCAAATCATTTGCTGCCAAGACCTACATCGAGTTCACGGACGGCATCACCGGTATCGTAGGCCCTAACGGCTGTGGAAAATCCAATGTAGTGGAAGCTATCAAGTGGGTACTGGGTGAACAGAGTGCCAAAAACATGCGGGGTAACCGTATGGAAGATGTGATCTTCAATGGTACCCGGGATCGTACCGCCCAGGGAATGGCCGAAGTGACCCTCACTTTTAACAATGAAAACCACTGGCTGCCCATAGACTTTTCAGAAGTCACTATCGGTCGCCGTATATTCCGCAGCGGAGAGAGCCAGTATTATTTGAACAAGTCCCGCATCCGTCTCAAGGAGATGGTAGAGATGTTCCTGGACACCGGGGTGGGCCGTGACTCCTATGCTATCTTTGAACAGGGTAAGATCGACCGTCTGCTCTCAGAATCCCCCCTGGAACGGCGTATACTGTTTGAAGATTTTGCCGGAATATCCAAGTTTAAATTCCGCAAAGACGAAGCGGAGAGAAAACTGACCCGCAGTGAGGAAAACCTGGAACGGGTCAATGACCTCATCATAGAGCTGGAAAAAGAAGTCAAAAACCTGCAGAAACAGGCAGATGATGCCAGCAAATACAATGAACTAAGGGAAAAGTTACGGGACCTGGAAATCAAATTTGAAGCCCTGCGTATACGGAATATCCAGAACGAGATCAATATACGCAAGGAAAAAATTGAGCAGCACCAGGAACAAAAATCCCCTCTCAATGAAAACCTGAGGCAAAGAGAAGACGGCCTCAAAAAGACCGAGAAAGATATCTTTGAACGGGAAGGAATGCTCTCCGAGCTCAGCCAGAAAAATACCCAGAGAGAACAGGAACAGTCCAGAGTCAATTCCCAGCTGGCCTCTCAGCGCACCCGGCAGCAGTCCATCAAGGAGCGCCTGGAGAGTATGGAAGCCCGTCTTAAGGACGAGTCAGAGAGAGCCAAACGCCTCCAGGAAGAGCTCACTCAGAAGACCAAAGATAAAGAGACTATCAATATAGACAAAGTTAAAATGGAAGAAGACCTGGCCAAAGTCCAGGAAAAGATCGATGATGTCTTTACCCGAATCAAAGCCCTGGATGAGGGAATCCTCAAACAGTCCCGGGACCTGGGATTTGACCGTATCGTCAGCAAGGATGATATCGACCATATCCGGGAAGCAGTGATCACCCACCATACCAAGCTGGAAAACTTCAGGGCCAGCCTGGAGGAAAAGTGGGAAAACCAGCGTCGTTATGAAGCTGAAAAAAAGCAGAAAGATCAGCATCATACCGGACTGGTCAATGAACTGGATGCACTGAAGACTCAGCTGGAAGAGATCCTGGCCCGTATCGAAAAGGGACTTCAGAACGAAGCCCAGCTCAAACAACAGAACCAGGATCACAGCAAAGAGATCCGGGATATACAGAATGAACTCAAGACCATGGACAAAGTGATCATGGAGAGTCTGGAAAAACAGTCTCTGGAGCTGAAGAAGTTTACTGACAAGAAACCCCTGATAGAATCCCGTCTGGATGACACTATGGATCGTCTTCAGAAAGCGGTAGACAAAGGGGGAGCGGAAGTCGCCGGCATCATACAGGAATTCCGCAAGCAGTTCAAAGAATACCAGGGCTATTATGAAAATATCCTGGGTATCCTGTACAGTGACGAAGGCTCCTACACCCACAAGGAAAACCTGCAGACCCGCATAGAACAGCTCACCGAAGCTATCGCTAAAAATGAACACTCCCTGGAAAAGCAGCGGGCTGAAATACGGGAGCTGCAGTCAGAGCGTTCCGATATCCTGTCCAGTTACAATAAGATCGAATATGAGATGAATTCCGTAAAGCGGGAGATCACAAAACTGGAAGACCAGATCACCCGCACCGAAGAGACCCGCAAAAACCTGGAAAATCAGATCAACGCCACATCAGATGCCATAAATAAAAAGCAGAACCAGGTTGAACAGATACAGAATATCGTCACAGCCTACGAACAGGACATACAGTCCCTGAGAGACGAAAAAAACAAACACACCGAAAAGCTCAACCTGAAGAAAGTAGACTTTGCCAGAGTGGAAGAGCAGTTTAAATCAGTCTCCAACGAGATCCGTAGGGTGGACCAACAGATCCAGGACATTCAGAAAAACCAGTCTTCCTATGTCACAGAAAAAAGCCAGGCCCTGGACGAGCTGGATCAGCTGGCCCAGAGCATAGACGATGGAGCCGCCCTGTCTGCTCAGCTGGAACAGGAGATCAATGACTCCCGTACCCAGATGACAAAACTCAAAGAAGAGCTGCAGAACCTGCGTCAGTCTGCCAAACTCATAGAGACCCAGATCAATGACCTCACTCTGCGTATACAGAAGATCGAGATCTCAGTGACCTCTCTACAGGAAAGTATTGAGGAAAGACAGCAGTCTCTCAATATTATCGTGGATAATACCCTCAACACCTACTCCATTGATGCCCGTAAAGTAGAGATAGGAGAATCTGACAACCTGGATGATATAGCCCGGGATACCAAGGGCATAAGAATATCCCTGTCCCGGCTGGGAGATGTGAACCTCCTGGCTATAGAACAGTACCAGGACGCTAAAGAAAGACTGGACTTCCTGCTGCAGCAGCGCCGGGATATCGAAGCCGCTATGAGTGACATCATAGACCTTATCTCAGAGACCAATACCAAGTCTGAAGAACAGTTCCTCACCGCCTTTCAGGATATCCGCAAGGCTTTTAAAAAGATCTTTGCCCGCCTGTTTGACGGGGGACGGGCCGATCTGCTCCTCACCGACAAAGACAATGTCCTGACCTCCGGTATCGAGATCATGGCAGAACCTCCCGGAAAGAAGTTCCAGAGTATCTCCCTCTTCTCGGGTGGAGAAAGAGCCCTGGTGGCCATAGCGGTCATCTTCTCTATCCTCTACCTGAAGCCCACACCCTTTGTGGTACTGGACGAGCTCGATGCTCCTCTGGACGATGACAACATCGAGCGCTTTAAAAAGCTCCTGTTTGACTTCCGGCATACCAGCCAGTTTATCCTGGTATCCCACTCCAAGTCTACTCTGGAGATCTGTGACACCCTGTATGGAGTCACTATGGAAGAACTGGGTTGTTCCAAGGTCATCAACGTAGCCTTTGACGAGGATAATATCCTGTTCAAGGACACCGGAGAAAGGATGCCTACCAAGGAATAATAGTTACCAGTAATTCATGGATATATTCAATATATCATGCCTGCCTACTATGCCCAGCAGTTCGCCCTGTTCCACTATAGGGATAGTGTGGACGTGCTTGTGGCTCATTAGCCGGATAGCATCCAGAATAGTATCTTCCGGGCTGAGGGATTCCACTGTCCTGGTACCCAGGTCTCCTACTTTCAGTGCCGACATCTTCTTTAGCTCCTCTTCGATGTGTTCCGGATCTTCCGCCGCTTTTCCCAGGATGTTGAGTAGGTCTGTAGTAGTAAATATACCTTTGATCTTTTTTTCATCTTCTTTATCCACTATAAGGATTCCATTGATCTTATGACGATAGAGCATATGGGAGATAAAGCCCACATTAATATCCTCTTTGATCGTGATCACATTTTTAGACATGATATCTTTCAGTTTTCCTTCCAGCATATTTTCTCCTCCATTTTTACTCATCCCATGTTATTATTATCTCCAATATTTTTCAAGCTTTATTTTCATCCTGACTAAGCCCTGATTGTATTAGCTATTGTATTTTTTACAATTCTGAGTATAATAAATACTGCAAAAGAGGAAGCGCCGTGGCTAAATATCTGATTCGCCTGACTATTATCGCTGTCTTTATTGGACTATATTTCCCTGTCAATCACTATTTTGAAAAGAAAGAGATAGAGTTCTCGGAGCCCCATACTTTCACCTTTCAGTTGCCCCTCCCCGACTCCTTTTTTACAAGATATAAATTGGATAAAGATAATTTTAAAATAAAATATGTAGTCATAGCAGGGGGCTTTTCCAGCTGGTCTACCACCGACCCGGATTTCGTGATGGAAAAAAAGGCTGGCCAAAAATGGCAGATCTCCCTCTCTCTGGATAAAGGGAGAAACCCTTATAAGTTCGTCCTGTTTCCGGAGACACCCGGGAAAGACCGCTTTGAGGACTTTCATTATTCAAACGGTTACTGGATCGAGGATCTATGGGCCGAATCTTTTGAAAACGATAATTACGGGGGCCGGAACTCAGTCCATCAGGTAAAGACCACCCGGGTATGGCAGCAGATCTTTAATTTTATAGTTTTTGCCATAACCATAGGCCTGGTAGCCCTGACTTTACTGGAATTTGCAGTTCGGATGCTTATGTATGCCAATCTGTCCCTCAAATCCAAACTGATCATCATCCTCAGTATTTTTCTGGTCCTGTCAAACCTGTTTTTTGTCTACAATAATTACCGTCAGTATTCCCTGTTTACCCGTACCGCCCAGATCGATAAATTTAACATCATCCATGATATGCTGCTGGGTGCAGGCGTGGATTTTTCCACATTAGAGAGCAAAAAGACCAGGGACTCCATCACCAATGCCCTGGTAAAGATGTTTACCTACTCTACCCTCAGGGAAGACTATGCTCTCTTTTCCAACACAAAGCAACAGATCGCCCGTTTAGGAATACTGGACACCCAGGGAAACCTCCTGCTATACAGCCTGGAACCATCCCAGATCGGTTACCTCAATTACTGGCTTAGTGAAGATCAGGCCCGCATCGATGAGTTTATGCGCTATATTTCTGACCATCTGTATATGGCTTATGTAAAATCCAATAAAAGCAAAAGGGAACTGTTTAGCTATCAGACCTACCGCCTGTTCCAGGAACACCCCCGATCCGACTTTCCCGATGACCTCACCGGAAAAGCCACTCTCAATGAACTGCGGTTTTTTAAAGATGACCTCTACCTTTATCCCTTGTATAATGACAATCAGCACGCAGGCTATTATTTCGCCTTTCTCAATACCGAAAGTTACTCCCAGGGTTTTCTTAATATCCTGGTGTTTAACGGCATACTGATACTGATACTGAGTGGACTGTTCTTCCTCCTGATCAGTCAGCTGGGAGAGATCATACTGGAGCCCCTCCATAATGTGATCAAAGGTATCAACCGCATCCAGGAAGGAGATTATAATTATGAGATAGAGATAGACACCCGGGATGAGATCAAGACCCTGGGCGACTCCTATAATTTCCTGCGGGAATTCCTGACCCACACCCGTAACAAAGTGGAGTACTATACCCAGCATCTGGAGGAAATGGTCGAAGAAAGGACTCTGGAATTAAAAGAGGCCAACAGTAAACTGCAGGAGATCGATACTCTAAAGTCCCAGTTCTTTGCCAATATTTCCCATGATCTACGCACCCCGCTTACCCTCATACTGGCCCCTATTGAGTTTATCCTGGATGAGAATACCAAAGATCCCCAGGAGATCCGCAACTATCTGAAGACTATTCACTCAAATGCCCTGCGTCTTCTGCGGCTCATCAATGACCTGCTGGACTTTTCCAAGCTGGAAGCAGGCCGCTTGCACCCCAAATTTATCAAGACCAATGTGGCCGACATAATATCCTTTCTGGTCTCTACCCTACAACCCGCTGCTGAAAAAAGAGAACTCCGCATCATACTGGATATTAAGTCACATGACACAGAGATCTATGTAGACCCCGGGATGTTTGAAAAGATCATCATGAACCTGCTGTCCAATGCCTTTAAATTCACGCCCCTCAGGGGAGAGATCAGGATCACTCTGGATGCAGGTGACGAGCAAGTCATTATCTGTGTGGCGGACACAGGGGTAGGTATCCCGGAAGACAAGCTGGAACATATTTTTGAACGATTTGCCCAGGTGGATGGAGGGGAAAAGCGGGAGTTTGAAGGTACCGGTATCGGCTTGTCTCTGGCCAGAGAGCTGATAGAACTGCATCATGGCTCTATAGGGGTAGTCTCCTCCCAGGGAAAAGGAGCTGCCTTTACGGTGAAGTTTAAAAAAGGGATTGACCACCTTGAGCCTGAGTATTTATCTGAAGATCATTTTACAGGGATCAACAGCTTTAAAAACTATATGCTTTCGGAATTTCAGAAAGAGATCGATGAGAGTAGCGACATCTCTGACAATGTAGGCCAGAAAAATATGACCCGGGGTATGCTCAGTACCAATGAACAGGATGTGTCAGGGGCACGCGTGATGATAGTGGATGATAAAGCTGACATGCGTCAATTTATCACTTCCCTCCTGGAAAGTAAATACGAATGTATATCCGCTAAAGACGGGCAGGATGCTCTGGACAAAATAAAAATACAGGCTCCGGATATCATACTATCCGATGTGATGATGCCCCGCATGACCGGCTATGAGCTCTGCGACGCGGTAAAATCAGACAAAGACCTGAAACACATCCCTGTGATATTATTGACCGCTAAGGTAGATATTGCCGGAAAGCTGGAAGGCCTGTCCTACCGGGCTGATGACTACCTGTCCAAGCCCTTTAACTCACATGAGCTCCTGGTACGTATTAAAAACCTGCTGGTCAGCCGCAAGATGGAGATGCAGCTCTACCGTAAGCAGAAGGAGATAGAGCAGGATCTGACCCAGGCAGCCCTGGTCCAAAACTCTATCCTTACCTCACCCCGTATCTATAAGGAGATCGAAAGCCTGGAGATAGATGTACGCTATCACCCTATGACCCTGACTGTGAGCGGAGATTACTACAATATCACCCCCATAGCTGATGGGAGAGCCAGCTTTACCATAGCTGACACCGCCGGCCATGGGCTCCAGGCCGCCCTGTCCACTATGCAGCTCGATGTACTGATCAGAGAAAGTCATTATGTAGTGATGAATCCTGCAAGCCGCATGGAATACCTGAACCGGCTCTTTGTACAGGAGCTGAAGACCCGAAATTTCCTCACTATTTTTAATATGGAAATACTCCAGGATCAGATCATTTACAGCTCGGCAGGCCATCCGGCGCAGTTCCTGATCAGGCCGGAATCAAAAGAGCTCATCTCCCTCACCGCCCAGGGCCAGGCCATAGGATTCATGGAAGAAAGCAGCTTTGAACTGGGAGTAAAAGCTGTCCGCCCCGGTGATATACTGCTCCTGTTTACCGATGGACTCTATGAGGAATTTTCCCCTCAGGGTAACGAATATGGAGATGAAAGATTCCATCACCTCATTCAGGACTGGCTCACTGAAGGCAGACTATCTGACATTAGTATGAAGCAGCTCAATCTGGATCTGATGAATGCTATCAATATCTATCTGGGTAAAGAAGAAGTCTGTGACGATATCACACTGATCGCCATCAGGATAAAATAAAGGCCCTCCGAAGAGAGCCTGTAGTGTTATGATTTCTTAAAACTCAGCATTATCTTTTCAGCTGTCTTTCTCTGAAGAATGTTGGCATTTTTCATCTGGCTGAAGTGATGTTTGATCCCGTTTACTTTCTGCACCCGGTTCAATTCCTGCTTCAACACCTGAAAGCGGGTATCCAGTAATATCCTGTCTTCAGCCGTAAATATTCCATTACAGGCCCGGATAGACAGTTCATACATCTGGTCTTCCAGGGTTGCCACATATTTTTTCATCAGCGACTGGGAGGCCACACTGTCTTTCATCAGGTCCTTTTGCAGAGAGATAAGGTTCTGAATACGCAGCTGATAGGCTTTGATCTGGTTACGTACCAGCCGATGACTATAGATTGCCTGATCAATGGCATATAAACCTCTCATAAAGCTATCTGTATCGGCTGTCAGATGATAGATGTCCTGCAGGGTCAGCTTTTCATCCAGGAACAGAGGGTTATTTATCTCAAAGAGCTGGGCTTCACAGTTTTCATTGAGGACTACCCATACTTCTTTTTTAAAAGAATTGTTCTCCTGGAAAAACAGAGGCATGCTGTTAAACTGAGAATACTGTACAATCTTTTTCAGTTCATCCGCATGCATGATCAACTGATCGATCATTTCCTGCCTGTCCTGGGGAGTATGGATCCCATAGGCACCTCTTAACAGTATCCCTCTGGCTTCCTGCAATACTTTATGATAATCCAGAAGAAACTGATCTGCCACTTCCAGCATACTGCTGAAGTCATACAGGTTCTCCAGGACTGCCACTTTCACATTTTTTTGTGACATGTTTTCCATCATGGAAAATGATGCACTAAATGTACCCAGCATCAGCATTGTGATTATTAAATACTTTTTCATATTATCCTCCTGATAATGATTCCCCTAGATTATCGGAAGATTGCTTTTTTTCTCAAGTACAATCAGAGTGGTTTAGGTGCTGGTATTTTTTATTTTTGGGCGATCAGGGCTACACAGCCTTCAGAAAAAGTATTGGCAAAAATCTTGTTTTGAGAGTAGCTTTTTCCATGATAGTGGTATTCCTTGAGGATACGGATTCCCCTCTGATCACAAAACTCATGAAAATCCTTTATGGTAAGCACATGGATGTTGGGGCTGTTATACCATTCATAAGGCAGATTTTTAGTACGGGGGGCCTTGCGTTTGAAAATGAGATCCAAAAGCAGTGAATAATGGCCGAAATTAGGGAAGGAGACAATGCCAAATTTCCCCACCCGCAGCATCTCAGACAGAAGCCGTTCAGGGTGGTGAACCACCTGCAAGGTCTGGGACAATATGACATAGTCGAAGTTATTATCAGGAAAATTCTCCAGCCCGCTATTGAGGTCCTGCTGAATAACCGGGATATTTTTAGCCATACAGGTGATGAGCTTATCCCGGTCCAGGTCTACCCCCATGCCCCGGCAGTCTTTTTCCCGGATCAGGGGTTCCAGGAGCCGTCCGCTGCCGCAGCCCAGATCCAGTACGGCACTGCCCTCATCTATCATGTCAGCTATAATGGCCAGGTCGAGTCGGTTGCCCCACAGCTCTATATGTTTACTCATTTCTACCTCCCCTGACCTCATGGTAGGTAGCATAGAGAGAACTCTCCACGATACGGGTCAATGTCTCGAATTCCAAAAGAAATGAGTCATGGCCATAGGGAGACTCTATATTAAAGTAGCTCACTTTTTTATTACTATGGATCAGGGCCTTAACCAGCTCCTGGGACTGATAGGGCGGAAAGAGCCAGTCAGAAGTAAATGATACTACCAGGATACGGGCCTTGATAGCTTCTACTGCTTTAGCCAGATTGTCTTTATCATAATAGCTGGCAACATCAAAATAGCTCATGGCTTTGGTCACATAGAGATAGGTATTGGCATCAAATCGTTCTACAAACTTGTTTCCCTGATAGTCCAGATAACTCTCTACTTCAAACTCGGAATTAAAGTCAAAATTGTAATTATCATTCTTCTGCAATCGCCGCCCAAACTTTTTATGCATGGACAGATCTGAAAGATAAGTGATATGCCCTATCATGCGTGCAATAGACAGTCCTTTGGCCGGTATGGGCTTGCCGTAGAAGTTGCCTTTTTCAAAATGAGGATCAGAAAGTATGGCGTTACGGCCTACCGCATCAAAGGCAATACTCTGGGCTGACAATCGGGCTGTAGAGGCTATGACCATGATGTTATGCATAGCATCCGGGTAGCGCAGCCCCCACTCCAGACTCTGCATGCCGCCCATACTACCCCCGGCCACACAGAGCAGCTTGTGTATCCCCAGGTGCTCTACCAGGCGTTTCTGGACTTTTACCATATCTCCGATCGTGACTACAGGAAAATCCAGGCCATAGGGCCGGCCTGTGCGGGGGTCCAGGCTGGAGGGCCCGGTAGTACCGACGCATCCGCCCAGCACATTGGAACAAATCACAAAATACTTATCGGTATCAAATGCCTTTCCCGGGCCAATCATGGATTCCCACCAGCCTGCTTTATCATCCTTTTTAGAATGATAACCGGCAGCATGAGCGTCACCGGTGAGGGCATGGGTGACCAGTATGGCATTATCTGCCCGCTCATTCAGGGTGCCATAAGTCTCATAAGCTACCGTGATAGGCCCGAACCTGACCCCGGAATCCAGTAATAGAAAGTCATCAGCTTGTTCCGCGAAAGTAAAATATTGGGTACTCACCAGTCCCACAGAATCTTTATCGAAAATGTTATCCTTCTTATTATAACTTAATTGTATACCAGTAGGAGGTGTTATTCCACTTAGGGGGGAGCTGGCCAATCATCCACTCGGGATAGGTCGTCTCTACAAAATAATACTTCCTGCCGGACTGCTCCTTGTAATCACCACTGGCCCGGGTATATAGTCCCAGCATAGCATGCTGATAATGCTGGCTCCACATAATGCTGCAGTCATAGCCGAATTTCTCCAGCAGGACATATAGCAGGAGGCTCTTGGTATCACAGTCTCCATATCTGCGTGACAGTGTGACCATAGGGGGCAGTACATCCAGTTCTCCCCCGGGACGTTCATACCGGATATTCTGCACGAAGCTGATTAAAAAGTCCAGTTTTTCTTTAGTCGTAAAAGCTTCTTTTTTAAACACCTCATTCAGGCCACTGATGAGAGGGTCAAAATGATCCAGGCTGGCCTTATACATCCGGCTGTAGGCGGCCTTCCACAGAGCCAGCTGGAACCTGATCTCAGAGACCTTCTGCAAGCCCGGATCTATGCCCAGTTCTTCCAGAGTACTGGACTCCAGGTCCTCCAGGACTTCCTGTTCCTGCCGTATTACCGACTTCAGTAGCTGCATGACCAGCTCATATTCCTTTTTTTTCAGTGCGGCATCTTTGTAGCTCCACTCGTAATATACCCTGGTACTGGCCCCGTCACCAGGCATCACAATAGTATAGGTCCTGGTCCCTGATTTCCTGGCCCCGGGCTCATTATCATCCTCAGTCCTGGTACGGCTGTCTGTTTTTTTCTGGCGGACAGGCTCAGCATCATCGTCTTTATCTCTCTTGCTGTATTTCCTGTCGGAATAGGCCAATTCCACCCCATCCACATCTTTCACTTCCTGATCTTCTTTTTCTACGGAATAAGAGCTGTCCGTATGGGAATCAGAGAATCTCTCTTCCCATGCTGCAGCCAGTCTGATCAGTCCGATTATGGCCAGAGTGATGATCCAGCCTTTTCCTTTTTGTTTTGCAGGATGTTGCATAGTCCCCCCGGTCAGCCCATGTCTGCCGGACTCAGAGGAGGCAGAGGTATTAATGCTTCCAGAATAGTCTTCACAGCCGGCTGGATAAACAGGGCTATAGAGACTATGATCACAGCCAGCAGGATCCCTACAGCCACATTATTCTTTTTTACCTCAGCCAGCTCGTCCAGCCCCCTGGTAAGACGGATAAAGATCCGAAAAGCCAGATAGACACTGAAAAAAGACAGTAGTCCCGCTATCACGATATGACTGAGCATGAGGGCACTGGTCTTTAGATAAGACCATATGTTTGCTGATGTATCTACCAGCGTCTGTTTTAGGGCATCTATGGCCGGCCCCATAGAAGCATGTACAATGTACACGATGGAAAACACAATAGAGCCGGATAAGAGAGCCACACTGATGTTATTATTAGTCAGCTCCTTCATCTCATCGATATTTTTAGTCAGGCTTTTAAAGAAATTAAAGGCGGCAAACACAAAAACGATCCCTACTGCCAGAGAAATGATTAGCTGAGCCAAACCGGCTATTAAAAGCATTAAATCCATTCTGTTCCTCCCAATCCATGTTACTATAGCATAAGTCCTATTATTCAATCTGTAAATTTTTTCTGTAATAAAAGTTTGGTGCTCCCGTTTTTTGCATTAAATGAGAAGAGGAATTACAATCAATTTAGTAGGAATATGTTTTTAAATCCACGGGAGGTTTTTATGAGACAAACCCTGTTCAAAATGATGTTGTTGATAACTATGGTGTCAGTACAGGGACAGAGTAGAATGTTTTCACAATCCGGAATAGATCCCCTGAATCAGACCTGGGTCAGTGAAGAGAAAATATTCGGAGCCAGCCCTGAAAATGGCCAGGAAAGAGATAAAAACGCCACTCTCTACCTGGAAAAAGAAAAAAAGCAGAAGCTCAAAAAAAACTGGAGCGCTCCTGCCCCCCCCTCACTTAGGGACCTCGAGATGAAGAGCAGAAAAGCAACTCTTTTCCAGGATGTCAGATCACAGCTTTATGATATAAATGAAAGTGTTTACGGCGGCATCAGCATAGAAGCCAAATTCAGGGACTATACAAAAGTCATCATCAATAATATTGAGTTCCAGGTAAAAGGAAGTGTCTACTTCAATAAAAAGACCGGCACTATCACCGGGATATACTCCCTGAAAGAGGCAGTCTATTTTCCCACAAAATATGGAAATGTATTGATCAGTGGCTGGGCCAGCTTTACTCCGGAGGGAAAACTGAAGTTTGTATGCCCGGCTCTGGAGGAAAGAGATTTCAACATCGGGGGGATCACAGTTCCCTATACCTGGTCGGCAGGGGGATATTCCAGTAAAATATTTTTTCACGAGAATGGAAATATTCAGGACATCCACATCGCCCAGAACATCCGTCTCGATGTGTATGGCAGAAGTATAGTATTCAAACATCATGAAGGCTGTGGCGGTGACCTCAGCTTTTACAAAAATGAAAAATTCCGGGGGGGATATCTCGCCGAAAACACCCTGATAGACGGGGTATACTACCCTGCTGATGCCTATATAGAATTCTGGGATAATGGCCGGCTCCGGGCCGCCCTGGGCACCTCTAAAGTCTGGAAAAAGACTCTCACTATACAGGGTGTCAAAATAGGCACCCCCGAACTGGGAGGAGGCGTCCTCTTTACCCGGGAGGGAGAGCTGGCCTCTGTAATGGGTTTTGGGGAAGATACCACACTCTATGAGAAGGCCTTTAAACGGGGACAGTCTATGAAGCATTATATCAATGCTCAGGGGCAGCTGGTAACCTGGGTGGCTGATATTAAACCCGGAGATGGATTCTACATCATCGACCCCAAGGAATGATCCACTATGCTATTTCAAAGCCAGCCCTGGTGCACACACTCGGTATCAGGGCTGGCTTTTTGTTTCGCAGGCCAATATTAAAAGTTTGCATTAACTAACATTTCCGGCTAAAATATGACAAATATGCTATGGAGAATAAAATGATACAGCACCAGGTGGAAAACAATCAGCTCAAAATAGGAGGAGTCAAAGCTATAGAGCTTGTAAAACAATACGGCTCCCCTCTCTATGTCTACGATGCTTCTATTATCAAAGAGCGATTTGAATCTCTGTATGAAGCTATCACCTATCCTCATACCCGCATTCATTTTGCCATGAAATCTAATTCCAACCAGCGTATACTGGAAATACTGAAAAATGAAGGATCCTACCTGGACACTGTCTCCGCCTTTGAGGTAGAAATCGCCCTCAGAGCTGGATTTGAGCCGGATCGTATTTTATTTACCGCCATAAATCTCACAGATGAAGATATGCGTTTTGCCAAACAGCAGGGCATCATCCTCAACATCGGCTCTCTGCTCACCCTGGAACGATATGGAGAGCTCTATCCCGGATCTGAGATATCCATACGCATCAACCCTGACTATGGTGCCGGCCACCATGACCATACCAATACCGGAGGGCCTGATTCCAAGTTCGGGATCTTTCAGTCTGACCTGCCCCAGGCCCGGGCTACTATAGAAAAACACGGCCTGAAGCTGGTCGGTATTCACTCCCACATAGGCTCCGGTATTCTGGAGCAGGGACAATATGTGGCTATGATGGAATTCGTGCTGAAAATCGCAGGGGAATTCCAGGGACTGGAATTTGTGGACTTCGGGGGGGGTATCGGTGTACCCTATCGTCCCGGAGAAAAACCTTTTGACCTCAGGTCTTTTGGCCAAAAGGTATCTGAACTGATGGCCCGATTCTCACAGTCATACGGAAAAGAGGTGATCCTGGCCCTGGAGCCGGGCCGTTATCTGATAGCTGATGCAGGTGTACTGCTGGCTACCATCACAGACCTGAAACATACCCCTAAGTACAGGTTCGTAGGTATAGATACAGGCTTTAATCATCTCATCAGGCCCATGGCTTATGGCTCCTACCATCATATAGTCAACGCCTCTCACATGGAGGGAGCAGAAGAAGATGTCCTGGTGGCAGGCTATCTCTGCGAGTCGGGGGATATTTTCACCCGCAATGAAAAAGGACTGGAGACCAGAAAGCTGTCCCGGCCTCAGCTAGGAGACACTATAGCATTTTATACGGCCGGGGCTTATGCCTACAGTATGGCCTCACACTACAACTCCCGGGCCCTGCCTGCTGAAGTCCTGGTAGAACAGGGGAAGTCCCGCCTCATACGCAGGCGTGAGACCCTGGAAGATATTTTATCCAGTCAGCTATAAGGAGAAGACCATGCCCAAAAAACAGATCAAAAGCGAATCCGCTCCCGCAGCCATCGGGCCCTACAGTCAGGCTGTACAGGCCGGGGACTTTATCTATGTATCCGGCCAGATCCCTCTGGATCCCATGACCGGAGAGATCGTAAGCGGCGGCATCAAAGAACAGACCAGCCGGGTCCTGGAGAGTATCTCGGCTATTCTTAAAACTGCCGGGTCTGATATCGCTCATGTGGTCAAAAGCGAGGTCTTTCTCAAAGACATGAATCAATTTGCGGATATGAATGCTGTCTATGCCAGTTATTTTGACAGTGGAGTCCTGCCCGCCCGCTATGCTGTAGAAGTGGCCCGCCTTCCCAAAGATGTGCTGATCGAGATAGCGGTAGTAGCTTATACGGCATAGGCCGGCTCCTCTATATGTCTCATGCAACAGGGCTATTTCAGCTGAGAGGTGAAAATGACTGAAAGAGAAAAGATGCTGGCCGGAGAGTACTACGATGCCTGGAGTGAAGAGCTCCTGGAGGATCGGCACCGGGCCCGGGATATACTCAAGGTATATAACAGCACGGACTCCCGGGATAAGAGTCTGAGAGCCAATCTGCTTAGACAGCTCCTGGGTAAAGACCAGGATGCATACTTTGAACCTCCTTTTTATTGTGATTATGGATATAATATCTATCCCGGGGAAAATTTTTATGCCAACTTCAACTGTATCATCCTGGATGTGAACCGTGTGATCATAGGCGATAACGTAAAACTGGGGCCCTCTGTCCAGATCTACACAGCTACTCATCCCACCGATCCTGAGGAACGGGTATCCGGCAAGGAAATGGGCTATGAGATAAGGATAGGCCATAATGTATGGATAGGGGGAGGCAGTATCATCTGCCCCGGAATAAGCATAGGTGATAATAGTACTATCGGGGCCGGCTCGGTAGTGACCCGGGACATACCATCCGGAGTGGTGGCAGCCGGCAATCCCTGTAAAGTACTCAAAAAATTGTAATTCAGGCCCAAAAGGTGTATTATCTTGTAACAGTGAAAGTAACAGGAGCGGGAAACTTATGTCTGTTTTTGAAAGATTGGCGTCATCCCTGGGTGTACAGGATGAGACTCCGAACCAGGAACTGGCTCAGGATATTGTGGAGACTGAGGATCAGGGAGCAGTAGATGAACTGGTATCCCTCCTTCTGGTAAATTCCACTGAAATCAATAACGACAGCATCAAGACTCTCTATGAAATAGGCTATGTCAATCCTGATTTGATACGGCCCTATGCCCGGGACTTTCTCTATCACCTGAAAAGCGCCAACAACCGTATGGTATGGGGGGCCATGACAGCCCTCTCTACAATCGCCCGCACCGAAGCGGATCGTCTCTTTCCTTTTATTGAAGATATCACTAAAGTAATACGGACCGGATCGGTCATTACGGTGGATGCCGGGATACGGGTACTGGCTGGCATAGCTGCTGCCTCCAAACAGTACAGAGAGCAGATATTTCCTATCCTGGTGCAGCATATCCTGACCTGCAGGGATAAAGATATCCCCCAGCATAGTGAACAGATACTGATAGCGGCTGACCCTGAATATAGCCCAGCTATCAAAGAAGCTCTGGAAGCCCGGATGGGTGAGCTCAGTGAATCTCAACGAAAGAGAGTGGATAAGGTGATCAGCCAGCTGCCTTAAGCCCTTCTATAAATAAGTTCAATCCCTATTTTCGATATAGCGCATTAGTCCATTTTTTCAATGATAGCCGTAAAGTCATTTTCTGCATAGTCTTCGATAATGTCTATACGTCTCACTCTGAGGGGCATCCTGTCCACACATTCCACTACCTGAGAGGGACGGTAGTAAAAATAGGGGGCTTCCTTATCCGGTGAACGGTCGTGCAGCAAAGAAAAGGCGATAGTATGCCGGGAAAGCTCAAAGAAGCGTCTCACCGCCCTCTCAAAAAACTCTCCGTTATTACCCAGGTCCAGGTTAAATATCCCGGAGGCATAGACTACATCAAAAACCTCCCCCTGCAGTAAGGCATCCCTGAAGATGTCTCCATAGTAGAACTGTACACCCGGGTTTTCCCGCCGGGCCCGCTCGATCATAAACTCCAGGATATCCACTCCGGTGTAATCGGCCTCGATGCCGGCATCTCTGAGGTGCAGCCACAGGTCTCCCAGGCCACAGCCCACATCCAGGATCTTTTTACCCCTGAGGTCTACTTCCCGGATCAGGGCCTCAAAACGGGCGTGCTGCTGGGCATAGCTTTCCCAGCCCAGTATCTCGTAATGTTCCTTCTGAGCCGTGCTGAAGCGTTTCTGGTAATATTCTTTTATCTGGTCAATATGCATACTCTTATCCTTGAGAAAATCATAGCATGAAAGCAGGTTTTTGTCTGTAAAAAAGGATACACTTTTAGTGTACTATTCTTTTTAAAAATTATTGTAGCTCAGGATCTGAGATAAAGCCTTACGCTGTTTAGGGCGGGGCTCCTCCCGGACAGGGTATCCCAGGGTAATGACCATAGATATCCTGAGATGCCGGGGGACAGACAGGTGCTTTTTTATGGCTTTTTCATCAAAAATACCCAGCATACAGGTACCCAGGCCCAGCTCGGCGGCCTGCAGGCAGAAATGCTCTGCCGCTATACCATTGTCTATGAGCTCATAAGGCCGGTCATAGAGCTTTGAACCGATACGGGTGAGCAGATCAGGGGGCATGGTCACCAGTACCACCATGACCGGGGCCTGGGCGCTAAAAGGATTGGCCGGCAGGAGCTTACCCGATGCTTCATAAGCAATACGCTGACGCATTTGGGGCTCATCCACCACGATAAACTTCCAGGGCTGGGCATTCCGGGAAGAGGGGGCCAGGCGGGCTGCTTCTACACAACGCTCGATCAGCTCTCTCTCTACCGGCCGGTCCTGGGAGGCCCGTACACTTTCCCGTTTTAGGGCCAGATCCATAAATTCCATGGCTCCTCCTGAAAAATATACCAAAGGTAATCAATTCCCCGGTATAGGGCAAATTATGCACATAGTTTCCTCAACAGAGGCCGGAGGCATTGGGGGGATGCACCTGAATCACTGCGACAGAGGGTCTCCCCTGAGACCATCCTGCCCGGGCCTTAAGAGATGCCCTCACACCTAAGGGAGCCCTGAGCTGAGGACTTCTGCATGACAAATAGTATGCTGCATGGAGTATACCCCCGGGGTCATAGCAGAGTTCCCCGGACAAAGGTCTGACTGGGCTCTGATTTTGAGGCTTTGCTAAGCTGTCTCATCATGGCATAGACTTTGACTTTCCCCCCCTCACATGCTAGAATATACTCACATTACTGAGGGGAGTATGCTATGATTCCAGCAATTCAACATACCGATATCAAAGAATTAAAAAAAGCCTATCAGGGCAAGGTTCGGGATATATATGAGATAGACAAAGAGCGCTGGCTGATGGTGGCCACTGACCGCCTTTCTGCCTTTGATGTGGTGTTCGATGACCCCATTCCCGATAAGGGAGCCGTACTCAATCACATCTCCAATACCTGGTTCGGGATCATGGACTTTATCGATAACCACCTCATATCCACCCGCCCCGAAAAAGAGCTGCCCTTTCTGAAAGACTATCCGGGCATAGCGGAAAGATCTGTGATCGTCAAAAAGGTCAATCGCCTGTCCGTGGAATGTGTGATCAGAGGATACCTGTTTGGATCGGTGTTTAAAGAATACCAGACCCACCAGACTGCCGGGGGTAATAAGCTGCCCGCCGGCCTGAGAATGGCGGAGATACTGCCCGAGCCTATCTTTACCCCTGCCTCCAAGGCGGACAGCGGCCATGACGAAAACATCAATTATGAGCAGTTTATCGATATCACCGGAAAAGAAATGGGTGAGAAGATGTACAACGCCTCCATGCGCCTCTACCTGGAAGCCCGGGACAAGATGGCCAAGTACGATATCATCCTGGCAGATACCAAGTTTGAATTCGGCGTGGATGATGACGGCACCCTGATACTGATCGATGAAGTATTGACCCCCGACTCCTCCCGTTACTGGGATGGAGTGACCTATGCTGTAGGCTCCAGCCCCCAGAGTTATGACAAACAGTTTGTACGCGATTATGCAGAGGCCCAGGTGTGGGACAAGACCCCCCCTGCTCCCCGTCTGCCTGAAGATATCATCATGAAGTCAAGAGATAAATACCTCCAGATCAGGAATGTGATAGACCAGATCAGGTAAAGGATAAACATGGAAAACACGGAAGAGATCAAACCTATACTGTTAAAATTTGCACCGGCCTGGAAACGGATACTGGCTTATATCATCGATGCTACTCTGCTGTTTATCCTGCTGACCGTGGTACTGACTCAGGCATTTGCCAAACAAGCTAATGCTATGAAAGACCCCAAGGTGGATCTGAGTGTTTATCCGGCCAATACCCAGGAACAGATCAAAGCCTGGTTTGACCAGATGCCTGAGATACAAAAAGCTTATTTTAATCTGTTTCTGCATAACCAGACCCTGATCTCAATCGTGACCCTGGTCCTGTTTGCGGCCTACTTCATCCTGTTCTGGGCAGCCAGCGGACAGACCCTGGGTAATAAGATACTGCGTATTGCGGTTATCGATATACATTCGACACCTCTCAACCTCCTGCAGTCCCTGATGCGCTGCTCCCTGTTACTGCTCTGCCACTTTGTATGGTATCTGCCTCTGTTATTTATCGTGCAGCCCGTATATAAGCAGCGTATCCATGACCTCTTTTCCAGTACTGTGGTCATCGAGATACCGGATAATCTCCGGGAACAGATAGCCCGGCAGAAAGAGATGCAGGAACAGCAGATCGTAAATGAACAGGACCCCCGGGACGAAGCCTAATCGATATCCATACAGATAAAGCACACATCGTCATCAAACTCATCCCCTCCCCGGAATGAGATGAGTTCCTTTTCTATATTATAGACCAGTTCCCGGCATTTCATTCCGGCATATTGTTTAAACAGGTGGCTAAGGCGGGCTGACTCAAAATCCAGTACCTCCTGTTCTTCCTGTCTGATCTGGTCCCTGAGGCTGACTGTCTCACTGAGGCCATCGGTATACAGAAATAGCTTGGAGCCCGGGCTCAGCTCCAGAGAGTAGTTCTGATACATGGAATCATTGTCCATCATCTCATGATTTTTAAGGATGAGCAGGGGCATATTACCCCGCCCCTTATTGAGCAGCTCCAGGTGATCGGGGTATATCACATAGGGCGCATTATGCCCCGCACTGGCATAATTAAGAATACGGGTCTTAGGGTCAAAAATACCATAGAACGCTGTCACAAAATTGCCTCCCGCCTGATCAAACATGGTCATATTGAGAAAATGCAGGAATTCGGCGGGATTGTCAATGATGCCCGAAAACTGCAGCGTATAGGAACGGATGAGGGTAGTAATAAATGCGGCAGGAACACCATGTCCCGAGACATCTGATATAAACAGGCCCAGCTTGCCCCCGGACAGGTTGATAAAGTCGAAAAAGTCTCCTCCCACCATCTCCATGGACTTATAGAAAAAGGCGATATTGTCCGGGCCGGACTGTGGAATGAGCTGACTCTGTATCTTGCGGGCAATAGCCAGCTCTCCCAGCATCTGTTCATTCTGCATTTTGAGGCGGGATCTTTCACTTTCCAGCTCGCTGGTCCTCTTGATCACTTCCAGCTCCATGTCCAGGCTTAGTATTTCAGACTTTTCAAAGGCCAGTGTGAGCTTCTGCAGCAGCACAAATGACTGACCGAAGATAAAAATGACAAATCCATAGGCCATGGTGAGCGGGGTGTTGAGCAGGCCGTTACTGACCAGTATATCATTTATGACGGTAGCTATAAAGATCAGGAAGCAGATCACCAGTATTCCCGCACCCTGCTGCTTATTGATAACTGCCCTGATCAGTCCTATGGCCAGATATGCCACTGCCAGCATAGCCATGACCTGATAAGGCATGAGCAGCATGGAGTAAAGATGCGCGGGCAGTACTACTACCGTCAACACTACGGGAATATGCAGATATATCAGTGCGTGTATCCATTTCTGATTATACTCTGATCTAAACAAGGACCCTAAAAAACCGGCCAGGCTGGGCAGCATAAGATAACTCATCACAAAGGCGACCCGGGTCTGAAAATACCAGTCCAGAGATAAAAATATCTGGGAAAAGATATACTGCCCCACAAACCCGGTACGTATCGCGATTACCATACATAATATACTGAAATACAGGGAGGCTCGTTCCCGTCTGCGCAGCAGAAAAAGGGTGAAATGGTAGATAGCCATAATAAACAGCACCCCGATCAGAAAGAGGTCAGTCCCCAGCACCCTCTGGTTATAACGGGTGATATTCCGGGCGGAGCCCAGCACAAATTTCTCCAGAACCCCGCCATATTGGTAGTCGAAATTGGCCCAGTTGACCAGGATCTCCACCTGGGGCTGGCTGGTGCTGAAATATATGACATGAGGCCGGACTTTGGGATAATAGGTGTCCCGGTTAGTACCGACCAGGCCTCCGCCTGAGTAAAAGGTATTATTGATCCAGATGTCATGTGTGGTCGAATGATTCGGGACCATCAGGCCCCATTGCTGATTGGTATCCATATTTTTGAGTACCAGCCTCAGGGTAGCGTATCCCTTATCCTGAATACCCAGGGCACGGGCTTCTTTAGTGTTAAATGTTCCCGGAACATATAAGTACTGAGGCTGGGAGGGAAGCCCCTTTTTAAAATCATCTGGATGATAGAGCTTGTGCCAATAGATCTCCCAGTCTCCATTTAAATAAAGAGTGGGATGGCTACCCTGATCCCAGGCCTTAAGGTCCAATAGCCCCTTCTGTATACTCGTATCGGGGTCAATAGAGGGGGAACAGGCACTTAGCAGGACAGCAAGCCAGAAAAAGAGAAAATAATGGGGAAATCGGTAAACACTATTCATATAATCCATTATATATTAGCCTGAGAAAAGTTCAAGGTATTGATTGAATGATACCAATGCGCCCTGCCTGTACCGGCACAAAAAAAAGCCCGGCTTCTTAGCCGGGCCCTTCTTATTTCTTTTAGTTTACAGCAGTTCAGCGATCTGTACCGCATTGGAAGCGGCACCCTTGAGCAGATTGTCACTCACACACCAGAAGTTCAGTCCGTTCTGGGTATGCAGGTCTTCCCGGATACGGCCGACGAAAGTCTCAAACTTATCCTCACACTCCAGAGGAGTGGGATAGAGGTTCTTTGACAGATCGTCCTGAACCACCAGGTTGGGGAAATTGGTAAAGAGCTCGATGGCCTTGGCTTTTGTTATCTTCTTTTCAGTCTCTACATAGATGCTTTCACTATGGCCTCTCAGTACAGGTACTCTGACACAGGTAGGAGTGACCTTGATGTTTTCGCTGTGCATGATCTTGACGGTCTCATGTACCATCTTCATTTCTTCCTTGGTAAAGCCGTTTTCCATAAAGACGTCAATATGAGGGATCACATTATAGGCGATCTGCCGGGAAAATTTGGCAGGAGGGTCTATAGGCTGTCCATTGACCAGCTTTTTATTCTGTTCCAGGAGCTCATTGATACCCTTCTGGCCGGCACCGGACACTGCCTGATAGCTGGATACTATCACTTTAGTGATGGGTGAATAATTATGCAGGGCTTTGAGCGCTACTACCATCTGTATGGTCGAACAGTTAGGGTTGGCGATTATGCCATTATGCAGCTTTACATCTTCAGGATTGACTTCGGGTACTACCAGGGGTACCTCGGGGTTCATACGCCAGGCGCTGGAGTTATCGATCACTACCGCTCCTGCTTTGGCGACAAAGGGGGCAAAATGGGTAGAAGTATCTCCACCGGCTGAGAAGAGGGCAATGTCGATACCCTGTCCGTCAAAAGCGGTCTCAGTAAGAAGCTCGACCTTTATATCCTGGCCTTTATACTGCAGGATAGAGCCCGCGGATCTTTCACTGGCAAAAAAACGCATCTGTTTTACGGGGAAATTTCTACGCTCCAGGGTACGGATCATTTCTCTTCCCACTGCTCCACTGGCACCAACAACGGCTACTACTTTGCCTGACATGTCAGTCCTCCTCTGGTTTTATGAAAGAATATTTTAAGGTTAAAAATCATCTAAGTCAATTTACGAAGAGGCTGTAAAAAAATATTTATGAGGGGTTTCATGATTTCGTCTCTTCAGAGGTATTATCTATAGGACAGAGTACAACGCGAACATTCTCCAAAATGTGACTCAGAACCCCTCCTTTTCTCCGGGAGGGGTTTTCTTTCGATTACTTCTTAAGTCTAAGTATGATATCCCGGGCTATAGCTCCGGTATCCCCCTGTTCCATCCCTCCCTCTACAGGATAAGATGCGCTGGTGATGGTATCGACACTGTTGTCAGAGGCCCGGGCTGCGGTCACAGTGACTACATGCAATATCTTGTCTTTGTTTTCTGCTTTTTTGATGAAGGCTTCCGCTTTTTTCTGCCCACTGCCCATCATCACGGAAGACATAAGGATGACCCTGTCCCATTTTTTAAGATCGGTCTTATCCAGGCTGGATAAGCCTTCCACCCTGACAGTGTAATCTGTGCCCAGGCCCTGGATAATATCCCTGGCCAGGTCGCTTTTCCACTGAGTGTTTTCACGGGATATCAGTATCTTTTTGGAGCCGCCCGGATTGGCCTCATAGGGGCTGAGCGTGGTCATCTTATTTTTTACATAAGTCATACTGAAAAAACCGGCAGCCATGATTATGAGCAATATGATCAAAAAATTTCTGAAGAAATGCCCTTTTTTCTTTTCCATCTTGTCTCCTCGGGTGATTTGATGTTATATTACATCCATACAGGATTTGTTTCAAATTAGTTAAATCTTTTCTTTTTTAATTTTTTCA
>CAZIAD010000020.1:0-51765 GCA_964537555.1 uncultured Brevinematales bacterium
AAATGAATAATAATATACAAATGAATATTTTCTGTGGGTATTATTTTTTTCATATATAGTTATTTCTTTACTATTAAAGGAATTGTTTAATTGCACAGGAATCTGTTATTGGTACAGGAATTGCATAACGGAAAGGGGAGGCCTGTAATGAAATCATTTGCTGTTATCCTGGTATTTTTTATTTCTGAGATGACTTATGCCCACACTAGTTCTCTGACGCTATTATGGTCTTTAGCCGAGCAGAATAATCCACGTATAATTGCCCAAAAGAAAAATGTGGACGCAATGCGGAAGATGATCGTTCCACAGAGTCTGCCTCCCGATCCCATGCTCAAGTTCAGCACATTAAACCAGCCTATCGAATCAGGGGTGATGTCTCCCATGTCTTCTTTTCAGATCATGCTGTCACAGAACATACCTTTTCCCACCAAATTGGCCATAAAAGGAAAAATCCAATCTATACTATACGAAATAGAAGCAGCCCGCCTGAGATTGATGATCTCTGAACTGAAGCGGGATATACACTTAAAATATAATGACATCGGGCTCACTACCCGCATCTTAAGCATAGAAAAAGATAAACTGTCCAAGATAGAACTCATTAACTCTCTGGCCCTGACCAAGTATGAGTTGGGTAAAGGACTGCAGCAGGATCTGTTAAAAGTATCAGTGACTCAGCTCCAAATCAGGAAGAAGATCCTAAAACTGCAAAGTATGCTGTCTGCCCAAAAATATGAGATGCAATATCTTTTAGGAGAGACAACAATACCCTCAGACCTGGAATGGGATGATCACCCTATACCCCTATTTAATAAAGATACTGTCCTAGGTAATGCTCAAAATCTTTTCCCATTACTTCTCATCAAACAAAAAATGATTGAAAAAAGCAAGGCGGATCTGGTCCTGGCTCGCTGGGATTTTCTACCCGATCTGGGCCTGACCCTGGCCTATAATATCCGGGATAACAGCCTGTCTGACGGCGGGGTAGATCAGTATATACTGGGAGTCAGTGCTTCTGTTCCCCTGTTCTCTCTGTTTAAGCAGCTGCCCCAGAGTCAGTCCCGATCTTTGTCTTTGCAGTCTGCTCAGTTCCAGTATAAGGACGCATTAATCAATACAGAACAGATGATAAATATGCACTACGAAATGTTTATGCAGGACAAGGAAATAGTCGATCTCTATGAAAAAAATATCTTAAACGAGTCACAACAGTCCCTGGATTCTGCAATGACATCCTATCAGGTCGACAAAGTGGATTTTCTCAATGTTTTGAACAGCCTGCTCAGTCTGTATCAGCAGCAGGAAGAGTACCAGGAAGTCAGGGCGGATCTGGTATCTCATCAGGCCTGGCTGGAGTTTCTCCAGGGGACACATAGTAACACAGGAGTGGAAAATGAATAAAGTTTTTAGACTACTGATCATGTTATTACTTTTCATGATAGGTTTCAGCTTTTGTAATAAGCAGCCTCAGAATAATACCGCAGTCAAAAAAATAGCCTATTATACGGACGCCATGCACCCTTCTGTTAAAGTGAGTGTGGAAGATTATAATAAAGGAGATGACAGTTGCCCTATTTGCTACATGCCTCTGGTACCCGTCTATGAACAGGATGCCGGGTCTGATACCAATATCCTTTCAGAAGCATTTAACAGTAAACCAGCAGATATAGAGATCAGATTAAGCTCCCGGGAAGAGATTATGGCAGATATTTCCACAGCAGAAGTCAGCTATCAGACCATTCACAAGATGATACGTACTTCCGGTTCCATTGAATTTGATGAAAGAAGAGTGTCCCTGGTCTCAGCCTATATCGGGGGCCGCATAGAGAAGCTCTATGTAAACTTTACGGGGGCCAGTGTTTACTATGGTCAGGCCCTGGGTACGATTTACAGTCCTGATCTGATCTCTACTCAGGAGGAGTATATTGCAGCCTTAAACCGGGCGGAACAGTACCAGGATAATGCTACCTATACCAGCCTGGTAGACTCTGCCCGTCAAAGACTAAAGCTCTGGGGTGTATCAGAAAAAGAGATCCAGGCTCTGGAAAAAAGCCGTAAACCGAATATGTACCTTACCCTCTATTCCCCCATGAGGGGAGTAGTGATCGATAAGAATGTTAGGGAAGGGGAATACGTAAAAGAAGGGCAGCCACTCTACAAGATAGGTGATCTCCGGAAAGTGTGGGTGCAGACGGATATCTTTGAATATGAACTGCCCTATGTGAAAATCGGTCAGACAGTAGATATCACATCGGTATCATTTCCGGATCGCACATTTAGAGGCACTATCACCTTTATTGACCGGGTTATCAATCCCCAGACCCGCAGTGTAAAAGTGAGAGTAGAGATCAATAATTCTGACCTGCAGCTCAAACCCGGTATGTTTGTGACCTCCACTCTGACAGCCCGCTTTTCCAAAAGGCTGGTTATACCAAAGACAGCTCTCCTGGACACCGGACTAAGAAAGCTGGTGTATATAAAAGTGACAAACACTGCTCAGGGAAATATCTATTCACCCCGTATCGTAGAAACCGGGATCTCGGATGATAATGTAATAGAGATACTGGGAGGCCTCAATCCCGGGGATCAGGTAGTTAAAAGTGGCGCTTTTTTGCTGGACTCCCATGCTGAATTGTCGGGAGCTCATTCCAGCGGTGGTTATGGCGGAGCATTAGAAGTGGAAAGCCCTGCTCCTGCTCATAATCATTAGGGAGGCCTGAAGTGATCAATAAACTGGTAGAATGGAGTCTCCATAACCGATGGCTGGTACTGATGGTCTTCCTGCTTGCATTTACGGCCAGCCTGCTCACCCTGGGGAAGCTGCCCGTAGATGCTATTCCCAATATCGGTGAAAACCAGGTTATAGTCTATGCCGACTGGCCCGGACGCAGTCCCAAAGATGTGGAAGACCAGGTTACCTATCCTCTGACCACCTCACTGCTGGGAATCCCCGGAGTCAATGCGGTACGGGGTAACTCCATGTTCGGATTTTCCATGGTCAATATCATCTTTAACGACGGGGTGGAGCTGTATTGGGCCCGCACCCGTATCCTGGAAAAGCTTAATCTAGCCCGCAAGGATCTGCCTGATGATGCGGTTCCTATACTGGGGCCGGACGCTTCTCCCCTGGACCAGATCTTCTGGTATACCCTAGAGGGCGAGGGCCAGAGCCTGGCAGAACTCAGGACTATACAGGACTATTATGTAAAATTTCAGCTCAATGCGGTACCCGGAGTATCAGAAGTAGCCAGTGTGGGAGGCTATGTCAAGCAGTACCAGATACAGATCGACCCTAATAAACTCATGAATCACAAGATTCCCCTGTCACATGTCATCATGCAGGTGAAAAAGGCCAATCAGGACGTGGGAGCTCAGGTCATAGAAGAAAACTCCCAGGAATTTATTATCCGTTCCAAGGGATTCATTAAATCTATAAAAGACATAGAAGATATTGCCATAGGATCCGCAGATGGAGTACCAGTATTCATCCGCAATGTAGGAGTGGTCACCCTGGGCCCGGACTTCCGCCGTAATGCCCTGGACAAGCAGGGAAAAGAAGTGGTGGGAGGGGTGGTCATACAACGCTACGGCGAAAATCCCCGGGAAGTCATTCAAAGGGTAAAAAAGAAGATCATTGAATTAAGTACCGGATTTCCCAAAGGGGTAAAGATAGTACCTTTCTATGACAGAACCCGTTTAGTGGACCGATCCATAATAAATCTGGTCATCACTATACTGCTCCAGATACTGATCACGGTACTGGTAGTTGTACTATTTCTCAGGGATGCCCGGGCCTCCTTGGCTGTATCTATCGTCTTACCAGTCGCAGTAGTGATCACTATGCCGGTGTTACTGATATTTAAAGTATCGCCCAATATTATGTCTCTGGGAGGTATAGCCATAGCCATAGGGGTCATAGTCGATGCCGGTATTGTAGTAGTGGAAAACATCTATTCTCATGTGCAGAGATACAAAGAACATAATCGGGCACCCCAGATTCCCCTGTCAGTCTATATTGAAGCAGTTAAAGAAGTAGCCAGTCCTATCTTCTATACCATGATCATTATCGTGGTAGCATTTCTCAATGTCTATCTTTTAGACGGCCAGGCCGGTAAGCTCTTTAAACCCCTGGCCTATTCCAAGAATATTGTTATGGGACTGTCGGCCATCATATCTGTCACCCTCATACCGGTAGTGGCGGTTTTACTGGTCAGGCCTGGAAAACGAAACCCGTCCAAAGTCAGCCTTGCTAAAGAATCCTGGCTGCAGAAAGCCTATGCCGGATCTCTGGAAAAAGTATTACAGAAAAAAGGACTGTTTATTACCATAGTTTTTATCGTGTTAGGCATGTCCCTTTTTACCATGGTATTCATGGAAAGAGAATTTATGCCCCCCCTGGATGAAGGGGATATATTGTTTATGCCTGTATTACTGCCAGGAGCTAATCTTACAGAAGTAAAACATGTCATGGCTAAACAGGACCAGATCATTTCCAGTTTCCCTGAAGTGGAGAGCGCGGTAGGTAAGTCAGGCCGGGCCGAGACAGCGACCGATCCCGCCCCTATTGCCATGATAGAGACCATCATCCAGCTCAAGCCTAAAAAATTCTGGCGCCCGGGAATGACCAAGGAGAAACTGTTACAGGAACTTAATGAGCACCTCATTATCCCCGGGGTAGCCAATATATGGACCCAGCCTATACGCAACCGTATAGATATGTTGTCCACCGGTATACAGACTCCTATTGGTATTAAGGTGTTCGGGCCAGATATGAAGACCCTGGAGACCCTGGCTATAGAGATAGAGTCAGTGATCAAGACGGTGCCGGGAAACCGTAATCCCTACGCGGAACGTATCGGAAATAAGCCCTACATAGAGATCGAGGTCAGGCGGGAGGATGCTGCACGATATAGTATCACCATTAGTGATGTGAATAGCATCATCATGACCGCCATAGGGGGCATGAATGTCACTAAAGTCGTAAAAGGTACAGAGCGCAGTCCTCTGAACATCAAGTATCTAAAGGAATTTCGGGGTGATGTGAATATGATCAAATGGACTCTGATCCCCACTGCTACAGGAGGACAGATACCGCTCATTGAGATCGCGAATGTTGAAAAGACCCTGGGGCCGGCCAAGATCTCTACTGAGAACGGGGTGCCCTATGTAAGGGTGTTTGTCAATCTTGATACCCAGAAACGGGGTATTCTGGATTTTGTAGAAGACGCTAAAAAAGCAGTGGCAGGAAAAGTGACCTTTCCCCCGGGATATTTTCCGGTATGGAGTGGTCAGTACGAATATGAGATCAGTACCCGGAAAAAACTACTGCTTATATTGCCTGTGACCATCATGGTGATATTTATCCTGCTGTATATGAAGTTTAAATCAGGCTGGTATGTGACGGCTATGCTTCTGGCCTTACCTTTTGGCCTGATAGGGGGCATAGGGCTGCAGTTCCTCCTGGCGGTGAAAATGAGTACAGCCGTCAAGATAGGTTATATAGCCCTCATAGGAGTGGCAGTGGAGGACGGGGTGGTGTTGCTGGAGTTCCTGGTACATAATCTGCGCAAGGGAAGCGGCCTCATTCCTTCCGTAATAGAATCCGGTAAAAACCGGGTGCGGGCCATAGTAATGACTACCCTCACTACTATTGTGGCCCTGGTCCCGGTATTATTATCCCGGGGCAGCGGCAGTGAGCTGATGCTGCCCATCGCAGTCCCCACTTTTGGGGGCATGATCACTGCTACCCTGGCCAACCTCTATGTCCTACCGGTATTGTTCACTATCATACAGGAAAAAAGAGAGAAAAAACTAATATCCTAGGAGGATCTTATGAAGAAAAGTTTTAGTGTTTTGAGTGTATTACTGGTATTGTTAGGAATCACGCTGGTGTCCTGTGGCAATAAGGCTAAGACCCCTGACTCCATGGAGCAGATGCAGACTATGGATCATACTCATACTGTTTTTAGTGCACAGACCCTGACTTCTGAAGAGGGAAAGATGGGGGAACATGTAGTGTGCCCTGTATCCGGAGAAAAGATCATGATCACAGAAAAGACGCCCTATTCGGTATTTGAAGGGAGAAAGATCTACATAGCCGGAGATGCAAACAAAAAACTGTTTGAAATGGATCCCAAAAAGTATCTCAGTGCTCAGGACGTATCCACGAATCAGTCGGCTGAAATGAAGATGTAAGTCATATCGGGCAAATAAGAAAATTTCTGGGCTGGATATTAACTCCGGCCCAGGTTTTTTGGTTTCGTCTAAAAACCTGGGGCGAATGGTGATTTTTTTGTTTTTTTCAAGTATACTATTTCCTGTCGATAGATACCTGCACCAGAGATCTTATATATTATAAGAGGTAACATGAGAATAAATATCATTATATTATTATTATGGGCAGGTAGTATCTCCTATGCTGCCACAGTGCCTAAACAGTATAGTTTTTCACTCCTGGGAGAGTATACCTCCAGCCAGGATTTTACAGGAGGCCCTTTGGGGGCAGGATTGGCACTGGATTATGCCTGGCAGGTAGGCGGATTGGGTACAGAATATCCTCAGCTGATCAGTGTGCCTCTCATGATAAACTGGACTCCATCGGCTGATGGCCTGGCCCCGGGGCATATGGTCCTGCGTTATGGCCTGTCTACCCGGCATTATCTGACTCCGGTCACCCGGGGCGGTCTCTATCTGAGTTATGGCTTATTATTAAATCAGCTATGGATAGATGTCATGCCTGGCAGGATTCTGGGGCATGAGACATTACTGGGGATCGGATATGACCTTCCTGCCCGGGAGAAGTACTCCCTGTTTTTCCAGTTGAATGGCCGTTATGCCAGTTTCGGTATTCTGGGAGTGGAAAAAAGCAGCAAGTATTACAGCCTGGAGCTGGTAGTGGGAATCAGAATAAAGAGGCAACAGGCTCATAACGAGATTCGTTTGAATAATGCGGATACCAGCCCTCGAAATTGATCATTCAGTGATCTTTTTGATTTGAATATTCAGTTTTTTCATTTTGTAAAGGAGACGGGAGCGGGTGATCCCCAGAGTTTGGGCACATTTGCTTTGATTTCCATTGAGATCATTGAGGGTTTTAATGATCACTTTTTTTTCCATTTCGGCCAGGGTTTCGGTTTTTCCTGAAGGGTCTGGATTCAGCCCAGTCCAGGGGATCTGGGTTTGCCGCTTCTTCCATATTGGGGGGAGATGATTTAGCCCGATTACTGCACCTTTGGCATTTATCCGGGCATACTCCAGTCCATTTTCCAGCTCCCGTACGTTTCCCGGCCAGGAATAGAGTTCCATGAGTTCCAGTGCTTCGGGGGAGAACCTGAGATCCGGAGCCAGGTAGTCCAGGAGCAGAGGAATATCCCCATCACGCTCTTTTAAAGCAGGAACATATATGGGATATACATTGAGCCGGTAATACAGATCCTCACGGAATGCTTTTTTCTCCACCTCTTTTTGCAGATCTTTATTGGTGGCGGATATGACACGGATATCTATGGGTATGCTCTTATTACTACCCACCGGAGTGATCTCTTTTTCCTGTAGTGCCCTAAGCAGTTTTGCCTGCAGGGGGAGGGCTAGTTCGCTGATCTCATCCAGAAACAATATCCCTCCCTGGCTGTATGCCATCTTTCCCTGGTGATCCTGATTTGCCCCGGTAAAGGAGCCTTTAGTATGTCCGAACAACTCACTTTCCATAAGGTTCTCTGGTATTGCTGCACAATTGATAGCTACAAATGGCCCCTTTTTCCTGTTGCTCAGTGTATGTATGCTTCGGGCTACCAGTTCTTTACCGGTACCGGATTCTCCCTGTATCAGAACTCCCACTTCACTTTGAGCCACATTTTGAATGATCTGCCTGAGGTCCATCATTACTTTACTATTTCCAATGAGCTGGGGGAGAGATTCATATTTCTTCAGCTTATTTTTTAGCTGCTTGTTTTCGAGAGCCAGTTCTCTTTTTTTGAGTGCATTATTTATATGTAATATCAGATCACTTTCTTTCACCGGCTTTGTAAGGTAGTCATAGGCGCCTTCTTTTATGGTCTGCACTGCATCATTTACGGTAGCATAGGCTGTCATAATTATCACTTCTACCAGGGGATGATTGTTTTTAATACTGTGCAAGACATCATACCCGGAGAGTTCACCCAGATTCATATCTATGAGGGCCAGGTCAAATTCCAGTGATGGCATACGCTGACAGGCTGTTTTAGCATCTTCAAATTCCAGTACCTTGTAGTCATTTTTTGAGAGGTAATGTGACATGACAGCCATCAGACTCTTATCATCTTCTACTAACAGGATACTGTTCTTAGGCATGAGTCACCTCACTTAAAGGTAGAGATATGATGAATTGGGCTCCAGGCTGGTGTTGATCATTATAGTGGATGCTACCTTTATGTAACTGAATGATCCGTTTTACTATAGACAGGCCCAGGCCTTTACCGCCTGCCTTGCTGGTATAAAAGGGCTTGAAAATATTTTTTATTTCCTCATGAGCTATACCTTCTCCATTATCAGTCACTGTGATAGTGAGTTTCTCATGGTCACTGCTCACATTCAGCCAAACCTTGCCCTCTGTAGGCACAGCCTCCATGGCATTGTTAATAAGATTAATTATCGCTTCTTTAAACAGTTCACGATCGATGTGAATGATTCTGATTTCCGTTTCTATCTTGATATTTAACTCTACAGTCTCTCTTTCCTTAATTACCGAGAGGAGGTCTTTTATCTCAGTCAGGTATTCTTTAATCGTTACAGGCTGGACATCTAATGTGCCGCTGGAAAATGAAGTAAGAGTAGTATTCAATAATTTATAGATTCTTTCAGTCTCAGAGTGCAGTATATTGTAAAATTTCTGCTTTTCCTTTGGGATTTCCATATCTTCAAAAATGATATCCATCGCTCCTGTAATGGAGGCTAAAGGGGTTTTTAATTCATGGGTGATGACATAAGAAAGCTGTCCCAGATTGCTTTGCATCTCTGTATTACGGAAACGTCCCAGCAATTCTTCTCTTTTCAGGGTTTCCAGCCTGGTTTTGTCTATCAAATGTCCTGTGATAATGCCTATGATGTAATAGAGAAAGATTTCCAGGATGGCAATCACACTATGATATTCGATCTTACCCCAGCCGGAAATGATATGAGGCAGATAGACAATTGTGATGAGTACTGAGAGATACATCCCCCCCCTTTTTCCCCAGAGAAATGCAGCCAGAATAATGGGTACATAATATAATAAACGATAGACCGCATGGAACAGGGGTTCATGATAGGGAGTGAGATAATGAAGCACCGTGACCAGAATCAGAAAACCCCCTACCAAAAAATAGGGCAGTATTTTTTTTGGCCTGTTTTTAAGGTTCATCACAATACAAACTCCTGATTTTGCAACTTCATGCATTTGTATAATATTATACACAGTGATAATGATATACGCAATAAAGTAATTAACACTAGAGAACCATCCTCAGACCTAGGAGCCCAGGTTATCTCATGAAATACTAAGAATTAGTAAGAGGAGGATTATGCATATCAGATGAATCAATAAAACTCAAAAAACTGGAAATATTTTAAAAACCAAGAGAAAATATAGGAAAAAATATGGAGCTGAAGTTGAAAATAAGATATTTTATCACTTCTTTAATATGTCTTTTCGTATTGGCCAGTATGCTGTCCTGTACGGGAAAAAACAATCAGGACCCATTGGATGATAATGAGCAGGTACAGACTTATTATCATCCTCAGACCATGGCCTCTAAACCGGTCAAATCAGGAGATCATGTACTTTGCCCGGTGTCAGGGATCAAAATAACAGTCAGCGATAAGACTCCATTCTCAGAATATGAAGGAAAAAAGATCTATCTGGCCAACGAAAACAGTAAAACAAAATTTGATGCGGATCCGGAAGGATTCATGTTATCCCCGGTGGATGATCTGGAAGAAGATATGGAATCCGAAGAGGATTCAGCCAGGGATTAGCTAAGATCTCATTGAAAAAAATCATATTTAAACATGATAAATTAATCCTGATTACATTATGAATAATGTTTTTTGGTGTAGGCTTACATGTTAGTGTAAAAAATGTCCTAATCAACAAGAGGTGATGATGTATGCAATATTCCTTTAATAAGATGACCCCTTATTCCTTTTCAGAAGCTATTGAAAAAGTGACAACAGCCTTGCAGAAACAAGGCTTCGGTATCCTCACTGAAATAGACGTGCAGGCTACTCTGAAGAAAAAGCTGGACGTGGATCATTTACCCTATCGTATTCTGGGGGCCTGTAACCCTCCCTTTGCCTACAAGGCGTTGCAGGCAGAGCCTCTTATCGGTACCATGCTGCCCTGTAATATTATTGTACGAGAGCTGGAAGAGGGACAGGTACAGGTGGCGGCTATAGACCCTATGGCATCCATGCAGGCAGTAGAAAATCCCAGCCTGGGCATGATCGCCCATGAAGTGCGGAACAAACTCATGAAAGTGATAGAGGAGATTTGATTTACGGGTTTTTTACTCCATCTATTTCAGTAAAAGTTCTCAATAATTCTCAGCCTAAAAAAAGCCCCCGCCATGATGCGGGGGCTGCTTTCTAAAACAATATACTCACACTGAAGGTGTTCCTGTCATCAAAGCTGCTCATGATATCCATGGCATAGTCCACCTGGAAAGCCAGGTGATCTGCTATCTCGAAGTTCAGGCCGACACCAAAGCTAAGCCCTTCTTCTGTCCGTCCTATTATCTTATAACCGCCCCTGAGGAAGATAGTCTTCTTATAACTGTATTCCAGGCCTGCATTGAAGAACAGGTCATTGTCAGAGGGGAGCTCCAGGGCAGTGGATAGGAGGAACTGATGACGCACATCTCCGAAAATCAGGTATGACAATCCAAAGTCAAAATACCAGGGAGTATTGAGGGTGCTGGTACCGATCTGATTGTGTAAAGGTATAGCTATATTCCTGAATGAAAATCCCGCCCAGAAAGTATCGGGATTGCCTTCGGTCTTAGCTTTAAACACACTGGCCAGGTTTTTCAGTGCCAGGCCATAGATCATGCCCGCATCCAGGGCCATCATATTGGCGGTATAACTGCCCATTACTGCCTGTACGTATTTCACATTCACCCCCAGGGAAAGGTGTATCTTTTTAGCCAGTTCCTGGTCAAAAGGCAGAAAGATGTTATTAGCGTAGAGTAAGCCCAGTGAAAAGTCACTATTGGCATAGGAAGCCAGGCTGGCCCCGTTTACGGTAGCATCAAAGGCTGCCGTCTCCATCAATACCAGGGAAATCCCCATGATACCGGATCTTTTTCCCGGGGTGGGGAGGGGCATGGCAAACTGAAGGTTATTAAAGGTGGTCTCAAAGAGCCAGCTCAGGCGGTTGGCCCCCAGGGTGATACGGTCCAGGGTGGAGAGGGCGGCCGGATTGTGGACCAGGTTATTGATATCCCCGGGCTGGCTCACAGTAGAGTTGGCCAGGGAGCGGCTGCGGGCGGAGTAACTGTCTATCATCAGTACCGGGTACGAAGTCATACCATACTCAGCCCCCCAGGCAGTGATATTCAGAGTTAATAGTGTTATGAGAGAAAATAATACTTTTTTCATTGAGTGCCTCCTACTTAATGACCAGTACTTTGACAGTGGTGTTGATATCACTGCCCCGTACATTGACAAAATACCAGCCACTGCCTACTGTGAGCCCGGTATTATTGAGGGTACCGTCCCAGGATATAAAGTCACCAATGTTGTAATAGGCACTGGGCAGCTGGGCTACCAGTTCTCCCCTGATGTTGTAGATAAATACTTCTGCGTTACCGGAACGATTGACTTTGATCTGGACTTCAGTAGTACCCTGAGCCGGATCTATCACGGAAGTGCGGGCACTAGCCGGGGCCAGGTCCTGCAGACTGAAGCTCACAGACACAGAGTTGGAGTTACCACTGGTATCCACAGCTACAATAGTCAACTGTACGGTATCCCCGTAGTTAAAGTCGGATACCGGGTCTATAATCACATTATAGCCTTTCTGAGCATTGGCGGTAATGGACGAGGCAGGGCCCTGGTAAGCAGGAAGGAATACTCCATTGGAGATGACCGGGTTGTTATTTATGCTGACCTGGATCAGGTTGGAACTGACCCCATAATTATCGGACAGGGCGAAAGAGATAGAGCTGGCAATAGGGATGTCAGTATCTCCCTCACCCGGGACTATATTGCTGATAGTGGGAGCACCTGAGTCCGGGGGACGTATCCCGAAACTCCAGCTGCTCTGGTTAGTGTTCAGCCCGCTGTCAGAGAGGGAGACCAGAACACCGTATGTAGATACAAAAGAATAGGCTCCGGTATAGTCGATGGTCACATCGTATCCATGGTTTACATTGCTCACTATGGAGCTGGCTGCACCGTTAAAGGGAGCCACGAACACTCCGTTGCTCACAGCCCGGTTGGTTATATATCCGGGGAATAGTACATAGACCTGGAGTTTATTGGACAGTACTTCTACATCGTCAGAAGTCTCAAAATAGAGCAGGACATTGGGCTCCTGGTTGATGGAACCGGGAGCGGGAGTCTGACGGCTGATCAGGGGAGCCGTAGTATCTCCCCCCTGTACTGAAAAGTTCCAGTTTCCCGTCACCGGATTTCCCTGGGCATCTCTGGCCCAGACCAGTACCTGTACATAATCCAGGAAGTTAAAGTCCAGAGTGGGGTCGATTGTCACATTATAGCCCCCGCTGCCATCAGCGGCGGTAGATACAGTATATCCGGCCAGCTGACTGGAGTTGGAATACACCTGATTGGTAATGGGACTGCCGCCATCAGGGGTGGTGATGAGAGTGACCCTGAGGCTGTTCAGGGCCACGGCCACATTATCTCTCAGACCGAACTGTATAGCCGTATTTTTCAGCTGTCCGCTTCCGGCAGGACTCTGGTTCACGATGCTGGGATTGATATCATCTGCTTTGATGATAAAGCTGAAATTTGTAGTAAGCAGGTTATTGTCATTGTCTTTGGCTGTGACAGCTACAGTATTGGTACTGAGGTAAGGATAGTCATTTACATTATCTATGGATATATTTATTGTTGAGCCGCTTCCGGACATGGAACTCAGAGCACCATTGTAAGGAGATACAAATCCGCCATTGCTGAGAGCCATGCTTCCATTGATACTGACAAAAACACTGGCATTATTGAGGCTGGCATCATCACTGAGGCTTATACCCACAATTTTATTGATGGCCACCCCGGTCTGTCCCTGAGCCGGATCACTGCTGCTCAGGATAGGGGCTACATCATCACTTTTAATACTGAATGAGTAAGAGGTACTGAGAGGATTGCCATTATTATCTTCACAATAGACATAGACAGACACAGTCTGTTCATAGTTAAACAGGGCTGTCTGGTTTACCAGCAGATCAAAGCCTTTACCGTTATTGGTCTTACTCATAGTAAATCCGGCTACAGCACTACCGTCTACCACTGCATTGACCCCGTTTATTTTGATGTCAATAGTGGAGGCATTGACCTGGGTGTCATCATCCAGGGTGAGAACAATACTGCTATTTCTGTTTAATCCGGTGCTGCCCGGTGCCGGAGTGCGTCCCGATATAGTGGGGGAGACGTCATCAGCCTTGATACTGAAGCTCCAGTTGGTAGTGAGGCTGTTAGCCCGTGCATCCTGGGCAGTGACCTGTACAGTGACATTGGAGGCATAGGCAAAGTCTGTGACTGGATTGATCACAATGTCATAACCGGTACCGTTATAGGTGATGCTACCTATATACCCGGGCCTAAAGGCTCCGTTTTGTATCAGATAGGTGCTGCCTATACGGGTCTGTATCTGATTGGATACAATACCAATATTGTCTGCCAGCTGAAAGCTTAGGTTTACCCCGCGGGCCTGATTGACTGCTCCGGGAGCAGGGGAGGCATTGGCAAAGGTGGGAGCTATGTTGTCCGGAGTAATGCTGAAGCTGTAGTTGGTCATACGGGTATTCCCGCTCAGGTCTTTTCCATATATCACTACCGGTACGCTGCTTTCAAAGGCAAAGAGGCTGCCTGAGCTCAGAGAGTATGAATAACCATCTCCCAGAGTAGTGACTGTATTGGAAAATCCATTGCGGGGAGTCAGGTTAGAGTAGGCCAGAATCCCGCCTATGGTGACCCAGATACTATTCTGTCTGACCCGGTCGTCATCATGGATCTCAAACTGTACTACTGCATTGCGGCTTATCCCGCTGGCGCTGACTCCCGGATTAAAGTTATTAAGCAGGGGCGGGGTAGTATCAGGCTTGATGGTAAAATAATAAGTCTTCTCCTGAGTATTCCCTGATTCATCTTCTACCGCAATACTGACATTGACTACCTGCAGATAGGAAAAGTCTGCATCAGGATCAATGGTGATGCTGTAGTCTTTATTGGCAGTGTTGGTGACAATGCTTACGGCATAGCCCGGCTGAGAAGAGCCATTGGTAAAGGCCAGGTTTCCTTCTACAGTGACGGTTATTTTATCACTTCTGATGGCTTTATTGTCAGTGACTTTAAAGGCAATGTTCACATCCCGTTCCAGTCCGGTGGCGGTATGGCCGGGGTTGGTGGCTGTGATGACAGGATTGATATTATCCGCCTGGATGGTATAACTATAGAATGTATCCAGGGAAGCGGAGGTAGCAGAGTTCAGACTGGCCCCGGTATTCCAGGGAACGGCATCACTGTATCCGGCCGCGCTCTGGGAATATCGCCAGTAGTACAGCAGTTTGACGGTGTCCCCGGTGGCTACTTTCAGGGTGGACAGGGGGATGCGCAGCTCAGCCCATCCTCCCAGGGTCTCGGCATGATCGCTTTCACTCATGGCGCCGCCCCCGGACCAGGAGGAGCCGTTCCAGCTGGAGAACTGCACATCCTTGGCCCCGCCGTTCATATTGTAGTAGCTGCGTACGCAGTAGTCCGGTAAGGTACCGGAGAAGGTAGTGCCGCCTACACCCCAGGGATCAGTGGTGGCTCCATAGGAATTGGACACATCCAGAGCTACCACCAGGTGGGAGGACAGGGAGTCTGAGACAGAGTCGCCGGCATATTTATAGAGGATATAGAGGTAATCCGGGTCATCAGTCACATAGAGGTCTGTGGCCGGGTTGCCATTAAATTCGCTGGCCGATGTAGAGTCCGGAGTAGAGCCCCAGCCTGCATCTTTCGTACCATCGATAGTGGGAGTAAAACTCCCGCTGATTGGAAAAGCATGCGCGAATAGCACCATAGTGAAGACTATGGTGAGGATACCATTTTTCATTGTACACCCCTCAATACTAAATCATTATCTTTTTGCCTAATCTCGGCATATTTCTCATTTACGCTCTTACAGCCCTGTAAGCGCTTACAGATATTTTACCACCAATGTAAACGAAAGTCAAATTACATTAGTGATCAGGTAGGGAATAAATATGCTATATATTGCGAAGCTGTGCTATAATAAAGGTAAATATGAAAGGGCCAGGTCGATAAAATGAAAACCACTTTAAGGATTATGCTCATACTTCCAGTGATAATACAGCTATTGGGATGCAGCAAAAAAAATAAAGCAGAAGACTTTGAGATGGCTATAGCTGATAATGATTTCAGTACTCTGATCAGTATGACCTATGACTCGACTCTGGAAAAAAAGGCCCAGGTTGCTCTGGATAACTATTTTCATTTTTTTTCTGAAAACCAGGTATCAGTGAATACCATCAATCAATATGAAAAATATATGGATACGGCCGTGAGTAATATGAAATCGCATCTTTTATCCAGAAATAAAAAAGTATTAAGAAAAACGATCAGGCATATAAATGCTTTACTGATATTTGAAGAAAAAGTACTGAATACCATGCAGTTTTCTTTCCCGGTAGATTCCAGGATGCAGAGCCTCAGAAATGACCTGGCTGCCTGTCGAGACAAGTGGGCACCCTCAGTGCTTTCCTTTGATATCAATCTGCTTATACTGATACTGGATGGGAGTGGGGAATAGAACCATGCATAAATATGATATCATCATAATAGGGGCCGGACCCGCGGGTTTATTTTGTGCGGGTAGTCTTAAGGATTCCGGACTCAATATGCTGGTCCTGGAGAAAAACACCCATCCCGGGAAAAAGCTGCTTCTGACCGGAGGGGGAAAGTGTAATCTTACCCATAGCGGAGACATCAGGGAATTTATCACTCATTACGGCGGAAAAGAACGGCAGGTACGGCAGGCTCTCTATGCCTTTAGTCCACATCATTTCATAAAACACATGGAAGAGTCCGGGATCTCACTGCGGACAGATGAAGAGGGCAGGGTTCTGCCCCGGGATGGGGATGCGGATACCATACTGGATCTCTTAGTGCGTCAGGCTGCAGGAGCTACCCTAAACTATGAGCAGGCTGCCCTCTCGGTGAGCCCTCAGTCCCCGGAGTTTGTAGTGGAGACAGACACCGGGCATTATTTATGCAGCCGCCTGATCATTGCCACAGGGGGACAGTCTTACCCCCTCACCGGATCTACCGGTGATGCTTATGCATGGGCCCGCTCTATGGGACATTCCATTGTAGAACCCCGGCCCGCCCTGGCTAACCTCATCATCCGGGACTTCAGGCTGCAGGATTGTGCGGGCATCACTCTGTCGCAGCGCAGCATCTGCCTTTATAGGAATGACAAAAAGCTGAAACAGGTAAAAGGGGATATACTGTTTACTCATAAGGGCCTCACGGCTCCGGTCATCCTCACTCTGAGCCGGGATGTGGAGGCGGGAGACCGGCTGGACATCGGGCTGCTGGATATGGACAGTGAGGCCTGGTCAGCACGACTTCAGGAAGCCAGTCACACCCGTCCACAGACCCTCATCCGGAACTATATCCAGGAGCAGGGCCTGTCCCGTACTCTGGTAGAGGCAGTAATGAAAATGCAGGGTCTGGATAGTGCGCTCCCCCTGTCTGCCCTCAATAAAGATATCCGCAAGAGACTGGTAAAAGCTTTCTGCTCACTTTCCCTTACAGTGGCTAAACGGTCCGGATTTCGTACTGCCATGGTGACCCAGGGTGGAGTAGACCTGGCCGGGATCAATATACAGACCATGGAGTCCCGTATCCATGCCGGCCTTTATTTTATCGGGGAAGTCCTGGATGTGGACGGCGACAGCGGGGGCTATAATCTGCAGTGGGCCTGGAGCTCAGCCTATGCCGCTGCACAGAGTATCCAGAAATCTGTTTAAAATCTTTTTTCCTCATTTCATCTTTCGATTACTGTTTGCATTTTTCACGCATTAATTATCTAAACATTGACAGCTCTTCGTTTATATTGTATACTATATAAACACTATAGCAATAGTAGTGTATAAAAGGAGGCAACTCATGCTGACCTATGAGATCCCCGACAGTCTGAAGACAGAAATAGATGAGCTGGACGCATTGATCCAGGACTACAAACTGGGCCGTATAGATTTTAATGAACTCAAGGCGCACCGTGTCCCATTTGGTATATATGAGCAGCGCAAAGACGATACCTACATGGTCCGCATCCGCTGTGCCGGGGGCATGATCACTCCCTCTCAACTGGCCTCTATAGCAGAACTGTCAGAGAAATATGGTAATGAATATCTCCACCTCACTACCCGTCAGGAAGTACAGATCCACGATGTGGTACTGGATGATATTATTCCTATTCTCAGGGAATTGCAGCCCATGGGCCTCTCATCCAGGGGGGGAGGGGGCAATACTATCCGTAACATCATGACAGATGTATACTCCGGCATCCACAGCGACCAGGTATTTGATGTCACCCCCTATGCTGTAGCTCTCACTTCACAGCTCATTTCTGAGCCGGACTCCTGGAGACTGCCCCGGAAGTACAAGATCTCCTTTTCTGCTTGCCCGGCTGACCGGGGCCTGGCTACAGTCAATGACCTGGGGTTCATAGCCGCTCTGAAAGAAGGTCAACAGGGATTTACAGTGTATATAGCCGGAGGCATGGGAGCCCGCAGCGAGCTGGGAAAAGTACTTTATGAATTTGTCCTCCCGGAGGAGATCTACCCCATTGCCCGTGGACTTAAAAATCTGTTTGATAAACACGGTAACCGCCGCAATAAACATGATGCCCGCATACGCTTCCTATGGAATAACATGGGAGAAGCTAAATTCCGTTCCCACCTGGAAGCAGAGATAGCAGCCCTCAAACAGCAGGACCTGCCTGAACTGGATATTCCCCTCATAGAGGATATATCTCCTCTGGATACCCAGTCAGCTATGATACAGATAAATGATGCGGATCAGGCACTGTGGATGTCACGTTATGTTCTTGCCCAGAGGCAAACCGGGCTTTATGCTGTGCTCATACCGGTAGCTCTGGGTAATCTCTCACTAAAGACAGCAGTGCTGCTGGCTATCTACCTGAACAAATTCGGGGACAATGTGTTACGAATCTCCCAGGATCAGAATCTGGTACTGAGGAACATACCGGGACAGGCCCTGGATGAAGTATACCATTTTATCAAAACTCATTTTTCTTGGGCCCAGCAGCCGGCAGTTTTGTCTAAGCTGAGAGCCTGCGCCGGAGCATCCACCTGTAAGCTGGGTATAGGGCTATCCAGGGGACTGGCTGATGCCATTAACCAGGCGACCCTGAGGAGCGGTCTTGATCTGGATGCCCTGCAGGATCTCCGGGTAAATATATCGGGATGTCCAAATTCCTGCGGACAGCATATGCTGGCGGATATCGGTTATTTTGGGCGGGCTTCCCGTAAGGATGCTCATCTTTATCCTGCCTATCATGTAGTAGTGGGGGCCCAGATCGGCCGGGGCAGGACCTGTTTTGCAGAACAGCTGGGTTCACTGGCTGCCCGGGATATACCCCGCTTTCACGTGCAGGTCATCAGGGATTACCTGGAAAGCAGGCTGGATCATGACAGCTTTGCTATGTATCTGGAAAAAAGAGGTAGAGAACATATCATCCATTTGCTGAAGGACTATGCGAATGTTCCGGACTTTGCTGAGGATAAGACTTATTACTACGACTGGGGATCAGAAGAGCTCTTTTCTCTGGCAGGGAGAGGAGTGGGTGAATGTTCCGCAGGGATATTTGATCTTATCGATGTCGATGTAAAAAATATCGAAAAAGTCAGGCTGGGATTAGAAAGAGCAGAAAATGATGATGTCAGATCCGGGCTCCTCTATGAGCTGGTATTGTATTCCTCCCGTATGCTTCTGGTCACTCAGGGCATTGAAGCCCGGGATGACCAGCAGGTCTTTGAAAAATATCTGGAGACTTTTATCAATCCCTGCCTGGTGGAAGATAAGTTCAAGAGCCTGATCCTGTCCGCTCTGGCTCAGGACCGGGCAGCTCTGTTAAGAGAGGCCGATCTGTGTCTTGAGCTATCTCATACTATGGTGGAGCTCTATCAGAATATGGATAATTCCCTTAATTTCCACAACCAGGCCCAGGCCGCCAGTGAAAGACAAGTGGCCACTGCAGATAAGCGCAGGTTCAAAGACCTCCGCGGTGTGGCCTGCCCCATGAACTTTGTCAAGGTCAAGATCGAGCTGGCCTCCATGCAGAAGGGGGAGGTCCTGGATATCTGGCTGGATGACGGACAGCCCATCCAGAATGTTCCCGGTTCGGTCCGGTCTGAGGGGCATAAGGTCCTGAGTCAGGAGCAGGTGGAGGACTACTGGGGAGTCAGTATTCAAAAATCCTGAACAGAATTTGCCAAATGAAGATACTGCATTTAACATAAAGAAAAACGGGGAATAAGAGCTATGCTGAAAGTATTATCCCGGTCATCCGCGCTGGCCCGAAGACAGGTGGAAGAACTTATGGCATTGCTGCCTGCTCGTGATTTTCAGGCATTGACTGTCGAATCCTACGGCGATAAGCACCAGGAGATCTCTCTTCTGGATAATACCGATCCTGATTTCTTTACCCGGGAGCTGGATGAAGCCATCCTCCGGGGAGAGGCTGATATTGCCATACATTCCGCCAAGGATCTGCCCTATCCTCTGCACCCCGATCTGAGGGTGATCGCCCTCACGGCTCCCGGAGACTGTACCGACTGTCTGGCCGGTGCCTATACTCTCCAGACCCTTCCTCCCCATGCCCGGGTAGGGGTGTCTTCACCTTCCCGCAGGGACCAGCTCCTGGCAGTACGCCCCGACCTGGAATGTGTGAGCATCCGGGGTACTATAGAACAACGCCTGGATTACATAGACCGGGGCCAGGTAGATGCTATCCTGGTAGCCACCTGTGCCCTGCATCGGCTGGGCCTGGAGCACAGAATAGGGGAGATACTCCCCTTTAAGACCCATCCCCTCCAGGGCCACCTGGCTGTCACAGCCCGCTATGACCGCCCGGATCTTAAGGCCCTGTTTTATCCTGTGGACCACCGAGTCACATACGGCAGGGTCACCCTGATGGGATTCGGTCCCGGTTCCCCCGGTCTCCTCACACTGCGGGGGCATGAGATACTGCAGGAGGCGGAGATCATCTATCACGATGACCTTATCGATCAAAACTTTCTGCAGAATTACCCCGCTCCCAAAGTCTATGTAGGCAAGAGAAAAGAGGCTCACCACAAGATACAGGATGAGATACATGAGCTGCTCTACCAGTCTGCCCTGCAGGGCTTAAGAGTGGTCCGGGTCAAAGGGGGCGATCCCTTTATCTATGGCCGGGGCGGGGAAGAGCTGGCCCTGCTCCGGGAACGTATGATACCGGTAGATGTCCTACCCGGTATCTCAGCGGTACAGGCCGCCGGTGTCTCTCTGGACCTGCCCCTGACTCAGCGCGGGGTCTCCGATCAGCTTCATATCTTTAGCGGCCATCATGCTCAGTCCAAAGATATTCTGGATGATCTGTCCGGTACTCTGGCCTTTTACATGGCCTCCACCAAGCTGGACGAGCTGCAGGCTCAGCTCCTGTCCCGCTTCAGCCCGGATACACCGGCCGCCGCGGTACAGTGGGCCAGTCAGCCCTGGGAAAAGACCTGGCGGGGCACTATCGCCGCACTGGCAGAATGTCCTCTACAGTCCCCTTTACTGATACTGGCCGGGCCGGCCGCAGCTTTCTCTGCTCCTCAGTCAGTGATCTGGCATACCGGATTATGGCCCCGTTTTACCAGCCTGCCTTACCGTATACTGCACTATCCCCTGATCGAGATCAGGGAGCTGGCCTGGAGCCATGACCTGGATTGGGACCGCTATCAGGGTATTATCTTCACTTCTCAGAATGCAGTAGACATCTTTCTGAAATACCATCGTATCCCCCAGGGTATAGTGATTGCGGCAATTGGCCCTGTCACTGCCGCCCGTCTGGAGAAACATTTTTATGATGCAGATATACTCCCTCCCCGGGACCATTCGGGCAGTCTGGCTCCTCTCATCGAGGCCAGGGGAGATATCCGCTTTCTGTATCCGGGCTCGGATATATCCCTGAATGAACTGCATAATCTGGACAATGTAGAAAGACTGTCGGTGTACACCACATTGTCCCGGAAAGTACATCCGGAGTTCAGCCTGGATCAGCTGGAAGGAGTGATCTTTACTTCTGCCTCCACTATAAGGGCATTTGCAGAGAATTTCCCTGTTTTCCCGGACCATCTGGTGTATTATGTCAGGGGGCCTCTGTGCATGCAGGAGATACATAAATACCCGGTCCGGGAGGCGAATATTGTCAGCCTTTAAACGATTCCGTCCCCGTCGGGTAGACGAAGATACCCGGGACAGATACCGTGAGACCCGCCTTCAGCCTGCTGACTTTATTCTCCCCCTGTTTCTGGTAGAGGGGCGGGGGATTAAGCAGGCCATTCCCTCTATGCCGGGAGTATACCACTACAGCGCAGATGCGCTGATACCCGATCTGCACCACCTGAGGGACAAAGGCCTGAGCGCCATCCTCCTTTTCGGAGTGCCGGAGCACAAGGGGCTGGAGCAGGCCTGGGATGACAGAGGTATAGTCCAGCAGGCTATACCCCAGATCCGCGCTGCCTGTCCCGGACTGGAGATCATCACCGATGTCTGTCTCTGTTCCTATACCCCGGACGGCCACTGCCATGTGGGGGACAATGACTCTACTATAGAGATCCTGGCCCGGGTAGCCCTGTCCCATGCCCGTGCGGGTGCGGATACTGTAGCTCCGTCTGACATGATGGATGGGCGGGTCTGGGCTATCCGGCAGGCCCTGGACCGGGAAGGATTGAACACCCCCATCATGTCCTATGCTGCCAAATACGCGTCCAGCTTCTACGGCCCTTTCCGGGATGCGGCGGACTGTGCCCCTTCCTCGGGAGACCGCCGGGGCTACCAGATGGATCCCCCCAATGGGGATGAAGCTATGGAAGAGATAGCTGCTGATATCGAAGAGGGAGCGGCCTCGGTGATCATCAAACCGGCCCTGTCCTACCTGGATATCATCCACCGGGCCCGCAGTGCTTTTAAGGTGCCGGTCGTTGCGTATAATGTGTCGGGAGAGTATACTATGGTAAACAACATGATAAAAAAAGGACTGGCCCGGGAAGAGATGATAGAAGAAGTGCTGGTATCCATAAAACGGGCCGGGGCGCAGCGGATCATCTCCTACTGGACCCCCCGAATAATAGGATGATCTATGAATAAAGAATATTACGAAGAGGCATCGAAATATATCCCCGGCGGAGTGAACAGCCCGGTACGAGCCTTTCATTCGGTGGGTATCCCTCCGGTCACTGTCAAAAAAGGACTGGGAAAATACCTCTATTCCGAGGAGGGACTGCGCTATACCGACTACTGCCTGTCCTGGGGCCCCCTAATACTGGGACATGCCTATCCCCCGGTACAGGAGGCGATACGGCGGGCCCTGGTCCACGGCAGTACCTTCGGGGCTCCCACCCTGGTGGAGACGGAGCTGGCCCACAAGATAGTAGACCTGGTACCTTCTATTCAAAAGGTCCGCTTTGTGAGCTCCGGTACCGAGGCCGTCATGTCGGCTATTCGTCTGGCCCGGGCCTTTACAGGCCGGGATATGGTACTGAAGTTTGACGGCTGTTACCATGGCCATTCAGACGGTCTTCTGGTCAGTGCCGGCTCGGGTCTCAGTGAGATGAGCAGGGCCAGCTCGGCGGGTATCCCGGCCGATGTCATCCGGCATACCCTCTCCATCCCCTACAATGACCTGGATGCCCTCAAAGAAGCCTTTAATCAATATCATGATAAGATCGCCTGCGTCATCGTAGAGCCGGTAGCCGGTAACATGGGGGTAGTCCTGCCTCAGGCCGGATTCCTGGAAGAGCTCAGGCTCTGGACCTCCAAGTACGGCAGCCTCCTCATTTTTGATGAGGTTATCACCGGTTTCAGACTGGCCCCGGGGGGTGCCCAGCAGTATTTCGGTATCACTCCCGATCTGACCATACTGGGTAAGATCATAGGAGGAGGACTGCCGGTAGGGGCCTTTGGAGGACGGCAGGAGATCATGGACCAGCTGGCCCCTCTGGGCAATGTCTATCAGGCCGGCACCCTTTCCGGCAATCCCCTGGCCATGCATGCCGGACTGGCTACCCTGGAGGCCCTGGAGACTAACCCTCACTGGTATGGGGATATGGCTGACAAGGTAGGGGACTTTGCCCGGATGTGGACACAGGAGACTGGTTTTACTGTCAATCACATCGGGTCCATGTTCACCCTGTTTTACTGCCGGACTACCGTAAGCGATTTCCATGATGCCGGTTCCCAGGACCAGGCCCTGTTCCGCTCCTTTTATCGCACCCTGCTGGATCATGATATCTATATGCCCCCCTCTATGTATGAGTCCGCATTTATCAGTATAGAACACGATGCTTCCGACCTGGAGCAGATAGTGCGGGTGGCCCGGGATTCCGGCTTGTTTAAATAATATCTTACACTGCCTACCACATTTGTTTAACACTTGACATAATCCTACATTTATTATATACTATAAACACTATAGAGTAAGTAGTATATAAAGCATCACCGGGGGCAGAACATGAAAAAAGAAAAGACCATTCGCAGTATAGTCAAATCTATCTCCTACCGGCTTACCGGGACCCTGGTCACTGTGGGGGTTTCCTTTATCATTATAGGAGAGATAACTTTTGCCCTTAAGATCGGGGCAGTAGAGCTCTTTGCCAAGATGTTTACCTACTATCTACATGAGAGGGTCTGGAACCGCCTTAAGTTCGGCCTGGAGGAAGTACAGCCTCCGGAATATAATATTTAAAAAAACAGGGAGAAATTATGCTTTTTTTACCGATATGTGTTAATATTGAGTCTCAAATGATATTAGTAATCGGAGGTGGCACTGCCGCTTTTCATAAGATCTCTTCCGTATTAAAGTATACTACCCTCATCACTGCTATAGCCCCCCGTTTTTCTGAGCCTATGCTGCAGGCTCCTGTCCAGCGGATACAACGGCCTTTTCATATCTCCGATCTGGACGACGCCTTTCTGGTCTATGCCGCCACGGACGACCGGGAGCTCAATGCAGCTATAGTAGCCGAAGCACAAAACAGAAACATATTAGTCAATGTCTGTGATGACCCCTCCCTGTCCACCTTTGTCTCACCCGCCATTTTCAGGCAGGGCCATATGAGTGTAGCCGTGTCCAGCAATGGCAGCGATGTCAAAAAAAGTGTAGAATGGAGAAACCGCATTCAGGAATATTTACAGCATGATTAAAGTGATAGCCCGCGATTCCGCCACCAGCCTGGAGCAGAGGGAGGATTTCCTGAGAGATCTCTATCCCCTGCCGTACACACACTATGTCAGCCTACAGACCTGCGACCGGGTCGAGGTCTATTATGAAGACGAGGATAGCACTCATGATAGTATCATCGAGGCAGACACCGTACGCCGATTGTTTCGTATTACAGCCGGCCTGGAGTCGCCCCTCATAGGGGAGTGCCAGATCCAGCACCAGGTCAAACAGTCCTACCTCCAGGCAGTACGGCAAAAGACAGCCTCCCGCTCCCTCCACCTCCTGTTCCAGAAGGCCCTCATGGTAGGCAAGAGGGTGCGTGCCCGGACCGGGATATCCACCGGTGCCACTTCCCATGCCCTGGCCGCGGTAGAGATCATCCGGGAGCGTTTTCCCGACCTGTCCCGGGCCAAGGTCGTTATCCTGGGGGTGAACCACCTCAATGAAAACATTGTACGTTATCTGGTCAAACACGATGGAGAGACCCTGTTTATCGCCAATAGAAATTATGATAAAGCCCTCCGTCTGGCCCAGAAGCTGGGGGTATACGCCTTTACCTTCCGGGATCTGGAAGGGGAGCTGGCTGACACGGATATACTGATCACAGCCACTTCGGCACCCCATATCATTGTTCCCGGTAGTGCTTTTCCCAGAGGCCGGGATATGCTCGTTATTGACCTGGCTGTGCCCCGGGATGTAGACCCCGCTGCGGCGGAGTTGCCCGGCATCGAGCTCTTTACCACCCCCCAGATCGAGGCCAGGGTACGCTCCGGTATTACTGTACGGAGGGATGAGCTGGACCGGGCAGAGGCCATTATAGAAGAGGAGCTCAGCGCCTTTATGTCCCGCATCCGGAATGATGAAAAGAGGAGGCAGCCTTCAAATGTTAAATAACAGAATATATACAGACCCAAAGGTGCCTTCATATTAATATTAACAGGAGAATCAAAATGGATTTTAATACAAAAGCAGTACACAGCGGGGTCGCCAAAGACTCCAGTTACAACTCAGTCATCACCCCCATCTATGCCACGTCCACTTTTTACTGGGACCGGCTGGGGGTGAACCAGGGCTACGACTATACCCGCAGCGGCAATCCTACCCGCAGCGCTCTGGCCGAAAACCTGGCCGCCCTGGAAGGGGGAGCCGCCGCCTTCTGTACCGGCACCGGGATGTCCGCCATCACCGGTGTATTAGGCAGCCTCCAGGCCGGCGATCATGTCATAGCGGGGCATGATATCTACGGGGGGACCTATCGCCTCCTGCACAGTGTGTTTACCCGCCTGGGCATCAGCTTTGATTTTATCAACCAGCAGGACCTGGATCTCCTCCGGTCCAGCATCCGGGACAACACCCGCCTCATCTGGATCGAGACCCCCAGCAATCCCCTGCTCAACATCATCGATATCCAGGCTATCACCGCCATCGCCCGGGAGGCGGGTATACTCACCGCGGTGGACAATACCTTTCTTTCTCCCTATTTTCAGTCCCCCTTTGAGCTGGGAGCGGATATCATCGTCCACTCCACTACCAAGTATATCAATGGCCACTCCGATGTAGTAGGGGGAGCCATCATCGCCCGCACTCCCGAACTGGGGGAAAAGCTGGGCTTTTATGTCAATGCCCTGGGCCTGTCCGAGGCCCCCTTTGACTCCTGGCTGGTCCTGCGGGGGGTCAAGACCCTGGCTCTGCGTATGCAGCAGCACGCCCGCAATGCCCAGGCCATAGCCGAATATCTGGACTCTCATCCCCGGGTCAAACAGGTCTATTACCCCGGCCTGCCCGCCCATCCCGGTCAGGATATCATCCGCCGCCAGCACAAGGGCAACGGAGCCATCGTCAGTTTTGAGCTGGATACTGCCGCTGTGGATATGGATGACTTTTTCAAAAGACTGCGCTATTACCAGCTGGCCGAGTCTCTGGGCGGGGTGGAGAGCCTCATCGAGGCACCCTGGTTTATGAGCCATGCCTCTATGCCTGAGTCTGCCCGTGAGGCCGCCGGAATCACCCGGGGCTGCGTCCGCATCTCAGTAGGCATAGAAGACAGTCCCGATCTGATACAGGATCTGGAGCAGGCTTTGGGAAAATAATAAAGAATCTGGAATAATCTCTAAAAGGCGCGGTCATAGATTGCGTCTTTATTAGTTCAGCGGAGATACCGGGAATCATCCCCATACTGCATCACCTAGGATACAGGGAGCACGTCCCCTCCCTATAGGGTAAGGGCGGGTCCAGCCCGGCACCGGGAGGGGTAGGGATACATGAGTTGAGAGTAACGGCCCCGGGAGACCTGCCTCCGATCCCGGATCACAGTGCCTCCTGGGAAGGCCTCCGGCCTCTCTGACTCCGCACTTGTAGCCTAAGTTTGAATTTTAGCGCATCCCCAGTTAAAATATCTGAAAACCTAAAGAGGACATAATCATGAATATAGCAAAAGAAATCAACCGCGTCTCCAAGCTGACCGGCTCCTTTTTACTCCGCTCCGGTGTGACCAGTGACACCTATTTTGATAAATACCGTTTTGAGGCTGACCCCGTCATTCTCAAAGAGATCGCCACCCAGATGGCTGGACTCATCCCTGCCGGTACGGAAGTGCTGGCCGGACTGGAGATGGGCGGTATCCCCATAGTGACCCTGCTCAGCCAGATCACCGGTATCCCCGCCGCCTTTATCCGCAAGGAGGCTAAGACCTACGGCACCTGCCAGTACGCCGAGGGTGCCGAGCTCAAGGGTAAAAAGGTGGTCCTCATCGAGGATGTAGTGTCCTCCGGGGGAGCCATCATCGATGCGGTGAAGAAGATGCGTGCCGACGGTATCACTGTAGACAAAGCCATCTGTGTCATCGACCGGGAGACCGGCGGCCGGGAAAAGCTGGCTGAGGTGGACATCGAGCTCACCGGGCTCCTCACCCGCACCGCACTGGACGCCAACCAGTAAACTATGGGCCGCATAGTCGCCATCGGGGGCGGGGAGATACGTCAGGGGGAGACCCTGCTTATTGACCGGGAAATTATCACGATGTCAGGCACAGATCACCCCCGGCTCTGTTTTATCCCCACTGCCTCTGAGGACGCACCCGGCTACATTACGGCTATAGAGCAGCATTTTGGTACAGAGCTGGGATGTGAGGTCAGCGCACTGACTCTGTATAAGCAGCCTTATTCCCATACTGAGATGGAAGATCTCATCCTCTCCAGTGATATCCTCTATGTAGGGGGAGGTAATACCCGGGCTATGCTCCATAAGTGGGCCCATACCGGACTGGACTCCCTGATACGTCAGGCCTGGGACAGGGATATCATCCTGAGCGGACTCAGTGCTGGTGCTCTGTGCTGGTTCAGTCTTGGGTGCTCAGATTCAGAGACATTTGATGACCCCTCCGCCCCGCTTATGATGATAGAGGGCCTGGGCCTGGTCGATCTGACTCTGTGCCCCCATTTTGACTCCGAACCGGGACGTCGTCCCGGATTTCAGGCTCTACTTAGAGAGCATCCTCAGCCCGGAATCACACTGGAGGATGGTACTGCTTTGCGTATCCTGGACGGCCAGGCAGATATACTCAGTCACAGGCCGGAGGGACAGGCCTGGCTGTGCAGCTGGATGGGGCCCCACTACCAGGAGACCCCGGTCAGTCCGGGTAGCCCTATAAGTATTTAATAAACAGACAGGGGGAGGCAGACTTGAATATTGAGACTATGACTTCAGATACAGTGGGGGAAGCGGCAGAGCTGGCCCATTTACTGTGGCCTGACTCGGATATCGGGACTTTGTGGAATGAATACCGCCTCATCCCTGATTCTTCTAAAGATGATATTTTTCTGATGATGGTCAATACCACCGCGGTGGCTTTTGCCCACTGTTCCCTGCGCAGTGATTACGTAGAGGGCAGCAGTTCCTCTCCGGTGGCATTCCTGGAGGCTATCTATGTGCAGCCCCGTTTCCGCAGACAGGGGGTGGCCCGGCAGCTCCTGGAGCACTGCCGCTCCTGGGCCCGTGACCACGGCTGTGCCGAGCTCGCCTCGGATGTGGAGCTGGACAACACCGACAGTCAGCACTTTCACGAGCACTCGGGGTTTAAAGAGACTAACCGTATAGTCACCTATATACAGAAGCTATGATTTTACTATTGATGGTATTACACAGGGGTTTGGCTTAGAGGAGCTATTTGGCATGTTTTTATAGTGTAATCACTTTTAGGTTTAAGTACTTTTGCATCAGATCAAAATCCCGGTCATTATGGATCAGGGTCAATCCGGACTCAATGCAAAAAGTAGCTATCATCACATCAATAGTCTTGCGTATAGTCACACCCTTTCTTCTCAGAAAACGATAGTTATCCGCAGCTTTAATAGCATGATCTATTCCCAGCATGTCACGGTATTCCAGATCCTTGACCAGGCTTTTTATTTTCCTATAATCTATGTCCTTTCGAAATCCCTGGAGCAGTTCCGTTATGATCAGGTCACCTATGATGACCCTGTCGTTTAACAAGGCATCATCGAGGGCATCAGTGTGCTTGTCATGTACGCCATTAAAATAATCGATCCAGGCAGATGTATCCGCTACAATCAATGGTCTGACCTCATCACATCAAGGTTTCCTTCCCAATGGAGTTTGCCCCTCAGTTTCCTGATCTTTGATTGATGTTTGATTTTGACCAGCAGCCGCAGGGCTTCTTCTACCGTCTCTCTCTTAGTCTGATGATCAGAGACCTTCATCGCCTCTTCCATAAGCATATCATCGATGACAATATTGGTTCTCATAAGCACCCCATTAAATGTGTATAATATATTAAATCATACACATAGAATAGAAAAAAATCAAGTGTTTTTAAATCTTTTTCCCTGAAAGATTGCTCTTTCAAATCAAATAAGAAGTAAGTGAAAATCTTCGTGCTTTCTACTTTCTACTTGCAACTTGTATCTATCTCCTCTAATCCTCTTCCAGCAGGTTGACCTTTCGGGCGCTCTTTACAAAGAGTATAGGGGGTAGGTCGTTATACTTTTCTATCTCATTATCCAGGAACACTTCGTTCAGGTTGAAGATATTAAGGCCGCCCTTCTGGTCATAGTTACCGGGCAGGCCCAGCATGAGCAGGTCGGCATCAGCAGAGGCCTTTTCCATAGTCTCGATAATTGGTTCATTGACATAAGGTATGGCGATTATCTCACCATTTATGCGGGCATGGTCCAGTATCTCCTGTATCTCCATATTATCCTGTATGATGGAGCTGTCTTTGTCCTGGCGGAACAGGATACGGATATGGGCATCCCGGTCGTCGTCCAGGGAGTTTTTGATGATATAGGCCAGCAGGGCCATGAGATTGGCATTATAGAGGCCTCTCCACCAGATATCGATCTTATTGACCTGGTCCAGCTTCTGCCCGTTTTTGAGGATGAGCAGGTTGCAGTTTTTATCCAGGATACGTCTCGTGATGGCTACGGTAGCCAGGTCTCTCTTATACTCCAGCAGAAAGGTATTGGGATGTATACCCGCTATATGACTGGACTGGAGGATAGCCTGAATGGCATCGTTATTATTATCAGTTACCACCATCTTAAAGGGCAGATCATACTGAGGGAGTTGACTCACTTCCTCTTTATATTTCTCCGGGACCAATATGTTGATATTTACCATTCCCTGATAGTCGGCTATGGCATGGGCAATCTTGTAGATAGCATCAGGATTGTTCTTTTTACCCAGAAATGTAAAAGCAGTAAGGATGGGTCGCCAGTTCTTAGTACCCTGGATGATCTTACGCAGGGTCTTGAGCCGTTTCTGGATAAAGGTAAACAAGAGGCCCCACCACACTCCTTCCAGTTTGCCTTTTGCTTTGAACCGGAGGATGAGCCAGAATATCAGAGCCTGAGTGGCAAATATCAGAATACCTATCTTCCAGTCAAACAAGGCAATAGCAATGATACAGGACAGAAAGCCGTATAATGAGATGAGCCAGTGCCCCTTAAAAGTAGGGCGGAAGTTAGGGTTGCGGCTTACTCTTTCCAGAAAAGCAGAGCCATTTACCCAGCCGTACACCACCAGGTAGAGTATACCCACTATCATTGCGGCAGTATTGATCGAGCCCATCCAGATGATGGCAATCCCGATCACAGCAGACACCAGTACCGCAAAGCGGGGTTCATTGCCCCCTTTTTTAAAGTCATACTTGAGAAAGCCCAGCATACGGGGCAGGGTATTGTCCCGGGCCAGCTGTTGAGCGGTCCGGGGTGAGGTCATAAATACCGACAAGGCAGAAGAGGAGGTGGCAAACAGTATGCCCGCCATAACTACCATCCCCAGGAGGCGGAAGGGCATAGGCAGGTTCAGCCCCAGGAGTTCAGTGAGCAGCATACCGTTAGGGTTGTTTCCATTATAGCCTGTGACCAGGAGATCCGGGTTCATCAGTGAAAACACAAAGGCCGTAGCCAGGTAGATCACCAGAGTAATAAAGATAGCACTGAAGGTACCCCGCACCAGGCTTTTCTTGGGAGTTTTCAGATCTCCGCTCATTCCCACTCCGGCATCTATTCCCGTCACAGCCGGGAAGAACTGGGTAAAGGTAAAGAAAAAGATGATCATGGTAAGAGGACGTTTTCCGGCCAGGTTGATATGGTCCAGATGCCTGAACAGGGGTACTCCGTCATGCTGCATCCCTGTCATGGGGGAGAAAAAGATGACCAGGATACTGGCCGACAGTATGACCAGGATAAAGGTCTGTATCTTGAGGGTAAAGTCGGCTCCGATGAGGACAATGATGAAAAAGATGGCAAATACCGAAGTAGCGATGATCTGTTTCTGGAGTAGGATGGCTTCGGGGCTCACACCGGCAAAAACGGCAAACTTTCCAGCCAGGATAGGAGCCAGAATGGGCTGCAGGGGCTCTGCAAAACCCACGCAGTAGAAGCCTATAGAGGCGGCCTGAGCCAGGAACAGCTGTATACCGATAGAGCCGCCAAAGGCTCTGCCCAGGCTGCGTTTGGCCAGGGCATACATACCGCCTCCACCGATCTGGTTGAGATTGGTTGCGGTATCAGCCAGGGAAAATCCGGTAGCAATAGTCACGGAATGGGCCAGCAGGATGATACCTACCATAGGCAGCAGTCCCACATCCCCGGTAAGAGCCGGCAGCAGCAGAAACAGTACCGTACCCAGTATTGCTTCAAATGAAGGTACAAAAACCCCTTGAAAAGTCCCGAACTTTTTGGCCATGGCTGATATCCTTTTTTTTAATCATGATATATGCAGGCATATAAATTAAATCATCCTAAATAAAATAGCAAATATCTTTCCCAGACTAACACTTAGTTTTTATTATTTTCTAATTATGTTATACTATAAAATCATTAGCCCTTAAACAGGAGAAAACATGACAAATAATGATATTTTAAAAAAGATCCGCTATGCCTTTGAAATGAGAGATCCGGAGATGGTAAAGATTTTTCAGCACAAGATCCCGGAGATGTCCCGATCCTGGCTGTCTCTGTTTTTTAAGGAAGAAAATGATGCTGAGTACAAAGCTATGGATGATGATACCCTTTTTGCTTTTTTGGATGGACTTATCCTGGAAAGACGCGGGCCACGGGAGTAGACCATGAGAAATAATCAGGTATTAAAGAAACTACGCATTGCCCTGGAATATAAAGAAGAAGATATGCTGGAAGTCTTTGATCTGGCGCAGTTCCCTGTGACACCGCCCCAGCTTTCTGCCCTGTTTCGAAAAGAGGGCCACAAGCATTATAAGGAGTGCGGAGACCAATTGCTGCGCAATTTCCTGGCCGGACTGGCTATTAAGTTAAGAGGCAAGAAGTAGGAGAGTTAACTGGGCTCCTGGCAGAGGATTTAGTGTCTGGGCAGCCACACAGTGCCTATTCCGGCGCCCCTTCGATTCACAGCACTTCTCAGTACAGGCACCATGCCGGGCGGGCTTAATGGCCGAAGCTAGGGTACATTATGGGGTAGTTATATGCCAGGCCGAGCGCAGGGGCCACGTTGGGGATGACAAATCTGGATTGCACGAAGCATATTATAAAACCACTTTTCAGAAAGTTGCATAAATGATGTGTGTTTGAAATAGATTTATATTTAGGACAAAAATGAAGAAACAAATAATCTTACTTTTTCTTGCACTTTCACTTACATGTTGCTCAAGCCCTGTTGTACAAAATGAAAACAAACCTATAGAATCTAATCCCTGTTATTTCCAAGCAACTGATGGAACATATTTGTATTATAAAGAAACTCCATCTTTGGTTAGTAACAAAGGTATCATCTTAATCATACAGGGTAGTGGTGGTGGATTGCCAGAGGATTATTCAGTATTTATGAATCAAATGAGCTCTAATGGATTCACTAGTATTCGGACGGATGAAAGGGGAACAGGCTATTCCCAAGGATGGAGAGGAGATATAAAAGATTTCAATTTAATTTTACAGGATTACCGGGAAATGATTTTGTATTTCTCAGATAAATTCTCAAAACCTATATACCTTCTAGGTCACAGTTTTGGTGGAGTTTTGGTAACCAGGTTAAGCGAAGAGTTGGACCCCTACATTAGTGGAGTTATTCTTATAAATCCTGCATATCATTTTAGAAAAGATTTTTCTCCCAATGGTTTACAAAAAATGGGGTACATTCTCAAAATGATATTCTCATATAAAAGTCCTGTTATCGATCTTTCAGGAAGTCCTGATAGGATAACATTTTTACCCGATAAACAAGAAGCTCTGAGAAGAGGTAAATCCCCCAATGTAGTGCAAAAATTCAGCATGAGATATCTGATGGGCACCACTTCAACCAGTAAACATTCGGAAGCCTATGCGATATCTAATTCCAATCCAATATTACTTATTTTAGGGGAAAAAGATGGATTTATTGATCAAACTTACAGTGTGAAACTTGTTGAAAAATGGAATAATACAAATAAAAATATTGTTGTAATTGAAAATGCTGGGCATGGAGTATATATTACTGAAATGATAGCTCCTATTGTGACAAATTGGTTGAATGATTTATTTCTAAATTAAGATAGATATTCCTTTGCAGGGTCTTATGCTAAAGAAAAATATAAGCTGGGTTGGGATTTTTACAATCTGAACTCAGCCCAGCACATAACTGGCAGCTAGTGTCCAGGCTTACGCCCGGCCCCGAGCGCCGTTCATTGGACGAAGCCGCGAGGCTTCCGGCCTTCGCCGAGCCTAGTACCACTTCTTAAAGAAGTATCTCGCTTGAAATCCTCTATCCTCTTAGGTAAGCCCATACCCCTTCCCACATTGACAATCCGCACCTTTCCCCTTATCCTATACCCCTATGGAAAAACAGCCTAAGCCTCTTACTCCGCAGCAGATCGATGAGCATATACAGTTTCTACAGGCCCTGGTAGAGGACAGGGAGCGTATGGCTGAGCTGTCTGAACAGCAGCGTATCGAGCTCCTGACCGCGGCGGGCCGCCTGGCCAGTCCCGACCGCAAAGAGCGCCGGGAGCGTACCAGGGCCTGGAAGCAGGCTCAGAAGAAGAAGGTCCAGGCTGAGGAAAAACTGGCCCGGGCTGCGACCGGTATCCGTTCCGCCCGGGAGGATGCGGTGTTTAGTGCTCCCCGTATGCTCAGTGCAGAGGAGCTGGCCGATACCCATAAGTTCACTAAGCTCCACTCTCCCCGTAACTGCTATGTGTGTAAGGCGGAGTACACCGACCTGCATCATTTTTACGACTCCATGTGCCCCTCCTGTGCTGAGCTGAATTATGCCAAGCGATTCCAGACGGCAGACCTTAGGGGGCAGGTGGCCATCATCACCGGCTCCCGGCTCAAGATCGGCTATCAGGCCACCCTCATGCTCCTGCGGGCCGGGGCCACGGTAGTAGCTACCACCCGCTTCCCCGTCGATTCGGCACTGCGCTATTCTAAAGAAGCCGATTATTCAGACTGGGGGCATCGCCTGCAGGTCTACGGCCTGGACCTGCGCCATACTCCCAGTGTGGAGATATTCTGCACCTGGATCGAGCAGCACTATGAGCGGCTGGATATACTGATCAATAATGCCGCCCAGACAGTACGACGGCCCTCCGGATTTTATGCCCACCTCATGGAGAATGAAAATGCCGATATCCAGACTCTCAGTGCGGAGGTGCGATCCCTGCTCCGGGAGCATGAGGACTGTAAGCAGGGCCTCTATCACTATGCCCATCAGACCCTGGAACAGCAGAAAAACATGCCTGTGAAGTGGGACGCTCCCACCCCCGGTATCGGCCTGCGCTCCTCGGCCCAGCTGTCCCAGATCCCCTATGCCTATGACAATGAGCTGGATGCCCATGAGGTATTCCCCAGCGGCAAGCTGGATGCCGACCTGCAGCAGGTGGACCTGCGCCGCACCAATAGCTGGCGCCTCACCCTGGGGGACATACCCACCTCCGAGATGCTGGAGCTGCAGCTGGTAAACTCAGTGGCCCCCTTTGTCCTGGCTAATAAGCTCCTGCCCCTCATGCGGCGGGATAACACCGGAGAAAAACACATTATCAATGTCACTGCCATGGAGGGCAAGTTCTACCGTTTTAAAAAAGGCCCCCGGCATCCTCATACCAATATGGCCAAGGCCGCTCTCAATATGCTCACCCATACCTCTGCCTCTGAGCTGGCCGACTACGGTATCTGGATGAATGCCGTGGACACGGGCTGGGTAACCGATGAGGACCCGGCGCACCTGGCCCAGTACAAGCAGGAAGTGCATGACTTTCAGCCCCCCCTGGATATCGTGGACGGGGCGGCCCGGGTACTGGATCCCCTGTTTGACGGGATCAATACGGGCAAGCACTGGTGTGGTCAGTTCCTCAAGGATTATTTTCCCATTGACTGGTAGTTTTGAATTAAGGCAGGGTCACCACAAATCGGGTGTAGGAACCAGGCAGGCTCTCTACAGTAATCTTCCCGCCATGTTTTTCCACGATATTCTTAGTTATGGACAGGCCCAGGCCGGAACCTTTGATATCTCCCGTATTACTGCCCCGGTAAAAGTCATCAAAGATGTGTTCCTGTTCCTGTTCCGGAATTCCTATGCCGAAATCCCTTACCGTGATCTTCACTTTGGATGAGAGGTATTCCAGGAATATCTCTATCGATTTATCTTGACTGGAAAATTTGACGGCATTGGAAATGAGATTGATGATGGCTCGGCCAAAGGATTCTGAGTCTATGGCATAAGGGAAGGGCTTTCCTCTGACACTAAGTTTGATCCTGTCACCATCAGGAAAAGAGTTATTAATAATGTTTCTGAGAAATGCTTCCAGGTCGAGTTCTTTTTTGATCATGGTCTGGTGGGGAGACTGCTGTCTTCCCAATGTGAGGATATTATCCATTATGTCGGTGATCTGCCGTACAGAATTCTGGATCTGGGAGAAATACCGGCTCCGTTTTTCACCCTTGAGTTTTTCAGCCGGGACTCTTTCCAGGGTCTCCGCGGAGAGTTGTATTACCGCCAGGGGAGTACGGAATTCATGGGAAGCATGGGTGATAAAATGGTTTTTCATTTTATTAAGCTGCTGTTCCTGGGCTATAGATTCCCGGAGTTCCAGGGCCAGCTTATCGGCCAGTTTATTGGATTCAGACAGCTGCCGGAAAATAGTAATAGACTCGAAAAATACTATCCCCAGCATACCATAAGGAGTGAGATTCAGGTCTGACTCATAATTTACAGTAAATACTACTATGTCCACAATAACAGCCGAGGTAAAGGCCAGGAGTCCGGTCAGGGACAATGCGGCACCCGGTTTTTTCATTTTTACTGCTTTAACAGTGACTACTATCAGGTAGATCAGTGAAATAAAGATGATAAGCTTGTAAGGGTCCATGAAGTTTACATAAAACAGGGTAGGAGTAAACAGAGTGATGATATCCAGCGTTCCCGACAGGATGAACTGAATCCGGGTCAGAGTCTTAGACATGAGGTCTTTATAAAGAGTATAGATAAACAGATGGAGAATGGGGATGATAGAGAAAAAACTGATAAATTCCATTCGCATCAGGTCTCTGCTATAGATTTGAGGCAATATTTTCAGGATGAGCATCTCATCCATCACAAATACTCTAAAACCCAGCATAAGGCACAGAATACCCAGCATGATAGTGGATTGCTTTTTTATGCCGGTGATAAACTGCATAAAATGATAAATACTCAGGAAAAAAAACAGTACCAGAAAGGCCACATTGAATTCTATGTTTTTAATATGAGTCCTTGTGATATTTTTCTCAGTACCTAAAAGGATCTGTTTCCACAAACCTCCTGCCCGGTCATAGTAATTAGCGCTGTGAAAAATGATCTCGTTAGTCATTTTGAGCTGAAACAGGTTGACCTGGTCACAGGAGTAGACGGGATAGGAGCTTTCTTTATTGGTGCCGGCAATACCCACTTCATGAATGAGCTCACCATTGATAAAGAGGCGGTATGATGTAGGCATACGTTTAATGTAAAATGAATAATTTTGTTCATTTTCCGGGAGAATCAAGAGGAGCCGGTAGGTCGCATATCCCACTCCGTTATTCCCTTCAATGATCCGGTTAAATATCTCAGGCACCGGAGCCCACATCCTGTCATCAGGTGTTTTTTCCTTCCGGAAATCTTCAGGATAATAAAACTTTTTCCAGTAAAACTCCCATTCACCGTTGAGCGGGACATTTTCACTAAAATCCCAGTGGCTAAGATCTAAGACACCTTTTAGCGCATTAGATTTTGGATCAGTTTTAAAAGAACAGGAAAAAGTCAGAAAAACCAATAGAGATATGATGTACTTCAATGCTTTTACTTCTTTTTTAGATTAAATCTAGTATAGCATATTTTTAATAATAGTTACAGTGAGAATTAGTTATATGAAAAATGTAAATGATGAAGGAATTTGAAAGATGTTTGCAGATTTGACTCTATCTCCGGCTGACAGGAACTTGTTCATATATATTATTCAGATACCATCTCTTACCTGCATCAATTTTTTAAAAAATGATATCACAGAAATTCATTATTGTATACGTCTACCATTACTTGATGACTATAGTTTTGATTTTAATGCATAAATAAAGTAATATTTAAAAAGTATAAAAAAAGGATTCAAATAATGAGGATAATTTCTCTAATAGGTCTACCTAAAAAGTCCGGTGAGACCATAGAGCAGCTTCACTATTTTGAAGAGGCTATCAGTGTACATCCTGATGTGGAGTACAGCAGGCTATTTCTAAAAGACTACGATATCCGTTCCTGTAAAGGTTGTAATACCTGTTTTCACAAGGGAGAGGAATTGTGCCCTCTAAAGGATAATGTTCAAAAAATAGTATCAGAGATTGACCGGGCGGATGGAGTAATATTTGTATCCACTATATATTCAGAATCCATCACTGGTGTACTGAAACTATTGCTCGATCGTTTGGCCTATAAGTATCATCGTTCTCAATGGTACAAAAAGGTGGCATTTCATATTGTACCTAAATCCAATATGATTCCCCGGGCCATGGACTACCTTACCAGAGTGACAGGTTCCTGGCTCTTACAAAACGGGGGAGAGTCACGCGAGGGGATTATAAAATACCATTCACCGGCCTACCGGGAAAAATATAGCAGGAATATCCGAAAAAAAGCGGAACTGTTTCTCAAACGGATACAGACAGCGAGACTCCCCCGGCCATCCCTGATGCAGCTCATTACTTTTAATATCTGGAAATACAGAGCTGGACTTAAGGAGCCCGGGGATAGGGATTTCCAGTATTTTTCTGATGAGGGACTTTTTAAGGCGGAATACTATTACCCCATCAGGCTCAGCCTGTTCAGAAAGATCCTATTGAGACTGATGATGAAGGGTACTCTATGGTATATGAAAAAACAATTCGGTGATCTGAAGGATGCTATCTGATCACGAATACTAAGGAACAGACATGCTTCAACACAATATCTTTAATCTGGTGCTCTACGGTTTTATGATCTCAGCAGTGCTATTTTTCATAGTCCTGTTCTTCATTCCCGCACCCTATGGCCGCTATGATAAAAAAGGCTGGGGAGTCCAGATAAACAGCCGCATGGCCTGGATGCTTATGGAGTCTCCTACTATCTGGCTCTTCCTGCTCTTGTTCTTCATGGGGCCCCGTCCTTTTTCAGTGGCAGGAATAGCATTTCTCATCATCTGGTTCAGTCATTATGGACAGAGAGTCCTCATGTTTCCTCTCCTCATACGGGAGGATAAGGGTATGCCTGTACTGATAGCTCTCATGGCTTTTTTATTCCAGCTGGCCAATGTCTATCTCCAGGCCGGATGGATCTATCACCTGGCTCCCCGGGATATGTATGGGGTGGAGTGGCTCACTGATATCCGCTTTATACTGGGAATAGCTGTCTTTATCCTGGGATATATTATTAACCGCTGGGCAGACACCGTACTGCGCCGCCTGAGGGTACAGGATACTCAGAAGTATTCCATCCCCAGGGGTGGCTTGTACGAGCTCATCTCCTGCCCTAATTACCTGGGGGAGATCCTGATCTGGGGAGGATGGGCCCTGCTGACCTGGAGTGTGGCCGGCCTCGCCTTCTGGATCTGGACCATAGCCAATCTCCTGCCCCGGGCGGTGATGCACCATAAGTGGTATCATAAGACCTTTGCAGATTATCCGGAAAACAGAAAAGCCATTATTCCCTATATACTTTAAAAGATCAGCTTTTCCAGAAAAGGATGGGTCATCCATAGTACCAGGGTTTTGCCCTTGAGGCTGCTGTTTTTTTTCAGGAAAGGCATAAACTGAATAGTGTGACCAGGATCCAGCCAGACCCCGGTCACCTCATGGAATTGGTGAGCCAGGACTTTATATGCGGCGTAATCGATCTTTACTGGTAGTTTTAGCTTTAAATATTCTTCACGAAAGTATTTAATTCTCAGCATCCATCGGGATGGGAGTGCTCCGGTCATGATGGCTAGGAGGGTCTGACCCTTGAGTCTGTTATCCTGAATATATTTCAGGAATCCATCGGCCATGTTTCCTGAGGCCACGGGTAAGATATGCTCTACAGCTGTGTCTATACCGGCCTCCCTGAGCTGGCCTACACACTGTTCCATCACAGCCAGGTAGGGGTTCGGGTGAATACTCACTTGGCCCCCTATACCGATCTGTGCTACTCCCTGCCTCCTGAGATCAGACTGTCGGCTTAACAGGCTGATTATATCGCCTGGTATGACGGTTACTCCTGTATGAAACAGGTAATCCTGCCGTCTCGACTTGTGATAGGGGCTCATTCTGATATTTCTCTCCAGAAAATAGAGGTGGTCACAACCTGCTTCCTCAGTTCCGGGTTTGAGATACCGGGTTAAGACATGAAAACTGTGAGAGCCCGGGTTCGATAGTGTCATCACAGCTTTTAAATGCCCTCTTTTCTCGAAAAAGGCATCAAAACGGCGTACTTTATTGCCTCCAGCCGGTATTAAGAGGTCTTCCCTTTTGAGCAATAGCCTGAAGTCACCCCAGGGATGATTCGTGATCTCCTGCAGAGGACTGATTTTGATACTCATACCCCTTTGGCGAGAGTCTTGGCCAGACGAAAAGTGGAATGACAGGCACCCATCATAAATCTCTGGGCCGGGCCGTAGGAGGGTTCACTGATTCCCCCTATGGCAAAAAGCCCGGGTACACTGGTCTCAAAGTTGTAGTTTATATCGGGGATACCCTCATATTGTTTGATACGCTCACACAGCTTATGGTCCAGAAAACGCAGATTATCCAGATGGTATTTAAAGCCGGTGGCTGCCACTATATAATCATATCTTTCGTCCAGGGAACGGGAATAGATCTTTTCATTGCGGTATTCCAGCTCCAGGCGGGAGGCATCCTGGTAGATCCGTCTTAGCCCGTCTCCCATCAGCGTCTGCTTAAGGTCAGGGGTGATGGTGGGTATCACATACTGAGCTCCGAATTTCTTTTTCCAGGATCGGGGCAGGTAATAAAACCAGGGTGACATCTTCAGCACCAGATTAAATAAAGGGACCGGGAGATTAAGAGGTTCAGAATAAAAGACAGGGTCTTTTCTGAGCATCCAGTGGACCTCATTGTTCTGCTGCAACAGATGAATCACTGATTCCCCCGCGGATTGTCCCCGGCCTATGACCAGGATTTTCTTATCTTTAATTTCGCAATACTGGCGGGTAAACCAGGTATGGATAATCTTTTCAGGGGGGAGAGCACACAGAGCATCAGGCAGATAGCGGTGAGGCTCAATACCATTGGCAATGACCACCTGCCTGGCTTCTATCATATCCCCTTTATCAGTCTTGGCCAGAAACACATTGTCTTTTTGTTCCAGACGGCTGACCAGGGCGTTTTGAATGGGAAACTGAATGCGTTCCAGAATGTCCTTCAGATACGACCTGAAGATATCTATGGGGATACGGCCTTTGAGGATGTCCTGCCAGGTATCGGGGTAATGGGTCTGTAAGAACCTGTCTACCGCAAAATCATGATTACGGGAAAAAATCTCACTGGTATGCCAGTCTGAACGTATGGCCATTGTATCCAGAGTATGTCTGAACCAAAGTGAGAAAGGATGTCCTACTATAGTAAAGTCAATATTACTTTGCTGTAGTTCATGAGCCAGTCCTATTCCATAGGGTCCGGCTCCTATGATCAGTACATCTGTCTTGGTCATTATTCATCCTTTTATACTTATCTTATTACGGGCAGACCAGGGGAAAGTCCCCAGTATTTTTCCATGTATACCGTAACCGCTGAATATCATTATACCCAGTCCCAGGGGAAATATCCAGCTCAGGGCATTCATCCTGAACATTTCAACCAGAGATTTGAGATTCATAGAGTAAAGCAGATCCCTGCTTATTGCAAATTCAGAAGAAATAATGGGCCTGATGAACCATAATGCCAGGCCTGTCACTATAGTAAACAGGCTCATACTAAAAGTTATCCAGTTTCTTTTATGATCGAAATATATATCATGCCGCAGTCCTTCCAGGAGTATGCGGCTCAGGCCGTGATATATCAGGAAAAGGGAAGCGATCAGGCCCCCGGGAAGAGGGCGGGGTATAAATAGAGCCACAGTAATAAAAGAGATCAGATGTAGGTAGGCGGTGTAGAGCTGAGTAGGGTAGAGTTTTTTAGAGTTTAACTCAGGGTGCATGCGCAGGACTTTCACCTCCGGATTATGATAGCTGGTACCATGCTGATGGTCATGGGTCTCTTTACCCCAGCAGCATCCGTAGTTAAAGCAGCCCAGCCTCCCAAAAAACTGGCCTAATAGCGCTCCCCAGGCCATGGCATCCCAGAGGGCAAATAGGGGAATACCGCTGACGGAGGCGGTTAACGCGCTCCCTAATATGGCACCCACTATACCCCCTTGTACATAAAAGCCTGTCTCGCTCAGGTATTTCCGGGGATCAGACCAGAATTTCTTACCCAGAGCCAGGATATGCAGGAATTTAGCAAAGAACCAGGCACATATTCCCATGACCAGAAGCATGACGAAAAAACGAAGACCCAGGTTATACCCTTTGATGTATAAATAGTAAATGGTGATAATACCCACAGCTATAGCATCCAAAGCAGCAAAAATGCCGAAAGCAACAATAGTCACGTTCTTCCCCCGATATAATACCGGCCTGTCTTTGATCCATAAAAACGGTAAAGTGATGAAATCAGAAAGGGTACCCAATACTTTTTTCATTATAGTCTCCCCAAATAAATTACTATATTTATAGTATGATATTAATATTTCTTTAGTCAATTTTTTTAGTTATTTTTAAAAAAAGTTAGTAATCTGGCTTACAAACTTATACTGTTTTAGTAGTATTTACTTGACAAAAAAATATTTTGTAGTTATATTAATACTACCAATAAGATAGTAATAATAGTGAAGGAGAAAACAATGAAATTAAGTGTTAACGGAGAAGTCAAAGAACTGGATGGATTGGAGATCTCGGTAGCACATGCGCTGGAGCTTCTCAATGTAGAGTCTCCTGATATGGTATCAGTACAGCTCAATCAGGAATTTGTAGAAAAAGATGATTATAACAGCATCCTGCTCAAGGAGAATGATGAGATCGAGTTCTTATATTTTATGGGAGGTGGGGCTTCTTGAAAGGATTCACCAGCCGGGCTATACACGGCTTAAATAAAAACCAGGATGTCTATGGGGCTATCCGGCGTCCGGTTTATGATACCGCTTCATTTGAATTTGCCAATGCTGCCGATATGGAAAAAGCCTTTAAAGGCCAGATAGCAGCCCATTCCTACAGCCGGATCACCAATCCTTCTGTAGCGGAATTTGAAGAAAAGATCAATCTCCTGGCGGGAGGTATTGCTACCATCGCGGTCTCTTCAGGCATGGCGGCTATTGCCAATATAATACTGACGCTGGGACGGACGGGGGATAATATTGTCCTGTCCCGTTATCTCTTTGGGCATACCACTTCATTAAGTGCAGGTACATTTCGGGAATGGGGACTGGAGACCCGCATTGTGGATCCTTATGATATAGATGCAGTCAGTGAGGCTATAGATACCAATACCCGGCTCCTCTTTATTGAGTCCATATCCAATCCCCAGATGGGAGTAGCGGATTTTAGTGCCCTGAAGGCCCTCACAGTAGATAAAAAAATCCCCCTGGTGGTAGATAATACTGTGACTACGTCGTACCTTTTTGATGCCCATGCCCTGGGGGTAGACATAGAGATGCAGTCCGCTACCAAGTACCTGAGTGGAGGTGGCACTACCATCGGCGGTGTGATCATAGATCACGGGACTTATGACTGGAGTCAGAATCCCAAGCTGGCTCCCGATGCTAAGAAATATGGAAGATATAACTTTGTCCATAAACTGCGTAGTGAGGTATACCGGAACCTGGGAGCCTGTATGACTCCCCATAATGCCTATCTGCTCACCCTGGGTATAGAGACCCTGGCCCTCAGGATAGAAAGGAGCTGTGTCAATGCCCTGGTCACAGCCCGTCATCTGGAAAAAGAAGCCTGGGTCCAAACAGTGAATTACCCCGGACTGGCCTCCAGTCCCTATTATTCTAATGCGGAAGAATTCCTGCCCCGGGGATTCGGAGGAATACTGACTTTTGACCTGGAGTCGCGGGAACAGTGTTTCGCCTTTATGGATGCCCTTAAGCTCATTAAAAGAGCTACCAATATCAATGACAATAAAAGCCTTATGATACACCCTGCATCTACTATATTTACAGACTTTAGCGCGGAGCAAAAAGAGGCCATGAAAGTGGGAGATGCCACTCTGAGGTTCTCTGTGGGAATAGAGGACATCGATGATATATTGGAGGACCTGAGCCAGGCCTGGGCTCAAGTGTCAGGTAAGCAAGGAGTTTAACATGTATGATTTTACAGAACAGCAGCTGGAACGTTATAGCCGCCATATCCTGCTACAGGATGTGGGAGTGGAAGGGCAGGAAAAACTCCTCAATGGAAAAGTATTGGTGATAGGCGCGGGTGGCCTGGGGGCTCCCATAGCCCTCTACCTGGCGGCAGCCGGGGTAGGCCACATCGGGATACTGGACTTTGATGTAGTAGACCTTTCCAATCTTCAGCGTCAGGTCATCCATTTTACTGCTGATGTAGGTAAGCCCAAAGTACAGTCTGCCCGGGAAAAGATGCTGGCCATCAATCCTGACGTGAAAGTCACTACCTACCAGGAGCGGATCGAGGCATCCAATATTCTGGACATCATTGATGGCTACGATTTTGTAATAGACGGAGTAGACAACTTCCCTACCAAGTTCCTCATCAATGATGCCTGTGTCATGAAGGGAATACCATTTTCTCATGGGGGTATCCTGAGATTTGACGGACAGACCATGACGGTGGTTCCGGGCCAGTCTGCCTGTTACCGCTGTGTATTCAAAGAGCCACCTCCCGCTAATCTGGTACCTACCTGTAGTGAGGCCGGAGTGCTGGGAGCTATCGCCGGCATGTTGGGTACTATACAGGCTGCAGAAGCCCTGAAGTACCTCACCGGTACGGGTACCCTGCTCACCGACCGACTCCTTATCTTTAATGCCAAAGATATGCGTTTCCGGGAGTCCAGGTTTAAAAAGAACCACAAGTGTGCTGTTTGCGGGGAGCACCCTACTATCACTGAGTTGGTAGACTATGAGCAGGCCGCCTGTGATATAAAAGATTTGAAAAAAAGCGATCTGAAAATAAAAATATAGCAGTGATCCCAAAGGAGGACCAAAATGGCAGATAATAATACAAATCCCCGGGAACTTCAGGAAAATAAACGACTTTCCCTGATCTGTTTTTCGGGAGATTTTGATAAACTGATAGCTACTTTTACCCTGGCCAGTGGTGCCGCAGCGGTAGGCTACGAAGTCAGTGTGTTTTTTACCTTCTGGGGATTAAACATACTGCGCAAGGCCCGGGGCCGTCGTCCCATCGGTAAGGGATTCCTGGCCCGTTTCTTTAACTTTCTGCAGGGTGGGTCCCGCAAGCTCCCCCTGAGCCGCCTGAACTTCGGAGGGCTTTCCCCCCATCTGATGACCTACATGATGAAGAAACGCAATGTAGCTACTTTACCGGAATTATTCCAGGCATCCATAGACCTGGGTGTCAATCTCTATGCCTGTGAGATGTCCATGAACATCCTGGGGACGACCAAGGAACACTTCATTCCCGAAGTCAAGGAAGTGATCGGGGTGTCCAAGTTCCTGCAGTATTCATCCGGCGGAGAGAGGCTGTTTATCTAGGCGGGATATCCCGACCATTATTGAGGAGGAAGCCCATGGCTACCCATTATTTAGATATTACCAAAGAACATTGTCCAATGACTTTTGTAAAGACCAAGCTGGCTCTGGCCAGAATAGAGACAGGCGAGATACTGGAAGTGACCCTCACTGAGGGGGAGCCTCTGGAAAATGTCCCCAGGAGTGCCACTGAACAGGGATATAAAGTATTGGATGTATCCCCCGTAGAAGGGAATATCCATAAAGTGACCATACAGAAATGATCAAGATAAGCAGGAAGGTCTATAATGCTATAGTGGCACATGGCAAAAAAGACCTGCCCAATGAATGCTGTGGCTACCTGGCCGGAAAAGATGACCTCATTGATACTCATTATGAGCTCACCAATACCGATCATAGTCCGGAACACTTTGCCTTTGATCCTAAGGAACAGTTTGCTACAGTCAGGGCGGCCCGTGAGGCAGGCCGGGCTATTTTAGCCAATTATCACTCACACCCCGAGACCCCGTCCCGGCCCAGTGAGGAGGATATCCGTTTGGCCTTTGACCCGCACATCAAGTATTTCATCCTCTCTCTGGCTGCCGAGGAACCTGTCCTCAATGGTTTCTCCATCGTAAAAGGGGTAGTGGAAAAACTGGAAGTTCTGATAGTAGATTAACAGGGAGGGGGCAATTCACGAATTGCCCCTCTTCTTTTCTTGAAAAAAATACAGCTTTTAAGAGATACTTTTTTGTCTTTTCTTCAGAATGCTTTAAAATAAGACATAGATTAAGGAGTATTCCATGAAAAAAATCTTAAATACAGTTATTTTACTCCTCCTTCCTGTTTTATTTTGGGCAAAGCCGGTCATCCTGGATATTCCACCGGTGGCTCAATCCAGGACAGTTCCTAATCTGTGCGGCCCTACTTGCGCTCAGATGTTGTTGCAGTATTATGGCTTTAGCCAGGATCAGTATGATGTGGGTAAGGCACTTACGGAGATGATACTTCCTTATAAAACAAACAATCCGGGAGCATCCGATGCCCTGGAATTTAGCTGGCCTGATTTTAAAGAGACCTATCAACCTATACTGAGGCTCTATTTTGAAGGATTAGGCATGGAGACATTAAATAAACGTTCTGCTATTGATCCAGATACCGGCCTCATCACCGAAGAAAGATGGCAGTTTTTTTTAAAAACTCTTCAGGACGGACTTCCGGTCATCTTTCATATCCCGGGCCATTATATGCTCATGGTTGGCTATGACCTCGAAGCGGAGCGTCTGTACTATAATGATCCTTCAGATGGAAAGCAGCATTGGGTATCCATCACAGATTTCCGGGACCGTAATGCAGTGTGGTATAAAGATCGTCTGGGCTGGGACGGCAGGATGCTGTCTGCCTGGACTCCGAAGATACAGAATGATGAAAGGGAAGCTCAGAGATAGCTTGCATTCCTGAATAGCCTCTATAAATCTCTCAATATATATTCATTTTTCATGAAAAACAGATTATAATATCTTATGGAAAAAAATATTCCCCGCATCTACTCCCGTCTGGGACAGCCCTTTGAGATAATAGGATTGAAAAGACTGGTCGATTGTCATGATGATGAGCTGGAGACATTCGAGTCTACCACCCTGTGCCGTTGCGGGCAGAGTGATAATAAGCCCTATTGTGATGGCACCCATGCGATTGTGGGTTTTACAGGTAAAAAGGAAGAGGGTAGGTTAAAGGATAAGGCCATCAGCTATAAAGGTGAGGACATCCACATCCACGACAACCGGGCAGTGTGCTCTCATGATGGTTCCTGCTTTGGGGAGCTACCCCGGGTCTTTCGTAAAAAACAGGAGTTCCGCTGGATCTGGCCCGATAATGCCCCTGCAGACCGTATCACAGCTACTATCCGGCATTGTCCCTCAGGGGCTCTGGCCTATACCCGGGACAATGTGAAAGTCACGGACTGGGAGACAGAGATGTATATCCACATCCGTAAAAACGGCCCTCTGGAGGTAAAAGGGGGGATCATACTGGATGATGACCAGGGCTCAGTGCCCCAGACATCCGATCACTACACCCTGTGCCGCTGCGGAGGGTCTAAAAATAAACCCTTCTGTGATGGTACTCATCTCCAGAAACATTTTCAGGCTGACGGGGACTGATTTCGATAAAAATCAGCCATGTTTTTTGTGACAGCAGTCCTTGTACTTCATCCCGCTGCCGCAGGGGCAGGGAGAGTTTCGTTTCAGTGAATGTTTTTTATTGCGGAAAATACTGCGGATGTCTTTAGTCAGGATATTTTTCATATCCTGACGGTACATGATCTGCATTACCTCATAGAGTTCCGGGTGTTTAACGGACATGAGGCCGGGGTCTTCAAAGAAATATTCACTGGCTACCGCAAAGAACTCTACCGGGCTGGTCCCGCCATAGGGGTCAATATCGCTCCTGTCCTCATGAATAGCCTGCATCTCTGCATTGACTACGGCAGCCCATCGTTTCTCCAGTCCGGGCTGATCCAGGAGGCGGGCAGGGACCCCGTCTATACTATGGTCTGCCTGGTCGATCTTGTGGGCAAATTCATGTATGCCCACATTATGACGGTCACCGGGATGCTTGAATCCATGTTCCAGGGATTTCTGGGATAAAATCATAGCATTATGGAGCAGGACCATACCCTGGATATTTCTCTCCCCATCCTCTGTCTCAAATTCTTCATTAAAACTGCGGGGATAGACCAGCACCGTCTCCAGCTCATACTCCCAGTGGGGGAAACGGAATACCGGGATCACCGCCGAGGCTCCTATCAGCACTATGTCACGATCACTCAGACTGGTATCGATTCCTTTGACCTGGACTGAAGCCAGGAAGTACTGCATTTTTTTTTCAAAACGGTTCTTTCCTTCCTCATCCAGGCTGGTATAAAACTCGATTTCTTTGTTGAGGATTTTTCTGTATTGAGGAGGGAAATCCCGGTGGATTTCATGCCACAGACCTAAAGGATGTCGTATCCTCCAGGCCAGAACCACGAGGAGGGTAAGCATAAAAATCAATACTGCCTGCCAAAGTTGTGTAAGGGGAAATATGAGGATGTGGTACAGGGGGACCAGGGCTGCGGCTATGCATAGCGAAGTAAATAGTGTCTTGATGATCTTCCACCGTACAGTCTTTTCCAGCTCTCTCATTCATCTTCCTTTTTGATGTCTTTATAATAATCCAGAATATCGTCATATTCTCTTTTCAGGGCTTCCTGCTTCTCAGTTTTTCTGAATATATTGAATAGGAATATGATAAAGCATAATCCTCCTATCAGGTATTGAAAGATCTCCTTTTTCCACATTTCCAGTATGAGAATAGGCCGTCCTATATTCAGGCTGATCGTAAAAATAATGGCCACAAGTACGATCAGGATAGCAATAAATATTTTCAGATATTTTAGATATTTTTGTATGTCAGACTCCTAATTTTCATCTCTTCTCCTGCGGGCCAGTCTGCGGACTACTCCGGGACGTTTTTCTCCCTCTTCCTGGAAAGCAGCACTATGCTCATTGCGGAACTGAGTGATACCTTTTCTGATAATATTATCATCAATAAAATGCCTTTGAAATACTGAGCGGGCACTGTGTTTCAGCTCCAGGTATTCGTCCTTGATAGATTTACTGACATAGAGGGTAAGATTGGATTTTTCTTCTTCATGATGTGCTGTCTCTTCATCTGATACTTTACCCATCAGTCTGTTCAAAGCCAGAGACGGGGAGTTATCCCATTCTGCCAATCCTGGATTATCTTTATCATAGGCTTTGTACTGTTCTCTTTGATTATCATACTCTATGAGAATTCTAGCAGGCATAATGACTCCTGTCTAGATTATCCATGCTATATGATCAAAAGTCAAGACAAATGATATTTTTTAACAAATTTGAACCTATTGTTAAACATCCTCAATCTTGAAATTTTTTGCAGTTCACTATAAAATATTCTCTGGGAATCGGGTGATCAAAGGGGGAGACTTGTATCGTGATACTCAAGCCAGGACTATCATCAAGTCTATTACCTGGAGATTTTTAGCTACACTGACCACTATCATCATAGTCTATGTCTCCTACGGGGAATTTAAGACAGCGGTTACTATAGGGGGAGTGGAGCTTATACTAAAACTGACTATTTATTATTTTCATGAAAGAGCCTGGCTCCGCATCAAGGCCGGCAAACACGAGATCAAACCCTTTGTGCTTTGGATCACCGGATATCCAGGAAGCGGAAAAAAGCGCTTAGCGGATATGATCGAAGTATTTATCCGGAAACAGGGATTTAAAGTGGAAAACCTTCAGGGTAAGAATTTTCATGATATTTTTGCCGATGAAGAACTCAACCGAAGGGCAGGGGCAGAGGAGATCAAACGCATAGGGTACTTTGCTTCCATGCTGGAGAAAAACGGGGTCTTTGTGCTGGCTCCCTTTTTTTCACCTACCCATGAATCCAGGAAGTTTGTGCGCAGTAAGTGCCTGAATTATATTGAGATCCATGTGACTACCCCCATAGATGAATGCAGACTACAGCACATGGAACCCAGCCGGGCTGACTGGCGAAAGTGGCAGAGAGAATATGAAGAACCCAAATACCCTGAACTAAAGCTGGATATGTTCCAGTTGTCTGATGAAGAAGCTTTTGAGCAGGTAAAAAAAACACTGGTTAAGTATATATAGGAGTAGTGTATGGATCATTTAGATCAATTAGAGAATACATCGATACATATTTTCAGAGAAGCCTATGCCAATTTTAAAAATATGGCCATGTTATGGTCTATCGGAAAAGATTCCACCGTCTTACTGTGGCTGGCCCGAAAAGCCTTTTTTGGCCACGTTCCCTTTCCCCTGGTGCATATAGATACTAACTACAAAATTCCTGAGATGATACAGTATCGGGACCGTATGGCGGCTGAATGGAATCTGAACATGGTCTATGGCCAGAATGAAGAGGCCCTGGCTAACAAGCAGACCTTTCCCGACGGAGCCTGTGACCGTATCACCTGCTGCGGCAATCTGAAATCCACTCCTCTGAAACACACCCTGAGTGGTAAAGGTAAACGCTACCGCTTTAATCATGAAAAGAAACAGTACGAAGTAGATACCAATACTGAGCCCTACACCGGAGTCATTGTGGGTGTACGTTCTGATGAAGAAGGCAGCCGTTCCAAGGAACGCTATTTCTCACCCCGGGATAAGCAGAACGACTGGCATATCTCGGAGCAGCCCCCTGAGTTCTGGAACCAGTACAAGACGGACTTTGCTCCCGGTACTCACGTGCGCATCCACCCCCTGCTGGACTGGACTGAGCTGAATATCTGGGAATACATCAAAAGAGAAAATATCCCCACTGTATCTCTGTATTATGACCAGGGAGAAGGTATCCGCTACCGTTCATTGGGATGCTATCCCTGTACCACACCGGTAGAATCCACAGCTAAAAATGTGGACGAGATCATCGATGAGCTGGTCAGTGGAAAGTTCTCTGACATTGCAGAACGTTCCGGTAGAGCTCAGGACAAGGAAGATGGTGCTGCCGGTCTGGAGACTTTACGTCGTTCCGGGTATATGTAGGAATCAATAAGGAGATTACTTTGAGTTACCAAAACAAAGAAGATAAAGAACAGATGAACATCGTTATAGCCGGGCATGTTGACCACGGTAAGAGTACCGTCATAGGCCGGCTCCTGGCTGATACTGATTCATTGCCCAAGGGTAAACTGCAGCAGGTCAAAGATACCTGTAAACTGAACTCCAAACCCTTTGAATATGCCTTCCTCATCGATGCCCTCAAAGATGAGCAGGATCAGGGTATTACTATTGATTCGGCCCGTGTGTTTTTTAATACCAAAAAGCGTAACTATATCATCATAGACGCGCCCGGCCATATTGAGTTTCTGAAGAACATGGTCACCGGAGCCAGCCGGGCTGAGTCAGCCCTTCTGGTCATCGATGCAGACGAAGGGGTACAGGAAAACTCCCGCCGTCACGGCTATATGATGTCCATGCTGGGCATCTCCCAGATCGCGGTTCTGGTCAACAAGATGGACCTGGTAGATTACAGTGAAAAAGTGTTCAATGATATCGTCAAAGAATATAGTGCCTTTTTAAAAGATATAAATATCGAAGCCAAGACTTTTATTCCCATCTCTGCCCGGGAAGGTGACGCCATTGCCAGACTGACTGATAATATGAAATGGTATAAAGGTATGACGGTTCTGGAGATCCTGGATGACTTTAAAAAAGAGGAATCCCGGGATGACCAGCCCTTCCGTATGCCGGTTCAGGGTGTATACAAGTTCACTAATTTCGGAGACGACCGCCGTATTGTAGCCGGTACCATTG
>CAZIAD010000020.1:51775-55599 GCA_964537555.1 uncultured Brevinematales bacterium
GGACAAAGTGATCTTTCTCCCATCCGGGAAGAAGAGTACCATCGCATCATTAGAATATTTTAACGGAAATATTGGCACAAAAGCTACCGCGGGAATGGCTCCCGGATTCACCCTCACAGAGCAGATCTATATCACACGGGGTGAGATCATGGCCAGGGCTGATGAAAAGCTGCCCCAGGTCACCACCCGCATCAAGGTCAATCTGTTCTGGCTGGGCAAAGAGCCCCTGGTCAAGAAAAAAGACTATCTCTTCAAAGTAGGGGCCACCAAGGTCATTGCCCGTCTGGAAGAGATCATCCGGGTCATCGATGCGTCCAACCTGGATGCAGCAGAGAATAAGGACCACATCGGTCGTCATGATGTCGCCGAATGTGTATTCAGCCTGGCCAAGCCTATAGCCTTTGACCTGGCCGATGATATCGACAAGACCTCCCGCTTTGTACTGGTAGATAATTATGAGATATGGGGCGGCGGTATTATCCGTGAAGCCCTGACTGACCAGCAGTCCTGGGTCCGGGACTTTGTCATGCTCAGAAACTACAAGTGGGAAAAGTCCAAGATCTCTCCTTTACAAAGAGCCAAGCGTTACAACCAGAAAGCTACCATGATCATACTGACCGGGCCTAATGGTGTGGGTAAAAAAGACGCGGCCAAACAGCTGGAATGGAAGCTCTTCTCTGATGGTAAAGAAGTATACTACATGGGTATCGGTAATGTGATGCTGGGTGTAGATGCAGATATCACTAAAGAAGAAGAACATCGCAGGGAGCATATCCGCCGTCTGGCAGAAGTAGCCTATATTCTGATGGATGCCGGACTTATCCTCATCATTACTGCCGATGATCTGACCCAGGGAGACCTGGAGATTATAAAGACGGTAGTAGATGCCCAGAGGATCGAGACCATCTGGATGGGTGAGAATGTCAATAGTGATATTTCCTATGATTATCATATTTGGGAAGAGAATAAACCGGAAGAAGCGGCCAATCAGATCGAGGAACGTATGTTAAACCTGGGTGTGATATTCCGTCCCTGGTAAAGAGGTATTTAATGCATTATGATTTAAAATGCCTGTGTTGCGGAGCGGCTATGGAGGATGACGGAACAGTCCTGAACTGTAAGGTCTGCTGTAATCCCGGCCTGATCCGTACAGATTATCATCAAAAAGTAATGACAGCGGGCCCCGAAGATGAGGGTATATACCGTTTTGCTGAATGGCTGCCTGTCACTCGCAGGCTTAAAGGCAGTGGCTCATCAGTTACTTTTAAAAGTGAAGCATTAAATGCCCGGCTGGGACTACAAGAGCTCTGGATAACCTTTAACGGGTACTGGCCTGAGAGAAATGCCCGTATGATGACTGCTACCTTTAAGGAATGTGAAGCCTATACAGTCTGTGCCCGCTTACCTCAGGATATGAAGGATGTACTGGTAGTAGCCTCTGCCGGAAATACCGCCCGGGCATTTGCCAGGGTCTGTTCCGAAAATAAAATCAATCTTTTATTGGTAGTACCTGAAAAGGCCCTTCCCAATCTCTGGTCACTGCAAAAACTGGACCCTTGCGTGAAGATACTCACCGCCGGAGGCGACAGCGATTATTTTAATGCTATCGATCTGTCTAATCGCATTGTAGACAGGACAGGATTTGTAGCCGAAGGGGGAGCCCGTAATGTGGCCCGCAGAGATGGTATGTCATCCACGGTTTACTCCGCTGTTACCACCATTGGAAAGATCCCCGATTATTATTTTCAGGCAGTAGGTTCGGGTACCGGGGCTATTGCAGCCTGGGAAGCCAATCTTCGCTTTATCGAAAGCGGAAAATTCGGAAATAAAAAAATGAGACTAATGGTGTCCCAGAATGAGCCTTTTATACCCATGGTGGACAGCTGGAATAAAAAAAGCAGAAAATTTATTTGTCCTAATGAAGAAGAAAGTAAAAAACAGATCGATATCATCAATGCAAAAGTGTTGTCCAACAGAAAACCACCCTGGGGACTGACCGGAGGCCTCTATGATGCACTGGAAGATACTGATGGCACTGTATTGAGTGTAGATAATGATGCAGCCAGCCAGGCAGCTAAGTTATTTGAACAGGAAGAAGGTATTGACATATCTCCTGAGTCCGGAATTGCTCTGGCATCATTGATCCAGGTCATAAAAGAAGATAAGATAAAAAAAGATGCCCTGATTATGGTAAATATCACCGGTGGCGGGGAAAAGCGTGTTTTGGCTGATCACAAAGTCCATATGTTTGAACCTCATGGCAGTCTTAGACCTGATCAGTTTACAGAAGCGAATATCACTTCTGTCTTAAAAGAAATATATAGTGGAGGAAAATAATGGCTAAACCTGGAGTCCTGGATAAGTGTTTTACAGAGGGAGGTTTCTTCTCTCAGTATCGTATGTCTGGAGAAGATACTATCACCCTTCCCGTACTGGAGACCCCTCCCGGGACCAGTATGAAATTCAAAGGAAAAGACCAGATCATGTGGTCTATCAATAATTATCTGGGATTGGCCGAAGACGAAGAGCTGAAACAGATAACCGTAGATACAGCAAAAGTCTGGGGAACCTCAGGCCCTATGGGTTCCCGTATGATGAGCGGAACCACACCTGAGCACCTTATCCTGGAAAAATCCCTGGCAAAGTTTGCACAAAAGGAACATTCCATATTGTTCAATTACGGATACATGGGAGTACTGGGGACAGTACAGGCTCTGGTAGGGCCCAATGACACCATTGTAATGGATAAGCTGTCACATGCCTGTATCATAGACTCTGCTCTGGGAGCTTCAGGCAAGATGAGGCTGTTCCGTCATAACGACATGGATAGCCTGGAATCTGTACTGAAAAAAGCCAATGAAGACCGTAAGGGCGGAATCCTGATGTTGTCTGAAGGGGTGTACGGTATGACCGGTGACCTGGCCAGACTTAAAGAAATGACTGCCTTAAAAGAAAAATATGAAGCCACTATGTTTATCGATGATGCCCATGGTGTGGGTATGATCGGGGAACAGGGGAGAGGTACTGCCGACTATCTGGGTGTTCAGGATAAGATCGAAGTATACTTTGGAACCTTTGCCAAGTCTTTTGCCTCTATCGGTGGATTCACAGCAGCCAAGAAAGAAGTAGTAGAATATATCCGTTATAATGCCCGTACTCAGGTATTTGCCAAGTCTCTGCCTATGATCTATGTAAAGACATTACAGCGCACCCTGGAGAAGGTAATAGCCGGGGATGACCTCAGAGCCAAGACTATGGAAAATAAAGACAAGATGGTCAAACTGCTTCGGGATCTGGGATATTATGTAGCTGAAGTACCTTCTGCTATCATACCGGTATTTGTTCCCGAAGGAGAGGAAAGAGCGGCCCAGATCATGACCTACCTGCGTGAGCATGGCGTCTTTATTTCTGCTGTAGTCTATCCTGTGATCCCTCGTGGACTGGCCCTGATCCGTATGATCCCCACTGCTCGCCACACTGATGAGCAGATCCATCAGACTGCGGCTATGTTCAAGCAGATGCGTGATGAAATGAAGCTGCACCAGGATATGCCTCAGGACATGATAGACCGTATCTATGGAGTCTCTGACGAGGACTAAGGTGTTTTCCAGCCTGTAGCTCTTGAATGTTCAGAAATGACCATAAGCCAGTTTCATGACTTACAACAATAAGATCAAAGCCGTCCGCAAGGACGGCTTTTTTTAATAATCAGGAAGTGTGTAAAGGCAGGGAATCTCGCAAAGTCGCAAAGGCCGCTAAGTTCACAATGACAATAACAGGAATCAAGCATTTGATCATGATTTAATTAATTTTATTTTTTAAAT
>CAZIAD010000021.1:0-54522 GCA_964537555.1 uncultured Brevinematales bacterium
ATCAGCACTCATTTTCAGTTCATCTAGATCTACTGCATCATAAGGTCCATATTCTTTTTCGCAGATGTTAATATAATTTCTTTTATCTTTTTGATAAGAGAAAAACATTGAATCACCTTCTAGAGAACATGTCATATTTTTACTCCAAAAATCAATTGGTCCTATTATAGAATCATTGACATTGAAATATGTCTTATTATTTTCAGTATAACAAACAGCGAATTTTTTTCCATTTGGACTTATTATCAATGTAGGTATTGCACTTTCTGTAGCCCAAGTATAATCGTTTAAATAATCGAGAAAGATCTTGTATTTATAATTTTCATCATAAGGTCCATAATCTTTACCTTTAATTTTCACCCAAAAATACTTATCCTTTTTATACACAAAACCCCAATTTGAACCCTCTAAACTCATAGATACTGAGGATATCGATTCATATGGACCATATTTTTTCCCTTGTACATGAATATAGTAAGATTTATTTAGTTGATACGACACAAACCAAGTATCTTTATTAGGTGATGAGTATACAGAAGGTTGTTCATCAAAAGGACCATACATTGCTCCATTTTCATAAAAATAGTATTGTCCACCATAATCGTAAACAATTAAATATCTGTTGGTGCCACTTATATAAAATGACTTAATTTCATTATATTTTATATTTAGGATATTTGTATAGTTCATAGAATATAAGATTTTCGAACATACTAGAAAAGAGAGCAGCAGGAACAACTTTTTAAAAATATTGATTTTCACTTAGGACCTCCAAAATAATTTCCTATAACTACTATATGGCGAAATACGCATTTCGCACATCACCCTGGTTCGTACCGCCCCAGAGGTACGAACTTCTCTTAACCATTATATTGAATTTAACAACTTTACTCAAGTAATCTAACAATCCAGTGGGTTAATGATCATCTTCAAGCTCATGGTGGGGGATTACATATGTCAAAGACATATCGGAATCCATAAAAATTGTTAGGTCGATAAAAATGTTTTTCAAATACGCACTTCGCTTAACCAACAGACCCTATCTTGCCAAGTCCGAGCCCTACTTACACGTCGAAGATGCCTGTCTCGGCACTCTTTTCTGCCGATAGAGAAAGATTCTTCGCTGCGTATGACTCCACTCAGAATGACGATGGAAAGGAAAACTTAAACACACAGAGCAGGTGCAAATAAACCAAGCTCCAATTCGCCGCCGGAGGCTGCCGGATGAGTCAATAGTCTATAGTCGATAGTCAATAGCAGGCACAATCTTTTTTAAATCCGAGCCCTCATTCTCAAGCCGGCAAAAAACCTTCAACTAAATCAGACCTTACTTCACCGCCGGAGTCTGCCTGCTGCGCTCCGCATGGTGCACCCCACAATACGCTACCCAGGGCTGACCTACCCAAGCCTGCACCCTTCCGTCAGGACATTCAGCCCGCCCGTCACCATGCATGCTACACTTCAGCAGACATTCCGCGGTGGGAGGCCCTATAGTACCACCGGCCAAAAAGCTCCTTCTTTGCTTACTTTCTTGGAGCTGCAAGAAAGTAAGGAGCTCCCCGGCTGGTGCCGGACCAGGCCCTTCATGGTAGGCTATGCCACACCTCCAGCCCTCAGCTGCAGGGCAGGGGACAATTGCGGACACAGGCTAACGGCTTAATCCTGCCACTCAGGGTATTGCAACCTCACGTCCTTAAGCCCAGATCAATCCGACTTCATTGTCCATTGTCGAACAGGTATAGATTATATCATCAGGCGACTTTGAAAGCTTTCTGATCTTTTCTGTTTTTGCTTGAATAGCATCAACCATAGATAAGTAGAAATCATCACCCGAAATAGATTCCGGATTAATTTCGATAGATACGACATTTACAGCAGAAAAATCACCCAGGGAGAGATTTCTACCGGTATTTGCCTGCCATAGTAGGGCATTTTTTAGGTCTTTATTCGAAATTGATTCTGTGAAATACTTTGAACTAAATCTGTTTTGTGATTTGACATTTATTTCTGAATTCTCCCGGGAATCAATGCACACGGTAATATATCCGGATTCATGATCATGGTAAAAACTGAAAGTGTAAATATCAAGATCTGATTTTTCAACCTTTTCCAGGGCAGTATCGATCATTTTTTCGAATATTTCTTGCATGATAAGCTCCTAATCCTGAAAATGAATCAGATTTCATATATAAGCATGGGATGACTGCCCGCTACTTCTGCAGCTCCCAGTCCAGGCTGCTCAGCAGGGTATCGGTATTGGCCTTCCAGGACAGGTAAGCCCGCTCCAGCTCGATAGTCGCCAGGAGGTACTCCAGGCGGTAGTTCCTCAGTTTGATGATCTCATTAAAAAGCTCGGTGAGGCTGCTGCGGCCCTGCTGGTAGGTCCGGGTCTCCCGGCTTACTACTACTTCCATGAGGCTGATCTTTTTCTCCAGGGAGGCAATGATCTCTTTCTGGTAACGCATATTCTCCCAGAATACTTTCATATCCATCTGGGAATTAATGATGATATTAGTGAGAGACAGGGAGCTCTGCCGGGCATTCAGCTTGGCCTTTTCCCATTTTGCGGTGTCTTTGGAGTCGGGGAATACATAGGCAAATTCTGCTCCGATATGGAAGCTGCCAGATACGAAGGGGTTATAGGATGTATCGGCCCAGGTCATACCGGCAGTGGCATCGAGCCGGGGCAGAAAGTTCTGCATCGCGATATCTACGTTGAGCTGATTCTGTTCGGACAGTTTTCCGGCGACTTTTATAGTCCTGCTTTCCCGCACAAAGTTTTCCCAGGCTGTCATAAAGTCCACATTATTGGAGGAAAATGAGAGATCCGGAAAGGCCGGATCCATTTCCAGATTATTGGTGACTGACATGCTTTTGGCCAGGTTGACCGTGGCTATGCGCAGTTTATTATCCAGAGATTTGACCTGGTTTTCCTGCTCCAGGACCTGGATCTGGGCCCGGTTCAGGTCCGCTATATCGGCAATGCGGGAATTATATTTCTGTTGAACAATACCGCGGGTCTGACGGGTGAGCTGCAGGGATTGTTCAGCGATTCGCTTTTGTTCATACAGAGAATACCAGTTATAATAGAGCAGAAAGAGGCTTTGTATATACTGTTCATAGGCTTCCTGGATCTCAAAGAGGCTTATGTCCCGGATCAATCCGGCATTTTTAATGTTCAGTCTTTGCAGCAGGCCAAAGGCGTTAGCCAGGATGGGCTGGGATACATCCAGAGACAGAGAGCTGCTCACGGTAGAACTCATAGGCCCGGAGGGGGAGGCACTATAGCTCAGACTGAGCTCGGTGCCGGTAGTGGCAAACATCTTGGACAATCCCAGGCCTATACCGGTGTACAGCTTCTGATCCAGGGTCTTATAATAGATGTCAAACAGGGCGGATACCATGAGATCCTGTTCCGGCATCTGCAGGGCATAATCATACTGTACTCTGAGCTGATCCATAGCCATCAGCTGAAACTGCAGGTTATTCTGCCGGGTACGGGCCAGGTACTGGCTAAGAGTGAGGGTGGGCGCATTGGTCTGTACTGTTTGAGCCTGGGCCCTATTGACAGATACCAGGCTCAGGGTGCCGATGAGCAGGACTGATAGGGCAGATTTAAATACCTTAGTGTTCATAAAGTGGTTAAACTGCTTGATAGTAGTATAGATGGCTGGCACCAGGAACAGGGTGATAAGGGTGCCGAACAGCAGTCCCCAGGACAGAGCCAGCATCATCTCAGCCAGCATGGCATCATAACCAAATATCCCGTAAGCAGAGGGCATGAGGCCGGCCACTGTAGTGAGAGTGGTCAGTACTACCGCTCTGAGGCGGGTCTTGGAAATAGCGCTTACCTTATCCACAATATGTTCTCCGTTTTCATCTTTATGAAATTCCTTATCCAGTTTGGATATCATTACTATGGAGTCATTTACCACTACTCCTACCAGGCCCAGGGCACCGATAGCGGCAAAAAATCCGAACTCGACCATACCATGTGCCATAAAGGCCAGAATAATACCCACCACCCCAAAGGGAATGATCATCATGATGATAAAGGGACGGGTCAGTGATTTGAACAGGAGGGCCAGGATCATATAGATAAGAAGTAATACCATGATCACCGCGAATAGCAGCTCACCCATGGTCTCCCGGGAGTCCATCACTTCACCCTGGAAGTTAAAGGTCACACTGGGAAAGTGGGATTGAATGGCTGGAAACACGTTTTGTTCGAGATATTCAGCCGCTTCCAGGGGAGATATTTTAGCATCCGGCATGAGATCGCTGTACAGTCTCACGATAGATTTTCCGTTCAGGCGATTGATGGTAGAGGGAGTATTAGTGAGGTCTACCACCACCAGCTGCTGTAAGGGTACCATATATCCCATGGAATTAGCCACCGGTACGGTGAGTACCTGCTTTATAGTCTGTAAGCGGTTGGTATTGATCAATACAATATAGTCGATCTCCTGGTCATCATCGATGTGGGTATAGAGTCTGGTCCCACCCGCGATGGTGCGGAAGGCTTCACTGACCTGAGAGGCTGAAATCCCCAGGCGGTTGATCTCATCCCGGTTGAGGTGGATGCGGTACTCTGAATTGAGCTGGACCTGTTCGATCTCGGGGTCTTTAAAGCGGCCGTCATTGGACATGATACTCAGGAGCTCATTGACAGCAGCATAACGTTCTGTATATTTACCCTGTACATTGATCTCCAGGGCAGTACCGCTGCTGAAGCCGAATCGCTGGGCTGTCACTACCGGCTTAAAAAATCCGGGCATATTAGTGATCACATCAGACCATTCAGCCACCAGCTGGGAGGTGGATTTTTTACGTTTTTCTTTGTCCACCAGGTAGATATGCATCATAAAGCGATTTTCCGGACTACTGGTACCCCAGCGGCCCCGGGCAATATCTGTGATGATCTCCTGGACTTCATTGGTGAGGAAGGGTTTTAAATACTCCTCGATCTCCCGCACTTTTTTTTCGGTCTGTAATTTTGTATACCCCTTCTGGGTCTCTCCCATCACAAAGACTTCTGTTGTCTCAGAACGGGGGAACATGACAAATTTCATATATTTTTTAAAGAGAAAACCTGAAAAAATCAGCAGTCCCATAAAGATCAGTAATAATATCCATTTATGGGTGAGTACTTTATGCAACAGTTTTTCATAGGATGCTTCTACTTTGTAAAACCAGTGGGCATGAGTCTTTTTGGCTAGCGGTTTAGTGGTTTTTTTAGTATTTTTTCTATGGGCAAAGTATTTTTCAATCAGGGGTAAGGTACCCAGGGACATGATGACTCGCCACTTTCGAGGTAGGTGAAGGCTCAGATGTGAGGGCAGTATGAGGATAGACTCCAGCAATGAAGCACCCAGTATCATAAAGATGATAGGAGGCATGGAGGCTACCATTTTACCCATACGCCCGCCAAACGACAATACCGGGATAAAAGCGAAACAGGTAGTGAGGATACTGCCGATAATGGGTACCAGAACATAAGCTGTACCGGTCACCGCCGCCTCGCTGTCATCCATGCCCTGTTCCTTCATACGGGTAATATTCTCACTCACCACTATAGCATCGTCTACCACCATCCCCATGACTATGATGACTGCCGCCAGGGTAATATTGTTTATTGTAAATCCGGCCAGAGATGCTATGATCATGGTCAGGGTAAAGGAAAAGGGGATACCCATAGCTACCCAGAACCCCGCTTTCCAGTTTAGGAAGATGAAAAGAGTGACCAGCACCAGCACAAAACCCAGAATACCGTTCTGGGCGATGAATGACAGGCGGTTACGTATACCCAGGGACTCATCATCGGAGAGTATGACCTTTACGCTGGAGTTGGACAGGGTAGTGTCCTGAAAGTTTTTGACTACACGTTTGACTTCATCTACCGAATCCAGGATGCCGTATGAGCCCGACTTTGTGACGGTCATACCCACTGCTTCCAATCCGTTTATCTTTTGGATGGAGACAGGGTGATTATACTCGGAATAGACCCGGGCCAGGTCTTTTACCCGGATGATCTTGCCTTCAAAATTTCCTCTTACGATCACGTTTTCAATATCTTCTATGGAAATGAGGTCTGCATCCAGCGTGAGTTTGGTCTCTTTAGACTGGAAAAAGCCACCTCCCGGCTTTTTAGCTCCGGGGGTCTTTACCATCTTCTTTTGCAGCTCCATTCCGCCCAGGGGGATACGGATATTGTTGTTTCGAATGGCTGAGATGATCTGGTTGATAGAGATCTCATGCCTGGTCAGTAATTCAGGGTAAATGGATATCACATACTGGTAATCCAGCATGCTGTTATAGTTTACATCACTGATCTGGGGTAATGATAACAGCCTGTCGGCCAGGGTACGGGCATGGTCCTGTACGATGTCCCTGGATTTTTCATCCAGGAGAGGCTGGTTTGTCATGGTGATATAGACATCGATAATGGCTTTCTGACTGGTCTTGAAATAACGGACCTGGGGGTCGTTCTGCATGTCACTGGGCAGGTCGGCTTTGGCTATGGCGGTACGGATCTCATTGAGTGTCTCATTAAAGTCATCTACATCATCCGAGATATCCATAAAAATACTGACATTTCCATCGCCTACGGTAGTCCTGATCTCATCTATACCGTCTATGCCTTTGATCTCAGTCTCCAGAGGACGGGCTATAAAGTCTTCCATTTCCTGGGCCGATGCACCCAGGTAGTTGGCAGTTACCCTCACAAAATTCATAGTAACATCAGGCAGTTCTTCTTTGCTGGTCTGATTCCAGTATATGATCCCGCCCGCAAAACAGGCGATCATGATGAGATTGGTGAGCAGGTGATTATTGGCAAAGTAGGCAATGATTTTCTTCATTTTATATCCCCCGGATTATGTACCTGTATAAGTACTAAACACTCGTTTTAGATGCGAATTTTGATAATATTATAATAACATTGGTATAAATACTCCAGAAAAGAAAAACGGAAGCATGACTGCTTCCGTTTATATGCCCAGGACAAGACTCGAACTTGCACGGACTTAACGCCCACCAGCCCCTCAAGCTGGCGTGTCTACCGATTTCACCACCTGGGCGGGGTAGGTAATGAGCTCTAAAGCTTTCTTACGGTCAAAGATTATAACCTGATAGTCTCAGATTGTCAAAATCTTACTTGGTAAAGTACTGCATATTAGTCAGAAAATCCTCCAGGGACTCTGCTTTCTTCATAGCAGCGGATAGCTTCCTGATGATCTCTTCATTGGCCATGTCGGACAGTACCCGGCGCAGCATACGGATCTTTTCCAGGTCATCTTCATTCATGAGCAGGTCTTCACGACGGGTGCCGGACATCTTGATGTCGATAGCCGGGAAGATACGTATATTGGACAGATTGCGGTCCAGGTGTATTTCCATGTTACCGGTACCTTTAAACTCTTCATAGATGACTTCATCCATCTTGGAGCCGGTATCGACCAGAGCAGTGGCCAGAATGGTCAGACTGCCTCCTTCCTCGATGTTACGGGCAGCACCGAAGAATTTCTTGGGTTTATGCAGGGCATTACTGTCAATACCCCCTGAGAGTACCTTACCACTGGAGGGCTCGACCTGGTTAAAGGCACGGGCCAGACGGGTGATAGAGTCCAGCAGTATGACTACATCGTAGCCCATCTCCACCATACGGCGGGATTTTTCTATGACCATATTAGCTACGGCTACATGCTTATGGGCCGGTTCATCAAAAGTAGAGGAAACCACTTCTGCATTTACATTGCGCTGCATATCGGTCACTTCTTCAGGGCGTTCGTCCACCAGGAAGATGATCAGTTTTATTTCAGGATGATTGGTAGTGATGGAATTGGCGATCTTTTGCAGGAGTACAGTCTTACCCGCTTTAGGAGGAGATACTATCAGTCCACGCTGTCCCTTTCCGATGGGGGTAAAAAGGTCCATAAGACGCATGGCCACCTCTTCCCGCCCTCTGTCCAGCACTATACGCTCATCAGGGAAAAGTGGGGTGAGGTTGGAGAACAGAGTGCGTTTCTTAGCGATCTCCGGGGTAGTCTCATTGATCTTTTCTATTCTTAATATAGCGAAAAACTTTTCTTCTTCATTTTTCTTGGGGGGGCGGATCTGGCCCTCTATGGTATCCCCTGATCGGAGACGGAATAAGGAGATCTGAGAAGGGGAGACATAAATATCGTCTGATGAAGGCAGATAATTATAGCGGGGAGAACGTAGAAATCCGAATCCCCCTTCTATGACCTGCATAACACCGCCACCCCAGATCACTCCATCGTTATCGGAATGTTTGCGCAGAATATTGTAGATCAGCTCCTGGGTGTGCATGGATTCAAAGTTCTCCAGGCCCATGTGCTCAGCCAGCAGAGTGAGCTCGGTTATGGAGAGCTGTTTTAAGACATTTATAAAGAGTTTTCCATCCTCACTGAATACCTGGGACAGGATCTTCTGAGGGTCATTGGAATGGACAAAATAATCAAATAAGCCTTCCGTAGTGCCTTCTACGAATTCACCGGATTTTTTTGACCCTTTTTTATGAGGTTTTCTGAGGGGTTTTTTAGGTTCGGGCTCGGTGGTGAGAGGTAATTCCATACTCTGGTCTTCAATGAGTTCTTCATTGACCTCGTTTTTTAATTTGATCTTTCTGGGCATTCTTTCTCCTCTTAATCACGGGTGATAAATCATACACTGGATTACTGGTTTATTTTGGGGTGTTAAACTTAATTTCCTATTATTGGTTTATGGGGTTTTCTTTTTGAAATTAAAATATCGAAATGTAAAATAGGATGGGTATCCTTCCACATTCGCTTTAAGAGCCATATACTGAGACCCTTTTTCCCGAGGATTCACTCTGATGTATAATGTTACATTAGTTTGGCCTTTAATGTCAAGTTTTTTTGTGAAGGACTTATGCGGGCCTTCGATGTTGAGAGTGCTGCCCTGGATGCCGGACAGCTTTTCAGGGACGAAGGAAATAGTGTAGGGGATATCTATACTTTTATCAGAATCGCTATAATAAAAGGTCTTCTCAGGAAATTCCACTGAAAAGGGTATCTCAGCATTTTTAAAACGGTGGTAGGAAGCACTGGCCAGCCCGGTCATGAGCCATTCATAATAGCTGTAACCCTGGCGTCTTTTGGAGAAGAATGCCCTGTGTATGTCATGGATGAATACACCCCGGGACAAATAAGGGGCGTAACTTGCACCCTGGGTCAGGCGATAGTAGTATTCTTCTACCGGGTTTCTGTCTCCCAGAGACTTATTGACCACTGAATCGATCTGGTTCCCGGGGATGTAATTGACTTTCTCCCGGGCCAGATAATCCCCCCACTGCTTATTCATGGCCTGGAACATCTGAGGGCTGGCTTCATAGAGCATCACAAAATCAGCCAGTACTCCCGCGTCCTGGAACATGATAGGGTCCTGCCCATGCTCAGAGCCATGATCCCAGCCCAGGGTAAATACCCAGGTAGGCTTGGTGAGGCCGGCTTCCCTGATCACCCGGTATACAAAATCTGCCGTCTTATGGGCCTTCCATAACCTCCACTGCTTGACGGTGCTGCTCTTCTTCATGATCTGGCTCATCCACACGATTTTCTGGGCCTGGGAATAGTCTTTCCAGTTTGCAGGCAGAGCTATATTCATATCGATAGCAAATTCTTCAGCATTCTCGTAGCCCACATTTTCGCCGAAACGAATGAAATCAAAACCGATCATATCTACATAGGGCAGGCTGTTAAAGTGCCGGGCTAAAGCGACAATGTCATTAAAGCGTTTAGGGTCGGTAAATGAGGTGAACTTGGAAGTACTGGTATGGACTGTCCCGTTATTTCCCCGGCTTACCCCCATGGCGGAGGCGTATCCTGCCTTTTCCCAGCCCTGGGCAGGAGTGTAAAAGCACATGATATAAGCCCCGAATAGTTTTCCCTGGTCATGTATTTCTTTACCGATGCGTTCTACGTTTCTAAAGTGAGGACTGGCCCAGGGGTTTTGAGCATCCACGCGGTCGTAACCCGAGGTCTGCCCTCCCAGCATCAGAAAGCCGTCCATTTCTCCATAGTCCATCCAGCTCTTCAGGCCTTCATTAAAAGTGACTTCTTCAGCATCAGGAGTTTTGATAGACTTTTCATATATAGGAAATTCCAGGTTCATAAGGGCATAGGATCGGTTAAATTTCACCGGATCTCTTCTGATATAGGAGAAATAGGTGCGGGCCAGGGCCTTTCCATCTATCCAGAGTACCGCGCTGTACCGGCTTACAGGTGTATGCCAGTCATAAAACCAGGAAGCAGTATAATCCCCCTCCAGTCGGTGCAGGCTCAGGCTGGTGGGCCCTTCATAGGCGGGCAGAGCTTCATCTGCCTGGTGGACTGTGACCCGGCAGCGCTGAGGATCGATCCCTCTTACCACAAAACGGGCTATTTCAAAGCGGTAATAGGCTGTCTGCCTGGAAAAAAAGGCGATATTCCGGGTCTCGGTGTCACTGATGCGCAGGGCCAGGGTATTAGTCTCTGGATTGAGGCTGTTTTTCTGCTTATAATGTGCTGCTGACCACTCATAGACAGGAGTATCCGCAAAATTATGTATAGTCCGTGGAATATACTGGCTGTTGGTCTTTTCTTCATGCAGGGGGGGAGTGGAGGCATTGACATCAATGAAAATAAAAGCACTGAATATTATGACCAGGATAAACAGATTGATCAAGATAGGGCGTAGGTATTTGTGTGACATGATTCCTCCGGACTCATTTCAGGAAAGGTATTTTTTTACCTGATATGATTATCGGAAGAATACACAGAGTTTGTATGCCTGGGCTTTAAAAATTTATGCGCCGCTCTTATTGCTTATTTTCATCAATGGTCTTCTGGTAGCGGTCAAATACGCTGAACGCCAGTTTTTCCTCCCAGGGACGATTGCTGTCCAGGGGGAGAGCTCTGCCTTTTTTGATCATTTCTTCTGCTTCAGCCCATTTCTTATGCTGTATGAGCATATAGGCATTTAACTGGTATACTACACGGTAATTTTTGTTGTATTTATGGGCCATTAAAAAGTCAGAATAGGCTTTTTCATGATTTCCCACAGATATAGGGCGGCCGGGAGCCAGTCCGTAGACCTGGGCTCTGATGGCCCAGGGTATTCCCTGATAAAAAGCGGGATCTATTTTTATGACTTTGGTCATTTCCCGGGCCACATCATCAGCCATAAACAGGCTCTGCAGAACCCCGTTGGATTCAGCCCATAGAGCTGATGCTACTCCTAAAAGAAAATGTCCTTCCACACCCCCGGGATTTAACTCGGTAGCTTTGCGGGCGTACTGACGGGATTGGTTAAAATAGTATTTTCTGCTTTTTCTGTCACTGAGGTAAAAATCTCCATAGAAGTATAAGACACCGGCATACTGCCAGTTATATTCATAGGATTCGGGATCCTTCTCGATGTTTTCCTTGGCTTGTGAAAGAAGCTGCTGTATACCGGATTTTGAGTTTCTCATCAGTATCAGCTTGTCATCAGAAAAAAGCTGCAGTCCTTCTGCAAAACTGAGAGAGGACAAGAACACTAAAGCCAGGATGAGGGTGAATTTTTTGATATTCATGAGAGACTCCTTAAAAATTAAAACATCTATATAGTATTATGTACATAGTTCCCGGATAATTCAAGTAGTTTTTCTTTTTGATTTAAATCGGGGTCATCCAGGACCTGCTCCAGCAGATAATTCAGGATCTCTCCAATGATAGGGCCGGGCTTTAGATCAAAGGCCTGCATCAGATCCGAACCGTCAATGTTAAGATCAGTGACCTTGAGAGCAGAATCCCGTTCCATAATAGTATCTATCCTTTTTTTAAATACTTTCAGTATCTCTGCGTCCCCGTTGCGCATTCCGGAACCGATGCGGTCTGCCCGTCTCAGCCGGAACAGGTCTGACAGAGTATCCATATTTCCATCTATCTTTTTTAGAAAACGACGTACCGCTCCATCAGTCCAGTCATCGGTATAGTAAAACATATGCATTTTTACCAGCATCTTTACATAATTGAGGTCGTGATTGGAAAACTTCAGCCGGCGCATGATCTTGTATGCCATCTTTTCCCCGATCACTTCATGGTTGTAAAATACATTGCCATTACCGATCTTGAGGGCATATTCCTTGGCCCGGGCTTTGCCTATATCATGAAAAAGAGCCGCAAATCGTATCAGAGGCTGATTCCGGGGGCCGGCATCACAGGCATAGATATTATGATGATAGATATCGTATTTATGGAATTCATTCTGTTCAATATCATAGCCTTCCAGTAATTCCGGAATAAATATCTCCAATAATCCGGTGATACGCATATATTCCAGTCCGATGGAAGGCTGAGGGGCATACATCAGTTTAAACATCTCATCATGCACTCTTTCCATAGAGACAGTCCTGACCTTCTCCAGAGTGAGGGGGATGGCATCCAGGGTATGCTGATCAATACTGCACTCCAGCACAGCGGCAAAACGGCAGGCCCGTATGGGACGCAGGCCGTCTTCTGAAAACCTGTCTACCGGATCTCCCACGGTGCGGATGATGCGCTCCCTCAGATCCTTAAGGCCTTCAAAGGGGTCTATCAGAGTCTGTTCCTGAATATTATAGGCCATGGCATTAATAGTAAAGTCACGGCGGGACAGGTCTTCGATTATCGAACGGGAAAAATTCACCTCATCCGGCCTTCTTCCGTCGGTATAGGCTCCATCGACCCGGTAAGTAGTGATCTCGTAGGGTTCATTGTCTATCATGAGTGTCACTGTCCCATGTTTGATCCCGGTGGGAATAGTGGTATAGCCTTTTTCCCGGAATATCTTCTGAACCTCTTCGGGCAGGGCATTGGTAGCAAAGTCATAATCCTTGATATGATTGATCTGAGAATTGTCGAGGAGCAGATCCCGTACCGCACCGCCCACCAGGTATACTTCGTATGCCCTGGCTCTCAGTATACTATCAATGGCCAATAGGGCAGGAGGTATCCGACCCTGAAAAATATCTGCGGATATCGGTTCAGGCTTATTAGTTATCTTATTCATAATAATTATAGTTTATCTTATTTTGAGGATTAATTCTAGTATCAAATGATTAGATTTATTTTTTGTCCTGATCACTGAGCAGTACATAGAGAAGTTTATCATTAATGAGAGAATTAATATAAGCTGCTGTAGCCGGAGAAATATGTGAGAACTCCACGGCAAATCCCAGAGGAAGGTTTTTATTCATCTCACTGGTGGTACGTACAATCTTTCCTTCTACCAGGAATTTAAAATCAGTAAAGGCTATCTCCAGCATAATAGTGTCATGTTTTAGGAGGTCCAGATTGGGGGTCTTGATGTAAGTACCTAGAATCGATAAAGAGATGATCTGTCCGGTCTCGGAGAGTTCCGGTTTTTCAGCATTATAAAAAGTAGCTCTTAAAGGCCACTCTATCCGGTTTGCCTTACGTCTGTTGGGGGCAGTATTGTTTAATACCTTAAGCAGGTCCATACGGGCATTTATGACTATTATATTGACAGTTTCACGGAAATCTTTTTGTATCTGATCGTAATTCTGGTCAGGCACCAGGATAATAGGCAGAAAATTATTCATGTCCTGTATGATCTTAATAGTATGCTGGTATTCAGAACCGCTACCCTTGAAATGAAATATCAGATGACTCACATCAGGATTATCTACCATAAATAATATAGCATCCCTGAGTCCGGAAGAATAATGGATCTGGTATTCAGTGTTGACACTTTGCATCATCTGATCATTGCTATGGTTAAAATTAAGGCAGATAATCTTTTTCACGCATTTCTCCTAAAATTCAAACTATTATATCATAAAAGACAGAATAGTGTAAAGTAATCAGTTGTTTTTGGATTGAGAAACTTTATCAATAAACTTTTCTTTATATTTTACCAGTACCTGTTCCGCTTTTTTATAGTCGCCAATCGACATATACAGAATAGACAATTTAGCTGGAACATCAAAATCCGCGAAAGGCTCGGGATGAGACCTTTTTTTCATGATCTTGTCATATCTGGACCGGGTAGCATCCATTTCTCCGGCTTCTTCGACCAGCTCATCAAAGGAACGGGGTAAGATGATACTGGGGTCATCTCTCTTTAAAAGATCCAGGTAGATATGAAACTCTTCCCGTGATTTGTCTATCCTATTCAGCTTTAGGTAAATATTGGCCAGTACTTCATGCACTTTGGGGTTTTCCCAGTTGTTTTCAGCCAGCCTGAGGAACATATCCAGAGCAGTCTCGTAATCACTTTTGTTATATTTTCCCGCGGCAGAATAAGTCAGAGATTCATATTGCTCCAGGGTCATGGATTTTTTCATGGACTACCTCCGTATTTCTCTATAGGATTATCGGAGTAATCTAAAAAAGAATGAGTTTTTTAATCTGGCCTTAGGCTTGTTTTAACAAGGGAAATCCCAGTGATTCACGCTTATTGTAATAGGCCTGGGCTACTGCAGCCGCCATTTTACGTACCCGCAGGATATAACTCTCTCTCTGGGTCACAGAGATGGCCCCCCGGGCATCCAGGATATTAAAGACGTGGGAACACTTCATGGTAAGGTCATAGGCCGGTAATACCGCATCATGTTCGATTGCATTAAAACATTCCTTTTCAAAGCTGTCAAACAGATTTTGATGCAGTCCGATATCGGCTATCTCAAAGTGGTATTTGGAGAAATCCACTTCCAGCTCTTTATGCAGATTCCCGTAGGTAAACTGCTCATTCCACTGTATGTCAAAAATAGTGTCCACATTTTGAAGGTACATAGCTATTCTTTCTGATCCATAGGTGATCTCAGCCGGAACAGAAGTAAGATTCAGTCCGCCTACCTGCTGGAAATAGGTAAACTGGGTGATCTCCATGCCGTTGAGCCAGACTTCCCAACCCAGGCCCCAGGCGCCCAGAGTAGGTGATTCCCAGTCGTCATGCACAAACCGGATATCATGTTCTTCTGTGTTTAAACCCAGGTATCGCAGGCTCTCCAGGTAAAGGTCCTGTATATTATCAGGAGAAGGCTTCATGATGACCTGGAACTGGAAGTAGTAACCCAGGCGGTTGGGATTTTCTCCGTAACGGCCGTCTTTAGGCCTGCGGCTGGGCTCCACATAAGCTACATTCCAGGGCTCAGGTCCGATAGCCCTCAGAAAGGTATCAGGATTAAAAGTCCCGGCTCCTTTTTCCAGGTCATAGGATTCCCGGATGAGGCAGCCCTGGTTTCCCCAAAATTCTTTCAGTTTATGTATGATCTCCTGATAAGTCAGCATAGTTTTCTCCATTGATTAAGATGGATTATTATAACTGGTTCAAACAGAATCCTCAAGTAGCAGCCTCTTTGCTTTAAGTCAGCCCGCGATTTGCTTTTCACAGATAAGATGTATATATTATACCTGAATACTAGGAAATGACAGGAGGGCATTATGCCGGGCAGTAATTATCACAAAGCTGTATTTGGAGGAGGCTGTTTCTGGTGTATGGTGCATCCATTCGAATCTTATAAAGGAGTGGTGTCTGTTACTTCAGGTTATACCGGGGGCAGCACGAAAGACCCCACCTATTCAGAAGTATGTACCGGAAAGACCGGCCATGTAGAAGTTATAGAAGTGATCTATGATCCCGGAGTGATCAGCTATGAAAAGCTCCTGGATATCTTCTGGAGGCAGATAGACCCCACTGATGCAAAAGGGCAATTTGTAGACAGGGGCAGTCAGTACGCTTCAGTAATATTCTATAGTAATGAAGAGCAAAAAACCTTAGCGGAACAATCTAAAAAAGAACTGGATGCCTCAGGGATTTTCCCTTCCCCCGTGGTCACCGATATCAGGCCCCTGGATGTGTTCTATCCCGCAGAAGATTATCATCAGGATTATCATAAAAAAAGCCCTCAAAGATACCAGTTCTACAGAATGGCATCAGGCAGGGATAACTTTCTGAAGAAAGTGTGGATCAGGCAGGAAAAAGCCTGATAGCTCCTTCCGGACAAACGTGAATCTGTGTCTCAGGATCAGTAGGATAATATCTGCAAAAATATTTCCTGAATTTGAAGCTTTAGCTCATTTCAGTGTATAATACTTCAGGAGCAGCCATGAAGTATTCTAAATTGATCAAACGCCCCGGGACGCATTGGAGAAGCCAGATCCATGAGATCGTCTATGAAGCAGATACCCCGGGCGGGAAAGCCTTTGATGTAACCATCATCATGGCAATCATCATCAGTGTCACATTCAATATCCTGGACAGCGTGGAGTCTATCCATAATCTTATGGGTGAGGTTTTTATATGGGGGGAATGGTTTTTTACCTTCCTGTTTAGTATAGAATATATCTTAAGGCTGATCTCTCTCAAAAAACCCCTGAGGTATGCCATCTCTTTCTGGGGTATAATCGACCTGATCGCCGTACTGCCTTCCTTTCTGGGCCTGATGTGGGGGACTATACCTTCCCTGATCTTTATCCGGGTATTGAGACTGCTCAGGGTATTCCGTATATTTAAGCTGGGGCAGTTTGTGGAAGAAGCCATGCATCTGCGCAGAGCCATGAAAGCCAGCCTGCCCAAGATCATAGTGTTTCTGGGAGTAGTCATGACCATGATCATCATCATGGGTTCTGTCATGCACAGTGTAGAAGGGTCAGCCAATGGCTTTACCTCTATCCCTAAGGCGATGTACTGGACCATTGTCACTATGACTACCGTGGGATACGGGGATATTGCTCCCCAGAGCCCCCTGGGGCAGTTTATCTCTTCATTGATCATGATTATGGGTTATGCCATCATCGCTGTTCCTACCGGTATTGTGAGTGTGGAATTTGTAAGGACTAAAAAAGGGCAGGTGTCTACTCAGGCCTGTCCGGCCTGCGGCAAAGAGGGGCATGACCCTGACGCAGTATACTGTAAGACCTGTGGAAATCAATTATAGGAGCCAATGTGAAGTATTTATTTTCTCTCTTAACAGCCCTGCTGTTAGCTGGATGTGGTAGTGAAGGAAAGGCATTTGTGCCAAATAGGGTCAGTGACTGGGAAAAAGACGGCCTGAATGGCCCTGTCTTGACCAGGACGACGCTTGTCTATGCTATGCTGGAACTTTCCGAGTCGAACCAGGCCAGGCCGGTGCAGAAGATCATTGATGAATATTCCCCCGGGGGAGACAAACAGTCCACAAAATTCATCAATACTCCCTTTTATGCCAAGCTACAGGTCACACCCTATGCTGCCGCCAAAACCGGGGATTATAAGTATTATGATGATTCGGCTCTGATCTATGACTATCAAAAAAGAGAAGGGCATTATTTTATTTCCTCCCGTTATACAAACTTTCAAAAGCCGGATGTTATGAAATGGGAGCAGGAATGGGTATTTTCGGAAAAAGGCATCCCTATAGGAGAATCTTTTTATAAAGAGGATAAATCCGGGATGGAAAGTTATTTCCTGGAGTTTATCTATAATGATAAAGGTGTAAAAATAAAAGAGGAGTATAGCGGAGAATATCAGGGGAAACCTGAAGCCTATACCAGCATCATACAATGTGACAGCCTGGGACGGGAGACCAACCGCATCCAGGTCATAGGAAACATCACCAATCGCAGCCGCATAGTATATAACATCAATGGAAAGATCCTCAAAAGATTTGAAATAGAAGGAAGCATGTTCCTCTTTGCTGCAGAAGTCTATGACTTTCAGGGGCATATTATCAGCCGTACTATCGTGGATAACGAAGGTGAGAAAGCGGTATATAAGTACTATTATGACTATGATGGACATGATAACATCATTCGGTCCTGGGCTACGGTAGCTACCCGTAAAAACCGTTTTGCTCCGGTACTGAGCCCCCTGTCTTACCAGACTATCACTTACCGCTATGGGAGTAAAAAATGACGACAATACATATAAATCAGAACCAGTCTCTGGAAGGGGCGGCTCAGGCTGTCACTGAAGGAAAGCTGGTCGTTTTTCCTACAGAGACAGTGTATGGGCTGGGAGCACATGCCCTGGATAATACGGCCGTGGCCTCTATCTTCACCGCTAAGAACCGTCCTCCCGATAACCCCCTCATTGTCCATATACATGAACAGAGTCAGATAGAGAGCCTGTGTGTAAATGTACCAGATATAGCCTACAGCCTATGGGAAAGATTCAGCCCCGGGCCACTGACCCTGATCCTGGAACGTCATCATACCGTACCTGCCATTGTCTCAGCCGGGCTGGATACGATCGCACTGCGTATACCCTCTCACCCCCGGGCTCAGGAGTTCCTGAAGCTGGCTGGGGTGCCTATAGCCGCCCCTTCTGCCAATGTTTCCGGAAGGCCCAGCCCTACTGACTTCCGTATGGCCTGTGAGTACATGGACGGTCGGGCTGACTATATCATAGACGGCGGCCCCTGTGAGATCGGCCTGGAGTCTACAGTGGTACTATGCCGGGAGGACCGGCTGATCATACTGCGCCCCGGTAAGATCACCCGGGATGAGCTTTCTGCGGTGGCTGGCCCACGCATTCCTGTCTACTTCCTGGAAGAGTCCGAAGAAAGACATCTGGCCATGTCGTCCCCCGGCACCCGGCATCCTCATTATAAGCCGGTGGCAGAAGTCCGGATAGTATCAGACCTGATACAGTGGAAGCAGGATATAGATCAGGAAAAGACCCTCATCATGGGTGTTCTGGCTCTGGAGGATCAGGAGATCACACATCCCGGTATACATGTACTGAGATTCAGCTCAGTGGATCAGTATGCCCGGGAGTTCTATAAGAGCCTGCAGGACCTGGACCGGCAGGGGGTAGACATCATCTACTGTATGCCAGTCCCCGATGAAGGAGTAGGTCATGCCCTCATGAACCGCATGAGGCGGGCGGCGGGGCTGGAGTAGTATAGGGGGGGCGCTTTCTTTTTCAAAGAAGAAAAAGAAAGCTTGGCAAAGAACCCTTCGATATTTAGGTACATTATGGGGTAGAGACTCAGGGACCATGTTTTTCGGTCACCGAGTCATATCGAGGTGCCTGCGAATTGGTGGCTGATATAATAGCAGACAATGTGCCGGGCGGGCTGAATGGCCCGCTTCCGCCGTCCGTGTCTACGCGGGCACCTTGCCGTCCTGGCAAATGGCCGGAGGCTGGGCGTAGGCCCGGGTAGGTCAGCCCTGGAAAGCGTATTGTGGGGTGCACCATGCGGAGCGCAGCAGGCAGACTCCGGCGGTGAAGTGGGGATTGGTTTAGTTGAAGGATTTGTGTCGGTTTGAAGATGAGGGCTCGGAGTTTAAAGACAGTACCTACTATAGACTATAGACTATTGACTCATACGGCAGACTCCGGCGGTGAAGTGGGGATTGGTTTAATTGAAGGTTTTGTGTCGGTTTGAGGGTGAGGGCTCGGACTTTAAAGACAGTACCTACAATTGACTAGGGACTATAGACTATTGACTTATTTTGAGTCTCTACGCTATACTTTACTTCACTATCGAAGGATATCCCCCTTTGAGTCAAGTCTGATAGAGAAGTTGGCACATTCTCTCAATAAAAGGAATGTTTTATGATTGACAGAATCAGAATCCAAATCGGCCTTAATAATATTGATTGGGAGCAATTATTCCTTTTATATCAAAGTGTAGGTTTGACAGTAGCAAGAGGCAACTTAGACTCCCTGCGATCTGCTTTTCAGAATAGTTATAAAGTTGCCATTGCCTGTTTAGATGATAAAATAATTGGTGCGGGAAGAATGGTATCGGATGGTATTTTCTATGGCACTATCTTTGATGTCGGTATTTTGCCCGATTATCAAAAACAAGGGATTGGAAAAAAAATAATGAATAGCTTGTTGAATGGAGAAGATAAGTTATGTGTCCATTTGACCTCCACTTTTGGTAATGAACAGTTTTATCAAAAAATTGGCTTTAAAAAACATAAAACAGCAATGGCAAAATATCCTTATAAATCAGATTATTTAGAGGATTGAAATTCATAAGTTTCAGCACTTCCGCTGACCAGCAGCCAGGCTATGGACCAGCTTTGTGCGCCACTCCGTAAGGGAAAAAATAAGTTAAATAAGAGGAAATAATGCAGGAAAAACAATTAAAAACTAGAAGAAAGATTATCATATGGCTAATATTTCTACTCATTTCCCTGATAATTTTTCTTCTCATATATATCTTATTTATCCCTAAGTATTTACAATTAAAGACCAATTTGAATACATTAAATCGGATTTATAATATATACCTAAAAGTAAAATTATATGAGAAATCAGAAGTTTCAATTTACCAATATAACACTTCAGTTATATCCAAAATGTCACTAGGAAAAATCAGATTTTCTCTGAAAAAAAATGATCGGCATTCATATTCGTTTATAATTGGAAAATATTATATTGTATCTACAAATGCGATTTTTACAATTGAGCACACGAATGGAGTTACAAAAGTATTACTAGAGTCAGGATCATTTGTAGCATCAAGAAAGGAGAAAGCCTCAGATTCTGATTATGAATTTCCATTAGAAAACACATACACGAATCCTGGAGCATATCATTTAGATCAATATTTTGATAATATATTTAAAATGATTAGAGAAGAGAATATAAGAATACAGAAGTCAGGACACTTTGATTGCGATTGTCCCTAGGATAAAACACCGTCGCAACTAACACGCCCCGAGCACTACTCCTTATGTTCTATCTGTCATTTATTTAAAGAGGAAATAAAATGAAAATAGAATTAGTCGAAGTCAAAGAATCCGAAAAGTCAGTGCTGAGGCAAATGATCGAGTTATATGAATACGATATGTCGCTTTATACAGGTCAGGAATTAAATGATTTTGGCTACTTTGGATATTCATATCTTGACCATTATTGGACTGAAGAAAATCGATTTCCCTACTTCATCAGATGCAATGATGTTCTGTGTGGATTTGTATTGGTAAATGATTATTGCTATCAGTTAAAAAATAAAGATGCAAAAGCAATTGCGGAATTCTTCATTATGAAGAAATATCGGCGATCAGGCATCGGAAGGAATATTGCATTTCAGATATTTGATAGGTTTCCGGGGCCCTGGGAAGTTATTCAGATCCCCGGCAATGACATTTCTTATGATTTCTGGGAGGATGTGATACGGCAGTATACATCCGGAGAATATAAAAAAAGTATCATTGATACTACACAGGGTAAAAGACAAGTGATAATTTTTCAGTCAGAGTGACACCCCTTTTGTACACAACCACAATGGGTGCAGGACGGAGTCAGAGAGGCCAAATATTTTATGAAATCAAAAATGGGAATAGTATGTTTTAAGGAGAATCTTTTGAAAGGTTCCATACTTGGAATACTTCTTTTATTTATTACTTTATCAGGCTGTGAACAGCAGATAAAAACTGAAGATAAAACAGCTCAGTGGCTCATTGAAGTCCATAAGAGGCCAGCCTATAAACTAAAAAAATACCGCTTTTCGTCAAAGACTCCTGTATATGACCGTATCATAGAACCTGAATCCTGGGTGCTGGATAACCTCAATATTATCGATCAACGTATTTACAGCGGGAGAGAACCCAGTATACAGGAAAAGGCTATCATAAGCAATCTTATCACATTATTTCCACCCTTGGTTCAACAGGTTATACAGGACAGACTGATGCGCATTTATATAATAGATGATTTCAGAGGGGGTGCTTTGACTGACTGGATTCCTGACCGGAATGGAGACCTCTATTGTATTATGGTATTAAATGCCGGGCTCTTTAAAAAAAGCATGAGCGAGTGGCTGTCTATGCGGGATAATATGGGCTTAATGCTAAAATCAGGAGACCGAGTAGCCTTGGAATTTGACACCCAATATCCAGCTCTATTATACATTCTCTTACACGAGGCGGTACATGTGGTAGACCATGTAGTCCGGATCAATCCATTTGTGGGTGCTGCAGAATATCATTATTACCGATATTTTCATAAAAAAACAGACTGGGCACCTTCTGAGTTCAGTAAAACCTACTGGGATGGCCCCACTAAAATGAAAGAGGATTATGACTTCGAAGGCCGGAAAGATATCACCTTTTACGATTTTGGAAAACCCAGTCTGGGAATTGATGATGCGGAGCGGATGTGGGCCCTAATGGAAAAGAGGCCATTTGTGTCCCTGTATGGAGCCAGCTCCTGGGCAGAAGACCTGGCAGAGTTTGTCACTGTGTATCATCTCCAGGATAAAATGGGTATTTCCTACAAGGTCGATATCTACACAGGGGGAAAAAAGAGCTCGTCCTATGCACCCACCCAGGGAGAGGGGACCCAACAGCGTAAAGAGTATATAGAAAAGGTGTTCTATAAGAGGGACTAGCCCATGGGAATAAGTGCTGTTTTCAGCAATTTTCAGTACTGAAATAAAGTGAAGGGGATGCGGTGAAAACTATTTATCTGGTCAAAAATCATAGTTTACAGGGAATATATCCCCAGCCCTCTGTCCGGGATAAGGGGGCATTTGAGACTTATCATGATGCTGAAGCTTTTATGATGGCCCTCATAAAAGATTGCGGCTATGAAGAATGGGGGGAGGAGTATTATTATCGGGAGTATTATAGCATAGATGTTATTCCCCTGGGAGAGACTGCTATGCCTGATGAGATTAATACCACTCTTTATGATATCCAAGGAAAGAAAATTCAACAGTTTGAAAAAGGGAGTGAAGAGCACCTCAGTTATGAGAAGAAATTTTCCAGGGGTTCTTTTGTATATGTGCCTCCTTACCCCTGGAATCCCTACAGTAACCGCTTCGTGCCTCAAATATTTGTGGTGGCAGGCCTCCCCAATACCAGAGAGTATGTTCTGGAAAAAGGCTGGGATATAGAAGAGTGGGAGCCACTATATCTGCTGGATTCGGTTTCAGATGATGGTTATTACACACATGACCATGTGGTGGAAGCGGGTATACAGAGTTTTAGCGGTGAAATACCCCCTGAGCTCAGTTTTCTCAATGTCCTCTCCAGGCATTACAAAGGAGTAAGGGAAATCCCTCTCAGTGACTGGATCCCTATGCGAAAAGGCCTGGTCAGATTAAAGCCGGATCGGACCTGGTCCGGCGAGGGCAGTGATCTGGAAATTTGAAAAGTCAGAGTGATACCAATCTAATTAAATTCATGGATTGTCAGAAACAGGAATAAACGATATACTATTACTATACTAGATGTCTTTCCTGATACAAGGGAATTAATGTGATGATGTCTGACCTAATGTATTCCAGTGCAACAGAATGCAGGCATTTGAAGGATGTTCCCGGATCGATTCAGGGATCACTGCGCTCTATGTGGCGATTCTAAGGCCTTATAACAAACAGTGAAGGGAGTTTTGATTTATGTTAAAAAACATAAAAATGCACCTGGCAGGCTCCATAAAAAGCAGATTATATCTCCTGACCGGTATCGTAGGGGTCATCATGCTCCTGATGGTCCTGGTCTTTATATGGGCTGGAAATACCCTTACCATGGTCACCGCGATTGCCAGATTTGAAAGAACCCATACTATTTCACGGGTAGAGTCTTTTCATTATTTCGACAACTATTTTCATCATAAAAATCCCGCTGATCTGGATGCGTTTTTTAAAAAATGGAGTATCACCAAGTCATATAATGAACTCTTCGGAAATCTGCTGGAGATGAGATCCACTAAATCAAAAAAAGAATTTGCTGCTGCCATAGAAAAAACATTCGATGAGGCAGATAAAAAAATGTCAGAAATAATTGTGGACCGGATCAATTTATTATACTGGCACCCATTAATCATAGCAATGGTGGAAGATGCCCGGATGGCCCATGCACTGGGCCTGGAAGTGGATAAACACGTTAAAATAATACTAAGTTCTGATAATGCAGCAGTGCAACGAGAATCATTTAAGGAAATCGAAAGAATCGGGAAATCATTCAAAATACTGGAAGACGACTTTACCGATAAATCCGGAAGCCTGGGATCAGAAATAGCTCTCATCATCAAAGCCATTTCACTAGGGATCCTGCTCCTTGCCAATGCGCTTACCGGACTGGCTGCGCTATTGACTATCAGATCCATCTCCATTCCCATAGGACGGTTTATAGCCTATTCAAAAGAGGTGGCAGAGGGCAATGTAAATGTCGAGATGCCGGAAATATCCGGAGATGAGCTACTTTCTCTGAGTGATTCCTTGGCCATTTTACTTGATCTCAATCAGAGGCTTAAACAGGAGATAGAGGAAAAGACCCTGCTCACCACTGAGCTTCAAAAGAGCGAAGTAAGATATCAAAGCCTGATCATGAATATGGGTACGGGGATAGTGGTGTATGCCCCAGATACCAGCATCAGGATGTATAACCCCAGGGCAAAAGAATTACTGGGACTGAGTGATGAGCAGTTACAGGCAAGAACCTCTGTTGACTCTGAATGGAAATTTATCAATGAAGATCATACTCCTCTTCAAATCGAAGATTACCCGGTAAATGCTATTAATATCCTTAAAACCCCCATTCTGAACAGATACTATGGCATTGAGCGTCCGGCATTGAATGATATTGTCTGGGTCACTGTGGATGGTTTTCCTATGTTTGATAGTAGCGGTAATATTTCCGAAATAGTGGTCAGTTTCACGGATATCACAGAGCGCAAACGGGCTGAGCAGGAGCATGAAAAGCTGCAGTCTCTCATGAGTCAGGTTCAAAAACTGGAATCACTGGGAGTATTGGCCGGTGGTATTGCCCATGATTTTAATAATCTGATGGGAGGGGTATTCGGGTTTATCGATCTGGCATACGATAGCTCGGATAATGAGACTGTAAACAGTCATCTCTCAGAAGCATTGAAAGCCATGGAGCGGGCCCGCGCTCTGACTCAGCAATTACTGACTTTTGCCAAAGGGGGAGCACCCATTCAGGAGATCGGATACCTATTTCCTTATCTTGAGGAGATCACCCGATTTGCTCTCAGTGGAGCAAATGTTTCCTGTAGTTTTGATGTGCCTGAAGGCCTATGGGCCTGCTTTTTTGATAAAAATCAGATAGGCCAGGTATTTGAAAACCTGGTCATTAACGCCCAGCAGGCTATGCCTGAAAACGGGAAAATCGAGATAGAAGCCCGTAATATAAGTCTGGGAGAAAATGAGCACTCTATCTTGCCTCCAGGGAATTATATTAGAATATCTGTAAAGGATACAGGCATCGGTATCAGTCAGGAGCATATTTCCAGGATATTTGACCCGTTCTTTACTACTAAAAAGCAGGGGCATGGCCTCGGCCTGGCCACCTGCTACTCCATTATAAACCGTCATGGCGGCTGTATTGATGTCGAATCTGAACCGGGGCAGGGCAGTACCTTCATCGTCTATTTACCTGCCTCTACCCAGTCTGTGACTTCAGATAGCCCCCAGCCTGAGGAGCAACATGCCGGACTGGGTACTTTTTTAGTGATGGATGATGAAAAAGTTATGAGAGATACCATGGTCGCCATGCTGGAATCTCTGGGGTATAATGTAGTCGCAACAGAGAATGGTGAAGAGGCTATTGAATTTTTTATTTCCGAAACACAGGCGGGGCATAAGATGGCCGGCATGATCTTTGACCTCACGGTACCCAGTGGTATGGGGGGAAAAGCAGCCATTAAAGAGATCAGGAGAATAAATACAAAGGTCCCTGCCTTTGTGGCCAGTGGTTATGCGGATGATCCTGTTATGAAAGATCCTACTGAATATGGCTTTATGGCCAGTATACGCAAGCCTTTTCGAAAGGTCGAGCTGGCTGCTATGTTGAATAAAAATATAAACCTATAGAAAAAGAATACGGGTAACTGCACCCTGGTTCCAGAGCTACACTTTTACATGAGATCTCAGTTATTCGATAGTAAAAAAATAGCCCCCCGTAAAACGGAGGGCTGGAGTATCACTTAATTCTCTATTTTTTAAACTGTATGACCATGAACTCCCGGCTTTCCAGGCTGAGGTTGAGCTTGTTGGACTGGAGATTCTTGAGGGTCTTTTTATCCACCCCGGCTGTGAGGTCTTTACTGTCTATGGAGGCCGCCACATTAAGATTGGCCAGCTTGTCCAGACCCAGGGCCTGGTTCAGAATGACTTTCTTTTTACCGGTATTGAGCAGGACTATTACTACTTCATCACCAAAAGTCCGGCTGAATGTCACCAGAGGGTTCTTGGGCTTATCAGATTTTTCTTCAGGGATCTTTATCTTATCCATATCTATCTTGATCTCTTTAAAGTCTCCGTACTGCAGGGCAGGGCTGGCTTTACGCAGAGCAATGATCTGCTTAAAGAAGTTCAGGGTAGACTGGGGATCAGCCAGTTCCGCTTTTACGTTCATGTTTTGGGCTTCTTTTTGTTCCGCTTTACTCTCGGCTTCTTTAGGATCCATATAGTATTTCTTCATCTTGCGCAGCCACACCCCGGATTTATCGGTAAAGCCGGCGTTTTTAGTGTTATCCCAGTACATAGGGTTGCGCATATTGGCATCCCCGATGAGCTCATAGCCTTCTCTCTCTCCGATCTCATCGCCATAATAGATATAGGGAGCACCGCCCGGGATGGTAAAGAGGAGGAGAGCTGCGGCCTGTACTTTATCAGGGTAGCGCAGATTTTCAGGCATTCTACCGGAGTCATGATTGGAGAAATAATTCGCATAGTAGGTAAAAGGCAGTCCGCCCTTATCCTGGCTCAGGATCTTATCCAGGTTCTTCATAAAAGAACGGGTCTTTCCGGTCTGCATGGTCCCTTGTATAGTCCCACCCTTGCCACCAAAGTCAAAGTTGAAACAGGCGTCCATTCCGCCTTTTTTGTAGTACTTAGCGATGATGTCCATGCCGGCGTAGACTTCTCCCACCACATAGGCATCGGGATTGATGGACTTGACATAGCGGGCAAAATCATCCAGGTAATCGATAGTTTCCTGAGTGTCGATCTGTCCCGCACCGGGGCCGGTCTCGATGAGGTAACGGGCGGCATCGATACGGAAGCCGTCTACTCCCTTGTCCAGCCAGAATTTGGCCAGCTTCCGGAATTCAGCCTTTACTTCCGGATTGGTGTGGTTGAGGTCAGGCAGGGTAAAGTTAAAGGCAGCATAGAAATACTCCCCTTTACGTTTGGTATTCTCTGTGGCCAGTTCGTTCCAGGCGGGCATCTTGGAGTTACCGGTGGCATTGGCCCATCCTGAAGGAGAGCTCTTCTTCCACAGGTAGTAGTCATTATGGGACTTCATATTAGCGGAGTCCAGGAACCAGGGATGGGAGTCAGAAGTGTGGTTCATGACCAGGTCCAGGATGACCTTGATACCCTTTTTGTGGGCGGCCTGAATGAGCTCTTCGTAGTCTTTCATGGTACCCAGCTCGGGTTCCACACCATAGTAGTCACTGACCGCGTAGCCGTGGTAGAATCCCTGAGGGCGGGGATGAAAGGGAGTAAGCCACAGGGCAGTCACACCCAGGTCGGATATATAGTCCAGCTTGGCAGTGATACCTTTGATATCCCCCCGGCCGTCAGCATCGGTATCATAATAGCTTAAAGGGAAAATCTGGTAGAATACAGCGCTGTCCCACCACTTCCCGGTCTTTCTTTCTATGGAATACAGGCTATTAAGTGAGCTCAGCACCATCATAGTCAGTAATGATAAGATAAATCTTTTCATAAGTCTCTCCTGATTTCTTTTATCTATCTATAGTATAGGGTCAAATCATACATTTATCAAGTGAGGCACGTCACAGATTGGACGTATGCTAATCGGATCAGGTTACTGATCATAGGATTTTCTTATGAGGCCGGTCTTGACCCGGTATAACTCGATCTTATGGTCCAGAAAGTCCCCCAGGACCAGGTACTTACCATCGGGAGAGATATCCAGTCCGGTGGGCTGGTTCAGGCCCCAGATCCACTCTTCCACATCCATACTGGGGGTATCGATGACATAGAGCTTACCCAGGATCAGGCCTTTGGCCATATAGCCATTGGGACCGTTAGGCCCCCGGCATGAGACAAACAGACGGTGACCGTCAGGGGACAGCACGATGGTATTAGGCTTGGAAAAGACCCTGGTGGTGGCCAGGATGCGGTCAGTCTTAGCGTCAAATTTATGCACTACGGCCTGGCCCATGTCGCTGATATACATCAGCCCGGTGTTCTTATCCAGCACTATATGGCGGGCGGCACCCTTGGAAGGGCTGAGCCGTATATCTTTTACTATTTTGAGGCTGCTCATATCGATCTTCTGCATGAGGGCATCATCAAAGATAGTAGTATACATATACTTCTCATCGGGGGTAATGGCAATACCCCGGGGTACTCCGGCACATTTGATCTTTGTGATATATTTCAGGGTATAGCGGTCAAATACCGTGATCGTCTGGGATACCCAGTTGGAAAAGAAGTAGTATTTGGATGAAGCGGCGATCACCTTGGTCCAGTTACCTTCCGCGAACCGGCTTTCTTTATACTCCAGGGTCTCCAGGTCATAGATATGAAAGGAAGCTGATGTCATCTGGGACTGGATGTAGGTCCGGTTGGACTCATCCACATAGCCTTCTACAAATCCCAGCTGCCGGGCGTAATTACTGGCGGGGGAGATCACTCCCAGATGATTGGTAAAGTCAAACAGTTCCATACCCAGACCGGACAGCAGGTTTACCACGAAACGATGATTATCCAGCCATACTATGGATTTGGGCTGGCCGCTTACGGGATAGATAGCGATCAGTTCCAGGCCTTCATACTGTTTTTCCAGCTTGGCATCTATGATCACATCAGTTTTTTGATTACTTAAGATAATATTCTGAGACACATATCCCGGGCAGGAAACATGGATCTGATAATGCCCCTGTTTTACTTTTGCTTTATAGGGATTGGATACTTTATTGCTGGACTGGCCCTCTATAAGAGTGATTTTAGCCTCGGGGGGCATAAATAACAGTTCCATCTTTATGGCGAATAGAGAGCTTGTGAATATTATTACTACCATTATGCAGATTGCCAGAAATTTAGTTTTCATGATTGACCCGTATCCCTGTTGTATTTATTTACCGGAATAAAATATTATCACATCGCTCCCTGTTTGGCAAATATGAAGCATAATGTACAGTGAATTGTAGGCTTACAGGGAACTTTTAAAAATTTCAGCTAAAAATATTGCATATTCTACGTGCTTAGTTATTATATAGAAAAGAAATTCATTTTCATCTTTATTGGAGGAGTGGTATGCCACAAAGTGTTCCCCAGGATAAACTGGAGCGGCTGTTAAGATTTGAATATTTTGATCCCTTTGAGGTCTTGGGGATACATGAGATAGAGATGGAAGGCAAAGCGGCAGTAGCAGTACGCTCGGTAAATCCGGCGGCTTCCCGGATGTGGGTAGTAGAAGGCTCCGCTAAAGAAAAAAAAGAGACAGAGATGACCAAGGTCCATCTCGATGGTTTTTTTGAAGCAGTTTTCACCCCTAAGAAAAAGATATTCTCCTATCAGCTTAAAGTCGAGTTTTTTAACGGGCATGTCCAGACCTATGAAGACCCTTACCATTTTTCACCACATCTCACTGATTTTGACCTGCACCTGTTTGGACAGGGGCAGCATCAGCAGGCCTATGAAAAACTGGGGGCGCATCTCATGGAGCACCAGGGGGTAAAAGGGACTCATTTTGCAGTATGGGCCCCCAATGCCAAAGCGGTAGCGGTAGTAGGGGACTTTAACTCATGGGACAACCGTCGTCATCCCATGCGCGTCCTGGGCCAGTCCGGCGTGTGGGAGCTCTTCATTCCCGGGATCGGTGCCGGTGAGATCTATAAATTCATGATCAAGACCCAGCATAATCATATCCTGGAAAAAGCAGATCCCTATGCCTTCTACGCGGAGCTCAGGCCTAAGACCGGTTCCGTAGTATGGGATATCAATAAATACAAATGGAAAGACAGTAAATGGATCAAAAAACGTTCTCAAAGCCAGAACCTGGATAAACCGGTATCCATTTATGAAGTACACCTGGGATCCTGGCGCAAACGTCCCGATGAAGGTAACCGCTATCTGACTTATAAAGAACTGGCTCACGAACTGACAGAGTATGTTAAATATATGAATTATACCCATGTCGAGCTGATGCCGGTGGCTGAACACCCCTTTGACGGAAGCTGGGGATATCAGGTCACGGGCTATTTTGCTCCTACCAGCCGTTTTGGCGATCCCGATGAGTTCAAGTACTTCGTGGACTACCTCCACCAGAACGATATCGGTATCATAGTAGACTGGGTTCCGGGCCATTTCCCCAAAGATGTGCACGGGCTGGCCTTCTTTGACGGGACTGCTCTCTATGAACACCAGGACCCCCGCAAGGGTGAGCACCGTGACTGGGGTACTCTGATCTTTAACTACGGCCGTAACGAGGTCAAGAACTTCCTTATCTCCAATGCCCTGTACTGGCTGGGATATTATCATATCGACGGGCTCAGGGTCGACGCAGTCGCCTCTATGCTCTACCTGGACTATAGCCGGGAGCCCGGTGAATGGGTCCCTAATCAGTTCGGCGGACGGGAAAACCTGGAAGCGATCGACTTTATGAAGCAGATGAATGAACTGGTATTCAGCCTTTATCCCGGGGTCATGACCGCCGCGGAAGAGTCTACCGCCTTCGGGGGAGTAAGCCGGCCTACCTATGTAGGAGGTTTGGGATTTGAGTTTAAGTGGAATATGGGCTGGATGAATGATACACTGGAATACTTCAGCAAGGAAGCCATCCACCGTAAATACCACCAGGGAGAGCTTACTTTTTCTCTGATCTATGCATTCTCTGAAAACTTCACGCTGGTACTCTCCCATGATGAAGTAGTACATGGAAAAAATTCTATCCTCAATAAAATGCCCGGTGATCAGTGGCAGAAATTTGCCAATACCCGCTTACTGTATACCTATATGTGGACCCATCCCGGAAAAAAACTACTGTTCCAGGGACAGGATTTCGGGCAGTGGGATGAATGGAATGAAGAGCACTCTATAGACTGGCACCTCTGTGAATACGAACCTCACTGGAGGCTGCAGAAAATGCTGTCTGACCTGAACCTGATCTATAAAAACACCCCGGCCCTCTATGAAGTGGATTTTGAGCCCTATGGTTTTGAGTGGATCGATTTCTATGATTCAGACAATTCCATCATCAGTTTTGTGAGACGGGCCCGCAATGGCGAGTTTGTAGTAGTAATACTAAACTTTACTCCGGTACCCCGCGATAATTACCGGGTAGGTGTGCTGTTTGAAGGTTATTATAAAGAGATTTTCAATTCGGATTCCAGTGAATACTGGGGCGGTAATATAGGTAATAATGGCGGAGTGTGGGCTGATCCCGTGTCCTGGCAGGGCAAGAATCATTCTGTGAATATTACCGTGCCTCCCATGGCTGGGATAATCCTTAGATTAGAAAAGAAGTCAGGGGAGGAATGATCATGGCAGACAATCAGAAAAAAAATCCGCAGGGAAAAGACGCAAAAAAGAAACCCAGTAAGATATTAAGTATTATCCTCATTTCCTTAGGGATTTTAGTCATATTAATGGGGCCTTATTATTTACCGGATGACATGGAAATATGGGGCATCAGCGGAATAAAAAATGCCTTTTCCAGCCTGGAGCAGAATTCGGTGAACTGGCGCTTTGTATCCAAAGCCCTTACTTCCGGTACTGTGGCCCTGGGCCAGGGTACCTCTAAAGTCCGGGAAAAAGAAGGTTTTTATAAGAAAATAATTGTGGCTGCTGTGGATGAAAAGACTATGCAGGAATACGGAGAATGGCCTTTTGACCGAAAAGTCCATGCCGACTTCATTAATCACTTTCAGAACATGGAACCCGAACGCCGTCCCGCCCAGATCTTTTATGATATGATCTTTGGTGAAAGCCTCTATCCTGAAGGGGATAAAAAACTGATCGAAGCCTTTAAAAATTATGAGGGAGTTCTGGTAGAGGATATCATACCTACCTCCAGTGGGAATTTCAATGCCCAAATGGGTTCTGAAGAAGATATTCTGGCCCTCAAGAAAAAAATGATGGAAAAAGAAGGGAATAGCTATAATGATCCGCGAGCCCAGAAATTAAGACGTTTCGAACTGGATCCGAAACGGAACTTTGATTTTGATCCTTCCCGGGAATATGTTTTCTCTTACAACAAAATAGCATCCATGATGCCTGAACTGATGGACTCAATAGATGTGATGGGGGTAGCTACTATTGACCCCACTTCTACCAAACCCACCATTCGTAAAAAACCTTTGTTTATTAAGACATTATTCTATACCAACTCTATCAAAGAAAACAAAGACGGTACAATAGAAAAAGATACCCACATTTTCAGTGTGTATTACCCGGATATTATTCTGTCTATTACAGCAAATCTGATGAACTCACATATCAGCAATGTGATGATCAGAAAGGGGGAAGTCCTGATCAGAAATGCTTCCACCAATCTAACCAGTGGAGGGATGAGTAAAAAATTCACCTTTCGCATTCCGGTAGATAACCGCTGGCGGCTCAGTATTAATTACAAGGCTCAGGTAGAATCCCAGTATGTCCGCACCATATCCTATAAAGATGTGCCCCGCAGTGGCCTGCCCAAGGATTCAGTAGTCATGGTGGGTGTCACATCTCTGGGTGCAACCGATGTATGGCTCTCACCCCTGGGTAATATGGCAGGTATCTATCACCTGGCCTATGCTTTGGGTACAGTCATGAACCACGATTTTATTATTGAAGTACCCAAATGGCTGAACATGCTTTATACCGCCCTGCTGACTTTCATCATCGCTCTGTTGATCTCCCGGGGTATCAGGTCTACCATGGCAGCCGGCCTGGTAGGTATCTTTGTTCCCCTGATACTGGGATTTGCATTATTCCAGTTTAATATCGAGATAGTGACTATGATACCACTCCTGTCGGCTATACTGACCCTGATAACCGGGGCTATCTATCTCCTTCTCACTGAGGAAAAAGAAAAGAAATTCATAAAGTCTACCTTCGGCTCTTATGTCAACCCTGATCTGGTAGATCAGCTCATCCAGAATCCGGATATGATGAAACTGGGTGGGGATTCAAAAGACCTCACTATCCTGTTTTCCGATATCCGCAGCTTTACCACTATGTCGGAAGGTATGACTCCTGAATACCTGATCAACTACCTCAATGAATACCTGACCATGATGACTGATATTGTAATGGAATCCAAAGGAACCCTGGATAAGTACATCGGTGATGCTGTTATGGCCTTCTGGGGTGCTCCTATAGAACTGGAAGACCATGCCTTTGCGGCCTGTAAGGCAGCGGTCACTATGATGGAGGTCTTACCCCGCTTCAATGAAGAACGTTCCGCCAAAGGGGATAAGCCTATCAATATTGGTATTGGACTTAATTCCAATGTGGTCAATGTAGGAAACGTGGGCTCGGAAAAACGGAAAAATTATACTGTGATCGGTGATGGGGTAAACCTGGCCTCCCGCCTGGAAGGTGCCAATAAATTCTACAAGACCAATATCATCATCGCGGAATACACCTATGAGAAAGTCAAAGACCGGGTGATCGCCCGGGAGCTGGACCTGATCCGGGTGAAAGGTAAGAACCTGCCTGTTAAGATCTATGAGTTGATAGATATAATCGAATAATAATTTTTAGACAGGGGATCATCTATCCCCTGTCTTTAAATAAAATTTTGGTTGACACTGTTTTATAAGTAGTTTAAAATATCCTAACACTGGAGGATATTCGTGGAAGTATTACAATCAACAATAAATATTGAAGATATTATTAAAGAAGCCCAGGAAAATCAATTTCAAAATGATTCTCTGGGGATAATGTTTAATAATCTTGGATTATTGAAATTTAAGTCTATGCTTACCAGTCCGCAGGACGGCACCTTACCTTTGTATACTCTGCCTCTCAAAGCAGATAATATACAGCTGGTGCTGGAAAAGATCCCCCGATTATTTCCCTATACCAAAGGGGTAGCTCTGAAGCTCACCGCGCCCCAAAAAAGAAGAAAGCTGATTACCTATATGAATGACATCATCCTGGACTTTATTGACCGCAATGAACTGGAGACATCTGTAAATATTATCCATGAATTGACAGCCAATGCCGAAAAGGCCAATCTGGAACATATAGTCTATAACAAAGGTTTTGCCACAGATGCCTCTATGGTACCAGGGGTTATCCGTAATCAGAGAGATCAGTTACTTAATTTTTGCGATGAGGATAATAAATGGGTGAGAGTATCCTGGAAATTTACCCATAAGATCTTTAAACTGGAAGTGAAAAACAACACACCCATAGACCCTATGGGGCTGAACAACATTAAGTATAAAGTCTCCACTAAGCTGAATACTATTGCGGATGGCTTTATTGGTGAGATGGATGATAAAATAGGTGCCGGATTAGGCCTCTTTTTTGTGAATTTCTTCAAAGACGAGATGAAAGAAAAATATGATTTTGAGACCATATTCCGGGTATATGAAAGTGATTTTGATGAAACTATAGCCAGTCTGACCATTATATTTGAAAAAAATTAGGAATTAAAATGCCTTCAAAATTTCTGCTTCTTTTGTGCTTTTTCACCCTATTTAGCGCCTGTTCCAGTATTACAACCCAATCTGAAATCAATGAAAGAGAAAAAGCCCAGTCTCTGGTGGCGGATAGTTTCCCTCAGGAATATCCTATCGTCCTGCATCCCGTAAAAAATAAATCTAAAAATGCTGATGTCGACTATCTGGAAAAAGCGATTCCGGATATTATCGAAGGATTACTCAATCCCACAAAAAAGGAATTTGCCTATATAGATCTGAGTAAATATGTCCCTAAGATCCCCAAAAGCCTGGATGCCCTGGTGACCGGGACTAATACCATTTTCAAGGATTATATCACCAATCAGGAGACTCAGCAGACCCAATTTTTAGCTATTCTAAGTACAAATTCCAACTCAGTCCTGTCCGGAAATACCAATATCCTGGTCATTAAGATCACGACCAATGCGGTTCAGACCAATACCTATCTTACTAATCTGCCATATTTTGATAAAACAAAATATTATACCTTTATCACCAACGAATTCACCGGATTGATTGATAAACTGTCATATATTCCTGTTAGTGTGAAAAATCAGAGCAGACTGACCAATACCGCCGGGGCTACTAATGACCGGGCCCCTGAATTCTTTATGGATATCAGCGGAGAATTCAAAATAGTCAGTAAGGGTAGCGGGCCCAATACTTTAAATATTACCTTAAAAGTGCTCTATGTCAATGAGATCACCAACAGAAAAGAACTGAGCATTAGCTGCCGGGAAGACCAGGTCTCAGACCGGATCAGAAACGTACTCAAAGACCTGCGTCAGGATTTTCTTAATAGAAAAAACGGAGACCTGATCATCGTCTCGGACCCGGAAGAAGCAAATATCTATCTCGATGGTAGTTATATAGGTAAAAGTCCTCTTTATTATCCGGCGGTGATTGACGGACCCCATCAGATCGTTCTGCTCAAGGAAGGCTACAAACAGGGTAATGTGAGACTGCAAGTCATAGCGGACAAGACAAATTTGATCACGACTACTATCAGCTCATGGGAACTGGGAGGGGAGATCCTGATTGAATCAAAACCTGAGAAGGCTCAGGTATTTGTGGATTCCCTGTTCCGGGGTACCACACCGCTAAGCCTCACTAATCTGGAGTTAAAGCAGGAACACAGGGTAAAGATCGTTACCGATCAGAAAGGGTTTAAACCCTATTATAAAAACTTTTATCTCAGTGAAGCTGACCAGAAAGTAAAGATAAAAGCTACCCTCAAAGACTATGAAGGAAGCCATGCCACTAAAAAGAAGAATGCCTGGATCCTGACTTATAGTTCCTGGGGACTGACCATAGGTATCATCGGACTTAATATTTATTCTCACTATCAGAGCGAGCATTACCTGGATCTGTTTCATGCCTACGGGACTGACATATATCAGACACAGTATTCTTCATTTGCTGCACTTAAAAGCGGCAGTCTCACTGCCGGGATACTGAGTGGTATAGTGTCTGGTTTAGTGACGGCTTATGCCCTGTCTACTGAAAATATCTTCCTGGGAATGGACCTGCAGAAGGATAATACAACCGCTATTTTCGGAGTACGTTTCTGATCAGTTCAGTATTGAATAATTTTCTCTGGAACATTCTACTATATAACTGGTAGTCTCAGACAATGAAGGCAGAATAGTCACTTTATTTTCTTTTTGGATCTGTTTCAGAGCACGGTTTACTTTTTTCCACATTTCCTGGTTTTTATCTTTTTTATTCATTTTTACTCCTTTACCACATCTTTTCGATCTGGGTCCCTTTATAGAAGTAGGACAGAATGAGATTGTACTTGTAGCCTTCCTGAGCCATGCCCTGTGCATCCCATTGGCCCATACCCACACCGTGGCCGTAACCGACACCGGTGATGCTTAAGTTATCCAGATCTATTTTTAGATTTGCTCGGGTACTTTTCATATTGACATTGCCTACTGTCTCGCGTAATTTTTTACCGGTCAGGACGATCTTTTCCTGATTCGTCATCATGATCTCTACTTCCATTATTCTCTTAGATTCTGAGCGGGATAATACGCTAATGTTGGAAATAGGGTGGGCCAGGCCCAGTTTATACTGCAGGGCGTCCAGTCTGATCGAGACTTCCCACTTGTAGTTATCTTTGATTTTACCATAGGGGCTGGGTACACTTTGCAGATAGGGGAATGAAGCCCCCCATACGTTTTCTGCAGATTCAGTCTGCCCCCCGCTGCAGGAGTGAAAGAAGGACTGGATGACCCTGTTCTGGTACTTGATGACCTGTCCCATCGTATGGTCTACCGCTGCTGTGGTATACTGGTCCTCACTGGACATGCCCTTATATACCTGGGACCGGGTATCAGCATATAGATCAAATTCCTGATTTTTTTGATGAGCCAACACCATTTCATAGAGGGCATAGGTGCGTGCTACTATCGCCTGGGCTTTGAGGGCTTCATATTCCCAGCCGGCAGGCATCTCAGAGGGGACGACTGAGTACAGGTAGGACTCCATGTCAATGATATTGAGCAGCACCAGACGATTGTCTTTATACAGTATCTTGCAGTTTCCCCGGTATTGCTTTCCGTTATACATAAAAAAGCCACTGGGATCGATTTCCAGCTCGCTGGCATTGACGATTACTCCATTGATCATCATCCCGTTGGATGTGCTGCTTATATAGATATTTCCTCTGCCTACTTCTTTTCTTCCATCAAAAAACAGGAGGTAATTGTAATTCGGTTTGATGACCATTCTGTCTGTCTTATCCAGAAGTATTCTCAGGTTGGGAGATGCTTTTGATAGGGGCTGATAAAACTCAATACAGGAAGAAAGTATAAGACTGATCAGAATTCCGGAAAAAACCACTATTTTTTTCAATCTTAACTCCTTGGACAGCATGTTTGTTATATTATCGGAAGATTATATGATTGGTATAGGGAATGCTTCAGGTAATTTCCAGCATGAAGAATTCGATTTGTTTTTTTAATTTTTCAATATCTGAATTATTGAAAATAATGAAATGGCTTTTATCTTTTAAAAGATCCAGGTATTTTTGGGCTTCCAGGACCTGTTTTACTTTGGTCTCAGGCCATTTTCTGTTTGTACATACTCTGTGGATGATATCTGCGACAGGGGCGTCTATACTGAGCACAAAATCACATAATTCATCCAGTCCCATTTCAAAGAGAAGGGCGGCATCGATGAGAAAGCGGCGTTTGGCAGAGGATTCTATAAACTGTAAAATGTCCTGTTTCATGATAGGATGGACTATATTGTTTAAAGTATGGAGCTTGTGAATGTCTGCAAATACCAGGTGTCCCAGGAGGGCTCTATTGATCACTCCTTTCTCATCCAGTATACCTGTGCCGAAATGATTTACTATCGTATCCTGCTCCCGGAGCAAAGCCTGATGCCCCAGTTTATCCACATCTATCAGGGTGAAGTCATATTGTTCAGAAAAAATACGGGCCACTGTAGATTTACCGCTGCCGATCTTACCTACTATACCCAATACCAGCTTGTCATCAAACATTATTGCCCGCTTGTTGTTTTCATTTCCTTGTCAATATTGATCAGGGTCTCCAGATTGATCTCAGGTACAAAGTAGCCTGTATCATTGACCCCCTGCATGGTTTTATACTTTATCTTCATGTGGAGATTGACCCAGAAGTTTTTCAGGCCTTTGAGGTTGAGGCCTTCATAAGTCACAATATATTCCAGGGGCTTGGAATCCTTTATCTCTGTATACAATTCCTGGATCTTTTTCAGGTCACTCATAGTATAGAGTTTGCCAAAAGTCTGGTCTGCCATGGACTGGAACAGGGCTTTATTTCTGTTATTCAGCAGGATCACATATATAGGTATACCATTCTGTTTGGCATAGGTGTAGACTATATTCTCTTCATAAATATCAAAACTCATCTCATTTAGCTCCCCACTGGTAATGAGGAGAATGGCTTTGTTTCGATTGATGTTCAGTAGTTCAGTGACAGACTCATAGAGGGCTTTGCCTAAGTAGTGGGGTGCCTCAGAGTCAAAGGTATCTGATTTAGCAAAACTCATAGGCTTTAAGATATTGGCTTTCATTTTACCCATAATTGCAGTGTCATTACCTACATTTCTGATATCTATCCAGTCTTCCCCGGACATCAGAGACAGAAATGGCCTCAGGACATCATCCAGTTCGGGAAGATAATTCATCATAGTACGGGAGTGATCGATGACCACTTTGACATACATATTTTTCCTGAATTCCTCTGTAGGGCCGAATCTCAGGATAGGAATATTTTCACCTTCTTCGCTCAGGATCAGGTCTTCTCCTTTCAGGTCATAAACAGGGGCTCCGGTCTTATCCCATACCCTGAAATGAATAAAATTCTGGGGATATTTGTCAGTCCAGATCTGAGTGACATCAATACCCAGGTTACCGTATTTTAACTGTAAGGGTATGTAGACTGCGATCTTGTCGGTGTTAAAGTCGGTGTTATACAGGATATCTTTATTGTCCACACAGATATCAAAGGGCAGATTGAGTTTATCTTTATCCACATTGAGGGATTCCATCTCGTTGTTTTCCAGATTATACAGATACACCCCGTGTTCTGCGTCCACTATATACAGGGTCTGGTTTTTAAGGCTGATCCCCCGGGGCTGCACCAGCAGGCCTTTTCCTATCTCTCTTACCATGTTTCCAAAAGCGTCAAATTCGACTATACGACCATTCATACTATCAGAGACGAAAATGTTCTCTCCATAGCCACTAATGTCAGTAGGCCGGGCCAGTTCTCCCACCCCCAGGCTCTGCACCCAGTTGCCTTCCAGGTCATATTTCTGAATACGGTTATTGCCGTTATCCACCACATAGATATAGTCATCATCTGAGATGTGTATGCCCATGGGCCCGGAGATATTGGACAGTCCTGAACCACTGATCCCAAAGCGGGACTGGTATTTACCATCCATGTTGAAACGGATGACCTGGTCTGCCTTATAGTCAGCGACGAAGATGGTGTCATCCCGGAGGGCAATACCGGTAGGCATTTTAAAAGCTGAAAAATCACCCACTTTACGGCCTATCTGACGAATAATGTTACCATTACCGTCCATTTCTACCACATATTTGGTCTTTGCGGTGGAAATGAAAAACCTGTCAAACTTGGAATCATAGATTATAAAGGCTGGGCGTACTATCTTATGCATACCCTGGGTGCGTCCGTCATAAATATGTGATAATACATAAGAGGTGGTGGCAGTGTAGCTTTTATCGATAGATAATCTGAAATACAGGTCATTGAGTTTTTGTCTGACCTGGTTATTGCCCCCGCCCAGGTTGAGCAGATTTTCCCATTCCTGTATGGCGTTCTGAGCGTATCCGGCATTGAGGAAGGCATAACCCAGATAATATCGGGCCTGATGATTCATGGGGTCATAAGACAGGGCACTGTTGAATATCTGGATAGCCGCCTGATATTCCCGGTTATAAAAGCGGATCATGCCCACCTGGAATCTTTGCTCTGATACAGTGGTATTGATATCTTTCTGAAAAGGGGTGACGGCTACATTGGTATTGGTAAGGGAATAATCAATATTACTGTCAGGGTCTTTTTCTGAGCATGCACCCAGGGGTATAAGGATGGAGATAATAAAGATCATGAATAACAGACTTCTTTTCATAGATTCCCCTCTCTTATAAAACATAACATATTATAAGGAATAAACTTTTAATTGTCATTTTTTCAGCAAAAATAAGAGCCTTTTACAGAGTTTTTTCTATATAGGCATAGGCATTATGATTATGTATAGATTCGAAATTTGTTACTTCCACGCTATACCATTCGATACGTTTATCCGCATTGAGCTTGAGAGCAACTTCACGGGCTGCATCTTCTACAAAGCGCGGATTGTTATAGGATGATTCAGTGATAAATTTTTCATCTTCCCGTTTCAGTAAGGGATAGAGGGGGGAGGAGGCCGAAGATTCTCCGATGAGAATGAGCTCTTCAAACCATACCAGACGGGAGGAACGTATATTGATAGATATGATCCCGCGCTGATTATGGGCGCCGGCTTCGCTGATCTCTTTGGAACAGGGGCACAGATTATTGACAGGGATATTGATCTGTACACTGAGCTCCATGCGGGTGCTCTTACTGGCTGAAAGGGTGACCATGTATTCCATGAGGCTGCTCATTCCCGAGACCGGGGCTGACTTGGAGACAAAATAGGGAAACTCCAGTTCCAGATGTGAGGTCTCACAGTCAAAGGTGTCCTTCATGTCATCCAGTAATTCTTCCAGATTATGCAGTCCCAGGTTAACGGAATGCCGGCTCATCACTTCAGGAAAACGGCTCATGTGGGTGCCCCGGTAGTGGTGGGGCAGGTCCACATACATATTGATTTTTGCAATGGTATGCTGGACTTTTTTATCTTTATCCATGACCGATATCGGGTAGGAGAGGTCTTTTATGCCCACTTTATTAATAGGTATCTGTCTTCTGTCCTGTTCATTCTGGACATCTTTCAGAGGTTTCATATTATTCATCCGCTTTTAAAGTAATAAAGCTGGTTTCTGTTTCCCACACATTGATCTCATATAATCGGTGGTGCGGGCCTTTGAGTTTATTCTCCAGCTTATTCCAGATCCAAATAGATATGTTTTCGGCTGTACTCTGGGGGATGAGGTCATTAAGGTAGGCATGATCCAGGAGCTCTATCACTTCTTCATTCACAATCTTTTTAAGCTCCACAAAGTCCAGTATCATATCCCCTTTGCCCGGCTTTCCTTCCAGGGTCACCCTCAGCTTGTAGGTGTGCCCATGCAGATTTTCGCATTTGCCGTTATAGTCTACCAGATTATGGGCCGCATCAAATTTAAATTCTTTATTTATAAACATCTTCATTCTTGCCTCTGGTTAATAGTATTTAATACATTTTATCTGATAGCCCTAAAATTGTAAACATATAGTGCAGTAAATCCTAGTAAATCCCTTGAATATTGATTGGCACACCAGAGCTTGACAAAGCCCCTGAGGGATTACATAATAAATAAAAACAGTGCAGGAACATCATGCAGGTCAAAAAAGAAGAAGTCTACCAGGCTATTTTGGATACGGCAAAGCTGGAATTTTATGAAAAGGGATTTGCCGGTACCGGCCTCCGGGAGATCGCTAAAAGAGCAGGGATATCTACCAGTAATATCTACAATTACTTCCAAAACAAAGACGACCTGTTTCATCTGGTCTTAAAACCTCTTACAGATAAGATCGACAAGGCCTTTTACAGTGCTGAAGTCTCCGGATTGATCCATGATAAAAACGCCTGGAATTATGATCTATTCCGGGAACAGGTAGTCATAGTCTCCCGCTTTATCAATGAGAATCGCCGGGACCTGAGATTGCTGGTCTTTCAGTCAGAAGGCTCAACATTGAATTCCTATAAACAGGAACTGATCACAAAGTATGCATCTTCTCTGAGTATGAAAATCCGCTTTATACACAGGCACCTCAGCCCGGATGAGAGCCAGGTCAGTGATGATTTTATCTATTCTGTATCCAGTCATTATTTTAATATTATGCAGGAATTAATAGAAAGAAAACTGGAGGCCGGAGCCCTGGACCAGTTTATTACAGAGATCACTACCTTTATCTATTTCGGATGGCGCTCTTTGCTCAAAGTGGATCAGATCATCAGCAGCACATTGTAAGTAAAAATATTTATTCTTCAGGAATTTGCATTTCATTGATAATTAAGTTAAAATATCACCCTGTACATCATTTAAGAAGTTTTAGCAATTGTTTTTGTTGTTAAATTTGGGCCCATAGCTCAGTCGGTTAGAGCAGTTGACTCATAATCAATTGGCCCCAGGTTCAAGTCCTGGTGGGCCCACATTTTTTTTCGGTGATTTAACACCACGGAGGCATTTATGCAGGATCTGGATCGTATCAAGAAGCTGGTGTCACTTCAGGAACTTTATCTGAGGACCAGAGATATCAATGATCTGTATAGAGAAGAAGAAGCTAAACTGGACAAACTGACCAGAGATAACGATGTACTTGTTTCCAACAGAGACGACATCGTGATCAATATAAAAGAAATGGATAAAAAGATCAATGAAGAGCTGGGTAAGAGAGACGAGATCAATAAACGCATAAACAGCCTCGATGATGGAAAAGACAAGATCAAGATCGCCCGTCAGCTTAAGAGCTGGGAAAAAGAAATGGAACGCATGCAGCAGGAACAGTCTCTGATACAGGCACAGATAGATTATGATTCTTCCAAACACGTGGAACTGACCAATGAGCTGGAGAGATTAAATAACCGCATTGCCGAAAATGAAGAAAAAATCAAAGAACTCAGTGACCACATCAATGCCATCAAAGAAGAACATAAAGATGAACTTCAGGCCATCAGTACTGAATCAGAAGCCATCAACAATGATATCGGTGACACTCAGTTTCTGGACTATTTTAATTCTATGCTCAATAAGACTAAAGGCCATGCTATCGTACTGGTCGAAGAAGACAGTTGTTCCGGATGTAATGTAGTACTGCCTACCTATTTACAGGGAGAATTAGGCCCTGAGTTATCTCCTGAGCAGATCACCATGGAACAGTGCCCTCACTGTTTCCGGTATATGTACTATTCAGAGTGGACTGAGCTGGAATCATCAAAAGCATAAATTATTCAAATTAAAAAAAGCCCGGTCGAAATGACCGGGCTTTTTTTAGATCTTGATTACCATTATAGTACGGTCATCATGCTGCAGGGCACCTTCTGAGTATTCTTCCAGCTCGGAAAGAATGTTATTCAGAATATTGGAAGCGGTATCCCCGTCATGGCAGGCTTCCAGGAACATGTCTCTGAGCCCACTGTGCTCCAGCTGCTTTCCCTGGGGATTGACCCCTTCCGGTACGCCATCCGTGAAGAGGAGCAGGACATCATCTTTTTGAGCGGTAATTGTATCTGAGGCGTACTTGGCATTTTTAAAAGTACCGATAATGGGGTTTTTATTCCGGATGTGTAATACAGCATCCTGTTCTTTGGAAAAGTATAACTGGTCGGTGTGGCCCGCTGAGATGAAGCTGACGGTATGCTTTTTGAGGTTTATCACACAGGAGAAGAGGGTGGCATAAGAGTAGGTGTTTTCCAAAATACGGGTTATGCGCATATTCAGTAGTGAAAATGCTTCAGCCAGATCGGTAAAGGCATTTTCCTCGATGAGCTCCTCGACCTCTACTTTGAGCATAGCCCAGATCATGGCAGCATAAACGCCATGCCCGGAAGCATCCCCGAGTAGCATCAGTATCTTGTCTTCGTCCAGACTGTAAAAGTCATAGTAGTCTCCCCCCACACTCTGCATGGGCATATAGGAGATCTCCATGTCGATGATCTTTTGTATCTCCCTCTGTTTATCGATAGGCAGTAATGAGATCTGCAGAGACTGAGCTGTACGGACTTCATCCATGATCTTTTTATTGAGGTCAGACAGCTTTTTATTGCTTTCCTGCATGCGGCTCATCACATCCATATACTCAAACAATAGATTTAAAGACAGGCCAATGCTCAGGAATACTGCTGAGTACATAAAAAAAGAACCTATATTTTTAAGGAAGAGGGGGCCATGGTTGATGAGGAGTATAGTCTCTATCAGCCCCATAATCATCACTATAGATCCCAGCAACAGAATAGAATAGAAACGCCTGCTGTTTATGCGGGAGATCTTACCTTTTTCCATTTTAAGGATGCGGGTAAATTCTATGACCTCCAGTATACCGACTACGATCAGGTAGACCGGGAAGCTATATGCCCACCGGGTAAATTCCAGAGGTGCCGCTTTTATAAAAACTGGTGTAATGATGAATAAAAGGACGAAAATAGAAGACAGGATATTGACTATAATGAGGTATTTCCTGGTAGTCTCTTTGTATTCATCTGTCTCTACAAAGGTCATGTCTTTAACAGACATCAAGATGGACCGCATCAAAAGGACATAGGATATAAGGGTAAAGATGGATGAAACATAACGTAAACGGTAAAAAAAGGCGGAAATAAGCAGATTAGGCTGGAGGCTGGATAACAAAGAGAAAAGCCCGAATAGAAAAATACTCATGCCCACTCCGGCTATGAATATCAATTCTCTTTTCAGTCCCAATGATTTTTTATTCCGGGTAAGGGTAAAGAAAAAGACAATATACTGTACACTCAGAAAGAATCCGAATATTCCACCGATAATATATGAGATCTGTTCAACAGACATGAATACTCCAATACTTTGATTTGAGTAAAAGTAAATCTTGACTTCTGCTCAATCTACGTTATATTATAAATCAGAAAGAATTATTAGCCAAGTATAAAAAGCAAATATATAATAATAAATGAGAGGCAGGTCATGAAGAGTCTGAGAAATTTGATTTTGGGTTTTTCCCTGATGATGACTGCCTGTTCCTTGCAGAACCTGGATGATACCGAAGGAGTGCACTGGGAATACTATCTCTATGACAGCGAGGTGGTGGCCGGAGTAGAGATCCTGGAAGACCTGGCTTTTTTCGCTGATGACAATGCCACCCTATACGCTTTAAACACCGGCACCGGGACTTATAGATGGAATCTCACCCTTCCCAATCATAGTATTATTGCCCTCTATGCCCAGGGTGCCGATCTATTTGTCTTAGCCAGCTCCAATAGCATAGCCTATTTATATAAATATGATCCACTTTTTGCGTTATTAGACAGTACTCACCCCTATTTGATCCTGCCCTTTATACCCCATCCTCACTATATCACAGAATACAGCCCATTTACTTCTACTCATAATATGATACTGAATAATTCCAACCGAGTTATCATGGTAGATCTGGATGACCTTTCAATAAGTTATAACACTGATCTGTCAGCCAGCGCCAATAATATCGTCTCGGTAATCGGGGTAGGTGCGGTCTCGGATAATGAATATAATGATTATTTTGCAATATGCCGGGATGGAAATATATTAAAACTGGGCAATACTTTGAATTATACTGGTACCTCTATATTTACTCCCTTAAGCGGGACCTTTTCCGGATCCGCTATCGGTGCCCAGGATTACTTGTTTGTGGGTACAGATGCCGGGGTGTTTAAGATAAGTGCCTCATCTGTGACCATAGATGCAGACGACACTTCCCTTGAGGTACTTTATGGCCAGATGTACTGGGATAATGACAAACTCTATGTCCCCTCCAATGCTTTTCTGGATGCCGGGGTAGCCCGTTTTTCCAGCAGCCTGGGTCTAGGGCAGGACTGGTTCTATAGTTCCTATTCCACTCTGACCTATTCACCGGTCATAGTGGATGATATCAATGGAGTGGTGGCCTTTATTGATGATGAAGGTTCTATCCAGGTATTTAGTGACGGGGATGCCAATGTGGCCTACCGTATCCTGGACAGGTACCTGGCCGGACAGTTGTTCCATGGGAATGTCCATATCCCTATCAATAACACCAGTGATGTCTTCATACCCTTTGAGAATAAGATAATCTCATATTCCCTGGAATGGGCGGCCAATCAGCAGCAGTTATTTTAAAAATTCACCAATTGGTAACCTGAAGCCTGTTTTCTGGTCTATTAGACATTGCTTTTTTCAGTTTTTCAGTTAAAATATGGTATATTTTAAGAATAGGGTAAGCATTTGAAATCAATGAAAAACCGGCTGGTCGCGGTAATAGATCTGGGAGCGCATTCTATGAGAATGCACCTGGGACAGATCGTACGAAAAGGGGTGTTTAAACCAGTAGAGCAGCTGTGGGTACCTATTTCAATAGGGAAAGATACTTTCAATAAAGGTATAGTCTCCAATCAGACCATAAAGGATGTCATTTCGGTTCTCCGGAATTTTAAAGAAGTCATGCTTTCTTATAATGTCCAGACAGTCTATGCTGTAGCCACTTCTTCACTCAGAGAAGCCACCAATTCTGATGTAATGACCGACCGCATCTATAAAGCCACCGGGATACAGATCAAGGTGATCGAATCTATAGTAGAAGCCAATATACTGTATCAGGGCATTGTAAAAGTGCTTAAAGACCGTTATGGATTCATGGAAGATAATTCCGTGCTGTTCTCCCTGGGAGCGGGATCTACCCACATAGTATTCCAGAGTAAAGGGGTAGTGCTGTTCTCTGAGACCTTTCAGCAGGGTACTCTGCGTATGCTGCGCAGCGAAGAAATGCCGGATCGTTACTATTCCTACATAGTACGTCCTCTTACCGTCAATTTCTCTCAGAATGTAAAACGTTATAATGATGTGACCTCTATTGACCGCTTTGTGGTCATCAATGACGATGCCCGCAAGCTCATAGAAGTACATGAAGACTGTAAAGAGGTCAATGGTGTATTCCGTATTACCCGTAAGAAATTCACCGCTATAGCGGATAAGATCTCATCCATGAGCCTGTTAAAACTCACTAAAAAATATAACCTGATGGAGAATGTGGCTGGGACCACCAAGCTGGCCTTTTTGATGATCAATACTTTTTTTACCCTGTCTGATGCCCATGAGATCATTTTTCCGGTAGTCTCTCTTTCCTCAGCCTTGTTAAATCAGCTCTCCTTTTCGCCGGATGGCATGGAACTGGAACATATGGGACTGGAGCAGGAGAACATCATCTCAGCTTCACACTCCATAGGACTGAAGTATCAGTACGATAAGTCCCATGCCGAAAAGGTCACCCAACTGGCCCTGAGCCTGTTTGACCAGATGAGAGACCAGTATGGATTCAGTAATCAGGAAAGGCTGCTCCTGGAGGTAGCTTCCATATTACATGATATAGGTGCCTTTATCAGCCCGGGATCTCACCATAAGCACAGTGTGAGGCTGATTATGACCTCGGAGATTATGGGACTGAATCAAAACGAACTGAGGCTTATTGCCCAGATCGCCCGGTATCACAGAAAAGCCACTCCTAAACCTACCCATACAGAATATATGAGCCTGAATATTGAGAGCAGGGTCATGGTATCCAGGCTGGCCTCGCTACTGAGGCTGGCTGATGCGATGGATACCATACATACCCAGCATGTCCAGTCAGTAAAAGTGGATATTGATGACAGCCGTTGTATACTCTATATCAATATGGAAAATATGGATGATGTAGCTTTTGATATCTTTAATCAGGCTGTTAAAAATAAGGGAGACCTCTTTGAAAGCTTCTTTGGTATCCCGGTACAACTGGAGAAAGCACTGTGAAAAAACTGGATGCCCCTTCAAATTTTATCAACCGGGAATGGAGCTGGCTGGCCTTTAACAGCCGGGTCCTGCACGAAAGTAAAGAAGAGATAAACCCTCTTCTGGAAAGGATCAAGTTTACAGCCATTGTATCCTCAAACCTGGAAGAGTTTTTCATGGTGAGGGTTGCAGCCTTAAAGCAGCAGCATAACATGGGCATCAAGGGAAATTCTCCCGATTTACTCTCTCCCCAGGAGCAGCTGCAGGGCATACGAAAAAAAGTACAGGCTCTCCTCAAGGAGCAGTACCGTATTTTTAATAAAGAACTGATCCCGGCTCTGGCCCAGGAAGGAATTAGTATCCTCACAAGCCCTAAAGAGCTACAGCCCTATAAAGAATTCCTGCTGTCAGTTTTTGAACAGCAGGCCCAAAAGATCATCACTCCCCTCTCAGTAGGGCCCACCCATCCTTTCCCAAACCTGGTCAGCGGTAAGATATATCTGGGACTGGAGCTGGAGCCTAATGAAGATAATCCTCAGGTGCTGGAAAAGAGTAATCTGTCCTTTATACAGATACCGGCAGGAGTACTGGGGCGCTTTGTACGGATCAAGGGGCAGCAGACTTATGTGCCTCTGGAGTGTGTAGTAAGGCTCTTTGCTGAAAATATCTACAATGGTTATAAAATACTATCCTCCGGATTTTTTAAAATAGCCCGTGACGCGGACTTTTCCATCGACCCTGATGCCGCTGCCGACCTCCTCACTGAGATCGAATCCAAGATCAAAGGCCTGCACAAGCGTTCAGTAGTCAGACTGGAGCATGAGGCAGAACTATCACCGGTGATCTTAAGCTCACTGGTCAAAGCTCTGGATATCACAGAGGCAGATCTCTATCCTATAAACGGGATCATGAAGCTGCAGGACCTGTTTGAACTCTATGCTAAATGTGATATGCCTTCTCTTAAGGATGAGATCATAGACCCCATTTACCCGGTGGATTTCTCAGACCGGGATATCTTCGAAGTGATCCGGGAAAAAGAGCCTGTATTATTTCATCCCTACCATTCCTATGATCCGGTGGTACAACTGGTGAGGCAGGCATCGACAGACCCCAATGTGCTGGCTATTAAGATGACGCTGTACCGTACTTCCAGCGGGTCTGAGATAATCAGTGCCTTAGTCAAAGCTGCTGAAAATGGAAAGTATGTCTCTATCGTCGACGAGCTGCGGGCTCGATTTGATGAGGAAAGGAATATCGATGTGGCCCGCCGTCTGGAAAATGCCGGGGCTCATGTGATCTACGGGGTAGCCGGTCTTAAGACTCATGCTAAGTGCCTTCTCATCGTACGGCGTGAGGGCAGCGAGATCAGGCGGTATGTGCACATGGCTACCGGGAATTACAATGAAAAGACCGCCCGGCTCTATACCGATCTCAGCTTTTTTACCAGTGACACCGCCATAGGTGAGGATGCCTCTACTTTATTTAATCTGCTCACCGGATTTTCCTTGCCTAGTAAGTGGAACAAGCTCATCGTAGCCCCCCTGGACCTGCGCAACCGCCTGCTCTCCCTGATCCAGCGTGAGTCAGAAAATGCCAGAAACGGGATCAAGACCCACATCATCGCCAAGATGAACTCCCTGCTGGATACCACCATGGTGATGGCACTCTATGAGGCCTCACAGGCCGGGGTAAAGATCAATCTCATAGTGCGGGGGATCTGCTCCTTAAAACCGGGGATACCGGGCTTGTCAGAAAATATAGAGGTCAATAGTATAGTGGGTAAGTTCCTGGAACATCCCCGGATCTATTATTTCTATAATGGGGGGGATGAAGAGATCTTTTTATCCTCAGCTGACTGGATGACCCGGAACCTGGACCGTCGTGTAGAGATCCTGTTTCCGGTAGAGGGGCAGGCCCAAAAGGCATTTATCAAAAATATTCTGGACACCCAGTTCAAGGATAGTGTGAACAACTGGGCCCTGGGGCCCGATGCCAATTATAACCTGGTCAGCAGCAAAAACAAGAAAGACTCTTTTGATATGATCTACCAGAACATTAAAAAAGGGGAACAGCGAAAAAAGACCAGTATAATTCAGCAGTTCCGGCCTATAAAGAGCCTGGATTAATTACTGTAACGCCTGATCAGGGTCTTGCTTTTTACAAGCGGGTTTTCAATACTGATCAGATTTCCTGATTTATCATAAGTCCTGATTTCCTCTACCGTACCGTCCAGTTTTTTCTTTATGGACTTTAACAGCTTTTCTGTCCGGGAATACTGGTATTCAGTCTCATATACTGAGTTGATCTCTCTGGTCTTTTGTCCCGATTTATTGTACTCATAGCTGAACATGAGGGGGGCCGGTGTATAGGCAGAGATAAAGGACAGGCTCAGCATATTACCCTGCTCGTCATATTCAAATGTCATCCTGGATAATACCTGTCCCTGGGCATTGGTGCTGATGGATGAAGCCAGGCGATGGTCCGGAGTATAACTATTTTCTGTGACCGAGCTTACTGAACCATAAAGAGTATTGATCATCCGTATCACATTAGAATGGCTGTCATAGATATTAGTATAGCTGTCCAGTACGATATCCTGTCCCATTAATGAGTTGTAGGAGCTCAACACTTTTTGATCAGGCCTGTAGAGAGTAGTCTTGATCTTTTTCTCGGCAGGCAGGGTGATCACCTGGCGGGACAGATAATTGCCAGCGTACTGATAGTCGATGGTGTAGACCCTGTGCTTGTCCTGGTCAGTCTGGCTCTCCTGTATCAGCCTGTGGCTGGTATCATACTGAAAAGTAGTCTGGAGATAGGACAGGGTCTTGTCTTTTTGATGACTATACTTATGACGGCTCATATTAGTGATCCTGCCCTCACTATCATAGAGCAGGGTAGTTGTCTCTGTGCTTTTCCCCAGGAACTCGTTATTCCATTCAGTAATAGCCTGGAGGGTGTGATAGCCCTGATCATTGGTATAGGCAAAGTATTCTTCTTTGACTTCCTGACTGAAAATCAGGCAGGGTACTATAATTAATAAAGCGCTAAGAACAAATATCTTTTTCATGGATTATCCTCAGATTTATTAGAAATACTATATCATGAAATATTCAGCCTATCAAGCGAGCAGCCCGACTTTAGTAAATTGACAGTATATCTGTAATGATATAAAATATTGTAAACCAGAATGTGATACAGGTATACAAAGGAGTCATCAATGATACACCCCTCAATACAAAAAGCCTATAAAGTCCTGGAAGGTGAAGTCCTGGATAAAGAACTGGCCCTGGAACTGTCCCGGCTGGAGGGGGAGGATATAGTGGACCTGGTATCCCTGGCCAATAAAGTGCGCAATAAATATGCTTCCCAGAGTCATAAGTGTACCATCATGAATGCCCGCTCGGGGGCCTGCAGTGAGAACTGTAACTACTGCGCCCAGTCCTCCCACCACGAGGCTGAGGCCGAAGTATATGATCTCCGGGAAAAACAGGCCATCATCGCAGCCGCTCAAAAGGTCTATGACCAGGGGGTCCACAGCTTCGGGATCGTGACCAGCGGTTACGGCTTTGACAAAATAGATACTGATTTTCAGAATATACTGGATGCCATGGCCGCCATTAAGGAGCAGATGCCCGGCATGAATATCTGCGCCTCCCTGGGCATGCTCTCCGAGGAGACGGCCTCCGCCCTGGCCCGGGCCGGCATACAGCACTACAATCACAATCTCCAGGTAGATCCCTCTCAGTACTCCACCCTCATCGCCCAGACCCATAGCATAGAGGACCGGCTGGATACTATTAAGTTACTTAAGAAATACGGTATCGGCTGCTGTGTGGGGGGTATACTGGGACTGGGAGAGACTATGGCCGATAGGGTCAGCCTGGCCTTTACGCTCAAGGAGCTGGATGTGGATGTCATACCCCTCAATGTGCTGATCCCGATTAAGGGCACGCCCATGCAGGACCGGCCTCTCCTGGCTGCATCCGAGGCAGCCAAGGTATTCGCCCTGTTCCGGCTCATACATCCCACTAAGACTATCAAGTTCGCCGCCGGGCGGGAGACCCGTATGAATGACTGGCAGGGCCTGCTCATGCTGGCAGGGGCCAATGGCATGCTCACCGGGGGCTATCTCACTACCCGGGGCCGGGATACGGCCATGGACGAGCAGCTGGAACGGGATGTGGCGCTGTTTGGGCTTGGATCTGGAATCGCTTCACCACAAGTTGTGTAGATCATTAATTTGACTTTCACTATATCAGAAAATATAATGGTGCAATAGATATGAAAGGACAAAAGCATGAATTTTCCCGAAATTGAACGTATTACTCTTGACCCTAAAGTGATGGGCGGTAAGGCCTGTATCAGAGGTATGCGGGTTACTGTAGGCACCATAACCGGCCTTCTATCCACAGGTAAGAATCCTGAGGATATACTTTCATTATATCCCTATTTGGAAAAAGAAGATATTTTTGCAGCCTTATCCTATGCCACTTGGCGCACTGAAGAATATGATGTGATGATTAAGGCCTGATGAAAATACTTCTGGATATGAATATATCACCTGTTTGGAAAAAATTCTTAGAAAAACACGGTCATGATGTTTTTCATTGGAGTGAAGTAGGTGATCAAGGGGCGGATGATGAGCTTCTCATGACCTGGGCAAGAGACCATGATTGTCTGGTATTCACCCATGATTTAGATTTTAGCGCTATTCTTTATGCTACACGGGCCTCATCCCCCAGTGTATTACAAGTCAGAATAGAAAACATCATACCTTCAGAAACCGGGAAAATTATATTAGAAGTAATAAATACCAATACAGAGATCATTCAAAATGGCGCAGTCATCACCGTAGACCCCAGGAAAAGCAGGGTGCATTTATTACCTTTCAAAAAAAGAAAGTGAACAAAGTTAATGCAAGTATGATGCAGCCCCGGACTGTTCAGTCCTAAATGTGTATTAAATCTATCATGCCATTATTTATGATCCTGAGCTTTGTCATAGGCCGGGGCCAATGGAATGTTCACCGGGGGCACTCTCACTACCCGGGGCCGGGATACGGCTATGGATGAGCAGCTGGAACGGGATGGCTTGCTGTATGGGAGATGTGAATATGAGAAAACAGGCTGTCTTTCAGACAGCCTGTTTTCATAATAAAATGTAAGTTTTACATTTCAGTTACGGAAATATTATACTCACCAGTCTCATTGTTGCCATACTCATAAATTTCGATATAATAGGTGTCATCAGCAGTGGGCTGGAAGTCATAAGTTACAACATCAGAAGTATTTATATTACCAGTAATTAAATTTCCTAGGCTATCATAAATCTTAAAATCAACGTCCATAGAAGTGGTGACTTCAGTAACTACTATTCTGTATTCGTATCCACTACCACCATTGTAATCATAACCATAAAAAGTAACCCAGTCTGAGTCTCCCTCTACATGAAAAGTATGTGTCTGGGGAGTACCGGTTTTAGAGATAGTGTTAGCGAAACCCAGAGTGTCATCGGGCTCATAGCCATCTGAGGTAAAAGTGTCGAGATTAGTAAACAACAGGAAACAACCGGACAGCATCGGGATCAACAATCCTAATAACAAAAGCTTCTTCATAAAAACCTCCAAAAAGTGTTTTCAAAATATTTAATTAACTTTACACTGGAAAAAACAGAAAATCAAGTAAATCAGTAAAAAAAATTAATAAAGTGGGGTGAAAACCTATGTTAATAGTATATAAATAACCTATACTTACCTCTGATGAGATCGTATGTTACCAGAGTTTAGCCGGATATTTATTACCGAGAATAAAGCCTAAAATATTGCTCAATCTGCACTCACCCCTTAAAATATACCTACATCGTTAAAAGGAGAAGCGCATGAGCCTGTCACTGGAAGAACAACTATCCATAATACAAAGAGGGGCAGTAGAGATAGTCCCCCTGGAAGAGCTGAAAGAAAAACTGAAAAAATCCATTGAAAATAACAAGCCCCTGCAGATCAAATACGGGGCTGATCCCAGTGCTCCCGACCTGCACCTGGGCCATACCGTCCCCTTGCGGAAGCTTAGACAGATGCAGGACCTGGGCCATGAGGTCATCTTTCTGATAGGGGATTTTACTGCCATGATAGGAGACCCTACCGGCAAGTCAGCTACCCGAAAGCGCCTCACCCGGGAGGAAGTAAAGAAAAACGCGGAGTCCTATAAACAGCAGATCTTTAAGATCCTGGATGAAAAAAAGACCCGCATCGTATTTAATTCGGAGTGGTGCGCGCCTATGACATTTGAAAATGTGCTGGAGCTGACCTCCAAGTATACTGTGGCCCGTATCCTGGAAAGAGATGACTTCAGCAATCGCTACAAAGAAGGTAAGCCTATCTCCATGATAGAGTTTATGTACCCACTCATACAGGGATATGACTCGGTAGCCCTGCAGTCTGACATAGAGCTGGGTGGTACCGATCAGAAGTTTAACATGCTGGTAGGGCGAGACCTGCAAAAGGAAAGCGGACAGACCCCCCAGGTGGTGATCACCATGCCCATTATCGAGGGTACTGACGGAGTCCAGAAGATGTCCAAGTCTCTGGGCAACTACATCGGGGTCTCTGACGAGCCCAAGGATATATTCGGTAAGATCATGTCCATCCCCGATGAGCTCATCACCAAGTACTATGAGCTGCTCACTGATGTGCCTATAGAAGAAGTAAAAGTGATCGGGCAGAAGATGAAGGCAGGGGAGAATCCCCGGGACTTTAAAGTGAAGCTGGGTCAGCT
>CAZIAD010000022.1:0-7920 GCA_964537555.1 uncultured Brevinematales bacterium
TAACGATCTGGTGTACGGAGCAGCAATTCCAGTCCTCACCACCTTAGGAATTGCATTGACCCTAAAAGAAATATTACTGTTATTTCTTTATAAGTTTATGATTTGATGTTATAGTAAAGAAAATTTCTTTTATAGATTTTTGATTGGAGGAACCATAATGAAAAGATCAGTAATCAGCCTATTCAGTCTTTTAGTCATCTCTGCGCTCATCTCCTGTCAAGGAGGGGGAAGCAAGCCGGAATCAAGAGGCACAGGCCCGGACTGGGCTCTTAATCCGCCCAAGAGCAGTGAATATTATTATTTTGCAGGCTTTTCTGAAGGTATAGATGCAGTACAGATCTTACAGGATGCTGCTGTAAACAAAGCCAAAGCAGAAGCTATGGCATATATATTTGAGGAATCATCTGTGACTTCCGTTTTTGAGACGTATGGATCTCTGTCCGATGACTCTGAACTAAAAAAAGATATGAAAGAGACTCTGATCACCAAATCTGCAGCCCGCCTGTCCGGTGTAGAGACAGAAAAGACCGAAGCTAAAGCATTTAATGACGATGGCCTGCAGGGATATCAGGTTTGGGTCCTCGTCAAGATTCAAAAATCTGTGGTCGAAAAGGAAAGAGCCCGCATAATCAGTGAACTCAAAAGAAAACTGGAACTGGTGGAAAGGAACCTGACTGAAGCAAAAACGGCTCTCAGTGACGGAAGGATACTGGATGCCGTTCGGGCCTACCTGAATGCCGCCCTGGCTTCCTCTAAAGTCGAGGAAAGACAGGATGAGTTTCCCATTTACATCAGTGAAATGGGGAAGATCCTGGCTAACCTGATCATTGAGTCCAAAGAAGTCCCCAAAGAAATAGATATCTCCATGAAATCCAAGATCAGCTTTAATGTACTGTATGCAGGAAATAATGGAAAAGTCCCTGTCTCTGGAGCCAATATCAAATTTACCCTGAAGGATAACAGAGGGGATTACACCAAGAATTCTGTCTCCGGTAAAAATGGTGTGGTCGAGGTCACTATAGACAGACTGGAAGAAGTCAATAGTGCAACCAGGATCTATGCCTCACTCTATCTGCCTCTGGATGAGATGCTGAACCTGCCTGATGAATTTAAAAAATATCACAATACTGCCAAGAGTTATATCGAAAGAGTGAATAGCGCGGTCACCTTTAAAGCCGTGAATTTAGCCAACCTTAATATCCCCACCGCAGTGATAGCCATTGAAGAAAAAGACGGGGATTTTAAAAAAGTGCCTATGCTGACCTCAGAAGCCCTGTCTTATCTGCAGAAAAAAGGCTACAAGACCCGGAAATTCCCGGATTCAATATCCCTGAAAAAAATATTTGAAGTCAATGATACCGCCCTTAAGCAGTTAAGTAACGAAGGCATAAAGCGGGTGTTTATTCTGCATGTTAATTCCGATATAACCCCTACTTACAAAGAATCCCTGAAGAGATATGTAGGCTTTTATGCTTTATCTTCCCAGCTTATCGATACAGCTACCGGAGATATTATCGCAGCTAAGAACATCAGAGTGAGTGGGACATCTGAATCTAAAAACGGGACTTTTGAGGCTTTTATTAAAGCTGCAGGAAAGCAATTACAACAAATTATTGAATAGAGTATGGTTAATTTCTGCCAGCACAGCGAGTATTCCTTTTTAGGCTCTTTACTAAAAGTAAAAGACCTGGTACATTTTAATGCCTTCCAGGGATACAGCGCATGTTCTTTGACTGATACCCTATCCACATTTGGATATTATTCTCTCACCCGAATGTGTCTGAGAAAAAATATCAAACCGGTTTATGGAATAACATTATTTACTAATGGGGTCAGCGGCAAAGGCTGCTACCCCATTGTTTTAATTGCCCATAACAACATCGGCCTCAGTAATATATTTAAACTGAACAGCCTGTCCCATCAAAGGTTTGAAAAGGAACTGAATTACAGACTGACCCTCAAAGAACTGGCAGAACATAAAGAAGGGATCACTTTTATAGCCGAAGCAGAAATCCTCTCCCATTATGATAATTATACCTACCTCACTCAGTATTTTGAAAAAATGAAAGACCTTTTCTTTAATCAGTATTATGTCTCCATAAATTACACCGGCCACCCCAAGGTAGACCTTATTAAACAGGTGCTGGCACTTATCCGGCATTATGATGTACCGGGTCTGGCCAATATTGAATCTCGATACCATCACCCCGATAAAGAGGCGTTTTTTTACCTCAATGCATTCCGGCAGAAACACCACAAAGAGGATGAACGAGGATACCCTCTGGACCCGGAAATGGATTATAGTGTGCGTTCCAGCCAGGAGTTTGATCATTTGTTTTCCAACCACCCCGACCTCCTGGAAAACAATAACAGGCTCCTGTCCTCTATAGAGGCACATATAGACCTGGAACATACTACCCTCAGCTCTAGCGAACAATCTGCGGACAGACTGGAGCGAATGTGTGAGTTGAGCCTGATGCAATTGGGTAAAAACACCGAAGTTTATCAGGATCGACTGAACCGGGAGATGGACAAGATCAGAAACAATGGACTAAGTGACACCTATCTGTTTCTGCAATCCCTGCTGGAAAATATATTAAGGGAACATATCCCCCAGTCCCCCGGTACTGGCCTGAGTATAGCCTCCCTGGTGTTCTACCTGTTCCGGCAGCATCATATCGACCCGCTGGAGCATCCCCTGCTGTCATTTACCCGTCTTACTGACCATCCCCATTTTGAGATCGATGTAGGCTGGAAGGATAAGCAGAAAGTGATAGATTTTGTGATAAAGCATTTCGGGTCAGCCCAAATAGCCCATGCTGCTGCTATCACCCATCTGCTGGGTAGATCTACTATCAGGGATATATCCCAGGTCTATCCACTATCCAAAGATGAGGTCAACAAAATACTGGAATTCTTTCCCTCCTTTCAATCAGGCTCAGAAAAATATATACGGCCTCATCTCCAGAAAAGCCTGAGCCTTCAGAATTATGTGAGAAATAATCCTGAAGCCCTGCAATTCCTGGAAATATGCAGCCGTATTGAAGGGATACCGCTCTACGCGGGCCCTCAGAATGATACTATTATAGTAGTCCCCCAGGGAGTGGATAAATACTTCAGCCTGGAATACTACCAGGACTCACGCTATATGTGCCAGATCAGCAAAGAGGATATATTGCAGAGTAATATTCTCAGTCTGGACATCCGGGGCCAACGCATGACCAATGTCCTGTTTCAACTGACCCGCATAGTCCCTCTGGACGCGATCAGCCTGGATGACACTAAAGTATGGATGGCCATTTCTACCTGGAGCCAGCACAGTATCAGCATTCTGGAAAACCAGTACCTCAAGACCCTGTGCCGGCAGTTAAAACCCGATTCCATTGATACACTCACTGAATTATTTGCCCTGCAGTATAATTATTCTCTGAAAAACAGCCAGAAAGCGGAGAGTTTTATCAGCAGAAAAAGCTCCAGAGAGTCTTACGAAATACCGGGTTTCCTGAAAGATATACTGGCTCAGACTTATGGTATTCTGCTCTATGAAGAGCAGTTAAACCAGATCTTTTCACACATTAAATGCTACACTGATGCATCCGTTAAAAATTTTTACCATGCATTAAAAAACAGGGATGATGAAAGTATTCCACCTATCAGGCAGGACCTCCTGGAAGCCTGCAGACTGGAAAAAATGGATGACGACTTTGCTGTGAGACTGGTCAACATGATCATGGAAGAAGCGGCCACGCTCTATCCCTACTATCAGGCATTGAGTAATGCCTATTTCAGTTATTATGCCGTATATTTCTGGACTTACTATAAAAAAGAATACTATCTGCACTACTTAAATAATGCTATCGGATATCCCGTCAAAATAAACGATCTCATAGCTGAAGCCCGTTCTCAGGGGATCAAAATCCTGGGGCTGGATATTAATCACAGCAATGTATACTTTACACCTGAGAAAGAGGACATCCGCACCGGCCTCATAGTGATAAAATACCTTAACAGCAATGATGCCCAGACCATCGTTAATATCAGGAGAGACCGGCCCTATATCAGCCTGGTAGACTTCCTGATACGACATCAGTCCACAAACCTGAGTAAACGCCAGGTGGAAAATATTATTAAAAGCGGAGCCCTACGCTGGGATCACCCCGATATCGGCACCCTGCTGGAGGCCTATCCCATCATTTCTCAATGGATCCGGGATAACCATATCCAGGACCATTCTGAGCTGGATGAATTCGGGCTATTTCAAAATAATCCTGAAAAAGAACTCCCTGTCACTATGGATTTTTGCAGACAAAAAACGCTCCCACCCCAGTCAGAACTGGCCGACATGGAATACATTCAGGAGTCTACTGACCTCTTCCTGGACCAGCATCCCGTCCATAAATACCAGGAAGACCTCAATAAAATGGACATCGACAAGCTCTCTCACCTGCCTCAGCTGAATTACGCTGTGTGTGCGGTCTACCTCTATAAGCTGAGAGTGATACAGACTAAAAACGAAAAAGAAATGGCCTTTGCCTCTATCAGTGATCCCAGCGGGCTCTCTGAGGCGGTATTTTTCCCGGCTCAATATAAGAGATTCATCCATGTGATAAAGGAAAAAGAACTTTTCCTGATCAAGGGAAAGACAGATGAAAATAAGATCCTGGTAGATGAGATCTATAAACTGGATGCTGTATTATAAATTCCACAGACAGCCAGGAGAGACAAATTATTTACATTTCATACACTATAATATATAATAGTTAAAATCATTTAGGAGATTCTTTATGAAAATATCCAGATTTATTGTCATGGCATCAATCTTATTTGTCTTTACTGCCTGTGGCGCCAAAAATGAAAAAAAATATGTCTACTATTCCAAGAGGCCCAGTTCATCATTGTACAAGCTTAAATCACTGACTATCACTACTAATTCAGTCAACGTGGATACCAATTATGTAGACAGTGATGGTAAGACCATAAAGTCCGTTAAAGTAGATCAGGTATCTTCCAATTACAATCTGGAATGGACATCGGTGGATGTATCATGGGGAGAAAAATTACAGGTCAAGACCAAGACCCCCCTCATAGTCAAAAATATGGCTCAGAAAGACCAGTCTGAATATGTGAAAGTATTTGCTACAGAAAGTAAGAAAGACGGATTTGTCAGAGCGTCGCACCTGGTAGCTAATCCTATCGGCAAGGGTGTGATCCTGAACAAGACTATTTTGTATTCCAAAGCTTCTTTCAAAGGGGATTCCAAAGTCGTGTATCCCACAACCCTGGTATACATCATGGAGACCAATAATACTGATGGAAAGCTATGGGCAAAAGTAGTCCCCATTCAATTATGGAATGAACCTCAATATCATATCATCAGAGACTATGTAGAAGTCCCCTACCAGATCGAATACTGGCTGGAATATAACCAGATCTCCCAGAAAAAGGATGACATAGAGCTCCTGGTCAGTACTATGCTGGCGGTAGCATCCTATGTAGACAGTAAGAAAGAGGCCAATGACCGCATCAAGGCTGTAGCTATCATAGAGACTCTTATGAAATCCTATTCCGGCAGTCTGGCCCTGGTATATGCCCAGGAAGCCCTGGAAACCATCGACCCCAGCCTGTCCAGCAGCAGTAATTCTATCTCTGACCCGGAAGGCAACCCTCTTCTGGATGAAGACTTATCTGAGGATGACAACACTTATAGTGACACTGTCATAGAAGAAGATGAAGGCACAGCCCCAGAGGATGATGGAGAACTTTAAAAAAAACACTCAAGGGCAGTCTCTCAGACTGCCCTTTCTTAATCTAAGGAGAAATGCTCTATGAAAATATCAGTAGCCAGTGACCATGCTGCCTATGAGAGAAAAAAAGAAGTAGTCCAGTACCTCAAAGAAAAAGGCCACGAAGTCATAGATTTCGGGACGGATTCATCAGCCAGTGTAGACTACCCTGACTATATAGAACCTGCCTGTGAGGCGGTAGCCCGTCACGATGTAGAACGGGGTGTGATGCTGTGCGGATCCGGCATAGGAGCCTCTATAGTAGCGAACAAAGTCAAAGGGATACGGGCAGCTCTGTGCATGGACGAATACTCGGCAGAGTATTCCCGCCGGCATAATGATGCCAATGTGCTGGTGCTGGCAGGCAGACGCCGTACCATGGATGATATCTCCCGCTACCTCGATATATGGCTGGGTACTGAGTATGAAGGAGGCCGCCACCAGAACCGGGTGGATAAGATCTCCGCAATAGACAATAAAGGATAAAGCTATGCTGGACGCGAATACACTGGTCTATGGTATCCTGGGCCACCCGGTGAGGCATAGTTTCTCTCCGGCTATCCATAATACCGGATTTAAGAAGCTGGGCCTCAATGCCGCCTATATGGCCTTTGATGTCCCTGATCAGGAGCTGGAATCTGCAGTAAAAGGCATCAAAGCCCTGGGAATCCAGGGAGCCAGCGTGACCATCCCTCATAAAGTGGCCGTCATGCCCTACCTGGATGAGCTGGAGGATATAGCCCGCCTGGTAGGCTCGGTCAACCTGATCTGCAGAAAAGGAGATCGTCTCATAGGGTCAAATACCGACGCCTACGGTTTCTTCCAGGCCCTGTCCCAGGTCACAGACATAAATCATAAAAAGATAGCGGTATTCGGCAGCGGTGGCGCAGCCCGGGCCGTATGTTTTGCCCTGTTTTACTATGCGGCTCCTCTAAAGCTCTCCATATTTGCCCGTGAAGAAGATACCCAGGAATCACTGGTACTGGAAGAACATCTCAGCCTCAAGCTCAGGGAAATAGATAAACTCAGTCCGGAACAGACTGTCAAAGCCTACCATAATGAGCAGTGGGCCTCACAAATGCATGACTACGATATACTGATCAATACCACTCCCTGCGGTATGCATCCCCTGGAACACCTGTCCGTGCTGGAAGCCGCCCACATCCCTCAGGGAAAAGTGGTGATGGACATCGTCTATACCCCCCGTGAGACCCTGTTTTTAAGACACGCCGCCAGCCGGGGCTGCCAGCTGGCCTATGGCATAGACATGCTGCTCTATCAGGGCCTGAAGCAGTTCGAGATGTGGACGGGAAAGCCAGCTCCGGAACAGGAGATGCGAGCCGCCCTGATGGAACGACTGGGACTGTAAGGGTGAACTCGAGATAAAATATTGAGCACAGGCTTTTTATTTTTTTACAAAAATATTGACATATCATCAAAAAGTATGCTATAATATTGCCCGATTGAAGGACGCCCCCTTCGTCTAGTGGTTAGGACACAGGGTTTTCATCCCTGCAACAGGAGTTCGATTCTCCTAGGGGGTAAGCAAGGAGTCAGTATTTTACTGGCTCCTTTTTGTTTGGCCGGAAGGGAGGGATCTCTCACCCTTCGATAAACCCCACCACCTCACACTTGAAGTGTCGACAGGTAGATGCATGGTACAGCCTTTTTACTTTGCTGCTTCGATTAGGAGACCTTAAAGACACGGATTTACAGGATTTACACGGATTTTTTGGCAAGACGGGATGATGATTGCTCAAATTATTTCCGTCATCGTGAACGAAGCTTTGCGTAGTGAAGGATCTTCCTCGGACAGAGGGCGCTATCTTTTATCTAATCCCAACTTTACTCTTAGACCCTGCGCGAGACTCAGGGTGACGGGCTAGCTACCTCTTCGTATCCCCTGTGAGACGACCCCACTCCGCCATCCTGAGGTAAACTCCACCCCACCACCTCACACTCGAAGTGTCGACAGGTAGATGTATGGTACAGACTTTTTACTTTTCCTACTCGATTCGGGGATATTAAAGACACGGATTTACAGGATTTACACGGATTTTTTGGCAAGACGGGATTCTGATTGCTCAAATTATTTCCGTCATCCTGAACGAAGTCATACGGAGTGAAGGATCTTCCT
>CAZIAD010000022.1:8020-51793 GCA_964537555.1 uncultured Brevinematales bacterium
CGGACAGTGGGCACTACCTTATACCTTCTCCCCAACATACTCAAAGATCCTTCGTATGACTCAGGATGACGAGAAGTCTTCCCCTTCGTTCTCTCAGTCAGACGACTCCACCCTGTCATCCTGAACGAAGCTTTGCGTAGTGAAGGATCTTCCTCGGACAGTGGGCACTACCTTATACCTTCTCCCCAACATACTCAAAGATCCTTCGTGTGAATCAGGATCACGGGCTCCCTTTCCCTATTCACACCTATCCCACTACCGAGACCGCTCGCTCCTGTCTGTCTACTACTCTGCCTATTTCATACACAGTGCTGCCTATGTCCCGTGACAGCTCCAGGAAGTCTGCTTTATGGCCGGGGTCCACAAACACCAGCAGGCCCCCGCTGGTCTGGGGATCACAGACGATGAGTTTTTTGTTCTCACTATCGATTCCTGCTATCTTGTGTCCATAAGCCTCGAAATTCCTGATAGTTCCCCCCGGATAGCAGTCCTGATCCAGATAGGACTCCAGGCCGGGAATAAGCGGGATATCCTCGTAGTACAGCTCTGCGGATACCCGGCTGGCTGCACAGACCTCACTGAGATGCCCGACCAGGCCAAACCCGGTCACATCGGTCATGGCATGCACATAGGACTGCCGGCCGTAGTCCATACCCTGTTTATTAAGAGTAGTCATCATATCCATGATCAGGGCCTGGTGTTCCGGAGAGATGATACTGCGCTTAATGGCCGTAGACAGTATCCCTACTCCTATTTTCTTGGTCAGGTAGATACTATCTCCGGGCCGGGCCTTTTCATTGGACTTTATATACTCAATATCTATGATGCCGTTTACGGCCAGTCCGAATACAGGGTCACCGATATCGATGGAATGCCCCCCTGAAATACGGATGCCGGCCGCCCGGGCAGTATCTACAGCCCCCCGGAATACCTCCCGGGCCGTCTCCACGGGCAGCTTATCCAGGGGCCAGGCCAGTATGGCCAGGGCTGTGATGGGAGTAGCTCCCATAGCATAGATATCACTGAGGGCATTGGTAGCAGAGATCCTCCCGAAGGTATAGGGATCATCTACTATGGGGGTAAAGAAGTCAGTGGTAGCCACTATGGCCTGTCTGTCATTAATCTTATAGACTGCGGCATCGTCCTTGTTTGCGTTACCTACCAGCAGATTAGGGTCATGCAGCTGCTCATAAAAGCGCTCGTCCAGGATCTGTTCCAGTACATCAGGGGCTATCTTGCAGCCGCAGCCCGCCCCGGGGCTGAACTGGGTCAGTCGTTTGGTTTCACTCATAGGGTTCTTTCCTTACTTAAGTGTAATATTTTTTGTATCAGGTCTTCATCCACGTCACTCTTTATTACAGCCCGGATATTATTGTTCCTGTCCAGGCTGCGCTGATAGGCTTTATCATAATAGTGCAGCACCGCCCGGATAGCCTCAGTCATATTTCCCTCATCGATATCCAGTAGAGCCTGCCGGGTACGCTCCCCGCCCAGCCGCTTCCCGATCCGGCTCACATAGCCTTTTAGAATAGCTTTATCCACTGAGAGATAGTCCTGGGCCAGCCGTCCTAACCGGTGGTCCATACTCCGCTCAATAAGGATGAGGGGGGCTGCCGATATGCGGCTGTATAAGGCGGGGGGAAGGAGCAGCCGGCCTATCTCCCGGTTTTCATGCTCGACATAGACCGGACGGCCCGGGTCCATCCCCGACAGCTGTTCATACAGACTGATCTCAAAGCTCTCATAATGAGGCTGTTCTCCCATGCCGATAGCCCCGAATACCGAGCCCTTGTGACGGGCCAGGCCCTCCAGGTCCAGTACCTGCTCCCCGGCCTGAGCCAGTCTATGGAGCAGAGCAGTCTTTCCGGCCCCGGTGTAGCCTCCCAGTACTATGTAGTCCAGTTTCCTCTCAAATGACTGTCGAATATGCTCCCGGAAAGATTTATAGCCTCCCTCCAGTACCACAGGCTTAAGGCCTACCAGCTCAAACAGCCAGGCCATGCTGTTACTGCGCATGCCACCCCGCCAGCAGTACAGCAAGACCTTCCCCTCTACACTGTGCTCCAGGGCAGTCCGGGCAAATTCATGGAGACGGGGCCCGATCAGTTCCAGTCCCCTGAGGTAAGCATCCCGGGGAGATGCCTGAACATAGAGGGTACCTACCTCAGCCCTTTGGGCATCATCCACAATAGGCAGACTAAAGGCTCCGGGGATATGGCCCTTTTCATATTCGGCGGGACTGCGCACATCGAACACAGGATAGTTACGGCTGAGCTGAAGAAATCGCTGTATAGGCTCTCTTTTCATGAGGTATTCCCGTTTTTTTAGTTTTAGGTCCCAAATTAGCTGCCTGACTCAAGATTTTACCTCATTTCAGGCTTTAATTCAAGCCAGGTTCCGGGAGGGCGTAGCCATGAGCATAAAGGGCACTGTAAATAGTGAGGGTAACAGGCCCTCATCCATGCAGCCCCTGGACATGATATAATCCACTCCCGGTGGGGGCAGTACCCCACTCTGGACAGAGCTGAATGCTGTCGTCCTCTGTGACAGATGCTGGAAAGGAGAAGGTTTTATTAGCTAAGTAGAATGGTGATCACTGAGACCTGCTTAGGGGTCAGAGGAATACTCAAGGATGCTGATCGCTTTGATTTTACCTGGAACCTGGAAATAGTCTTATTCTACAGAGCCGTCTAAAAATGCCCGGTGCCTCCTGATATGCAGGGGAAAGTACCAGATGACGGAGATGCCGCTAGTGGATGAGGAAAAAATGGCCTGGCCTGCCTCAGGCTTCTGTAGAGGGAGGCGGAGCGGTGGTATCGCGGATGACCAGAGAAGGCTGCAGGACCACGCTTTCTTTCTTGGTGATGCCGCTCTCGATCTGCTCCCGCATGACATTGGAACCCAGGCGGGATACAATATGCAGAGGCTGGGCCACGGTAGTGAGCCCGATATAGTCGGTAAAGTCCATATTGTCATAACCCATGACAGACACGTCCTGAGGGCAGGACAGTCCCATATCCCGGATGGCAGCCAGGATACCCACGGCCTGCAGGTCTGATACCGAGAAGATAGCGGTAGGGGGTTCTTTGAGGGACAGGAGCTTTTTGGTGAGGAAGTAGGCCCCTTCCCGGCTCCAGTCATTGATGGCAATATACTTTTCATTAAGGGGGATCTCAGCCATATTGAGGGCCATCTTGTAGCCTTTGAGGCGGTCTTTGGCCACGGTGAGATGGAAGGGGTCTTCGGCAGCCCCGGTGATGATGGCAATGTTCTTATGGCCCAGGTCGATGAGGTGCTCGGTAGCCTTAAAGGAGCCAAACACATTGTCCAGCGAGACTGAGCTGTATTCTTTATTGAAGTTGTCTAATAACACGATAGGGAACTTTGCCTTGGAAAGCTGGATCTCTTCATCCAGGAGCACGGGCAGGGAGATGATAAACAGGCCGTCCAGCTTGTTTTCCCCTACTACCTTGGCTATGATCTGTTTTTTATGCTCGGGGGAGGAGGCATTGTAGAGGATGAGGTCATGGTCATCCAGGTCCTGGGCTGTGCCATCCAGGATCTTGAGGAAGAACTCGCCAAAAAAGAAGGGTACCAGGATACCGATCTCCTTGGAGCGGGAACGGGATAGTCCGGAGGCTATGGGCGAAGGATAATAATTTAAAGACTCTATGGCGGTCATTACTTTTTTACGGGTGGCTTCGGCTACATTGTCTTTACCGTTGATAACCCGGGACACTGTAGCAATAGTGACATTAGCCAGCTCGGCTACATCATAGATGGTGGTCTTTTTATTTTTATTATCGGCCATGAAACTTCCTTACATTTATTGTCAATATTTTACATTATTTTATCGGAAAATTCCAGCATTAATGTAAATACTTTCATAAACCCGGATTTTCTTACATTTTCTGATGGATGGCTTTCAGGTGATTCACATCACATTACAAAATGCACCCTGCCCTCTAATGCCTTCAAATCGGGCTTATTCAAAAACCGTAAAATATATCTATTTGCTTACAATACAATTAATAAACGCTAATTTTTAAAATATGGCACGCTTATTGCAATATAAATGTAAGCGCTTCCGTTTATTTTGCACTGAGCGCTGAAATCAATATTTTAAGAGGTATAAATGAAAAGGTTTTTAGCTCTGATTCTGCTTTCATTAACGTTTTTTCTGGCCAATCCAGGAAATGCAGCAGTACACGATGGGAATAGTCCCTCGGTGTTACTGCAGGGATTCCACTGGGAATCACACGCCAGCTATCCCTGGTGGGATGTGATAGCTGCCAATGCCTCCGATATCGCTGATACCGGGTTCGACATGGTGTGGCTGCCCCCCAGTAGCGATGCCGGTTCTGACGAGGGCTACCTCCCCCGTAAGCTCTATGTACAGAGCGGGCCTTATGGTAACCAGTCCCAGCTCCAGAATGCTATCACACAGCTGCACAGCAAGGGCATCAAGGCTATAGCTGATATCGTGATCAACCACCGTGTGGGAACTACAGGATGGGGTGACTTTACTGAGCCCGCCTGGGGTACCGACTCTGTATGTGCCGATGATGAGTGGACCAGCTCCACCGGAGCTCCCGACACCGGCCAGCCCTATGCAGCGGCCCGTGACATCGACCACACCAAGGCCTATGTGCAGGCCTCCATCATAGAGTGGATGAAATGGATGAAAAACACCATCGGCTACGATGGATGGAGATATGACTTTACCAAGGGTTACAGCGGATACTACAACGGTATCTATAATGATGCTACCTCCCCCTATTTCTCAGTGGCTGAGACCTGGCCTGACATCATCGGGGACTACTATGCCTCCGGCTCCACCGGAGTAAAGGGTCACAGGCAGTACCTGGCTGACTGGGTCAGTGCCAGCGGTAACAAGAGTGCAGTGTTTGACTTTACCACCAAGTGGCAGCTCATGCTGGCCGTACAGGACAGTCAGTACTGGAGGCTGAAGGACGACAGCGGCAAACCCATAGGCTATGTAGGATGGAATCCTGCCAAGGCAGTGACCTTCCTGGATAACCATGACACCGGATCCAGCCCTGGAGGCGGACAGAACCACTGGCCCTTCCCTTCGAATGGAATCATGCAGGGATATGCCTATATACTGACTCACCCGGGAGTACCTTCCGTGTACTGGCCTCATGTCTATGACTGGGGACTGAAGAGCGAGATAAAGAAACTGATGGGGATACGTAAGTCTATGGGACTGACCTCTACCTCTACTGTAAATATACAGGTAGCTGACACTTCACAGTATGCAGCCATCATAGACGCAAAGGTAGCCATGAAGATAGGTTCCGGAAACTGGAACCCCGGTACCGACTGGACCCTGGCCGCATCCGGAAACAACTATGCCGTATGGACCATGGGCAGCGGCCCCATCACCAATACCAACCGCATCGTAACCAATGGTGTACGTACGGTGATCTTTATGCAGAAACAGACTGCTTCCGGGCAGGATATCTTTGTGAAGGGCGGACATGATGCCAATCTGGTACCCTCTTTCTATGCCACTATGGATGAAGCTATCACTTATCTCAATAAAAAGAATACAACCACTCTGGCTATTAAAAACAGTGATGCTACCCTGGACTGGGGCACAGAGTCTGCTCTGGACTGGACCTGTAATGTATGGCCCGCCACCTGGGGTACTAAAAAGACCTATGCCGCTGACGGATACGGTGAAGACCCCGAGAATACCTGGGGCATCCACTGGTGGAAGTTTGACGTGTCTATGGCCGGGACTACCGGAGAATGGTACGAGTTCAAGGCCTTTATGAGAGAAGGCAGCACAGAGTCCTGGGAGACAGACATAGCCCAGGCCGGAACCCCCTACACATCCAGGAACCACTGGGGAAAGAAAGGCTTTATCACCCGGGTCATCTTTGGTGACTCATGGGTGGAGTTTATCCCCCTGCAGGAAGAGGTCAATACTCCTCCCAGCGCTTCCCTGGGAGCGATCCCTGTGGATATAGAAGAAGGGGAGACTGTTTCCTTTGACGCATCTGCCTCATCAGACCCCGAAGACGGATCCAATGTAGAAGTACGCTGGGACTGGGAAGGTGATGGAAACTACGACACTGTATGGTCTACAGTCAAGACAGCTTCTCATATTTACACCACACCCGGTACTTACCAGGCGACCCTGCAGGTACGTGACTCCAAAGGACTGACTGACTCCAAGAGCCTCACTATCACAGTCACAGAAAAACCGAATACCGCCCCCACCGCTAACCTGGATGCATCTCCCAATCCCGCTCAGACCGGCCAGACTGTTACTTTTGACGCATCCGGTTCATCCGACCCTGAAGACGGGGCCAATATACAGGTCAGATTTGACTTTAATGGTGACGGGATCTGGGATACCGCGTTCAGCTATACCAAGACAGCCACTCATGTCTATTCCGCAGCCGGCCATTATATTGCCAAGGCAGAGGTCATGGACTCCAAAGGACTGACAGCCTCTGACCTGATCAGTGTGCAGGTAGACCTGAGCCCCAATACTCCTCCCATAGCACAGATAAACGCATCTCCCTCCAGCGGCACGACTGCTACCCTGTTCACCCTGGATGCCTCGGCTTCCAGTGACAGCGAAGACGGCAGTGCAGTGCAGGTCAGATTTGACTGGGAAAGTGATGGTACTTATGACACCACCTATTCCAGCACAAAATCCGCCACCCACACTTACTCTACAGAAGGGACTTATACAGTCACTGTACAGGTCAAAGACTCTGAAGGCGCCACAGATATTGCAACAGTAAATATCAGTGTCTCTAAAAACAGTATACAGGCCCTGGACATCTACTATAAAAAACCTACAGCCTGGGGCAGTGCCTATATACATTACTGGGCTACCCTGCCTGATGCACAGTCCACCACCTGGCCCGGAAAAAAGATGAACGACCTGGGTAACGGCTGGTACCATATAGCAATCACCAACCAGACCTATGCCAAGATCGTGTTCAATGCCAATTCCGCCCCCCAGACAACAGATCTGAGCCGCACCGGAGACGGATGGTACGATGGAACCTGGCATGACACTAACCCCGACGATGCAGAAGCCCCTGTGACTGCACTGACCTCACCCGCGGCCGGCACCACCCTGTCCGGCACCGTGACTCTGACCGCCAGCGCCAGCGACAATACAGCTGTGACCAAAGTAGAGTTCTACGATGGTACTACCCTGATAGGTACAGATACTTCAGCACCCTACTCTCTGAGCTGGAACACTAAAACCAGTCCTAATGGCCCTCACAGCCTGAGTACCAAAGCATTTGATGCAGCCCTGAATGAAGGTGTTTCTGCCCCCATAGCTGTGTCTGTAAACAACCCCAATACCGCCCCGGTGGCCGCTCTCAGCTCAGATAAGACTACTGGCACTACTGCTACCCTGTTCAACTTTGATGCATCCGGTTCCACTGACGCTGAAGGGGCTGTAGAAGTCAGATTTGACTGGGAAAATGATGGTACCTATGACACCAGCTATTCCTCCATCCTGACTGCCACCCATACTTACAGTACTATAGGCACCAAAACCGTAAAGGTGCAGGTCAAAGACTCTGAAGGCCTCACCGCCACTGCTACTGTATCTGTAGTAGTCGAATTAAACACTACTCCCATAATGACCATCCACTTTAAGAATGTCAATAACTGGGCCAAGGTATACGCCCATTACTGGCTCAGCACTCCTGACTCCCTGTCTACTACCTGGCCCGGCAAAGCCATGATTTCCGAAGGCAACAACTGGTACTATATCGCTCTGACCAACCAGACTGCCTGCCAGATCCTGTTCCATAACAATGCCGGCTCCCAGAGTGCTGACCTGACCCGCAGCGGCAATGGCTGGTATAAAGATGGAGTATGGTATAACTCTAATCCTGATGACGAGATAGCTCCTACTACCTCCCTGACCTCCCCTATCAATGGGGCCAGCCTGGTGGGTACAGTAACAGTATCTGCCACTGCCACAGATAATGTGGCAGTGACCAAAGTAGCCTTCTACTACGACAGCGTGCTGATCGCGGAAGACACCAGCGCCCCCTATTCGGTGAGCTGGAATACCGCCCTGGTGCCCAGCGGCAGCCATGTCGTTAAATCCATAGCCTACGATGAAGCCGGCAATACCGGCACCTCCAGTGCCACTGTAAGCACCGCCAATCCCAACCTGCCTCCTGTAGCCGACGCCGGGGGTGACATCACCGCATTTGTAGGGCTGCCGGTACAGTTCAGTGCCGCCAAATCCTATGACCCTAACGGCAGTATCGTCTCCTACAAGTGGTCTAACGGCCTCAGTGGGGAAAAACCTACCATGACTTACAACCAGATGGGTACCTTCCAGATCACCCTCACTGTGACTGACAATGAAGGAGCGACCGATACTGATACCTTTAATCTCACTGTGACCACCAACTATTCCGGCCAGAGAGGAGACTTCCGTGAGGAGACCATATACTTCCTTATGACCGCCCGTTTCTATGACGGTGACCCCGCTAATAACCGGCCCACCCGGGCTTATGTGACCAGTGGTAATGCAGCCAACAATGACCCGGCCTGGAGAGGAGACTTCAAGGGACTGACTGAGAAACTGGACTACATCAAGGCTCTGGGATTCTCTGCAGTATGGCTCACTCCTGTGGTGCTGAACCGTTCAGACTATGACTTCCACGGCTATCACGCCTGGGACTTTAACAAAGTGGATGCCCGCCTGGAATCTCCCGGTTATGACTATCAGAAGCTGATCAATGAAGCACACAAACGGGGCATGAAGATCATCCAGGATATCGTACTGAACCATACCTCCCGCTATGGAGCTAAAGACCTCTATACCGTCAAATACTGGGGAGACTCCAATGACCCCGAATGGGGAGACGGGACTGCCATAGACTATTATGATGTATATAACCCTGATTTTGAATATAATGGGCTGGACTATGAACCGATTTCCGGTAAAAACTGGTATAACGGAGACCTGTGGACCAAAGATAAACCCAATCTGGCCTGGACCGACCTGCCTTACTGGGGACAGGCTACCCAGTACCGCAGCCCTGAAGGCTATAAGATCTATCAGTACCAGTGGCCTAACCTGGAGATGTTCCCCAATGACAAGTTCCACCCTGACTTCCTCAAGAACTGGGAAGACTATACCTGCCAGATCGGCTCTATCCATGAAGACTGTATTGATTTGAATACAGAAAACGCCGGTGTGCAGCAATTTCTCATCGATGCCTATAACCGCTACATCGACATGGGTGTGGACGGTTTCCGTATCGACACTGTCAAGCATATTTCCCGCCTCATGTTTAACCGGCGCTTTGTACCTGCCTTTAAAGAACGGGGCGGCGAGAACTTCTTTATGTTCGGTGAAGTATGTACCCGTGTCAATGAAGTCTGGAACCATAATGTGGCCCCTCTGTCTACTCCATTCTACACCTGGGCTGAAAGAGGAAACTTCTCTGCTGATGATGAAGCCGCTGCCCTGGAAGCCTATAACTACGAAAACAACCTGGGAACCGGTAATCAGCCCACATCAGGCAATCATTACCTGAGTGGAAACAATTACCATGCTCCTGATTATTCAAAGTCTTCCGGCCTGGCAGTAATAGACTTTCCCATGCACTGGAACTGGGACAATGCCGGACAAGCCTACAATATGCGCGGAAATGACCAGTATTACAATGACGCTACCTGGAATGTAGTCTATGTAGACAGCCATGATTACGGCCCCAACACCGATAACCGTTATACAGGAGATCAGGATACCTGCGCTGAAAACTACTCTCTGATGTTTACTTTCCGTGGAATTCCTTGCATTTATTACGGAAGTGAAATACAATTTAAGAAAGGTGCTAAGGCAGACGCCGGCCCTAACGCCCCTCTGGAAGAGACAGGGCGGGCCTATTACGGCAGCCACATCGAGGGAAGTGTCAATGTCACAGATTTCGGAGTATGGAATAATGCTACCGGTGAGATGGCTAACACCCTGAACCACCCTCTGTCGCAGCATCTGGCCCGGCTCAATCAGATCCGCCGTGCCATACCTGCCCTCCAGAAAGGCCAGTATTCCAATGAGGATATAAACGGCTGGATGGCTTACAAGAAGAGATTTACCAAAGATGGTGTAGATAGTTTTGCCCTGGTGACTGTATCGGGTGGAGCTACCTTTAACAATATTCCTAACGGCACCTATAAGGATGCTGTGACCGGAGATGTTAAAGTAGTAAACAATAACACTCTGGTTGCCGATTGTAATGGTAAAGGAAACCTCAGAGTCTATGTACTGGACCTGCCGGGAAATCCTGCACCGGGTAAGATAGGTAATGATACTATGTATCTGAAATAGCCTATAAGTATATTTTCAACCCATTTTTCATTTTGTTCTCGGAAAAGACAGAGCTGCCCACTCTGTCTTTTCCTCATTTATAGCCCCCTTAGAAATCAAAAAAAAACAAAACCTTTCCCAAAAAAAAACATAGCCACATCTTGTGACGCACATCACAGTGACGTTGGCATATTTTATGACCTGATATAGTGCATACATCACTCTTATAGTGCATTTCATTAGAATTAAGAAATATCTCGTTAAAATATTGTACATCATTGCTTGAAAAATAAGAAATTACGTGATAAAATATACCCAATGTAAGCGTTTACAGCGCTATTACAGACTTTGTAAGGGGTATAGAAATGAAAAAAATCGTTCTGTCATTAATGGTTTTAGGCGTATTTGGGTCCTGTGAATTAGGAAATAACATGGTCAACCCGGGAGGATCTGAGACTCCTTTTGTGATCATCACCTCCTCTCCCACAAATAATGCGACAGTCAGTACCAACTTTGTCGTAAATGGAAGCACCTATAATGCCAATGGCATCAGTTCAGCCCGCTTATACTTTTGTAACACCAATAAGGCTGTGACTAACTATGTGTCTGCCACCATGGATGGCGAACCGCTCACTATTCTGAGCGCTCCCCTTTCTATTAATAACCCCGATTTTTATTATATCTGGTTCTGGGCCAGTGATGCTCATAACAATGTGGCACGGGGGCCTATCCACATGGTGAAGGTCACTGCACCGGACCCCGTGGATCCCGACCTGACTGCCCCGGTTCTCACAATCAGCTCCCCTAGCAATAACCAGATAGTAGGCTCTGATATTACCGTGAGCGGTACGGCTCTGGATACCAATTCCGGAGTCCAGACAGTCTATATTTCTCTTAATTCCAATGCGTTTGTGACAGCACCCTTAAACAGCGGGAACTGGTCCCGCAGCTTTACGCTCACCGCACCCGGACTCAACAGTATAAAAGCTTATGCCGTAGATAATGCAGGGAATATCTCTGCTACTAACCAGATTATGGTCAATTACGATGCTTCGACACCATCGGTTTCCATAAGCTTTCCTGCCAATGGAATCCTGACCAATGTCAGTAGCCTGAACATCAGCGGTACAGCCAGCGTACAGGGCTCTACTATATCCCAGGTACAACTGAAGGTGAATGGAGCAGCCTATACCAGCGTGACCGGTACCACAGCCTGGTCTAAGTCCGGAGTCAGTCTGGTCCAGGGCACAAACACCCTGATAGCCAAGGCTACTGCAGTCAATACCAAGACCGCTGAATCCTCACCTGTCAAAGTGATCGTCGACACCATCGCGCCTCTGGCTGCTATTAATTCACCTGTAGATGGTTCTATCATCCAGGGCAGTAGTGCCATGGTCACCATAAGCGGTACAGCCTTTGACTCAGGCAGCGGCCTGGAAGGTATCTATCTGTCTACCGGAGGATCTTATGTAAAGATCTCCTCCAGCCCCAACTGGTCTTATGCTATCAATCTGCCTGCAGCAGCCTATACCCTGTCTGTCTATTCCAAAGACAAAGCAGGAAATAAGAGTTCGATCGATTCGATCAGTATCACCATTCAGGATACCCCTACTGTAGGACTGACTGTACACTATAAAAATACCAGCAGCTGGAGCACAGTCCTGATACACTACTGGGATGTTCTGCCCAGTGGTACCATCTCCAATTCAGTATGGCATGGTAAAAATATGGTGTATGAAGGTAATAACTGGTGGATGTTTACCATCACCAATGCAACTTCCTTTAAAATGGTATTCAATGACGGAGGCAGCCTGCAGACCGGAAACCTGGCCAGAGCCAGTAAGGAAGGCTGGTATGATGGAGGAGTCTGGTATGACTATAATACCGATGACCCCATACCCCCTGTGATCAAAGCCACTCCCGGCAATAACACTACTAATACCAATACAATTTCAGTGACATTGACGGGCAGCCAGGATGGAGATATTATATACTGGACTACCAATGGCGTGACACCTACCACCGCTTCAGCTATGTTCTCCGGCCCCATTCAGATCAGCCGCACTGGCAATACCACCCTCAAAGCCTTCGGCGTTAACAGCCTGGCTGTTGCCGGAAACCAATATAGCTTTAGCTATTATGTCAACCCCGCCCTGGACCTGGCCCCTCCCTCCATCACTAACTTTAAAGCAGTGGGACATTATGACAATCCTGTCAATGTGAGTTTTAATATTAAAGACAATAGAAACGGTACCACTACCGCCTACTACAACACCAATGGAACTCCGGCCACCACCAGCGATATGGTGTATGTGAGCGGAGACGCCAGCGGCTCAGGACTGGCCGGAAACAACATCTATCTGACCTCTACCAGGCGTTTCAGCTTCCTGATCGTGGACAGCTCAGGGAACAAGACTACAGCCAGCTATTACTATCATGTAGGCTCTTTCCAGGCACCCCGTATCGACCCCCGTCAGGAGACTATTTACTTCCTGCTTACTTCCCGATGGTTTGACGGTGACTCCGCTAATTCAGTAGGTGATGAATGGTGCTCTTATACCACCAATCGGGCCGCAAACCCAAATAATGGATTCACCGGACCCGAAGATACTTCCTGGAGAGGAGACTTTAAAGGGCTGGTCCAAAAAATGGACTATATCAAAGCCCTCGGCTTTACTACCATCTGGATCACACCTATTGTACAAAACCGAGGCCCCCTGTGTTACCATGGCTATCATGCCTGGGACTTTACCAAGGAAGACGCCCGCCTGGAGTCACCCGGTTATGACTTCCAGAGAGTGATAGACGAAGCCCACGCCAGAGGTATGAAGATCTGTCTGGATATTGTGATCAATCACTCCGGAAGATATGGTATTAAAGATCATGCGGAAATCAAGTACAATACTTCACCGACTCTTAACCCTGCCCCGGCTACCCCTACTCCCAACTGGGAATATGACGGACTGACCTCACCCGGCCTGGACAGTAATGGCAATCCCATTCCACCCTATAAACGAGTGAGTGGTGTATACGCTGTACGCGGATTTGAACCGGATGATATTGCCGCCTGGTCATACCTGGGAAATGCCGAACTCTATAATTATCCTTCACGTGAATCCTATGTAAAAACAGTAGATGGTATGGAAGACCCCAATAACAACAGCCTGGATTATGCGGGTTATCAGAACTCATCCCGCTGGATCCGGGGACACAACACCGGATTCCCTACCGGTTCAGGATCCTTTGATAACTATCCCGATGCCCATTTTGACAGCCTGCATGAAGACTGTCCCGACCTAAATACCGAAAACCCTGAAGTACAGCAGTATCTGCTCAATGCCTATTACCGTTATATCGATATGGGTGTGGATATGTTCCGGGTAGACACGGTCATGCATATGCATAAAAAGACCCTTAATGATGTCTATTGGCCCGGATTGATGAACAGGGCGCATACTGCACAGGCCAAAAGTGCCAGAGGAGGCGGAGACTTCTTTATTTTTGGAGAAGTGGCCAACTTTGTCATGACTCTGAATGATAAGGCCTTTAACCTGCGGCAGCAGAACTACACCTGGGATAATAATAACAGTGAAGATACCGGATCAGCCAACCACTGGATGAATGGAAATGCCTACCGCACCCCTGATTACAGTAAAAAAGCACCTAATGGCTCTACTCCTTATCATGTCGCAGCTATCGACATGGTCGGCTATAACCAGCTGGTCAATGGTGAATGGGCACCTTATGGACACGGTGTAGGTACCGATGGAAGATACAATGATGCGACCTTTATGCCATGGTATGCCGATTCACACGACTATGGCCCTAACAAGAGCCCTTATCGATATACTGGAAACTTTATGCAGGTATGGTCTCTCATGTTTACCTGGAGAGGTATACCTATCGTGTACTATGGTTCTGAAATCCGCTTTGGACAGGGTCTCCACATGGACTGGCCCGGCTCTACCGATGCCTCCCTGGAAAAGACTGCCCGCGGTTATTATGGCGGATACCTGGATGGTTCGGTCAGCGCTACCGGTTTTGGTAGTTACACTGCATCCGGCACCGTGAATACTACCTTAAGCCATGCCTATGCCCAGCATCTCATGCGTCTTAATAAGATCAGACAGGCAGTCCCTGCCCTGCAAATGGGCCAGTACTCTACAGAAGGCTGTGGGGGTGACGGACTCAGTTTTAAACGGCGTTATACCGGAACCCTGGGTGAGGATAACGATGGCCCTCATGTCGATAGTTACTGTATAGTAGGGGTAGGCAACGGTACACACAGCTACAGCGGCATTCTGAATGGTACCTATGTAGATGTAGTGACCGGGGATACCAAAGTAGTGAATGGAGGATCCATGTCCTTCTCGGTTCCCGGAGGAGCTGAGAATCTGAGGGTCTATGTACTGCAGGGACTGACCAGTGATATCCCGGCTCCGTCTGCCGCTGTGATCACCCCTTCAGCTAATTTATTTTAAAAAGGTTTGTTCAGCTTAGCCCGGAAATAGTTCCGGGCTAAGTATAATAACGGAGGTTTGTTGTAAATGAAAAACGTGTTAAAAATGAAGATCTTTTCAGTAGTGATCATTGCCCTGATCGCTCTGATCTCCTGCCAGCTGGGCAGTGATATTATCCAGGATCACTATGACACTGCCCTGGCTCTGTCAAATCCTACTAATAATCAGATAATCTACAATCCGGCAGATATTGCGGGTAGTTACTTTGATGAAGGACATAGCCTGGATTCAGTCACTATTTATTATACCCCCAATTACGGTGGTGTGACTAATACCGGCACTGCCACACCCTTTGGTAATCAGACTATTAAAAGCTTTAGCGGCACCTTAGCCATAACTACCGCCGGATTCTACTATGTCTGGGCTCAGGCTGTCAATTCAGACAATAAGACTACTATCAGCCCTAAAGTCCTGGTACAGGCCATGGGAGATATGCCTAACACCAATAATTATGATTTTACCCCACCCCTGGTTTCAATCAGTCTGCCTGAAAATAATCAGACAGTAAGCGCAGACTTCAGTGTGAGCGGAATCGTGTCAGATAATAAGTCGGGAGTCAAGTCTGTATGGCTGCAGCTGGATAATAGTGTTTTTTCTCAAGTAGCTCATGATTCAGGCAACTGGTCTACCAACCTGCACATCTCCATCGCCGGAGACCACCAGATCAGGGTATTTGCCAGTGATCATTCCAATAATATATCTCTGACTAATCTAATATCAGTAAATCACGTGGCCGGCTTACCCAGTATTATAATCAGCAAACCCCAGAATAATCTGGTCACCAACTCCAGTACCATAAATGTACAGGGAACGACTAGTATTGATCCCGGAACTATATCAATGGTGGCAGTCAAGGTCAATAACGGATCTTACTCCCCGGCTAACGGTACCAGCAGCTGGAGCCTGAACAGCCTCAATCTCCCTCTGGAAGGCACCAATACCATTACGGCCCTGGCTGTCTCAGGAAGCTCAGTATCCAATACCGTACAGATCAAAGTACTGCGTGATACAGTCCTGCCCGGGCTGGCCCTGAGTAATCCCAGTAATGGCCAGATATTCAAAAGCGGCCAGGTATCCATGTCCGGTACGGCCTCAGATAACGGAAGCGGAATAGATAAGATCAGGATCGGGATCGAAGGATCCTTTATAGATGCCGTTTATAATAATGGCTCCTGGTCAGGAACTCTAGCTTTAGGGGATGGACCCTACACCCTCAAAGCCTATGCCATTGATAAGGCCCATAATGTAAGTATTATTCGCACTCTGAGTATCGTAGTAGACTCGGCTGCACCGGTATTAAGTATAAATAGCATCCCCGCTTCTAGTACCAATTCTGTGCTGAATGTCAGTGGGACCTGTTCTGATGCTACCACTGGTATAAAAGCTATCTATCTGTCTCTCAACAATGCAGCATTTATCCAGGCTAACGGTACTACACCCTGGAACAAAGATCTGAGCCTGGTCCTGGGCCTCAACACGATCAGGATTTACGCTCAAGATAATGCCGGAAACCTCTCAGCCACCAATACTCTGACGATCAACAGGACCAGCGCAAATGGTTTTACCGTGTATTTTAAAAAACCCGCGGCCTGGCCTGGTGCTTATATCCATTACTGGCCCCTGGGTAACGCCTGGGCCAGCAAACCGGCCATGATAAATGCGGGCAGCGGATGGTACAGCTGGACTTTTAACGATTACAGTTCCACTAACTTCCTCTTTGCCAATGCATCAGGAACGAATGTCAGCTCTCAGACTGCTGACTTCCACCGGAATATCAGCGGCTATTACTGGACCAATAACCAGTGGTATGAGACCAATCCTGAAGACGCTACCTACCCCATTCTGACGATTTCAGCACCCTATGACTACAGGGAAGTGAGCAGTCCCAGCCTCTATGTGCTGGGTACGGCAGCAGGTGGAGGCGGCATTACAGGAGTATACCTTTCTGTCAACAATGGTGCCTACGTCTCTGCTACAGGCAGCTCCAGCTGGACCTATAATGTGTCTCTCACTATGGGTACCAATACGGTGAAAGTATACGCTATGGGTAACTCCGGCTATAGCACTGCCACTAACCTGATACATATCATACGTAAATCCGGAACCGGAAATAATCATCCGGGGACCTATAGTGGAAAACTGGGGGCTCACGTCTATGCAGATGGAGTAGAATTCTCAATCTGGTGGAGACCCAGCCTGGTAGACCAGGTATACGTCAAAGGAGACTTCAACGGCTGGAACCAGACAGCGACCCCTCTGACCCGTATCAGCAGTGGTAATGATAGCGATATCTGGTGGGTATTTGTACCGGGGGCTAATGCCGGGGATGAGTACCGCCTGGTCGGAAAGAAGAATTCTACCTATACTAGCGTAATAGATCCTGCTTCTCAGTACAACCGCTATGACGGAGGTAATTCAGTCATTGTGAATCACAGCACTTTTAACTGGACTGACTCCGGATGGAGCCGGCCCTCGTGGCAGGATTATATCATCTATGAGATGCATGTCAAAGACTTTAGCGAGCCCAATGCCGGCCATAATCCTCCCTTTAGTACATCCAACCCGGGTAAATACAAGGGTGTAGTAGATGGCCTCACCTATCTGACCAACCTGGGTATCACGGCTATTGAATTAATGCCCCCCAGCGAGTTCGGTGATGCCGGATATTCCTGGGGCTATAATACTGCTCTGTTTTTTGCAGTAGAAAGCGGCTATGCCAGCATTCCCAACAGCGGACAGCTGGGCGTAGACGAAATGAAATACCTGATCAACAAAGCCCATGAATATGGTGTGGCCGTGATTTTTGATATGGTGTTTAACCATACCGGAGGATCCAATCCTTTCTGGAATATTGACCGGGTGGCTTATTTTGACTGGGACGGAGACGGCACTGTAGAGGCTCAGTCCGGTGGTGATGACTCCACTCCCTGGGGTAATCATTTTAATACCAAACACCCTGCGGTAAAAAGATACGGTAAAGAAGTGCTGGAATATTTCATGACTGAATATCATGTGGATGGATTCCGTTTTGATGCCAGCCACAGCTGGTTTATTGATCACCAGTTCCTCAAAGACATGAAGTCCCATTGTACTGCTATCGATCCCAAGGTATTTTTTGTCTATGAAAACCTGCCAAATGAATCAGATATGAAGACATGGGGAGGGCAATGGAATGATTATTACCATGACCTGGGTGTTCAGGTATACCGGGGGGAAAAGAACTTCGGTGATATGAAATGGAATATAGAAGCCATCCCTGACTGGGCCAATAGCAGCGTAGAGAAAGTGAACTATGTGGAATCACATGACGAAGACACTTTGGGTTATCATGCCTTTGACCCCACTTATGGTGTCGGATTTGACAGTGGTACCGCTGAGGCCCGGTCCCGAATGATGGCGGTAATGCTATATACCTCTGTGGGTATCCCTATGCAGTGGATGGGCCAGGAATGCCTCACCCGCACTGAAGGGCAGAATACCGATGATGCAGCCTTTATCTGGGGGTCACATAGCAGCCTGATCAGCTATTATGGAGGGGTGATCAGACTGCGCCGGGACCACCCTGCCCTCAAGAGCGGAAATATCTCTACCATGTATGCCCCTGCTGCAGGCCAGAATTTTAACGTCTATGCTTATCAGAGATGGGCCAGTGGGGACAATACTTTTGTGGTAGTTTTGAACTCTGACCGCTGGAACTCCCATACTGTCAATATTGCTTTCCCCGGTAACGGCACCTGGACCAAGGTCATCACAGAGGCCGGCATAAATGGAACTTCCACCATAAATGTAAGCGGGAATTCCGCTACTATTACTATAGGTGCAAATTCAGGTATTATTTTTATGAAATAGTGGCTCCCCTGCACAGGATATGAATATCCTGTGCAGGGTTTATTTTTAACAAATATAAGGATATAATATAGTATAATATAAAAATGGGTTGGAGATGTGAATGATGAATATTCGGGTGAAATCAAAAGATCTGGCTGCAGCACTTTTACTAAGCCTGCTCGTGCTGTTTTCCTGTGAACTGGGCAGAAATCTCAATGAACCGATTAGCTATCCTCTACTGGGGCCGGTCAATCTGACCAATGGCCAGTTAATAGGAAATTATTTTACCTTGAGCGGCACTGCATATCATAATAGCGGTATTTCAGGGCTCAGTATTTCTCTTACTGAGATCAGTAATTCCAATACCCTGGTATTTCCGGTGCCCGTACAGACTGCGAATCTGGTCACTTTTTCCAGGATGCTCACAGTAAGTAATTTTGGAGCATATATCATCAGTTGTACTGCCCGTAACAGTCTGGGAGCCAGTATCAAATCAGACGACATCCTGCTGTATTACCAGTCTCAGTCCTATTCCGATGAGACGCCCCCTTCCCTGATCATCGAGAGTCCACAGCCCGGCCAGGTAGTAGGCTCCTCATTCCAGCTCAGCGGTAAGATATGGGACAGCCAGAGCGGGGTCAGCGGCCTGTTCTGGAAGCTGGATGACGGTATTTTTCTCCCTCTTCAGATAAATATTAGTAATTTTGACACCAACATAAGCCTACCTACGATCGGTAAACACACTAACTACATCTATGCCCGGGATGGCGTAGGTAATCATACCACTACTAATAGGATCATCATAGATTATCAATCCGGCACCCCCTATATTACAATAAACAGCCCACTGGATAAAAGCTATACCAATGTATCCCAGATCAGCCTCAGCGGGATAGCCGGGGTGGATATTGCCAGTCTCAGCTCTATAAGTATCAAAGTCAACAATAACCCTTACAGGCCGGTTACAGCCGGAGCGTCCTGGTCCACCAATATCAGTCTGTCAGCCGGGACCAATACTGTAATAGCCCGGGTGATTGCAGACAATAATCTGACTAATTTTTCCCAGCAGAAGACGGTCTATCTGGATGCTATAGCCCCAACTCTGAGTATAATCAAGCCTGTCAACAATAGTCAGATCACCCAGTCTACCCTGCTTATAAGCGGTACAGCCAGTGACAATCTGTCCGGATTAAAAGGCATATACCTGGCCGTAGATGATTTTAATTACAGCCTCATCGACAATCACCTGAACTGGTTTAAAACGGTTTCACTGACAGAAGGCTCCCACATACTTCGTTTCTTCACTCTGGACAATGCCGGTAATAGCAGCCCGACCAATGCCAGGACAGTAAGCTATACCAATCTCAACATCCCCCAGACTACTATGACTATTCATTATTATAACTATAAGAACTGGTCCAACCCTAAAATATATGCCTGGGCTGGTAGCTGGGAAGCAGCCGGAGGATGGAGCGGTACTGCCATGAGCAATACCGGTTTTGGCTGGTACGCCTATACTTTTAACACCAATATTCTTCTAAATGTGATCTTTTCGGACGGCGGCGCAGACCAGACCGGAAACCTGTCTCATAAGGGCAGCGGTTGGTACGAATCCGGCATGTGGTATGATTTTAACCCGGACTGGCTGCCCCAGTGCAGTGCTGTACCCGGAACCGGCCTGTTTACCAATAGTTCTATCCAGATAACCCTGGGTTACAGCGGGTCTAACATCCTCTACACAAAATACACCACTGATGGAAGCCTCCCTTCACTGATCAATGGCACGGCTTATAATAATAATGATACCATCATGATAGGCAGCTCCATGAGCATCGGCCAGACCAAAACCCTGATACAGTGGGCCACCAATCAGTATGGCCAGACCTTTAAGACCAATCATTATACTAAAACAGACCAGATAAAGAAGACTTCCTTCAAATGGGAAAATGCGACTATTTATTTTGCCTTTATAGACCGCTTTTTTGATGGCAATACCGCCAACAGCGGGTCCTATGGAAGAGAATGGGATTCCTTCCATAGCTCCCCCGGGAAATTCCATGGCGGTGACCTGGCCGGCCTGACCCAGAAGCTCAATGAAGGCTACTTTACCAACCTGGGCATAAACGCCCTCTGGATCACCTGCCCTATGGAACAGATGCACTCCTGGGTAGAAGGCGGGAACGGTGCCTTTAAGCATTACGGCTACCATGGCTACTACCCTATGGACTGGACCAAAATGGATGCCAATTACGGTACCACCACTGACTTTCAAACCTTTGTCGACACGGCTCACAGCCAGGGGATACGCGTCCTGATAGATATCATCATGAATCACACCGGTTATGCCCCTATTGATGACCTGGATGAATACTCCATAAATGTACTGAATCCGGGTTGGGAATTCGCAGCACCGGGCCAGTTCCACCAGTATATCAACTACACCTCAGCCAATTGGGTGGACTGGTGGGGGCCTGAATGGATACGGGCCGGATTACCGGGCTATGATCAGCCCGTCAGCGGGAATAACTATCTGGGGAGCTTTTCCGGACTGACTGACCTCAAGACAGAAAGTACCACACCGCCCTCCTCACTCCCGGTATTTTATGCCCACAAGCCGGATACCCTGGCGGTCTATCATCCTGACTGGACGGTACGTAAATACCTGATTAGCTGGATCTGTGACTGGGTCCGGACTTACGGAATAGACGGCTTCCGCTGTGATACGGCTAAACATGTGGAAATAGATGCCTGGGTCGACCTCAAGACCAATGCGGTAGCAGCATTACGGGAATGGAAGCAGAACAACCCCTCTAAAAAGCTGGACGACCTGGATCTGTGGATGACCGGGGAACACTGGAACTGGGGCAAAGGCGGGATCTCCAAGACCTGGGAAGACCCGGAATGGTATGGTGACTATAACGACTATATCACATCCGGAGCTTTTGACTCTATGATAAACTTTGATCCTCAGGACTTCCTGGATGACAAACTGGATCAGTCATACAATTCTATTGACGGTGTATACACTACCTATGCCAACCTTATAAACAACGACCCTGATTTTAATACTTTGAGCTATCTATCAAGCCATGACACTATATTATGGTATGAAGGGGGTGACAACCGTACCGTCAACACCTCCGGATCTCAAAGTAATCCTGTCCGGCATAATAAGACAGCTAATTATTTCCTGTTTTTCCCGGGGGCCATACAGATCTTCTATGGAGATGAACTGGGACGTTCCGGTATGTCCAGCGGATGGGGTACAGATAAAGACCAGGTCACACGGTCTTTTATGCCCTGGAGCCTCAATGCTAATCAGACTACGATCTATAACCACTGGCAAAAACTGGGAAGATTCAGAAATAAACACCTGGCTGTAGGGGCCGGACAGCATTCCAAACTCAAAGACAGCCCCTATACCTTCAAGCGCAGTCATGATAGGGGCGGCCCCGATGATGATGTAGTGGTCATCGTCATGGGTGCCAGTGGGTCTACTGTCATAGATGTGAGCAGTGCTTTTAATAATGGCACTCAAGTGAGAGATTATTATACCGGGGCTACAGCTACCGTTAGCGGAGGCAAGGTCACTTTTAGTCCGGGCACGGACATCATACTAATTGAAAAAATATAATCTTCTTATAAGGATAGAGAAATGAAAATGTGGAAAAGAAATTTATTGTTAGCTGCACTTATGATCAGTCCTCTGGGCCTGTTCGCAAAGATGAGTGCATTTATCCAGCCCGGCGTCAGTATTTTTAGCGACTCCCTGGGCTATGATCTCAAAGCCGGTGCAAACCTGTTTTACCTGACTAAAGACCTGTCTCTGGGAGCCAGTATCAGCCTCTCCGGAGCACAGTCAATGGGAACATCGGTATTTAACATCGCTCTGGGTGCAGATGTCAGTTATGACATATACCTCTTTCTGTTTAACAAACTGCCCCTGGTACTGACACCCGTATTTACCCTGGGCTGGGCCTATGATACCCTGAATAATACTAACTACGGATCTTCTCAGAAAATGGGAGTACTGCTCGCTCCCCGGGCCGAGTTCTCTTATGTGATTGATGAGACCATGCGGGCAGGACTGACTGTAGGCTATTCCCTATACCAATATGATATTCCCATTTCGTATTTGAATGCGGGAATAAGTTTCACCTATTTTTTTGGAGTACATAAATTAGATGAAGATAAGAGGAACGGAGAAAAGAATGAAAAAAACAACTAGAATTGCCCCGGCTCTCCTGGCGGTTTTACTGTCTATGAGTGCCTGTACCAACCTGTCACAATTAGGTATTTCTGAGTTTGCAGATGCCATCACCAATGCCATCCATGCCACTAACGGCAACATACAAACCGCCATCGTAATGGATACCCCCAGCAATGGCCAGGTATTGACCAATTATTCTTTTACTGCCAGCGGATTTACTATTTCCGACTCCGGTATTAACCAGGTATTTGTGTTTGTACGGCCTGTAGGCTCAGTCAGTGCACCCTCGACCTACCTGGCCAGCCTTCAGGATACCGGATCCAGTCTGAGGCCATTTACAGCTGCCATCACTGTCGCCTTAAATACTAATTACAATATCTGGGCCCAGGTCCATGACCATGCCGGAAATGTAGTTAATTCCAGCACTATAATCGTAGATGTGGATGCCAGCGGTGCTCCTCCCAGTTACCCGGAGATAGCAGTGTATAAGGCAGGCACCCCTATCGATAGCGGTTTTACCTTTACCAATCACTTCGGGACAATTACCCGGAATACCATCAGCACTCCTGTCAGTATCACAATCAGTAATGCCGGAGATGCTTCACTGATAATCAGTAACGTGAGTGACAGCTCCTCCCAGTTCTCCAATACTGCACCTCAAAACTTTAGCATTGGAGCAGGCGGGGTGTCTGGCTTCCAGATATTCTATACCCCTAGCACTGCATCCACCAGCTATGCTCTCCTGGAGATCTATAATAATGATAATAATGAGAATCCCTACCGCTTTGTTTTGTCAGGGTCTGCAACTAATTCCACTACTCCCCAGCCGGACCTGCATGTGTATTATGGAGGGATTGAAATCACCAGCGGCTATAGCTATACCAATTCCTTCGGTTCCATCCTGACCAATCAGACTACCGCTCCCCATACTTTTGTCCTGTCCAATGCCGGAACAGCATCACTGGGCATCAGTAATGTGACAGATAATTCAGGCCAGTTTAATACCGGAAATGTGACTACTACTCTTGCTGCAGGAGCTTTTACCAGTTTTAATGTGACCTTCACTCCCACTACATCGGGTGTCAAAAACGGTACGGTAAGTATAGTCAATAGTTTTATCAGTCCCTTTACCTTTACGGTGAGCGGACTGGGAACCAATGCCACCTCTAATCCCCAACCAGAGATTGATGTGTACTATAACAGTACCCTCATCACCAGTGGCCTGTCCTACACCAACAACCTGGGAGCCTGGCTCACTAACCAGACCAGTACCCTCAGGACCTTTACCATTTCCAATACCGGGACTGCAACATTAAATATCACTTATATTTCAGACACTTCCAGCCAGTTTACTACCGGAAACCTGACTACAGCTATTGGCATCGGCCAGGCTGCTACTTTTAATGTCAGCTTTAACTCCGCTATAGCCGGCACATACCATAATCAGATCACTATCGGTAATAACGATCCGGATGAAGCTCCTTTTACATTCTATACTAAAGCCAGCGCTACCAATGCTACCGGGGGCGGCCAGTTGAGCATGACCATAGACGGTACCAAAGACAGCGCATGGAATAATGCTTTCAAGGTCAGCCAGGCGCCTACAGTGGCACCTCTCAATATAACTAATTTCTATGTAGCTAATGACAACAATAATCTGTACCTGGCTTTTGAGGGTGATAACCCTATTTCAACCTGGAACAGGAACATCCTGGTCTTCTACCAGATAGATGACACATTATCTGCTGGTACGCCAGCCATTACAGAGGCGCATTTTGCAGGTGGTGACACCTGGAGCAGCAGCTGGAAGCCTACCGGTGCCATATTCTTTAAGATCGCTTCCAGTGAAAGCTGGATCGGTACTTTTGCACACAAAGTCAATGCCGGGGGTACCGGATGGGACAATATCATAGCCGGTGACACCGGAAATCACGGTATCAGCACCACTTATAAATTCGTGGAAGGGAAATTCTCTCTTAGTTCCCTGGGTCTCAGTGCCGGAAAGACTATCAAGTTTTATATAGTCCTGGGCCATCAGTTCAATGGTTATTCCACATCCACTCTGCCTACGACCTACACTCCTGATACTACAGTAGATGATATTGAAAACCACACACCCGTAACCTGGACGGGGAATTATACCATCAAATAATCCAAAGCATCAGAGGGGGAATAAAATATTCCCCCTCTTTTTTTATTTTCCCTGATTTTGTGTTAAGATATTATTCAGGAGATAAAAATGAGAATATTTCGCATTCTTTTTATTATTTTATTCAGTTCCGTCAGTATATTGTCTGCACAGAGTCCCGGTGAAGAAAAGATACAGGATATGAAAGACAAGATCGAATCAGGAGTCAATGAACCTGACAAAAAAGAAACTCATCCTGCCCCAAAAAAAGAATACAGAGAGACTACCGATGAGGAAGATGCGCTGGGGTGGACCATATTTAAAGCCGTGTTCCGACTGTTTTTTGAAGTAATGAGTCATGTACGTTATGGTGAGTACCCTTACTCAGTAGAAGGTTCTTTCCATTATGCAGATTTTGTCGATCACAAGGATGAAGAACACATCAATAGCGATTTTGACAGGATCATGAATTTCAATATTGACCTGGAAACAGCTTACCTGGGTAATGAGACTTTTTCCCTTAATAACCGATTCCGCTTTAATCTCAGTGCCCTTCACTTCAATATGAATCAGCAGTCCATCTGGAGCGGTTCCCAGTATTTTAATAGTCTGTCCTTCAACCTGGGGCTTAATCTGTCCATTAAAAATTTCCAGTTTTCTACTTTTATGGGAGCTTATGAGCTTAACTGGCCCCTGTTTCATCACTGGTTTCCCAGCCTGGGATTCAGTTCTATGATCTTCTTTCCGGCTAATGTGTGGCTGGATTATTACGGGCATTTTGCTATTGATAAATATATCACTATCAATATGCATGAATTAAGCCTGAATTATTCCATAGACCGCTTCAGTATAGGTGCTGGATATGTCTATTATGACTACGCGGGAATAGTATTCCGTGGCCCTCTGATCAGATTCTCACTCTGGATCTAATTGACAGAGCGCACCTTATCCTTTATCATATACCATCTTATTCAAGGGGCATACATGCAGGTAAGTATAGATAAAATAGTGAAACTACTGGATTGTGATGTTTTACATAAAAAAGATAATTGTGATATAAATTGGGTAGTAGCCAGCGGACTTATGAGTGATGTTCTCACTACAGAGCAGGAAGACTTTTTATTAGTCACCGGTCTTACTACTACCCAGGTCATCCGTACTGCGGATATGGTCCAGGCTAAAGCGGTCCTCATCATTTCCGGTAAAAATATTCCCCAGGACACTATTGATCTGGCCCGGGAGACTAATATCTGCCTGATACGTACGGATTTACCAAAATATGAAGCCTGTGTCCTGTTAGGTGACTTATTTCCTGTGGATATCAGGCCATGAGTCATGCCATCCCCTTAGAGCTATTTCCCAATGTCGTAACCGAGATCCTGTTAAGGCTTAAAATAAAGGATGCCATGAGTACCAATCTCTGTACGGCTACTCCCGCTACCACTTTAAGGATAATCCAGCACTATATGCGGGATAAAAGGGTATCCGGTATTCCTATAGTCACAGACAAAAGAATAGTAGGCCTGGTCTCAGTAGATGATATTATTAATGCACTGGATTACGGCCACATAGATGAACCTGCTGAAAAACACATGACTAAAAAGATCGTGGCTCTGGAAGATGATATGCCCCTTTCTTTTGCCATCTCTTATTTTAATAAGTATTCATTTGGTAGATTCCCGGTCATAAATAAAGACCAGGAATTTGTAGGTATACTGACCTCACGAGATATCCTGGCACGCCTGGTCGAAGAAATGAACATAGAGATCTCGCAGCTCGAAGAAAAGATCAATCCGGAAAAAGAAGAATCTTCCAATATGGAAAAAGAGATTTTCCCCATAAAGAATTTTGATTTTGAAAATGCCGGTAAGGCGTCTCACACTATAAAAAAGATACTTCAGGAAAATGACTTAAATAATAAGATCATTCGCAGGGCAGCTATCGCATCCTATGAGTTAGAGATCAATATTGCTATACATTCCCAGGGTGGCCAGCTGGAATTCGAGATCAACGACCATGAGATCATCATTACTGCCCGAGACAAAGGCCCGGGCATCGAAGATACCTCTACGGTCGTACAGGAGGGCTTTTCAACCGCCAATGACTGGATACGTTCTCTGGGATTTGGCGCAGGAATGGGTCTCCCTAATGTCAAAAAAGTCTCTGATAGATTTTCCATAGAATCAAAAGTCCCGGACGGTACTGTAGTTACTTCCGTCATTTTATTAAACAGCCAGGATAGGAGCGAAGCATGAAAATAAGCCAATTGTGCCAATCTTTAAACTATGAGCTGATACTGAATACCCAGGAGGATGCACAGATCTTAAATGGATATACCTCTGATCTCTTAAGTGATGTAATGGCCAATGCGGAAGATAATTCCTGTCTCATCACGATCCAGGCCCATAAAAACAGTGTGGCTGTGGCTTCCCTGATTGGAATAAAATTGCTCATCCTATGTAACGACAGGTCTGCCCCTGAAGATATGCTGGACGCGGCCCGCAAAGAAGGCATAGCCATTGCATGTACTTCTGATAATCAATTCACCGCATCCTATAAGATTTTTAAGCAACTAGACCAGGTCCATGAAGGCTGATCTGCACCTGCATTCCTGCCTCTCCCCCTGTTCCACCCTGTATATGTCACCTACTCTGATTGTAGAGGCCGCTATAAAGATGGGTCTGGACCTCATAGCCCTGACTGACCATAACAGTGCCAGGAATAATGTAGCGCTTGCGGAACTATGCCGTGATCAATCATCCATCCATTGTCTGTACGGCATAGAGATAAACACCAGAGAAGAGATCCATACCCTTGCTTATTTTGATGATCTTTCCGTGATTTTAGACCTGGATACCTGGGTCTATCAGCATCTCCCTGATGTCAAAAACCAGGCTGATATTTTTGGATACCAGGTAGTGGTAGATACAGAGGAAAACATTCTGGATCAGCTTGAGAAATCACTGATCAGTGCCATCGATGTCTCCCTCACTGACCTGGTCAGGAAAGTGCATGACATGGGTGGCCTGGTAATTCCCGCTCATATTGACAGGCCCAGTTACAGTCTCACTTCCCAGCTGGGATTTATTCCCGAAGACGATTTTGATGCACTGGAATTGACCAGTCATGGCTACCAGGATTATAAGGACATAGGCAGAATAAAAAGCTATCCTATCATTACCGGATCAGATGCTCATTCACTGGAAATGGTAGGTTCCAACCCCTTTCACTATGACAGTCCTATTGACTCTATTTCTAAACTATACCAGTATTTAAACAGATAATTCCAACATTTTCCCTTACATATCTTGAAAAAAGTCTATTACTACAATATAATATAAAGTAATAACTTTACTACTACTAAAGAGGCCGGAATGCATAGATATTTTACCTTTATTATCCTTTTACTCGCTCTGAGTTCATGCGGGGTCAAGTTTAAGAATACTTCTCATAAGCGTAATGAGTTACCCGACGCTGTTCTGGGAGATTTTAAATATACTTCTGCAAACAGTATGGGGCAGAGAGAATGGGATATCAAAGCCACTGATGCCAAAATGTATAATACCAAAAACGAAATAGAGTTGTATAATATGGCTATGACTTTTTATGATGCCGAAAACAATATACAGTCTTTTTTATCTGCCAATTTCGGATTTGTCAATAAGGCTACCTTACAGGTCTACGCAGAGGGTAATGTCAAGATACTTTCCAAGCAACATGCTATCCTGTCGGCCAACAAGGTATTCTGGAACAATGATATTAAGCAGTTCTACACTAAAGAAGATGAACTGGTGACTATCACCCGGGGAAATACTGTGATCAATGGCTATAACATGAAAACAGATGCGGAGTTAAAAGAAGTAGTTATTGAAAAGGTGGTAGCTGACGTTGTCAAATAAAACTCTATTCCTGATCCTTCTCCTGGTAGCCTGTATTCCTCACCCTGTCTCAGCCCAGTTTAAATTCAATCAAAATGAAAAGGCCCATATCACGGCTGGAATCAGTAAATTTAAATGGGAGATAAACCGGCTTATCCTGGAGACCTTTAAAAAGGATCGGCCCACCATCAAACAAGGAGATAATGTCCTCATAGCTGATACCTTTATCAATGATGCCGAAAAAAAAAGTTATTATGCCTATGGTAATCTCTACTACAGTAACCCGGAACAGGGTATAATCCTGAGAGCCGGGGAAGGTGTATATCGGTCTGAGGATGAGATAGTCATAGTGACCAAATCCCCCCGTATCACAATGACCAAGAGTAAAGTCACTGCCCGAAGCTGGAAGATGCATATCTTTCCCAATAATAACCAGATTATAATGATCGGAAATGTCCGGATCAAAGGGGAGAACTATGAGATAACCGGGAACCGGGCTACCATGAATCAGGATACCGGTAAAATAGTGATCACCGGTGATGCCAGCACCAAGCAAAAAGACACTATAATGAAAGCAGACCGTATCGTGATTGATTCTAAAAACAGTAAGATAGAAAACTATACGGCTACCGGAAATGTGAGTGTAAATGACCCGGAAAAAGGTTTTACTATCCATGCGGGAAAGCTGGAATATTTTGAACATCTGGGTTATTCCAAAATCACTCAGGATCCCTGGATAGATTTTAAGGAACAGAATACCAGAGCTTACTCCACCGTGATGGAACAATACGAGAATGAAGATAAAGCTAATCTCCTGGGAAATGTGATCATAGTCCAGGGCAGCAAGGTCGCCTTTTCAAAATGGGGGGAATATTACTCCAAATCTAAAAAAATCTTTCTTACCGGTAGGCCCATTCTGAAAGAAGGCGAATCACGATTTTATGCCAATAAGATAACTGTAGAAATAGAAAGCGGACTGATGAAAATGGAAGGTGTAGGAGCCGGTTTTTATAACCTAAAGACCAGTCCTTCTACCAAGGAGAAATAAGTTTGTCATTGAACGAACATCCGGAGATCATCGAGAGTTTTGAAAAACTAGGCCTGAGTCCAAATGAAGCGAAAGTCTACATGGCCCTCCTCGAAAACCATCCCAATACAGGATATCAATTATCCAAGATCAGTGGTATTTTAAGGCCGGTGGTCTACGAGATGCTGGGGCGGCTGGTAGAAAAAGGGGGGGCCCGCATAGTAAAGTCCAATCCCGACACCTATATCCCGGTGGAAATAGAAGAGTTTTTAAAGAACATCGAAAGTGATTTTACTGATGCTAAAAAAAATATATCTCTGACACTAAATGCGTCTACAGTCACGGATAAGACTGACTTTTTCTGGAATATCCAGGGCAGAAAAAATATTATCAATGCCATTCAGACTATGATTGAATCTGCACAGGCTGCCATTTATCTCAGCATAAATTCTCAGGAATATTTTGATGAGCTGAAAAACTGTCTCATTAAAAAAATGGAGCAGAATGTACATATAGATATATTTTCACATTACGGCCTGGATACACACGGACTGACCCTCTATTCCTATAATCTCGATACCAAGACTGCCCTGGATAGCTTTCCTGTGGAACATATTACCCTGGTATATGACGATTACCAGGCAATAATAGCCAATGTATCCGATAATAAGACCGGAAAGGCAGCCCAAAGTACCAATAACATCCTCATTGAAAATGTGAGACAGGGCATACTGAATAAGATCTATCTGATACGCCTGTGGAAACTATTAGGGACCGATAAGATCAAGATCATGATGACCCATGAAGACCGCAAGTCATTGGAACTGGTGGAGAGGCTGACCCGACAGCCCCACTAGATGTTTTTTTCTATGACCAGGAATAACTCATCCAGATACTGTAAAAAGTAAATCTTATAGATATAAAATATATTGTCAGGACTGTCTTTGTATTTCAGCTGAATCACGAATTTGACATCCTGCTTGATATTAACCAGTTCACCATTGGTGATATAGCCCTGTATCGACTCCAGATCAGGCCGCTCCAGTTCCAGATACACTCCCAGTTCATTAATAGCATCGATGTTTACAATGGGGCTCACCACATAGGTATCACGCTCTTTAGTCAATAAAGCAAAACTATTAAGTATATCCAGGGCATCTGAAAGTAATATTTTTTGTATGCGAAGATGTCCGTACTGAATTTTTACTCCAAACAGATCCTTATACAAGGGATAAATCTCATTCACTTTGATGGGTGTGGCTTCATCCTGCTTTTCAGGATCCTTCATCTTTCTGGCCAGGGCATTTTTATCTACAAAGGTGATCAGCTCGTAGAACAGTTCCTCGGTCCAGGGGATGCCTACTTTTCGGTCCATGTTTCCACTCCGTCCCAGTTCTCAGGGGGATTATTGATGAGAAACTGGCATCTTTCACTATATAAAATACTCAGATAATCTTCCTGATTTATGCTCAGCAGATGTTTAAACTGCTTTTGAGCCACACTAAAGTTGCCGGCTATATATTGCCGGAGTGCCTCATGGTATTGTTCAAAAAATCCAATACTTGCTTCTACCACAGATTTGATCATTGGCTGTAATATTATTACGGGTTTCTTTTTACCCTTGACCCGCACATTATCTACTTCTCTGTAATAAAACAGATCGGATTCTATACTGTCTTTGGTAAATTCTGAGATGATGACCGGGACCTTATATTTCTTAGTCAGGCCTTCCAGACGGGATGCCAGGTTAACGGTATCCCCTATTACAGTGTAATCTATTTTCTGCTCACTTCCTATATTACCTACAATGGCCTGTCCGGTATTGATACCAACCCCGATATTAAAATTGGTCATACCTTTAGCAGTCTGTTCCTGGTTGAATTCCTGTAAAGCATCCATCATTAGAATGGCGGTCATCACAGCATTCTCCGCATCATCCTCTCTTTGTAGAGGTGCACCAAAAATGGCCATGATAGCATCACCAATAAATTTATCAATAGTCCCGTGTTTTTTCATGATGAGGCTTACCATTTTGTCAAAATAGGCATTCAGGGATAATACCAGATCCTCGGGCCTCATATTTTCAGAGATGGTGGTAAAACTACGTATATCGGAAAAAAGTATACTTACTTTTTGCCTGGCTCCAATGAGCATACTGTCTGAAGATAGATTCAGGACCTGGTTTATTACTTCCTGGGGTACAAATTTCTGAAAGATAAATCTGACTCTTTCTTCTTTTTTCTTGGCTAATACGGTCTGGTAGGCATAATTCTTGATCTGATTATAGGCTCCTTCCAGTTCAAATAACATATTGTTAAAATAATGGCCCAGAACCCCTATCTCATCCTGGTACTGTATCTTAACTCTTCGAGTCAGGTCCATCTTATCGGTGATAGCCTGAATAGTTTCCACAAATGAATTTATAGGACGGGTGATCCGGGAGATAAAAAAAGTGAGGATCAAAGAGGATATAATAAGACTGGCAGAAAGGATGATAATGAGATAATTCACGATCTCATTGACATTCTGATAGAACACTTCTCTTTCTTCTGTTAATATTAATATCATATTCCAGTCAGAATATTCAATAAAAACACCTACAATAGCAGTATTATCCACCTTACTCTCGATCCATCCACTGGTCTTGTCTTTAATACTCAGGATCATATCTTCGGGAAGGGTTTTGGCTGTGTAATTGGAGATGGTAGAGACTGCGATCTCACCGGTTTTAGTGACAGCCAGAAAGCCGCTGGTCTTAGACTTAATGACTGTCCGGGAATACTCTCCCACTGAGTACTGGGCGTTTTGGAGCAGGGTAGTATCATTCGACAACTGCATAGCCTTGATAGTATCATTTTGACGGCTGGCATATTTATAGACTTCATTTAACTGGTATCCCAAAAATTCCTTGGCTATTCTGGTGATACCATTTTTTGAGGACAGATAGGCAGTAAGGCCTATGAAACCGGAAGTGAGCATTAATATGGGTATGACTACAGAAATAATCTTGGTCCTAATCTTTCCTTTTATTTTCATGTGTCTTCCTATTTCATAAAAATGAGGTCACCAATGTTGATATCCCCTACTTCTTTGGTCACCAGAGCCTTCGACATGACAGGAGAGACCCGTGAAATACTGGCCTCGCCTACATAAAACAGGATCTTTTCATTTTGTTTTCTCATTATATAGAGTTCATCATTGAGATCCAGATTGTTACCGGAGAACACATCTATAATGATCTCATTGTCTACTTTGTCTATTACCCTACCCACATTTTTAGTGAGGAAAATGGCGGTCTGAGTCTGAGATTCTGTCTTATTATTACGCCATTGTTCTTCCAGCAGGGAGCTCAGGCTGCGCTGCAAGCCTTTCATACTGTCTGAAGTATATACTGAGAGGGGATAATTCTGTATAATAGTCGAATAGAGGTCAGTAGCTTCTTTATACTTTTTCTGGCTTTCCAGCTCAGAGGCCCGGATAAAACTTAAACGGGCAGCCTTGCTCTGCTCCTCTTTCAACAGACTCAAGTCAGCAGATGCATTGGTACTGCCGGGTTGATTATTCAATATAATATATTCCAATGCTGGTTTAGTATAACTGGAGGCGGGATATTTGATGATTAGCTGCGAGTACAATTCTATGGCTTTAATCACGTTTTCTTTTTCATCTTCAGCCAGAGCTTTTTTGTATAATGCATCTGCATCTTTTTTATATTGCTCGTTTTCTGAGTCCTGTTCCTTCAGGATATTATTCCAGGCACTTTCCATCCCGCTTACCGATTCGTTGATCAGAGAAGACAAAGGATAGCGGATCAGGATGCGGGCAAAACTTTCAGCAGCAGAGCGGTTATCATTTTTATTAAGGAATGCAGTGGCTTCATTATACAGTATTCTGGCTTCTTTATCTTGTGCAGATTTCAGCTGTGCCAGCTCATTATTGGTGGACTGGTACATGGATCTGTATATTGTCTCCATCTGCTTTATAGCCAGACTGGTATTAGTAGTACCTGGGTAGCTGATCAACAGGTCCTGAAACATCTTCAGTGAGTCATTGAGTTCATTACGCTGCATCGATTGCTGGGCCAGATTCATGACCCTGGCAGCACTGGCCTCATCTATAGCTCTGGGAGAAGGAGAGGCATTGGTGAGCATATTCCTGATTTTTTTATATTGTTCCAGGCTCTTACTATTATATGTGGACAAGGGATAATTGAGGAGTATTTCCTCAAAATTAACCAGTGCATTGTCAAATTTCTTAGCCTCGACGTTTTTCATTGCTCTGTCAAACACTTCTGAGGCTTTGCCATCCTGCTGCCGTACCAGTGCATCTAAATTCACTGAATTTAATTTTATTAGTTCCTGGTTGATCTGCGTGATATTTTTAAAGGAATCCTTAGTGAACTGAGACTGGGGATATTGCAGTATCTGGTTTTGAAACAGTGACATTGCCTGTGCATATTTTTTATTTTCTAATAATCTTGTAGCATCGTTATAGATCACTTTAGCCTTGGCATCTATCTCCTTCTGGTCCATTTTTAAAGCCAGGTCCGGGGAGATATCTTCTCCACCGGCTAGAAGTGAGGTAGACAGACGGTTTAAGACTGTCTCTCTGCTGCTGATACCGGGATATTTCTTTAAAATATTAAGATAATGCTGTGCAGCCGAACTATAGTCTTTTTTGGAAAAATCCGAGTTGGCGATATTGTACTCACTCTGGGCGCTAAGGTCATCCATGAGTACCTGATATCCGGAATAAGAACTATAAAATTCAAATACCTGGGGTAATTGCTGTTGCAACTGAGCCAGCTTTTTATTAGCTTGTTCAGCCCTGGTGTTATAGATGCCCTTTTTGAGGTCGTCTGAAAAATCAGACAGATTTTTTAGGGACAATACATACTGCTGCAGTGATTCTGTGTTCCCGGAATTTTCTTTAATACTGAGATAATCCCCTATAGCAGAGATAAAAAACATATCAACATCTTTCTTAATGGCAGATACCGGGATATCATCCGGTTTGTTGTCATACAGGCGTTTTACCCCATTAAGGGTGGCCCTGGCCTTTTCATAGTCTGATTTCTGATAATAATTGATGGCATTTTGAAAAAGTGTATTGACCTGGAAATAAAAGTCATCTATTTTCTGCCTTTCTTCCAGTTTCAGAGATACTTCCTTCAAAGCGGCCTGGCTTTTTAATCTCTCTTCTTCCAGCTTCTTCTTATACTCATCCTGAGCATTAGCCAGTTCATTTTTAGCGATTTGAAGGTCTTTTTCGTTGCGCTGCTGACTCGCTACCAGATCCTTTTTTTGATCTTCCAGTTGTTTTTTATACTCTTCTTCCTGTTTTAAGGATTCCTCTTTGATACGGCTATTAGCCAGCTTTAACTGTTCTTCATATTTTTTCTGGATTTCCTGTTGTTCCTGAACACTCTTGTTCTTTAAGTCAGCCTGCAACTGCTGCTTTAACTTATTTTCCTGCTCAGCCAGCTGTTGCTTTAATTTAATCTCCTGACTGGCTTTAAAACTATCCATTTTACTATTGAGGTCTGTCAGTCTTTGTTTAATATCATCCAGTTCCTTCTGCTTATTGAGAAGCTCAGCACTGGCTTTTTTTTGTAACTCAGCCAGTAAAACATCCTCCAGACCTTTAATACTTTTTTCAGAACCTACCAGTTCATAGGCCTGATCTTTGAATATTTTATTGACAATCATGAAGCCTGAAACAGTAATGACCATAGCTAAAAGATTAACCAGGAGTACCAGCTTAAAACTGGATCTGGTTTTTTGCAGAAGACTGGATACCTGTCGGGATTTTCCAGATTTCAATTCCTGATCAATATATTTGAAAACATCCTGTTGATTAAGCTCGGTATTATTCTGGTCAGCCATGTTTGCCTTTACTCTATTTTATTTACTTTAAGTATCGGAACTTGTTACCAGTAAATAAAATAACCTTGCCAATTTACTTTATCTGTTCTTTAAGTCTTTTCAACTTTGCAGTTTCAAAATCTTCTGAAGACTTTTTTTCACTGACATAGGGTAAAGCCAGGCCTTTATTGATTATGGTTAATGCTTCAGCATTTTTATTCTGCTTGATCAACACTTCAGCCAGGAAGGCATAGGCCTTTCGATTTGAGCCTGCAATACTCACGGCTTTTCGAAAATCTTTTTCTGCGAGGTCCAGGTCTCCCCCTTTGGATTTGGGAGCTTTCATATAGACATTTCCCCGGAGCAGCAAGGGGCCGGCTTCGGCATAGGCCTGATTAATGGAGATTGCTTTATTGGCTTCCTGAAAAATAACCGGGATAGTCCTTAAACTGGAAAAGATTCCATTTGCCTTTGCCCAGGAGCCCAGACAAATACCCAGGTACATGTGGCCCTCTACACCCTGCGGATTTTGTTGAACCGCTTTTTCACCTGCCACTTTGCCTTCGGTGAAGATCTGCTTCTTTAAGTCTTTGTCAGACACAAATATGTCTGCATAATGATATGCAGCTCTGCTGAATTTCCAGCTGGCTTCATAGGAATTGTTATTTTCGTAGATTTGTTTATAAAACAGATAGGATTTCTTAGCTCCAGCGCTGGTATGTCTGTCATTGTAGGGACTATCATCGATCTCACTGAACATCACTCCGGACACAAAAACCATTAAAATACTTAAAAATACAATTTTTTTCATGATTCCTCCCATAAAACTTTCCTCAGTGTAATAGGCATAGAAAAAAGTGTCAAAACTTATTAAGCAAAATACTTTCTGAAACCTTTAACTGCATCTTTATCATAACCCAGAGCATAATAAAAATCATGTGCCTCTTTTCTAAAATAGGAAGAACAAAACTGGATAAACACACATTCATAGTCCCGGGCTATACTCTCAATTTTTTCCATAAGTTTTCTGCCAATACCCCGGCCTCTTGCACTATTCAGGACTACCACATTTTCAACTATCATGAAGGGGCGTTTTCCCAGGGCAAGATCCAGGCATTTCACTCCCATTAGAGTCCCCAGCAGAGACTGATCTTCAAAATAACCCAGTAAATAATAATCAGGATTTTTATCTATGGCCTCAAAGACCTCAGGAAGAACCGATATTTCCAGGCTCGACCCCGTTGCCAGTTCGATATATAAGGCCTTCAGTTGATCCAGGTCTTTAAGGGATATCTTCCTGACTGCTTCCATTAGGTTTTGGTCCTTATATACAGGGTTATAGAAATGATACTCAGTATAATAGTCCCGGTAAAAGCACCCATGAATGCCGGTACACTTCCTTTGGAGGCCATAGCAATTCCAATAGAAAAGAATAAATAGTAGACTATAAATACCATCAGACTGAAGAAGAAGTTCTTTACTACTGATATTTTTCTGGAGGAAATATTAATAATCCCGATACCAGCTAGTACTATCATCACTATGCCAAAAGGATAGGAATACTTTGACAAATACCTGGCCTGGGCATCTCTGGAATCAAGGCCCGCTTTTTTTAATCGTTTGATGTGAGCCTTAGCTTCTTTTCTGCTCATGGCATCCACGGTATACCATATATTTTCAAAATATTCAGGGGGGTCACTAATAAAGCTGAATTTTTTATTGTCAAATTTTTCTATTTTAAAGAACTGGCCTTCCTGTTCCACAGTACGGATGGCACCATCCATAAATAGCCAGGTCTTATTGTTTTTATCCCAGATAGCTTTTTCAGCGTCTATGCGGAGATTCACATCTATCTTATAATCCAGAGAGAGAGATCTTAATTTCTCCAGATTATTTACATTAGTAGTGATCCACATATCTTTTTCTTTGAGTTGAGTCAGGTCCTGGGGCGGAGGGGTATCTGCCGCGGTATTATACTTGATCACAGTTACTTTAGTTATCTCTTGTGATATCGCGTTATAATAATTACCTATGTATAATACACCACTGGACCCAAATATCGAAAAATCTTTATTATCTTTTAAGCGGTCTAACTGGTCCTGATTCATTTTATTAAAGATCACCTTTTTCAGGATCTCAGACCGCTGATAGGCGGGATAGATCAGAATGTCAGCGAATACCGTTAATGTAAGAATGAAATACAGAATGGAGAAAAACACTAAGAATATGGTTATTCTTTGTATGGATGTACCGGTACTCACCATAGCGGTCAGCTCTTTATTTTTAGCCAGGGAACTGAGCACAAAAATAGTGGCGAACAGAAAAGAAAAAGGTTGCAGGATCAATATCCAGTAAAAGGATTCTAAAACATAACGTTGTATGAGCAGCCAGGGTTTCACGTCCTTAGGCAATGACCTCAGTTCCGTAAATACCTGTACCATCTCATAGATCATGATAAATAATAGCAGGGATCCTATGAATGATATGATAAATTTTTTAAATATATAAGTATCTAATCTGGTCCAGCGTAGTGACCTGATAAAATCAGCACTGCTTTTCCTGAAATTTTTAAACCAGATCTTTAAGGAATCGAGAGTGAAAAAGCTGAAAATAAAATCTTTGATCTTTTGCAGAGTCGACTGGGAATATTGTTCCCATAGTTTCTTTATATCCATTATTCGCGCACCTTTCTGACAAATAAGACTATGGCCACTATGAGAAAAATCACATTTGGTATCCATTCCCCATAGGGGGGTAGCAATCTTTTATATATCAAGGTATTGATACCGATTTTCATCCCGTAGAACATGACCATAATACCAAAGCTGATCCCCAGGCCTTCCCCTCTCCCGCTCCGGGCGCTGAACAGTCCCAGAGAGAGACTAACCAGAGCAAAAACCAGGGCAGATATTGGCATGGCGTACTTTTCATGATAACGCAGAAGATACTTAACAGGCAGGGTCTTGTTTTTCGCATCGATATTTTTATCGATTGCGGCTATTCTCTTTTTTTGATTCTCCAGAAATTGTTTCCTGGCTTTTTTCTTTTGCTTTAAGGCTTCACCTTTTAAACCTTTTACTTCTTTTCTAACCTTTTTTTTGTAAATGATAATTTCTTTTTTAATGGTCGCTTTATCCTTCTCATACAATCCTATGTCATTATACGTCTTCTGAGTCAGTTTATTGATCTCCGTCTTTATCTCTTTTATAGTCATTGTCTCAGGAGATTTATTATAAAACTCTTCGGGCAGGTTGATATATGTGTTTAAGGACAGAAATTTAAAAGAACAAATAAAGAAATGTTCAGTGGGCTTTCCATTATCATCATCAAAAGAGACTACCTCAGAAATAGTGCCATTCTGAAATTTCAGCTTATAATGTTCCGGATTTTCGGGGCTGGAATAGACCCAGCCTTTGTCTGCCCGGATGGTCTTTCTTCCCGATACGTCGATGACATGAATATTATGCAGTATGTCATAGGTCTTTGTACTCTCTATATCCTCAAAGGATATCTTGAAATTACCGATCTTGAAAAATGATTGTTCTTTTAATTCTACTGCCGGCTTTTGAGCCATCAATTTAGCCTTCAGTTTAAGATAATTGTTGGTGGACTGTGTCTCTACCTTATCCTTAAAGTTGAACGCAAAAATCGCTACAAAGACAGCAAATATTAATCCGGGTAATAGAATCCTTTGCACAGGAATACCGGTAGACTTCATAGCCACAATCTCTGAATCCTGGGAAAATCTGCCCATAGTCAGTAAATATGCCGGAAGAATAGCAAATGGGATCGAAAAAGATAATAAAAACGGTATCAGATTAAGGAGTAGCAATAAGACCTGATTGAAAGGCATATTATACTCAAAATAATACTTAGCCATGTAAAACAATTCATTAAGCATGATCAGAAAAGTAAAGAATCCCAGTCCAAACGCGTAATTGGGAATCAATTCCCTGTAGTAATACCTGTCCAGGCGAGTCCAGAATAACAGTTTGAATTTATCTCTTACTCTCATCAAAAATGCGCTCAAACGATCCTCTTTATTTTCATGCTATACTACTTAACAGGGCAATAAATGAAAGGACAGTCAGAATCACTATTACTACAGAAGGCAGGAACATCAAAGCAGCTGCGTTTATCTCCTGTAAATCTGAAGTCCTTACCAGGGCTTTAACTTTTAAATAAAATATCATAATCAGGAGTAGAAAAGACAGGAAATAGAAAAAGGATGCGGATAATTCAGGTATGGCCTTAAATATTAGAGCCAGGGGCAAAAGAACAATAAGTGGAAAGTCGGCACTGAGAAATAATCCAGACATCGATCTTAATTCTACTTTTTTATTAAACAGCCCCAACAGAAGGTAGATGATGGCAATATGAATGAGGCTGAAAGCCAGTGAAATAAGGCTAAACCAGAACAGACGTATGATGAGCTGTGATATAGTGAAGCCTGTAAATCCGGGATTGACTAAAAGCACAGAAATAGCATAGATCATGGATCCGATCATAAAGGTCATAAATCCGTATTTTAACAGATCCTCTCTAAACCTGAAAAACAGGCGATCGACAGCTTTTGTGGGTTGAAATAACAGAGAAGAAGATATACCAATATATTCTAAAAACATCTCCAGTCCTTCTTAAATTCCATACATATAGAACAAAGGTACATAAGACTGATTGATCAGGTTCAGGCTTTTATTGTCGATGAGGTTTACCTCAGTCTTATTCTGCAGTACACGTTCAGCCATAATATTAAGATATTTCCCTAATACACTTCTATAATCCGGTACCACTTCTTCCAGCGTATAGTTTTTGCCTAATTCAGCCTTTTGGGCAGTTATCTCTACAGCCTGTTGAAAATCGCCCAGTTCATCTATCAGCCCGGCCTCTTTTGCCTGTGATGCCGTGAGTAATCTGCCATCGGCTACTTTCTTTAATTTCTCAGTGCTAAGAGACCTGCCCTCTTTCACCGCGTTAAAAAACTGCCAGTAGGTATCCATGATCATATCCTGGAAAAGACGGGCCTCATCAGCACTCATTGGACGATAGTTGGCCATAGCATCTTTATACTTACCGCTTTTAAATACATTGTAGCGGATACCGAATCTTTGAAAGAGATCACTCAGGTCTATTCCGGCCATTATGACACCTATGCTGCCCGTTAATGTCCCTGGATTAGCCACTATATAGTCAGCAGCGGCTGCAATATAATAACCGCCCGATGCTGTCAGGTCGCCCATAGAGACTACTACTATTTTTCCGGCTTTTCGTATCTTCAGTATCTGGTTATAGATCTCCTGAGTAGCCGCTACAGTTCCACCCGGAGTATTAAGCCGTAGTATCAGAGCCTTCATCTGATCATCTTCTTCCACCTGTTTGAGTAAGTCCAGCCAGTATAAGGCCCCATCCCTTTTCATTCCCCAGGGAGAAGAAGACTGTCCCGAAAAGGAAATGGGTGAAAAAATATTGATCACGCCAATAGTCTTGGTCCCGGGAAGTTTAACATTCTTCATAAGCTTGGCATTGCCAGTGTTGATCTCTGTGCTGCTTTTCCTGGTAGAAGGGTCCACAATGATGTAAACTGCTGCCAAAAATGATATTGAAAACAGGACGATCAGGCTGATCAAAGCCGGATTATTTTTATTCATGGTTTCCTCACTTACTGAACAATGTTGCTTTGGTACTGGTATTATATAGCTTTAATAATACATTCAGTTCCTCCAGGAACTGCGGATTATTATATATGCCCTCATACTTTTGATCTTCTATCTGTATCCTAAAATTATTTTCAGTCTCATTAATCTCTTCATGAAATATTTTTTTCCAGTTTTCCCGGGAGTATTCTACAGACATACAATTCAGGACTCTTCTTTTTCCATATATCCTCAGTATATAAGAGTAAAATTCTGTCATTTCGGGTAGAATCACAGCATGTGTAAAAATACTTTTGTAAAAGGAGCCCTGAAAATATTTATAAGGGCTCTCCATCAGCTCCTGTACTGATACAAACAATATTTGTTCCAGAAGATACTTGTTTACATATTCGTACAAATCCCTGAATCCCTGTTCATCCAGGCTATATTTTTTAAATAGAGTATCAAATTCCTCTATCCCTATTATATAATACTTCAAAGGAAGCACCTTATGAGAAATGAAAACAGAGTATTTATTATCTAATGAGATATCTATCCAGATTTTTTGGAGCATACCCATGAGAAGCGCAGCATTTTTATAGTCTTTAAAATACTGCCCGCCTAACTGATAATACAGATCATAAAAATCCCAGTCCGCATTCTCAAATTCCAGAAATATGGTATCAGCAGAATGGGGAGCAATCTTTTTAAACTCACTGAGAATTATCTTAAGCAAGGTTATATAACTCACATCAAACTCCGTTTTTTCCGGAGATTTGATAATTATGTTTGGACTGGTACTGATAGTATAGGCCTGATTATTGTCTGTGTTATACTGAAATTCGACGGGTTTTGAGGTACAGGAAAAGATGAAAAACAGTGATACTATCAGGATTAAATATCTCATAAAACCTCTTATTGATATACACATTATATAGTAAAATCTCACTATTATCAAACAATAAAAACGGTGCTTTCGCACCGTTTTTATTTCTTATCTCATTAACTTCATTAAGTCTTATATCCGTCTTTACGGGGCAGATCGGTAGTCCCCATCAGGAACCTGTCTATCTCAGCTGCGGCATTGCGGCCTTCTGAGATAGCCCACACTATAAGGGACTGGCCCCTTCTGACATCGCCAGCCGCAAATACTTTGGCTACTGAGCTGTCATAGTTATCCCTGGTCTTCACATTGCCCCGGTTGTCATATTCCACGCCCAGTTCATCCAGTAGGCCATCGTGCTCGGGATTTACAAATCCCATAGCCAGGAAAACTTTATCAGCTTCCAGGACAAATTCGCTGCCTTTTACCTCGTTCATCTGAGGAGGGCCGCCGGCGGGATTAGGAGTCCACTCTACTTTGACACAATGAATGCGTTTGACCTGTCCGTTTTCATCTTCAAACTTCTTTGTGAGGATGTTCCAGTGACGTTCTACCCCTTCCTTATGGCTGGAGCTGGTTTTCAGGACCATAGGATAAGTAGGCCAGGGGTTACCCGGCGTACGGGTCTCGGATGGTTTAGGCATGATCTCTATCTGTACGATTTTTTTGGCCTTCTGACGATTAGAGGTACCCACACAGTCGGAGCCGGTATCACCACCCCCGATCACCACCACATTCTGGCCGGTAGCCAGTATTTCTTCCTCATTGATGGCATCACCGACCGCTCTTTTATTAGACTGGGTCAGGAAGTCCATAGCAAAATGAATCCCTTTAAGTTCTCTTCCCTCTATAGGCAGGTCACGGGGGACACGGGAGCCATTAGCCAGACATACCGCATCATAATCTTTCAAGATATCTTTTCCCTTAATATCCTTACCTATATAAGTGTTGGTGACAAACTTAATACCTTCTTTTTTCAGGATATCCAGTCTGCGGTCTACGATCTTCTTTTCCATCTTGAATTCGGGAATACCATAGCGCAGTAGTCCCCCTATCTTTTCGTCTTTTTCATAAACCGTGACTTCGTGGCCTACTTTGTTGAGCTGGGCGGCTGCAGCCAGTCCGGCAGGCCCGGATCCTATCACTGCCACCTTCTTGCCGGTACGTTTGAGGGGAGGCATGGGCTTAATATAGCCATGCTCATAAGCATACTCTACAATAGCCAGCTCATTGGCCTCAATAGTGACCGGGTCATCATTGATAGAGAGAGTACAGGAGCCTTCACAGGGTGCAGGACAGAGCCTGCCTGTAAACTCGGGGAAGTTATTAGTGGAATGCAGTCTTTCAATAGCTTCTTTCCATAATCCCCGGCGCATGAGGTCATTCCACTCGGGTATGAGGTTGGATACCGGACATCCCCAGTGACAGTAGGGAATACCGCAGTCCATACAGCGGGTACCCTG
>CAZIAD010000023.1:0-51791 GCA_964537555.1 uncultured Brevinematales bacterium
CCAAAAGAAAAAAGCACTAAGCTGGAAAGTCACTAAAGAAGACTGGCAGCACTATGAGCAATACGATAAATACTTTAAAGCTATAGACACTATGCTGGAAGAGACAAATGTGGAACAAGCCCCCTGGACAGTGATCGCCTCTACTGACAGGCATTATGCAACCGTCAAGCTCTATCACTCTGTGATACAGACTATTCAAAGTGGCCTGGAAAAACATAATGCCAGATTAAACAATAAGATTGAGATCAAACCTGAAGCCTGCGATATCCCTTCCACCCTGGACCAGGCAGATCTTACACTGGACTTAGCATTCGATGAATATAAAGAAAAACTCCATATCCTGCAGAAAAGGATCAAAAATCTGGAACATATGATTTATACTCACAGAATACCGGTGGTTATCGCTTACGAAGGTTCTGATGCAGGGGGTAAAGGGGGGAATATCCGGCGCCTCACGGCAGACCTGGACCCCCGGGGATATGATGTAATACCAGTGGCTGCCCCTACTCCCACTGAAAAGGCTCAGCACTATCTGTGGCGTTTCTGGAAAGAATTCCCTAAAGCCGGACACATCGCCATTTTTGACCGGACCTGGTATGGAAGAGTGCTGGTGGAAAGGATAGAAGGATTTGCCAGCCCCGATGAATGGAAACGGGCTTATCGGGAGATAAATGAAATGGAAGAGTCCTGGACCAACTTCGGTACAGTGCTGGTCAAGTTCTGGCTCCACATCAGCCCGGAAGAGCAGTTAAAACGATTTGAAGCACGTCAGGCTGACCCGGATAAAAACTGGAAAATAACTGAGGAAGACTGGAGAAACCGGGAAAAAATGGACGAGTATAAAATGGCAGTCGATGAAATGATCTTGCGTACCAGTACCAAAAATGCTCCCTGGACTGTCGTAGAAGCAAATTCAAAATACTATGCCCGAATAAAAGCCCTGCACACGGTTTGCGATGCCATAGAAAAAGCGTTATAATATTATACTGATTTTAACAGGAGACACAGATGAAAAAGATGTTTTTCACCATTTCTTTATTACTCTTTTTATACGAGGCCGGATTTGCAGAGACAATTCTGCGTAATTATGCTGAGCTCACCACTCAGGTCCAGAAAGACCTGGAAGCGGAGATCCAGGCCGGAACCCTGCGCATATCTATACCTGGTTTTATTACCAGTCAGAAGAAATTCCAGGAAAAAAATGAGATAGGTGAATATTTTTCTGACAAACTCTCTGTGGTCCTCTTTAAAAGTAAAAAAATCAAGATATATGAACGCTCCAAGCTAAATAATATATTGAAAGAACATGAATTGCTGATGTCCGGGGTGATCGATGAGGATGAAGTGGTCAAACTGGGTGAACTGGCTCCCATTGATGCCATATTGTTTGGCTCCTATCTTAAAATGAAAAGCTCTCTGGAGATAACCCTGCGTCTGGTCTCTGTGACCAGTGGGGAGATCACCTGGACCTATTCTGAGAAAATTGCTCTGAGTGATGAGCTCAATTCCCTGTTCAGTGATAATCCGGAAGTCAAAAAAATGACTGACGAAGAACGGATACAGCTGATAAAGGGGAAACTGAAAAACATCACCAGCCAGGATGATATTGATCAGCTTAATCATTTATTAGCACAGATCCCGGTTTTTTCAAAAGAAGGTGATATCCACAAGACCGTGATCGAAGAGTTTCACAAAATGAAAGTATATGACGCTGTGTATGCAGCTTTTTTAATCTCCGAGCTGAAAAACATTGACAAGATACTGAATGAGGATACTGCCAGCAAATGCACCTATATCCTCCATTATGTAAAAGACGTGGATGGGCTTAGTACTGAGGAATATGAGCTGGGCATGAAGATCATGAAAATGTGGAATAATCGTTCCTCACATAGCACTTTTATCAAATTCTTTTTCGAAACACCGCCCACCGAGAAGACACCAGATCAACGAAAAAAAGATATCGATGCCTTTCTCAGGATGTATGATCAGGGAAAACTCTCTCCCCTGGAATACGATGATATTTTTCTGGATCTTTCCTATTTATATTTCTCACGCAATGTAAACAGCATTATCCATGATGACAATCTGGTACTATATGTATTCGACAGGATGTATGAAAAAGTCAGCTTTAAAAATAAGCCCCAAATGCTTTCCAAGGTGCAGAATTTCTATGTGTTTGTACAGGATGACGCTCTTAAAGAACGGGCCTTCGATTACCTGTGTAAGACAGTTAACCAGCAGGATATCAATAAAAGCCTGGGATACAGCATTTATACTATTGCGAAAAATCTGGAAAAAGCGGCCGCAGGTAAGACTAAGAATACTGAGTATAATGGAAAACATCTGAAACCTTTTATAAAGAACTGCGAAAAGACCATACTCAAAGTAATGGCTCAGGTCGATCCGGATGGGTCCAATGCCCGGGATGAGTGGAAAGCCTTATATGAGCGTAATGGACTGACCATCCCCTGACTTGAATGAATTACAGCCTCTTTCTGTGAGACAGTAAGATAATGGACCTTAGATCTTTATCCGTAAGAGCTGTCATCCATTCTTTGTGAAAGACAGGATTTTGTAGCACCTGGGCAATAGCCATTAAGGCCTGTAAATGGAAGTTGCGCTCATCTTTTGTACCGATGAGACAAAAAGCTGTATACACCTTTTCATCCTGTTCATTCCATATAATACCTGCTTTATTGCGCACCAACACTATATCGAATCTACCCTCTCCCTCTATTATGATATGGGGAATAGCGTGAGGCAATGCCACCCCTGGATATATCAGGGTCTGAGAGCTTTCTTCTCTTTGAATTAATTTCTGGAGCAGGCTATTCACGGGTATATCCCACTTTTCCGCTACTAATGCTGAGATATCCTGAAATAATTGATCCCGGGTAATACTGTGTGTATAATCCAGTACCGGAGCCTGCCGTATCAGCCGATCAAAGCGGTCTTCTATGATCTCATTGCGGTTTATCAGAATATCCAGTAATTCCTCTTCCAGCCCATCAGTATCCAGGATTAGTTCCGGATTAGTGACTTTCCGTATCATATGTACAAATGCTGATTTACGCTGAACCCGCTTACGTGCATAGACAAAATACCATAATAAGCAGAGGGCTATAAAACTGAGGGCAATGACTAGAGTGATCATGCCCATCTGTGTAATGAGGAAAATATAAGCTACCATACCCAAAATCGGAGTCACCGGATAGCCAGGGGTCTTGAAACTGGGCTTATAATTTGAGATACCGGACTGCCTTATTACCAGCAGGGCAACATTGGTCATGATAAATAAAATAAGCATAAACAGAGAAGCTACCTTAGCCAGGTTTTCTGTATCCAGAAAAAAAATTATTAACATCATGAATACCATGGTAAGCAGGATGGATACCAGGGGGGTCTTTGTCCGTGGATTAATAATACCCAGCTGAGAGGGGATTAGGCCATCCCTGCTCATACCCAGGGGGCTGCGCGATGCAGCCATTATCCCTGCATTGGCAGTAGTGATAAAGGCCAGCATGGCAGCCACGGCAGTGAGGATAAACTGAACTCCCGCCAGTCTGCTGCCAGGAATAAATTTTAAAGCTGCTGCCGATACCGGTGTCAAAGTCTGACTAAACTCCTGAGGGCTTAACATCCCTATCAGGATAAAGATTACCAGCAGATAGAGTATCTGTACTACAATGAAGGCGCTTAATGCACCCCACACCAGGTTTTTCCGGGGATTTCTGACTTCTTCTGCCACACTGGCTATTTTAGTAAGTCCCCCGTAGGAAACAAATACCATACCAGTGGTATAGAGTATATATTTCCATTGAGGCTGAGCCAGGTCTTTATAGGGTGTAAGAGAAGGCAGGACCTGCCGCCCGAAAAACACAAACTGAAGAAGGATGGCTATTAATATCACTACCAGTATAATCTGGATCTTTCCGGAGGCTTCCACGGAAAATATATTGCTCAGAGTAAATATGAGGCAGGCTCCACCTGCAATGAGCTTAAAATGCATATCACTCAATCCCGGAAACAAGAGAAGTGCAAAAGCTCCTATACCTACCAGGGCAAAAGCACTTTTCAGGCTGATAGAAAACCAGTTAGCAAAACCGGCAACAACCCCTGCCCCTGTGCCCAGAATCCTCTCAGTAAAAAAATAGGTACCTCCTGCTTTGGGGATAGCAGACACTAACTCCAGCTGAGCCAGCAATGCAGGTATCATAAGTATTCCGGCCAGGAGATAGGCATAAAAGATCCCAGACTGAGCCCTGGAATATACCACCGCTGGAAGTACAAACAATCCGGAACTGATCATAGCCCCTGCCGCAATGCTGAACACTGCCCAGAAGCCCAGTTCTTTCTGTAAAGCCATTCTCACCCCTTACAAAGACATATTAGTAACAGGAGATTTTTTTTGCAAAAAACTGCAGCTTTTTAATTTTGTAATAGCAAAATAGGGTGCAGGCTTGTAATATCAGGCTATTTAAGCTAAAATATAGCTCGAATTTCAGGAGGATAAGATGAATATTCTGGATATGTCAGTCTCCCAGTTATCAGATGCATTAGATACAAAAAAACTGAGCTCAGTGGAGATCACTGAGGCATATCTGAATAATATCGACCAGGATAAAAAAAATGCCTTGCCTATAAACGCTTATACCAATGTACTGGCCGATTCTGCCTTAAACCAAGCCCGTGCAGCAGATAAAAAAATAGCCTCTGGCCAGCACACCCGGTTGACCGGTATACCCATCGCCATAAAAGACAATATAAATATTAAATCTGTGGCCACTACCTGTGCTTCTCATATCCTGGAAGGCTACCAGGCCAGTTATGATGCCGGAGTAATAGACAGCCTGATCAATGAACAGGGGATGATCGTATTGGGAAAGGCCAATATGGATGAGTTTGCCATGGGATCTTCCACTGAGACATCTTATTATGGCATCACCCGCAACCCCGTAGACAGGGAACGTATCCCCGGAGGTTCTTCAGGAGGCTCCGCGGCCGCAGTAGGCGGAGGATTAGCTCCCATTGCCCTGGGCAGTGATACCGGGGGATCTATCCGTCAGCCAGCCTCACTGTGCGGCGTAGTAGGAATGAAGCCTACTTATGGTACTGTCAGCCGATACGGCCTGGTCGCTTTTGCTTCATCACTGGACCAGATCGGACCCATAAGCCGGAATGTGGAAGATACAGCCCTGATATTAAACGCTATGATGCGGCATGATAAACGGGACTCTACCAGCCTGGACCGTCAATATAGCCCTCTGAAACCCACTCCGGATGTCAAAGGACTGCGGGTAGGCGTACCCCGGGAGTTCTTCATTGACGGAATGGATGCAGAAGTAGAGCAAAATGTGAGAGCTACTATTCAGAATCTTAAATCTCAGGGCGCAGAGATCGTGGACATATCCCTGCCCCACACCAAATACGCAGTAGCCACCTATTACATCGTGGCTACGGCAGAAGCCAGTTCCAATCTGGAGAGATTCGACGGTGTAAAATATGGATACCGTTCTGAAGAAAAAGCCTTGTCTGACTTATATCTGCATAGCCGAAACAAAGGATTCGGCAATGAAGTCAAGCGGCGTATCATGCTGGGCACCTATGTGCTATCCGCGGGATATTATGATGCCTACTACATGAAAGCCCTCAAAGTCCGCACCCTGATTCGCCAGGATTTTGAAGATGCATTTAAGAAAGTGGATATAGTGATCGGGCCTACTGCCCCTACCCCTGCCTTTAAGATCGGTGAAAAAGCAGATGACCCTATTGCCATGTACTTATCAGATATATTTACCATCTCCGTGAACCTGGCCGGCCTCCCTGCGATCTCAGTCCCCTCCGGAAAAACCAAAAGCGGCCTGCCCATTGGTACTCAGCTTATTGGCAGACTGCTGGATGAAAAAACTGTGCTGGACACCGCCCTGGCCATCCAGAACAGTGCCAGCTTGTAATTTTCTCATACTCTGCTGCCCCTACAGCAGTGCTCTTATTAGGACAATTAAATGATTAATATCCTGGACATGACCTTTAAGGACTTTAAGGACAATCTGGTCGAACATGGTTATCCCAAATACAAAGCCCAATCCATATTCAGCTGGATCTATCAAAAATCCGTATTTGACTTTGATAATATGACAGATCTTTCCAAGGAAATGCGTGCAGAATTAAAAGAGCGATATTATACTATCAATCTCACTGAAAAGGACATGATAGTGGCCGAAGATGGTGAAAGTTTCAAATTCTTATTTGAGACCTCGGACGGCCACTTTATTGAAAGCGTATTGATAATAGGCCAGGACCCTGAGGAAAGGCTCACCGTCTGCGTTTCTTCTCAGGTCGGATGCTCCCTTAATTGCACCTTCTGTGCTACCGGAAAGCTGGGTTTTGAAAGGGACCTGATCAGCTCTGAGATCATATCCCAGGTACTGCTCATTGACCGCTTTGCCAAGCAGCATTTTGGCCTGGACAGTAAGGAAAGGGCAGTTACCAATATCGTGTACATGGGAATGGGTGAACCACTCCTTAACTATGACGAAGTCGTTAAATCCGTCCTCACATTAAACATGTCGGGAGCCTTTAATCTGGGAAAGCGCCATATCACTATCTCCACTGCCGGTATTGTACCCAGAATACCTCAGCTGGCCCACGATCTGGACCAGGTCAGGCTGGCCATCTCACTGAACAGCACCAATCAGGATAAACGCCGGGTCTTAATGCCCATCACGATGAAGTACTCTGTAAGCGAACTGATCCAGGCTGTCCGCGATTACCAGGAAATATCCAATCGGCGCGTTACTTTTGAATATGTCCTGATACAGGGGATCAATGATGATGAAAAAGATGTGTTGGATATGAAACGCGCCCTCTATAAAATAAAATACCTGCTGAATCTGATTCCATTTAATGAATCAAACGATTCACCTTTTGAACGTCCCAATAAAAACAGCCTCAAGAATTTCCGGGGATATCTTAAAAAACATGGTATAGTCTATGTGGAAAGATTTTCCAAAGGCCAGGATATAGCTGCTGCCTGCGGCCAGCTGGGACTGCAGCATAAAAACAAATCGAGCTAGACCTGTGCCAGGCCAGCCCCGTATTTTTCCGGAAAGCCAGTATCTGACCAATGCCATGGATATGGCCAAGCACATCGCCACCCGAAAGGTGGATCCAGGCAGCACTGTGATAGATGCTACTATGGGAAATGGTTATGACACAGTTTTCCTGAACAGCCTGGTGGGGCCGGAGGGGAAGGTATTTGCCTTTGATATACAGGAAGAGTCCATTCAAAACACCAGCAGGCGTTTACGTGATTCTGGTGTGAGCACTAATGTTCAGCTGATCCTGGATACACACGCCTCACTGTCAAAGTGGGTAGAGGTACCGGTACGGCTCATCATGTTTAACCTGGGATATCTTCCAGGAAAAAATAAGACTCTATGTACTACTGCCGATACTACCCGGGACGCCCTCCTGGATGGACTGGAGCTGCTCGACCCTACAGGTATAATTTTAGTGATCAATTACCGGGGCCACCCTCTGGGTAAGCAGGAGCAAGTCATGCTGGATCAGTTTCTCCCTACTTTAGACCAGAAGACCTACTCCACAGCCTGTCTCCAGTTTTTAAACCAGCAGAATGAGCCCCCGGCCCTGTATATTATAGAAAAAATCTGAAGTTAAACCCAGGATCTAATCTTTAAATTCCAGTCCGATTAAAGTGATATCATCATTGGATGGAGACTTTCCCCTGAAGATCTCGACGTCTTTTATTATGGCCGGGATTATATCTTCCAGTGAGAGACTACTCATCGCACTCACTGTCTGCCTGAGCCTTTCATCACCGTATTCTTCGTTTTCAGGATTAAACTGTTCAAATATACCATCAGTGAATAATATTATTTTATCACCTTTGTGGAATTCACGGGTACGGGTAAGATATTTACTGCTCTCTTCCAGTCCCAGGATCTTCCCGGTAGAAGTTATAGTATCCACATGTTCCTGACTGATGATAAACTGGGGAGGATGGCCCCCAAAGGCATAGGAGATCTGATGTTTAACAGGATCCACATCCAATACCAGGCCGGTAAAGAAAAAAGAAAGATAAGGATAGTTATTTATAAAGCCTGAGTTTAAAGCCTTAAGTAGCTGACCGGGTGTACGGGACTTACGCTTTACTTTTTCATACTCGCTCTTAATCAGCATGGTTACCAGGGCTGCCTGTACCCCATGGCCGGTAGCATCTGCCAGAAATATCCTTATGCTGGCATCTTTTTTCCTGTATATATCATAGATATCTCCCCCCACTTCACTCATGGGGTGATAATGAATCCTGAAATCTATATCAGTCAGATCCTCTGGTTTGTATATGAGGAGGCTCTTCTGTATCTTGCGGGCTATACTCAGGTCCGTACTCATGAGCAGGTCTTTCTGCTTGAGGTCCTGATAGGTCAGCTTTAATTCTGAGGTCCTGGCCTGTACCATTTGTTCCAGATTCTGTATCATATAGGAATTTTCCAGATTGGCTCCAAAATCATTTATGATGATCTGAAGCTGGTTGATATCCTCTTCCCGTATATGTTTCTTTTTGAAATAATTATCGACCAGCAGCACCCCTATGGCACTGTCACCTTTATAAATAGGTAAAAATGCACATTCATTCAGGTCCAGCAGACTCTGAAGCTGTTTATCTTTGAGATTTACAAACATACTTTTATCATGGACATAAAACACGGCTTTACGGCTAATCACATCCCACAGAATTGATTTGTCCTGACGATTTAAGCGGATGGTTCTTATGACATTCAGGAGTTTACCCGGCCTGGCCTGCATAGTATCCTTGTAGTGTTCCATATATTCCTGGGCACTGATCTGTAATGACTGATAATTGGACATACTGCCGAAGTCCTCGAGGAGCTCCTGCTCATCTAATTTTCCGATAGCATATTTTCCTGCCATTTTGTCATTTTCCTGGATAAAGACTATGGCACGATTATATTCAAACCCAAAATTTGCTGTAATAAAAGTAAGGAACACATGAAACAGATCATCCACCTGAGTCACATGGTGCAGATTGGCTGTGACCAGATTGAGGAGCTTGAGGTTATTCATATTCTGGCCCAGAGAGATCCGCATAGCATCAAAGTGTTCTGCCAGAACTTCGATCTCATCATGGGTGTTGATTTTTTTCTCGGCTGAAAAATTTCCCTTGATTATGTACCTGGTCCATTCTATCAGTTCTTCCAGGTGCCGGGATATAATCCCTCCCAGGTTCCGGTACACCAGAAAGAGCAAGACCCCTACAGAGAGAAGAAGGATAAAATTAAATATAATTATACGCCTCACTTCCATTCCCAGCAATTCAGTCTCGACAACCCCTACATAAAAACCTTTCAGGTTGTTTTTAATCATAATAGGAAACATGAAACCATTATAGCCTAAAAATTTCAGGCTTTTTTTATAACGGTCGGAGTATTGCTCCAGGGCACGTTCCGGAATAACAAAGAATCTTCTTTTTATATCACCGGTCCAGTCAATCTTCCACCCGGACATGGTATCCATAAAAACAGCCTGATAGAATCTACGCCTGTTATCATAACCCATAGAGGTGCTATCATTATCTTCGATGACCCTTACTTCATCCCGCCGAAAAACATACTGCACATTCAGGTTAGTGTCTGCAATAAAAAAATCACTCAGACATATCTGTAGATTGGCCAGTGAATTTTTTTCTATCCTCACTCTGGCATTTTTAAAAGACTTGCTGATCTCTTTCTGATATATGGCGATATTCTTATAAGAACCCAGATCATGGAAATCTATGCCATTGGCCTCCATGAGAATATGCATAGAGTTTACATTATCAATGATACCCTGCTTGGTGATCTCCCTGATCTCATAATAGTTATAGGCTATAAAGGCCAGATTGGAAATCAAAGGGACCAGTAGCATACTGATGGTGAGTTTTACCCTGAAGGAAAGTTTTAATACCATGATCCAATTTATGAGTGGTTCCAGTATACTATACAGAAGGACTATGACTATTGCTCCAAATAAGAACAGATTGATGAGTAAACGTAGACCCCTCAGATTAGGGATCTGATAAACAGAATTATAGCCCCCGAAGGAATCATCCGTTTTCTTTTTTGCCACATCATGTGTCCAAATTGGATCACTCCAGCCCTTTAGATAGACTACGTATTTATATTCATTCTCTCCCGGATTAAAATCATACATCCTGTATTCCCAGCGGTTGGTGCCGGTCTTTTCCATCTTATACTTGTCATTTTCTGCATCCCATGCTGAGAAATGTCCGGCTACGATGATTTTTTCCACCTCCAGTCCGGCTTCCTCTTCTTTGCTGATATTATAATTGATCAGCACATTCTCTGGCAGTGGAAAGCTGAACACCAGGGTCTGTGCCTGATTTTGCTGTTTTTCCAGCGAATTAAAAGGAAACTGCAGGATGAAGTAAAAAAGCAATAAAGCACTGATGATTAAAAGCCTATATAAAATTCTTTTCATAAATCCTCTGCTTATTGTATACTAAGCCTGACCAAAGTCAAGTTCTACTGTCCCACACCATGAGAATCAGGATAAGGATCATAAGCACTGCCGGAAACCAGTCTTTGCGGGCAATCTTTTCTTCAGTTATTTTTTTAAACGTGATGATTCGGGCCTTTCCGTCTATCTTTGTGCTAAGCTCATCGGCATTATAAAATTCCCAAAGTGATTCCTGTCCAATGTTAACCACACTGAATCGAGGGCTCCCCTTGAGCTGATATATTCCGGGTGTACCAGGCTTTACCGTTTTGCCGTTTTTATCTATGAGAGTATCTGACCTGGAGAGATCTCTGTTCAGATAGCGCTTGTACCATGTCCGGTTTACCATCTCATTGATATAAAACAGCAGAAACAGAGAATTCTGTATGGCCACCTCGTTTTCTCTTAGGGAAAAATGAAATATGGATATATTATTAATCTCTGTGATCAGCTGTTGATCACCAATCAGGATCTGTTTTAGCCCTGGTATTTCACCGTACTTCAGCTTCAGCTGTTGTTCCCCTATCAATCCTAATACCGGATATTCAGAATTTATGCTGCCCCTCACCTGTGTTTCCAGATTTAAAGGAATCCTGGCGGTCAGCTTGCGTATGGTATCCTCAAATCTGCCTGGATCATCCGGAAAAATAAAATAATGACTATTTTCATTAAAAGATTTTCCTCCTGAATCAAACACCAGGTCCGAGTTCTGAGGACTGTTCTGATAATTAATCCTGGGGAATATAGTCTGCAAAGACCTGCTTAATACCGGAGATGACTGATCTATATATACCCGGGGCACGGGAGACTGGATAAGAGGAAAGAAATACTGATTATCAAAATCCACCTCATCTCCCTGTAAGCGGATCAATAGATGATTAAGGCCTTTTGATTCAATATAACGGGTCAGGCTTATTTTCTCCCGGGCCTGAGCCTCAAAGACGATCTTATCATTCAGAAGGATCTCTATCCTGTCATTATCCCGGATTTCTCCAGCCAGCTCAATATGGATATCAGTCTTAATCTGGGGCAGGCTGATTACAGGTTCTGTCATACACTGACTGACATAAATATTGCGTCTGGAGTTTGTCACTAAGATCACCATCAGGTCGTGTGTAATCCGCACTTTATTTTCGAATTGATATTTCTGCCCGTCAGTCAGGTAGATCAGGCCCTGCCCGGTATTAAGGGGGGGGATGGTACGCATCAGTACTTCCAGAGGCTTCTGTTCAGGTAAAAAAACCGGTTCTTCATTCTGAAAATCCCATTCTTTATGTCCCAGATAGACATCTGTGATGTTAAAGCGATTCCTGATTTCCGAGATCTGACGTTTTAATGGCTGTACACTCATAGACAGGCTGGGATCAACCAGTAGTACATAAGAGCGGTTCTCCAACTGCTTATTGTATATTCCTGCAAAGGCAAAAACCAAAAAAAGCATAATGAAGAAGCGTATAATCTGCCTCAGTACCGATCTCTTTTTCTGGGTATAGCGCACCGTCTTTAAGATATCCTCCAGGAGCATGAGGGATGAAAACGGGTACTTTACCTTATTTAATCGCATCTGGAGAGACAGTATCAGGGGAATAATGACCAGGGGTAAAAAAAAGAGGAATTGTGAATACAGTATACCCATTACTTATTCCTGACCCGTTTCTGGTGGCTGATGTGTGACAGGTAGTGTTTGAGTTGAATATAGTATTTTTCCTGGCCGTCAATGATACCATATAGAAGTCCCGCCTGCCTGAACCTTTGAGCCAGTGATTCTAAACGTAGATGCATACGTTTTCTGTATTCCTCTCTTACAGTGGAAGGTATAATTTCCAGCTTCTGCCTGCTTTCCATGTCAATGAATTCTACATTGCCGGATATATCCAGATCCCGTTCCCTGGGATGCATGATATGGACAACATTTATTTTATTTCGGATAAGATGGTCTATAGAATGCTCCGGAGTCCAGAGGTCGGTAAAAAAGAAAGTAATGCTTTTCGGGTCAGGTATGAGCCGGGAAAGATCCAGCATGCCCGCTGTCTCCTGTTTTTCCAGAAGTGATTCCAGCTGAGGCAGAGATAATCGGCCCCAATTCTGCAGTACATGATTGATACTGAACAGCTCTACTTTACTGTGAAAGTTCTGTAGTAAATAAAAAAAGATGGCCACTGTTTTGAGACTCAGATCAAATTTATCCAGATAGGACATAGACTGGCTATTATCTAACACCAGCCTGACCCGTGAACTGAGATCAGAACCATACTTTTTGATAAACAGCCGGTCAGTCCTGCCGTATATTTTCCAGTCAATATCCCTGATACTGTCACCCGGGGCATAGTTATTATACTGCTCAAATTCCATATTACGGCCAATAATTCGAGCAGGGATATCACCATGACTGCCTGAAAAGACAGGTAAGATAAAATCATATCTCCTAAAATAATCAATAGCTTCTTTTTCGAGAAACATATCTACTCCTGGAAAGTATTATAACATTCCCATGCACTTAAATACAGCAAATAAGCTTTTTTACTGATATGTGTAGGTTTTTCACTTAAATAGTGTTATAATAAAGAAAATACCAGACAGGAACTTAAAATGAAAAAATTTCTTTTGATTCTATTCATTCTGAGTCTTTCAGAGATCTACGCTGAGAATAACAGTATTGCCGTGCTTAATCTGGAGGCTAAAAATATCGAGACTGAAAAAGCAGAGCTGATCAGTGAACGCATTTCTATAGAGCTCTTCAAGAGTGGACAATACAAGGTAATAGAACGGGAAAAACTGGCACAGATCACCAAAGAACAGCAGCTCCAGCTATCCGGGCTTACCGGGACTGAATATGCAGCCAGACTGGGAGAAATCCTGTCCGCGCAGCAACTGCTTCTGGGCAGCCTCTATTTCATTGATAGTCAGTTCATTATAAATATCAGGATACTGGATGTGGGAAGTGGTGAGTACATCAAAGTAGCAGATCAGCAGGCAAAAGACTTTTCTACTCTTTACAGTTCGATTCCCGGATTGATACAGACACTGATACAGTCCACAGGCACAGACAATGGAAGCAGATTTAATCTGGAAGAAAGCATACAGTTTGCTAAGAAAAACATTGCAGAGGGCCTGGCTACACGGATAGAAAAAATCAGTAAAAAAATCGATAACCAGGCTAATAGCGGAGATATTTTTGGGGGGGCAGTCTGACACCAGTAATTCATCTTTTACACCCAAAACACATAGTACCGCTCCCAAAAAAAAGGGGCCTCTGTTCGATATTATCCTGGATACTAAATACGAATTTACTGCCTTTGATTTTGAACGCTTTAACTTAAGTGGAAATTATTTTCACACCGGTGTCTCAGTGCTTTATAATTTCAACCCTCTTTTTTCCCTGGGTGCCGCCGGATATTATGCCTTTACCCTCAATAATTTCCATCCGTCTTATTCAATGAGCCTGGCTTATGGGGGGATACAGGGCAGGTTTACTTTAAATATCTGGAAGATTGGCCTCAGCCTCTCCATGTTGGGCGGAGTAGCCTCAGTCGATGTCTCTGAAGAGGTCAATAATCTGCCTGGATCAAAAGTCCCGGTTTTTCATGGATCTGTTATCGTCCTGGACACTAAGGGTACCCTGAGTTTTATAGTGAGCCCATATATGTCACTGGGCTTAAATATTGACTATCTGTGGTCCAGTTATTACGATCCAGGAGAAGACCTCAAGGCTTTGCAAGCGGGAATATCCCTTATTTTCAGGCTATAATTGACAGTTTATAAGAACAATTATACAATATGTTGTTAAGAAGTAAGAGAAGGATATAATTCTGAATGTTTAATAAAAAGCTGATCAAACCGATCATTGAGGAATACCTGCATAAATTTCCTTCCAATGCCCTCGAAGATGTTAAACTGGAATTACTGGACAATGGTGTTCACATACTACTGGGCGGGGCTCTCCCTTCCTTGCGTGTGGCCAATGTTATTATCAATGTCCTGCTCCGGCATATAGTAAAAGGCGAGGCCAATAAATTTGTGATCTATGATGTTTCCCTGGCTGTAGAAGAGATAATCATGAATGTATTTCACCATAACTATCCTGAAAACCTGGATAAAGTAGAAATCACTCTGCTTTTTTCTGAGGATAATCTGATCAGTGCAGAGATCGCTGATTACTTTGAGGGACAGGAAAAGATAGATTTTGAACAGATTTTCTCGGTTACCCCGGAACATAAATTTTCAAATGAAGGCCGCAGTGCTTTGCTCATTAAGAAAGCAGTTGATTCATTAGAATTTGAGTCAAAAAATGATAAAAATATTCTGAGATTTAAAAAAAATTATTGAGTATATCTCAAAATTGACTTTTTTTTTGCGCTGCTATAAATTGTATTGTACTTAAATTTAAGGGGTTTTTATGAAAGACAGCAATACTCTTTTAATCAACTGGTGGCGTCAGATATATTCCTGAATCTAAAGATCCCGTGTGTATTAACTATTTTAACCGCAGGATTTACGCCTGCGGTTTTTTTAATATTAAAGGAGAATCCATCCATGAAGGGAAGCTATAAATTATACCCGGTATATAAAGAGATACCGGCAGACATTGAGACACCCGTATCAGCATTTCTGGCCTTAAAAGGAGAAGGTGAAAAGGGTTTTCTCCTGGAAAGTGTGGAAATGGAAGAAAAACTGGGGAGATTTTCTTTTCTGGGTTTCAAACCGGAACTGGAATTCAGTGCTAAAAAAAATAAGGTGCGTATTGATTTCAGGGGTGAGATCGAAGAGTGTGATAGTGAAAATCCCATAGATGAGATCAAAAGAGTCATTAATTCTTTTAAAGAACAGACCATCGAGTCTTTACCTCCATTCAGTGCCGGCCTGGTAGGATATTTCTCCTATGACAGTGTCCGATATTTTGAAGAGCTGCCTGATACCAGCCCTGATGTGTTAAATCTCCCTGATATATATTTTGTTATGCCCAAAATACTGATCGCATTTGATCATATTAAACAAAAAATGATATTTATCGCCTATGCCTATCATGAAGATGAGAGACAGGAGGCATTGGCGCTTATTGAGCAATATGAAAACCGGCTTTTTGATGCTAAACCAGCTCCCCGTATTCCCGAAAGCGGACAGAAAAAGATCCGGCTTACCTCAAATATTAAAAAAGAAGATTTTGAAGCGGCAGTAAATAAAGCCAAGCAATATATCGTAGCAGGCGATATATTTCAGGTAGTGCTTTCACAGCGCCTCAAGACTCATACTGAGATCCCCCCTTTCGATATCTACCGTAAGCTTCGGATGATCAATCCCTCCCCCTATATGTTTTACATGGATTTTAATGATTTTCATCTCATAGGATCCTCTCCGGAAGTGATGGTCCGACGCACCCGCAGCGGGGGAAAAGATGAAGTCCTGGTACGCCCCATTGCCGGTACCCGCCTCAGAGGAAAATCTTTGCAGGAAGATGCCGCTATCGAAAAGGATCTCCTGTCTGATGTAAAAGAGCTGGCTGAACATACCATGCTTCTGGACCTGGGCCGCAATGATGTGGGACGCATTGCTGAATTTGGATCAGTGAAAGTCGACCGCCCCTTTCATATCGAAAGATTTTCTCATGTTATCCATATAGTCTCAGATGTAAGAGGCACTCCCCTGGAAAAATACGATGCTCCTGATATTCTGGGGGCTACCTTTCCCGCGGGGACTGTGAGCGGCTCTCCTAAAGTACGGGCCATGGAGATCATTGAGGAACTGGAACCGGAAAAACGGGGCATCTATGCCGGAGCCATAGGCTATATTGATTTTTCCGGGAATACAGACACCTGTATTGCCTTACGAACTATAGTCTATAAAGACAAGACGGCCTATATTCAGGCCGGAGCGGGAATAGTCTATGACTCAGTTCCGGAAAAAGAACATCAGGAGACCTTGAATAAAGCCAAGGCCCTGTTTAAAGCCCTGGTCTAAGGAGACAACTATGATACTGGTAATAGATAACTACGATTCTTTTATATACAATATTGTGCAGTACATCGGTGAATACTATCCCGATGTCAGGGTATTCCGAAACGATAAGATCACTGTGGATGAAGTCCTGAGCCTGGAGCCTGATGGAATCATTATTTCACCGGGACCGGGAAGGCCCGAAGACGGAGGGATCTCCATCGATCTCATAAAAAATGCCGGAGATATCCCCCTGTTCGGAGTATGTCTGGGGCATCAGTCCATAGCCCAGGCCTACGGCGGTGATATTATCTCTGCCTCGCATATCATGCACGGTAAGAGCTCTGAAATGTCACATAACCAGCAGGGTATATTTGCCGATATGAAGACCCCTATCAAAGGCATCCGCTATCATTCTCTGGTAGCCAAAAAGGTGACGCTGCCTGATAGCCTGGAGATTACCGCGGAAAGTGATGACGGTGAGATCATGGGCCTGAAAGTAAAAGGCAAGGATATCTATGGTATACAGTTTCATCCCGAATCTATTCTTACCGAAGACGGTAAAAAGATCATTAAGAATTTTGTAGATATTGTAAAAGTAAAGGAAAATGACCGCATCAATAAACGCATAAAATATTTTATCACTCAGGTCAGTGAAAGCCAGGACCTCACTCTGGCTGAAGCGGAAGAGATGATGAAATATATAATGGAAGGAAAGGCCTCCTCTGCCCAGATAGGAGCCTACCTCATGTCATTGAAGATGAAAGGGGAAAGTGCAGATGAGATTGCCGGGTCTGCCCGGGCCATGTTCCAGGCAGCCCAACACCTGGACAGCGATCTGAGCCCATTGGCTGACACCTGTGGTACCGGTGGGGACCATTCCGGGACATTTAATATATCTACCGCTACCGCCTTTGTAGCAGCAGGTGCCGGAGTGGCTATTGCCAAACATGGAAACCGCTCTATTACTTCCCAGTCTGGTTCCGCGGATGTACTGGAAAAGCTGGGCATCAATATAAGCCTCAGTCCCCGTGAAAGCGAAGAACTGCTCCGTCACAGTGGTTTTTCTTTTATGTTTGCCCCCCTTTATCATCCTGCCATGAAATACGTCATGCCGGTACGCAGGGAATTAGGGGTTCGTACCATTTTCAATATTCTGGGCCCCATAGTCAATCCCGCTGGTGTCAAACATCACGTCATGGGAGTATTCAAGCCTGAGCTCCTCCCTTTGATTGCAGATGTTTTCGCGCGGCTAGGCCATGAGCATAGTATGGTGGTACATGGAGAAGGGGGCCTGGATGAGGCTACCATTGAAGGAAAGACTTATATCAAAGAGATAAAAAACGGGGTGATCAGCGACCTCACCATAGAAGCCTCTCAGTGGGGGCTGGACGGCAGCCTTCATAATCTGAGAGTCGCTGATTCCCAGGAAAGTGCAGACCTCATCCTCAGTATTTTAAAAGGTGAAGAAAATGGTGATCCCCGAAAAGCCGTGATCCTCAATGCTGCGCTGGTCATCTCAGTATCAATGGGCCTCTCACTGGATGAAGCTGTCAAAAAAGCCACTGAATCCATAGACAGCGGGGCGGCCCTGAAGGCATTGACCAGTTCGACTGCTCTGGTAAAATGAGGATAGATCATGAATAGACTGACAGAGATCCTGGATAATAAAAAAAGAGAGATAGAGATACTGCATGAAAGCTATGAACCCGATCTGGAAGCCATGCAACGGCCCCGGCCTTCTTTTCTAAAAGCTTTGCAATCCTCTAAAAATCTATCTGTGATAGCAGAATTAAAACGACGCTCGCCCTCTGAGGGAGAATTGAACATCAATGCTGACCCCAGGGCTACAGCAGCCCTCTATGCCCAAAATGGTGCCAGTGCAATTTCTATCCTGACTGATAAAAAATTCTTTGGGGGCGGGATGGATTTTCTGGAAGATATTTTCGGCAGCGTCCCCCTTCCCCTCCTCTGTAAAGAATTTATCCTCGATCCATTTCAGATAGACCTGGCCCGGGAACATGGAGCATCCGCAGTACTACTCATCACAGATATACTGGATGATGAAGAGCTGGCCAGTCTCTACCACTACTCCAGGGACATGGAGCTGGATGTACTCCTGGAGGCACATAGCCCTGAAAACATAGAAAGAGCCGCCGAATTAAGGGCTCCCATCATCGGGATAAATAACCGTAATCTGGCTAGCTTTGAGATTGACATCAATCATTCTGTAAAATACCTCCCCCTCTTGCCAGAGTTTTCTATTAAGCTCTCCCTCTCCGCCGTAAATACTCCTGAAGACGGGCAGATGCTGGCCCGGGCTGGTTTTGATGGCATACTGGTGGGGTCCAGTCTCATGAAGGCAGCTCATCCGGAGGCTTTGCTCCAGGAGTTAAGCTCCATCAGCCGCCATTAATAGTGCCAATGAAAAACGCCCCTTGATGAGGGGTGTTTTTTTATTGGCTGCCGGGAGTAAGAAAAAGGGCCATCCCGAGAGATGGCCCTGTACATAGTATTTTCCTATTGCACACTGATAGACAATGTTGGGGCCACAAAGACCGGCCCGCTTGCATAAGCAGACCCGTTGGTCTGCACCCTGATCATATTCTCAGTACCAAAGATCAGATTCAGTACAGCCTGATCCAGTCTTCCATTTATATCCAGAGGATTGATCAGCGTATCCAGTCCTCCTGATACAGTATAGCCCAGGTCATTAAGCTGCTGCTGCAGCTCTTCGGTAGCCCAGTAATTGGTAGCCTGAAGATTAACAGGATTATTAGTATATGCATATAAGGTATCTGAGACCGGTAAGCCATTCAAATCGCTGGAATTGAGAGTGATCTCTGCCATCCACTGGGGCTTATAGATGATACGGACTCCATTATACTCTCCTCCTGTGATCTCAGTCTCGGACCCGGGAGTGGTGAGCGTCACACCCTGCACTATATCATTGGTGGCAGCCCCATTGGCAAATACATTTTGCCACTCAGGATTTAATATCCCTTTGAGAATATCTACCTGTATGATCACCACTTTGAAGGCGTCAGGGGAAAAGGCGATCTCATTGCTGGCTATGGGGGTTGACAGTGTATGGGCGGATAGTGTGCCCAGCCCTGGTGTCTGGTCACTGACCCCATTAATGACCAGTCTTGCCGTTCCCTGAAACAGGGCACAACCTGAAGTCAGTATAGCCAGGATACTCGTTAAAATGATTTTCCTCATGCTACTCTCCTCTGTGCTTAGTACATTAACTTACCCTGTTTATTGGAAGTTTTCAAGCGTTTTTTTGTACAAAAAAAGCCGGATCATCATGGATCCGGCTATAATCTGTTTACTATCCTTTATTTAGGCCCCTTATCTGATTTCATGGCCTCCATCTTCTTAACGTGGTCCACGAACTTCTTCATCTCTTTCGAGTCTTTTGACAGGGTACTGACCCATTCATCTATTCCCTTTCTCAGTTCTTTCTGCTCCTGCTGATGCAGTTTATGGATCTGATCCATCGCTTTCTGGCGGATCTCTCCCATTTTGATCTCTATCTGGTTCAGTTGTTCCAGCTTTTTTGCGATCTCAGCCCCTGTCTTATCGGGATTGGCATCATAAGCAGGTACCAGGTCGTGTATGGCTTTGTGCAATTCTCTTTTTTGCTCATTGTACTGCAGGTTTGCTTCTTTACTATCCAGCATGATACGTTGTATCTGTATCTTATACTTTTCAGCAATAGATTCCAGTCCGGCCATTTTTATAAGCATGCCCCTGTCTTCCTGCATACCTTGCCCAGGCCCCATCTCGTGCATCCCGGGCTTTCCCATAGATTCCGGGCCATGTCCGGGCTTGGCATAGGACAGTGAAGCTGTCATCATAAACAGTGCCGCCAGCAATAATGATTTCTTTGTCATATCTAACTCCTATATTTACATAATGGCTTATAACGTAGCTATTTCGTAATAGTAATCCAGGACAGACTCACTCTGCTCTTTATATTCTTCCAGTTTTACTTCATTCCGGCTCATCACTCTCATCGATCTGTCATTCTCCAGTAAGTGGGTATAGCTGTATTTTCTGTTACTTTTAGCTGGTAAGAAAAACAAACCGGCTGTTAGTAATAATACGGCCACAGCTGATGCACCAGCCCATTTTTTCCAGTTCAGGCCAGGTTGCACTATTTTGTTGTTTTGTCTCTCCTGGAATCTTTCCCATAGATCCACTTCGGGCACCTTATCTTTGAGACGAAGACTCACTTCATAATATTCCCTCAGCTCTTTATCTGCCTGTATACTTTTTCCGATTTCAGTATGTGTCATATCATCCAACTCTTGTTTATCTGCATTATCGATTATATCCATGATTTCATCTTTAAGCATAGCTTACCTCCGTTTCCTGAATCAGTTTTAATTTTGCCCTGCGATACAGTGACTTTACTGTTGGTAACTTCATGTCCAGAATATCAGCTATTTCCTGAAACTTCATTTCTTCCAGATCTTTATATAGTACTATGGTCCTTTCTTCATCTTTAAGAGCCATCAGGGCCTGCTCCAGCTGTTGATTGGTCTCTGCCAGCAAAGACCATGTCTCAGGGTCAATATCATCCGACTTCATATCCTCATGTAAGACACCCCAGCTGAATTTATTTTTGAGCAGGTGTTTTTTTGCCATATTGATCCCTATACGGACCAGATATCCAACAGGGTTGTCAAAAGTATTCACTTTATCCCACCTTTCATGTACTTTCATAAATGTCTCCACGGTAATATCTTCAGCGATATCCCGCTTTCTAACATAACTGTACACGATCCTGAATAAGAGATTTTGATTCTCTTTAAAATAAGTCTCAAAATTCACAGCAACTCCTCTCTGTTACTAATAAAATAAGTATTATGATGGGTTAAAAGATGCGAATTTGCAAGATTTTATTTTAAAACTTTTGCTTTTTTGATAATTGCCGATATTTAAATAGATTTATAATAAGGATTTAACATGATCAGAGTGATCGGTGGGGATCCTCATCGCCTCTCGGGCCTGGGCCCCAGTAAGGTGGTGCACGTTAGGGTAATAGAACAAAAAGGTAATGCCGTTGTCATCGAGATGAATGGTATCAGGATGAATGCCCGCATGGATGAAGGCCTGCCTCAGAATTTTCTGGCTTTTATTGAAAATACGGGAAATACTGTACAGCTCAAATTATTAAAAAACGTGCAGTCCTCTGAAGGATTTAAACAGCTGACACGCCAGAAACTGGTGGAAAAGATAGAATCCTTTTTTCTGAGCAATAACATCCCCTTTTCTCAAAGCCTGCTGAAAATGGCTCTGCGCTTCACAGAATCAGGGTTAAAGCTGGATAAAACCCTCCTTAATACCCTGCACAGGATCAGTTTAAGCCTGGGAGAAGATTTTGCTGCTTTTCTGATCAATCTGGCATCTCAGGGTATCGAGCTGAACAGAGAGTTAATCCATTTCTTTTATCAGTTTAGAAATACGCTAAGAAAGCTGCTCAAAGATAAAGGATCTGAAGCGTCCACGGATTCGCAGGAAGACAGGCCTCATCCTTCAGACTTGCTAATAGGACTGATGAGTTCCCTGTTTGATACAAGGTATGACGCCAAACTACGAGAATGTGATCAGGGGGAGCTCCTGATTCAGGTAGTAAGACGGGATGAAGAGGGTATTCAGAGATTTTATATTGATATCTCACTCAATGATGAAGATAAACTATTAATAGTAATAGACTGGGGTGAGACTCTGTTAAAAGCAAATGTACTCATGTCCCAGGAATTGTATAACGGCATTATTACAGAACTGAATATTAAAAAAGATACTCTGTTGGATAAGATCAGGAATATAACCCGTGATAAAGAGCTGACCCTTGATTTTCATCCTATGGAGAGAGATATCCACTTATTTGAGCTGGATAATACGATTACCCGCTCAGGATTTGCGTCAAACCTGGATATCTTTGTATAATAAGGAGGACATTATGTCTCAGAAAGCGGTAGCCCTGCAATACGATCCGGAAATACATCAGGCTCCTGCCATACTTGCCAAAGGCATAGGTGCAGTGGGAGATTTTATTGTAGACCTGGCTCGTAAGAGTGAAATACCTGTTTATAAAAATGATCAGTTAGTAGAATCCCTGATGCACCTCAGAGATAATGAAGAGATTCCCGGAGATCTGTACAATATTGTGGCAGAAATTTTTTCATTTGTATATTCTCTGAAAGCCAGTTAAAAATTAGGAGTCCATTATGGCCATGCGCAGAATCCTGGTAGATCAGCTACGCGCAGGAATGAAGTTCAATAAATCTTTATTTGATTCAAACCTGAATATTGTCTTACCGGCGGGAAAAACCCTGGATCAATTTGCACTCAAAAATCTAAAGGCCAGAAATGTCGAGTACGTGGAGACTGCGGGAGACCTCATGGAAGAAGATGATCAGCCCGCACCGGCAGTCAGCCCTTTGCCCGACAAAAAAAAGATACTGGTAGATAAAAACACCGCCAAGCATCTGACCATGTATAAAGAGATCATTTCCACCCTCAGTTACCTTTATAACCGTTACAAGATGGGCCATACTTTTGAGACTGAGAAACTGCAACAGACTGCCACCCGCCTGGTCAATGCCATCATGATGGAAAAAGACCTTAACTCTTTCATCAATCTGGTCAATGTCACTGGAAAAGGCGACTATTTATTTCACCATATCCTGAACACGGCTATTCTGGCTATACTTCTGGGTAAGAAGCTGGGTTATTCCATGGTCAAATTGGTCAATGTAGCACTATCCGGCCTGACTTTTGAAATAGGGATGATTAAGATCCCTGCATTTATCATTGAAAAAGAGACCAGGCTCTCCAGCGATGAGCGAAATCAGATCAACACCCACCCTATTCTTTCCTACCAGATCATCACCCGGGACCTCAGTCTGCCTGTGGAGATTGCCCGGGCCGGACTGGAGCATCATGAAAGATGGGACGGTACCGGATATCCCCGTCATATTAAAGGAAACGAGATCGCAGAAGTGAGCCGTATCATATCTATAATCGATACTTACGAGGCCCTCACCAAAAACCGGGTATACCGGGAAAAGAAAGATTCCTATGACGCCATGAAGCAGGTACTGAGTGAAGGTTCAAAAAAATTTGACCCTGAAATACTGAAACTGTTTTTAAATATGATGTCGATCTACCCGGTCGGGTCCTACATAAGACTCAATAACAATGCAATAGGAAAAGTTACGGCAGCCGACCCCGTCTCTCCTTTCAGGCCATCGGTACAGATCATCTATGATGAATTCGGGGATAAGCTGGAAGATGGAGAGATCATAAAGCTCTCCCGGGAGAAAGACCTCTATATCGTCAAAGCCTTAAAGTCCTCTGCGGTAAGCTGAACATGACTGAGCAAAAGATGATAGGCAACCAGGGTGAGATCATCGCCCGTCATTATCTGGAACAAAAAGGTTACCGCTATTTAGACTCCCAGGTCTATACCCCCTATGGAGAACTGGACCTTGTTTTTATGGATCAGGAAGTACTGGTCTTTGTAGAAGTAAAGACCCGCAGAGAAAGTAGTCTCTTGCCCCTGCTGGAAACAGTAAATAAGAATAAGATTAATAGAATTTTAAAAAGTGCCGAAAAGTATATAGATGACAATGAAATCAGGTTCTCAGAAATGAGGGTTGATGTTATTCTGATCAGTTATCAGGGTGACACATTTAAAACAACGCACTTAAAGAATTATTGTTAAGGTGGAGAGCAGCGTGTCAGATACAATAACTGCCAGGAAGAGGAACTTTCACCGAATCATAGTCAAGACTAATTCCAGCTCTCTGTCCAAAGAGAGAATGGAAGTCCTGAGACGTAAGATCTATGATCCACAATATATCAACTTTGCCATAGAAAAACTGGCAGATAATATCTCAAAAGCCATGCTTGAGGGATATATTGATCAAAAGAACATCTAAGCTTTAGAAGTGGGCCATACCTGGCTCACTTTTTTCTTTAGTACCCATCCCTGTTTACCATCAATACTTTTAATCAGAAAATAATCCTGTTTTTCCTCTAATACCTGACATTCCAGCCCCGGTAATAATTCCATCTCCATACTATCCTGCTCATCCGGGCGGGTCAAAAGGGAAGCTGTCTCCATGACGACTGCCTGGCTCTGTCCAAAATATATGATCTGCCTGCCCAGGGAGACTGACAGTATGAATACAGAACCCAGGAATAGGCCCAGGCCTATCTTTTTGAGGGCGGGAGGTATATTTTTAAACACTTTGAGAAGATCCAGGCTCCAAAGGATGCTGCCTGTTATTAAGATTAAGAGGCCTGTCATACTAAGCAGCGACAAAGGGATAAAAAGAAATATTCGGGCCACTATAGATGCCAGGGGTTCCTGATAGTAAAATACCGGGGGGATATTTAATTCCTGTCGGATACTATTCATCCCCTGTATAATATCCTGATCCAGAGGAGATATCGAATGTGCTCTTTTTAGATGCAGCATGGCTTGTCCCCATTGTCTATCCTGAAAGGCCTGCCGGGCCATGGTATACTGATCACTGAGCTGAAGGCTGTAGGGATCAGTTCCTGTGTATCCTGGCTCACTGCCATAAGCCATGCACCCTATCATCATCAAAATGAAAATGCTTAATGATCTCAAGTTCAATCCTCCCTGATCAGATTAGAAAGCACTTCTTCTTTGTATTCCCGCAGTTTAGCCTTGGCGTTTTCCACGGCCTTTTTAAGTGCCTCTTCCGGGTCATCACACATCTCTCCATGCCCGGGAAATATTCTTTTTATTTTCATAGTATTTAATCTTTCCAGTGAGTTTATATAGTCACCATAGCTGCCGGACTCAGATATTTTGGAAATAGTCCCTCTGCTGAAAATGGTATCCCCGGTAAACAAGTATCCCTTGAAAGGCTCAAAAATACAGATACAGCCGGATGTATGGCCAGGGGTATGAAATATTTTGAGCTTGTAATTACCCAGGTCAAACATGACCCGGTTTTCCAGCCAGAGATGAAATTTGGCCCTGATGATCTCTTCACCATGTTTAGCAGCATGGACTACATATTCGTCCTGTAACTCAATCTTGGTGGCTGCAAATCGGTGAGCCGCAGTGATGGAGGACTCATGAAAAAACAAGTTGGAGCCTACGTGATCAAAATGCTCATGGGTATTGATGACCAGGTCTATATCAATGACTTTGAGTCCGGCCTGGGCCAGTCCTTCTACTATACGGGGAAAGTTCCCTTTTACCCCGGTATCGATGAGGACATTCTTATATTCCCCTTTGACCAGGTATACATGTGAAGAATTCTTGTCGCCCCGGATCAGGTAAATATTATCTTCTATCTCTTCCAGCAGTTCTTTACCGGGCATTGATTACTCCATTTAAAGTCTTTTTAAGGCGATACAACTTTCGGGACAGGGCTTTATCTTCAAAAGTCTGATATCGCCGCCACATCGTTTTTTCCTTAAGAAAGTATCTGTCTAAAAAAGGATACTTTGAATTTTCTATTTTATCAAATATTCCTTGTTCTGCCCCCAGGCTTTCCACAAATTCGCTTATTTCCTGCAGAGCCTTTTTTATCTTAGCATTTAATCCCTGTTTTTTCAATCCGCACTTATTAAAAAAAAGATCTTTATCAATATCATCCAGGAGACGGTATTTCTGGGCCAAAGCATCGATATCCAGAGCCTGAAAATGGGCTATCCTTGCTCCCTGTTTACTGGCATTAATCAGATTAATCTTATTCTTACTCAGTATATTTCGGGCCGATTCTTCGAACCATCCCCGGTAATTTGTCAGAGTATGATCTGTGTATACCTTATTATGCTGGGCATTTACCTGGAATACTTCCTTACGGCCCATGATATCTAAAAATATACTATCCAGGGTACGGGTACGGCAAGTCAAATTCCTGATCCTATAGTAATGGGAGGTGGAAGGACAATGGGAGCACATATAGCTATAGGCCAGATCCTGCCCCACCAGGATAATGGGTTCACCCCCCAGCATATAGGCCAGGTGAAATGCAGAAGTAGCCACAGACCCCCCCGTTTCAACATCCCCTATGCGGTAATCCAGCAGCTTTTCGATCCAGTCTACAAATTGATGCTTTATGATAACGGGATTACCGCTGGGATCCATTTCAAGATGAGCCGTATTGGCCATTATCTTCCTGCCCTTAAAACTTTGGGTCAGGGAGGGATTGACTACCACATCATAGACCAGGTTGACCCGGGCCAGATATTCAGGATCAATAAAGGAAAAGTCGCTGAGATTATGTACCTGAGAATCCAGTGAATACACAAAATCTGCCTGTACACCAGCTTCATATAGGCTCAGTAAAGCAGTATCTACTGCTATGATCACACATTTTTTCTGCAAGACTGCCAGGGCCTGTACGGACTGCTTTAGTGAAGGGCCTGCCGATACCAGAATGACCGGGACAGGCTGGCGGGACGGAGTCAGTAAGCGAATCGGTATAGCCTCTTCGATTTCAGCCAGGTTCTTCAGTATATTAATAAACCAAAGTTCCTCGAAGTAAAAACGGGTAGAGAAATCTCCCAGTTTTACTTTAATAAGGCGCTGTAGCCTCTGTTCGTAGGGTTTGTAAATCTCCGGGTCATAGGACCCCCGCAGTACCAGGGTCTTTATGCTTTTAAAATTCTCCAGCTGGATCTCAGAGAAAATAGCATCCAGCTGTTCCGGAGGGTCCTGGGGTGTAAGCCAAAATGCAGGATTTTCCAGTTTATACACTTTCTGAAAATAAGACCAGACCCCGGTATTCAGTTCTATGAGGATCAGGTTTTTAAAGCCTTTTTTCTCCAGCAGATCCACATGATATCCCAGGCCCACCCCCAGTATGATGACCAGGGTACTCTGAGGGTCCAGATCGATGATATCAGAAATCAGCCTTTCCGCTTCTTTTTCGGGCGAATATTTACTATGTATCCACTGTCCCCCGATACTGAGGCTGTATGCTCCCTCTTTGGTCGGAATGATACCGGTATCTGTCTGGGCTAAACGTCTCAATACTTCCCTGTCTATCATGAAGGCTCCTAAAGATATATCAGCAGGGAGAGCTGTACTCCCAGCCAGGAACAGATATAGCCTAGCACCACCCCTATCAGGACATCCGAAGGGTAATGCAGGCCCAGATAAATGCGGCTAATCCCGATAAGCGATGAAAAAACCAATAATGGGATAAACAATGGGGGAAAATAAAATAAAAACACAAAAGAGATGGAAAATGCGGCCATAGTATGGCCGGAGGGAAAGGAAAATCGGTCGGGAGGCAGCATAAGGTTGGTGAGGTCTTTATGTTTGATATAGGGCCGTTTACGGGAGAATATGTGCTTAAGTAAGGGCTGCAGAGCAATCTGTATGACCAGAGAAAACGTGAGGGCCATACCGGTATCGATGTTGATAATCAGTCCTGCCACACATACAGCTATCCACAGCCAGCCATCCCCTAACTTGGTCATGAAGCGCATAAATAAAGTCAGTTTTTTACTTCTGCCCTTTTGTAAAAGACGCATGAGCTGGGAATCTGCTCCCCACCATCTTACAGCAGGCTTATTTTTGTCCGATTTCACATCACATTCCTATCCCAGGGAATATAAACCCTGCCTGATCAATAATTCTTTTAGATTCTCACTTAATTGACGCAGTTCTGTATAGTAATTTTCGTTATTTACATCCTGTATCTTAAAGATCCGGCCTATATGATGCTCCATGTGTGGGGTCTGAAAGCGGCACTCCCTCAGGGCATAACTCAACATACGCTTTTCCCCGGGATGGGGCAGCTCATTAAGGGCAAACAGTACATCAAAAAAAGAAGCAAAGTATTCAGCAGTCCGGTGGTTCAGGGAAAGAATGTCTTTTCTTTTCATAGCCAGATAGATCTGATGTAAATAGGAAAAGGGAAATTCATGTAACAGGGGATAATTTTTGGCTATGATGGCTTTTTTCAGTTCAGAAGGATAGGGACGATCCAGTGCGGACTGCAAAGCATAAAATCGTGAATGCCTGTCAAATAAAATATGACTATGCAGGATATTGTACCAGAAACAGGTGGTATATCCCATACGGCTCTGATACCTGTCCAGGATGTTATCCATCTCTGACTGTACCCAGTTCAGGGAACGGTACATAATATCTATCTCCAGGCCGGAGACCTGATCCACCCAGAAATCTCCTGTCTCCCAGAATCTATGGTCTATGATAGCATCCCGGCCGGTCTCACGGGACAGTGCCTGCCGGAATGATAGCGGTACATCCTCTGTAGAATATACATAGAGATCTATGTCTGAATACTGGTCCTGATTATCCACAGACCCGGAACCACCCATGACCACAGCATCTACACACTCCAGGGCGGCGAATCTTTGTGATATATCCCAGGCTCTTTCCTGGAGAATAGTATCAGGCATATCTGACTCCCGCTGGGCTATTTTATATTGAGACTGGTCCGGGTGCGGTCAGGGATTATAGACCACTTTTCCTGCTGTAGATACTTCAATTTGATCTTGAGAATACGTTTTAAGGACCGGTTAACATCTTTTTCACTCAGGATTCCGTTCTTATAGGCCTTGACCAGGTACCCATGCAGGTCCACTGCATTTTGATACCACTGTGACTCATCCTTGGTCACAGACAGTACTATATCACAGTCTGCCTGAATACTCTTCAGGGATGCCAGGCGGTAATCATAGAGGCGGGTCACAGACTGCATCTGTATATCATCACTGATGATGATATTACTGTAACCCTTGTCCCGCAGTATTTTGAGGATAGTGGGTGATAAAGTAGCCGGAACCGAATCCTCCTGGGTGAATATAACGTGAGAAGTCATGATCATAGGTGATTCCTGTAGCTGAAAAAAGGGCTTGGCCAGCTGGCTCACAGTGCTCTCTTCATCTTTACAGATGTCATAATGCGGGTCTTTGCTGACCGTACCGTAGCCCGGATAATGCTTAGGTACTGCTATCATGGAGTCTTTGTTAAAAATATCTATATACATATTCCCCAGATCTGCATTGACCTGGGCATCTGCGGAAAAACTACGGTCAGCAATAATGGAATCTTTGTTCCTGACCACATCCACTACCGGAGAAAAATTAATATTGAAATTAAGCTGTTTCAGGTTCTGGCTATAGTAACGGGCCTGTTCCTGGATTCCCGCTTTGCCTTCTTTTTCATACAGCCGGGCCGGATAAGGGTATTCTTTTATGATCTTCTTTATGCGGGCTACCCCTCCCCCTTCCTGATCTACAGAAATAAAAAGAGGTATGCGATGACTTTTCTGGATAAGATTTTCATTGTTTTTTCTGATAGTATCGAAACTATAGCCATCTACATTCTGGGACATAAGCATCAGTCCGCCAATGCCCAGATCATTGATGAGGTAAGACATCTTCTTCATGTCAGTACCAAAGTAATTGATCATGAGGAGCTGGCCTATACGTTCCTCGGTACTCATCTGTTGGATGATACTGTCTATGACCTGATCCAGGCTAAGATTGGTATCCTGAGACATGAGTGAGGGTTGTTCGTCACGGCTGCTCACAGTCTCACTGATGCTATTCAGGTGCCTGGCTATAGAAAATAATAAGAATGCAGTCATGATAAAGGAGAAGATTAATAAAAGATTTAACAGAGATCGTTTATGGGTCCTCAATGTGTCCTCCTCAGGCGCCCATATTATAATCTCTATTTCAGCTTTATTCAAGCCTTGAGGGGGAATTAGACCGGAGCATAGTATAAAAACAGACTACTGCAGGCATGGGAGGGATAAACTTGCCAAACAGGGCTTTACAGGATAAAATATAGGGCATTAAATCAAGGAGCAGCCGGTGTTTATTAGAGTCTTAAAAAACGCATTCAGCCGATGGTGGGACAAGATGGCATACACCTTCATCACATCTTTTCTGGGTGCCATCAATCCCTTTTACCTCTATCTGCTGGCTACCATCCTGATATGGTTTATGCCGGAAAACAAGCTGCTGTTTGTACAGTCCGCGGAGCAGTTCTGGCTGTTTCTGCCCCCTATTATCCTCATGACACCGGTCTTTCCTACCAGCTTTGCAGCCATTGCCACTCAGAAAAAACTTCTGGAAAGCGATATCATGTATTTCAAACAGTATTTTCCGGAGTACTTCCGCTCTCTGGCCCAGACCATAAAGCCATCTCTGTGGCTGAGCCTGATCTATGGCGTGACCGGCTTCCTGCTGTCCTATGCTTCGGTATTCTATTATAAGCTGCTGCCCCACCCTGCACTGCAGATCGGAGCAATTGTACTTATGTTCTGGATCTACCTCCTGATCCTGCTGTCCCAGTTTGTACTCATTCCCCTCATCTGTTACAATCCTCAGCTTAAGATCAAAGAAAGCATCACCCTCAGTTTTAAGATGGTACTGGCCCAGGGACTGACCATTCTGGGAGTGGCCGCTATAAATCTTATCATCCACATTTTCCTGACTCTGAGCCGTGCTTTGGGGATATTCTTTTATTTCGGTATATCCTCTCATCTCCGTATCTATATGCATAAAGAGATCATAGCCAAATACGCTCCTCCTGCTGAAAAAGAAGAAGACCATTACGGAAAAATCGATGCTACCCAGAACTGGGCAGATGTACTGAAACGCTTTGAAAAAGAAGAACAGTAAGCATTCCTAGGGCTTAGTATGGTCCTGGAAACGGGCCAGATAAGCCGGGCGCTTCTGGTAGGGGTTTTTAGGGTTCTGCATCCGGAACTGTAGCATCTCGTCATCCCGGCTGTTGGATAAGAGCGACTGCCACACATCTTCCCGGAACAGGGTGTATTCTTCACTGAGCTTCTGGGGTAAAGGCCTTAGCCCCTTCCCGTATTTCTCAATAGCACTAAAGGGGATGTTATAGGCTATCCGGTAGACATCGCTGTTCTTCACTTCCCAGTCAGGGATAAAGGGTAAGGTATGCCTGTACGTCACATAAGTATAGAAAAAACTAAATCCGTGATGCAGTATGACTATTTCAGGCTTGACCCTATTCAGAGTCTGCTCTGCGTTATATATCACCCCTTTATACTTACGGTAGGGCAGCATATTATCAGGGATAAACACAAAATAGCAGGACACCAGAAACAGTATGCCGGCCCCGGCCCCGCTTATTAACTTCATACCGCTAAAGTCCCGTTTTCTAATAAAAGCTCCCTCCTCCAGGACAGACAGATACAGAAAAGGCAGCACGGGGATCACCGCGATAAACACCCGGAATCCAAAATCGAGCTGGGTCATATCATAAAAGGGAAACACGGCCAGTAATAACAGTGTCAGCATATACAACTGAAAACGTTTAAGCCGGACTTCTTTTTTGATGATAAAGCGCATGATGATCACGAGGAGCATGATATAGGGCAACACCAGTTCTATTGACCAGCCCGGGTTCAGTACCAGTACCCGGGACAAGGCAGCCGGATGAAAAGAGGGCATTCCCCGGAACAGGCCGTGAAAGCGCTCGGCATCCAGTATCGAGAGTATACCCGGCATATACACAGATCCCAGTATCAGGAGGCCCACACCCATTATCGCCCCGATGAGCAGCCACAGCCAGGGAAGGGCAAACGCCAAGCCTCCAAATGCCAAAACACCCGAAAGGCGGTGACTGAACATTGCCCCCATTACAGCCAGGAGCATGAGGCTGCGCCTGAGGATCTGCACTATGAGCCACTCCTTTTTACCCCGGTATTGTTCATCCCGGGCCAGATTCCACAGCATAGCCCACAGAAACAGCATAAAGGCCAGCATCCCCAGGAGCTGTTTCAGATACTGAGCCGCGATATGTGTAAGGCTGGGAGAGGCACTGACCAGAAAGGCCAGCAGCAATGCCCACTGATGCTGCCTTTCCTTATCCAGGTGATGGAATAATTGCATAGCCCCAAAATAGGACACTAAAGTGATAAGCGCGATCAGAGTACAAAGCAGGATTTTCTGGGCTGATTCCCACTCTCCTACCAGCTGATAAGTCAAGGCAAAAACATAGGGAGTAAATGAGCTGTCCGGAGCATGGGTCTTGCCGTCCTCCAACAGGGATCGGGCCTGTATGACATGAAAGTAGGCATCCCGGCCCACTGCAAAGGTTGTACGGTCAAAGGATGCATAACGTACTGCAAAGCTAATTGCGATTATGATGAACAAGAGTAAGGGATAAAGGGCTGTACTATTGGTCTTCCCAGTCATACATGAGCTCCGCATTGTTTTTAAATACCAGATCCTCAGAGATTATATCTTCATCCCGGAATCCCACCTGCCATATCTCATTATAACGATATTTTTTATCACCCTCTTCGTAAAGATGGTGCTCCCTCTCCTCCATTCTGTAGGACACTGGAGGCTCCTGATCGGTGCGCAGAGACACGACCAGATGCTCCTCTGTGACTGAGGCGCAGATCTGTACCGGAAAGTCCCGCGTATTTTTAATGATCAGGTCTTTAAAGTTATACAGTACGGTAGCCCCGCTCCCGAAGGGGACGTCCCGGTTGTGGTCCCGGAACAGGTCCAGGCCATGGCGATGGCGCTCCACTATTTTGAGGCCGCTATTTATCGCAGTAAAACAGAGTGCATTGGTAAGCTGGCATAATCCGCCTGCTATGCTTTTGATAAGGCGCCCCCCCTGCAGCTCAAATCCGGGAGTATAGCCCTTACGGCGGGAGGGCTTGCCTACCAGACGCCAGAAGGAGAAATACTGGCCGGGCTGCAGGACCAGTCCGTCGATAAGGGCAGAGGCTATCTGCAGAGTCCGGACCTTATTACGCTGTAGTTCCTGATATTCTTCCGGGACTTCCTTCAGCAGAACTGACTGGCGTTCTGACAGGATGACCGGTGCATCTATTTCCAGCCGTTCCCGGGCAGTCACAAAGTCACGCCGGTCAAAGATATTCTTTATATACCGCAGCATCTTATGTATTGACACTCTCAGTCGTATAGGTATGAGTCTGTTCAGCATTAATTACTTCCTATTGGTACTCAAACACCCCGTCCAGGAGACTGGAATTGATCACGATTTCTCCCGACTGTTCACTGATACTCAGGTTATCTGAAAAGATCTTTGTATCTTCTTCATAGTTGCTGTATTCCTCATCAGAAGAATACGGGCCATACTCTTTTTGGGTAGTAGTGGCAATCTCATGGTCCCGGCCAAATATCTGGATTTTCAAGGGATTACCCGCCTCTTTAATGACCCAGTTGCCATCCATGACTTTATTGAGCTCTTCTGTGGTCTCAGAGGATTCCCCATATTCAGAGGCACTAACAGTATACCACAGCACAAAGCTGCCGTTACTCCTCAGCTTCAGGGTCACACTCTTGTTTTGTTCTTCCTGAGTCAGGAGTTTACCCACTATCTTGCTGAAGAAAGTCCCGGTTAGCTGCTGAGCAATATCTTTGGCTACTTTTTTGGCGTACTCAGTTGAGACATTAAATATCATGCCCTGGTAGCCGAATTTTAATTCAGAGATCACGGTGTCTTCATATTTGGATCCGGGATATACTGATTTGATCCTGAGACTGAGCTTATCGGTGAGGATGGGCGATTTAAGCTTTAACATCTGGATGCCATCCAGGTCTTTGAGGGTATAGGTCTCTGATACTCCGGCACTGATCACATCCACTTCTTTTATCCGGGAATTTTTTTCAAAATGAGAAGGTGAGCGCTGATACCCATTGGCGATATACAGAGCATCAAAGTTCTGAGGAGACAGGAATTCCACATCCAGGGTCTCACCTATGCCCTGACCCTGGCTGCCTTCCACCCAGCCAAAGTCCAGCCTGCCGTCAAAGACCAGCTCAGGTGAATAGGACTGAATGGGTGTAAGTGAAGAACTGGACGTCACTTCTGCCATGACCAGTCCCGGATAGACGATAGGAGGGCCGCCGGCCTTATTGATCTGTACTTCCTTTAGCCCCCGGGCTTCATCAGAGCTGCATCGTATATATATAGTCCTCACCGTCTCTGAGTCTATCTGCAGAGGGCTGCTTCCACTGATATTGCCAAATGAAGACCCGTTTACAAATACCTGGTAGCTCACATCCGGGCCGGCATTGGGGATGATAGCCAGAGTATCTATCTTTATATCACTTAAAAAACGTATAGTCACTCCTTCCTCACTGGCACTACCCTCAGGTATCCAGCTGGTAGAAGGATTGCCGTCAAAGGCATAGGTCACGGGATTAGAGGCCTTTTCGCTGGTGGCTGCCACAGAGAACACATTCCCTTTGCCGCTGGCCACAGGTATGCCACTACCGCTTTTCTGCTTACAGGACGTAATAATCAGGACACTCATGAGTAATAATAAGGTATTTTTCATGGCGATCTCCCTCTTCATTTGAATATCATGCATTATAGAATGGAATAGGATTTTCAACAAAATTTTCAGAGGAAAATTCTCTATAAAGATAGATGCATGAGTGAAATAAAATCAAAGCTATTTTAGTCCGGACAGTTTTTTTTATTCCCTCAAAAATTGCATAAATCCCGACTCTTTTCAAGATCTATACTAAAACAATATCCCCAGTCTGACATTGAGAATTATTCTGTGAGCCTGGCCTCAGGTTCCTTACTACCTTTGCCGGGAGTGCAGTGCTGCTTAGTTTGGATCATTCTGCCAGAAAATAAATACCATACTCGGTTTTCAGGCTAAACCTTGTAATACCTACGGTATCTTTAGCCTTATTCACTTTATTTAATGATATAGGGATTATTGTATACTTCAGGGTCATCGCTCTCCCAGTCTTGTTCATAGGCATCAATAGGATATATCTGTTTAATTATTGTACCTTGGAACAGATATTTCACCTTAGAGCTTTTTCGCAGATATTTATGTACACTTTTAGTGAGAGTAGGATTATAATAGTCTTTCACATTATCAGCTGTGGCCCGCTCTATGGTGATGGTGTCTGAGAAGATACTGACCATCTGTTTGGCCTTTTCCGTACTGTAGGACTTGTAATCGAATTTGGCAGTGCTGTCGTGGGAGCGGCCGAATATCTTGATGACCGCTTTAGAGGGGCCTGCTTCATTGATGACCCAGTTACCGTCATATACTACCTTATGGTATTCAGACCCTCCATACTTTTGCTCCCGGTTATAGATGACAAAAGATCCGTTATCCCTTAAGAGCAGGATGGAGGTCTGGCTGGCATAGGCGCTGCGGTCTGTGTCTATATGCGTATACAAGCTCAGGCCCACTATACTCTCCAATATAGTGCCTTTTATGCTGGACTGATATACCTGGCTCATCTTGAGAAGATATCCGCTGTCCGCGGCCAGTAGAGTATCCTTATAGGAAAAGACTATCTCAGAGATGAGGGTATCTGCGTATTTATCTCCTTTATAGGTATCCACTATCTCCAGCCTGAAATTCTTAGCGTTTACTGATTGAGTCAGGCTTATCTTTTGAAAACCATCCTGATCCTTTGCCCGGTAGTCACCTATGAGTACGCCGTCTCCATAGAGCTTAAAGTTCTTTACCCGGGAATTGGCCCGGTAATGGGTATCCGACCTCTGGTAACCATTGGCCAGGTAGAGGGCATCTATAGATTGTTTTTTAGTAAAGTGCACACTCAGGGTCTGGCCTGCTCCCTGGCCCTCCACTCCCTCACTCCATGAAAAGTTCAGCCTCCCGTCAAAGGCCTGCTCAGGAGCATAGGCCGAGGCTGGCGAGAGGACGGAGCTTGCTTCTACTTTGGCATCTGCATATTGGGGAAACTGCAGCTCCCGGCCGTCCGGTGACTGAATGAACAGCTCTTCCACCCCGGACATATTATCATGCAGTACATTGATAAACAGGGTGCTGACCCGCTTTTCATCCAGCAGAATGGCTTCATCCGACTTGATTTCACCAAAAGTCTTTCCATTGATGTACAGCTCAAATGCCCGGGGGGTCTTATCTTTGGTGACGATCTTCAGAGTCGATATACTGGAGGGTTTAAGGAGCCGTACCTGTAAGCCTTCATTCATGCTGTTTTTACCTGATTTCCAATAGGTCCGGGGGTCTTTATCTATACAGTGCTGGGGGGGATGACTCTCTTCATAACTGGTAGCATAAAAGGTAATCACTTTATTCTGGTCAGTATCTGCGTCTGCCTGGGCTGTAAGTAAAATTACGAAAACAGGAACAATCATAGTAAATATTAATAATTTCTTTTTCATCATCGACTCCTTTAAGATAAATAAGTATTCACTGAGGCTACTGGTATCGCATCTCTTCATATTTATCGGTCCGTTCATACAGACCCTCTTTATTCACAGAATACAGGTAAGTATCTCTGCCCTCATCCCCATAAGGGGAACTATAAGACGTATCTACCAGGATCTCCAGCATCTTATCTCCCGTGATATCAGCCATCCATATATCCGGGAATTTCCATCCCAGCACATCTTTATCGATAAGAGGAATCACCTGCCGGTTCTTATGATCGTATAATACTACCATATATTGTTTATACAGGGAACCATCATATCTGGTTTTCTGTATCTTGTATTCCAGGCTCAAATCCTGCCAGGGTGTGTGGATCTGATGGCTTGCATCCTTCTCTGTGTATATAGCAGGTATCAGGGGGTATTCACCCTCTCTTATAGTACAATTATGAAATAAAAATTTCGGCCGTGTATCAAAGTCCAGCAGCTTCACTTCTACTGAACTATAATAACCCATCCCTTCTTCTGAATACCCATCTATTCTTTTAGTCCGGATATTGACTTTAGTCAGCCTCATCATCCCGCTTTTTGGGAATTCCACTGCATAGGTGTTGAGGCTGCTATCCGGTTCAAACCAGCTGGTAGAATAGCTTTCATAATAGGGGGCTATATCTACAGAATCGATCTGCACTGTACCCTTAATTTTTTTAAAGGATTTCTCAGAGATATGGACTGTGCCTGTAGCACTCTCCTTTTTCAGATTCCAGGAAGGTACCCAGCCAATAGTATCTTTTCCCAGCCTGACCAGACACATGGTACCGGAGAACTTATTTCCCCAGAGATATTGTTCATACTCCTGTCTGGATCTGATACCAAGATATTCGAGCTCATGCTTTCCTTTAAGGTATCTATCCGGGACCAGCACCTGGTCTGTGCCTGCCAGTTTGACGCTGTTCTCATTACTGTTTCCGGCATCTGATTGCATCGGATTAGTCAGTGTACTATAAAATGCTATCTCATCAGGCCACAAATTCATTTTTATAGAAGCAGGAAAACAGGATCTATTGTATTGTGTAGTCACACTCAGGGGCAGTGAATAATCCGCTCTGGCTGAGCTGAGTGAAAAATACTCCTTTATGATGAGTTTATCTTCTTCAACATGCTTGAGGCGATAATAAATATCAATGCGCTGGTCATTATCCATGTCACCGGACCAGATACGTTCCAGATTGATAAAATCAGAGTCAAATCCTCTGCTCAGAGTATATTTCCCCGACTCACTGATAAAGCTTATATCAGAGAGGGTATAAGCTTTGCTTTTATCATCATCAGATTTAGTGAGCGTATATTGGAGGCTGGCATTGCGCTGACTGGAATAGACATTAACAAAGGAAATATTACTGGCCTCATAAATCTCATTTTTCAGAGGTGTAATAGTATAGACATAGCCCTGAGAAATACGCTCAGGTGATTTAAAGTAAAACAGCACCGGAACTTCATCAGATCCGGGAACTTTCCAGCGACCCGGATTTTTTCTGATCTCTGCAGCAGACAGTATCACTAGCCTGCAGCCCAGCCTATCCTGTACCAGGGCGTAATAATAGCCTTCGAGATCATGAGGCAGAACCGAGGGGCTAAAAAAATCTGATCTTCTATCCCCTGAGAAAATGATACCGGGTCGTTCATAGGTATTGGTGGCCAGAGCATCCGGCCTGCTGAGGGACAGGGCTTCCCAAGGGACCCAGCCCTTTTTTTTATCGGCCAGCTGTATCTGCACCCAGTCCGAGCGCATGACCTGGTCGCCATAGGGTATGAATACCACAGGTTCTTCTTTGATGCGTTTGCTGAACACAGTGACGGTACTGTTAAAGGGCAGTCTGGTGATGATGGTATTGGAATCATTTACTTCCCGGAACACAGGCAGGCTCAGTACCCTTACAAAACGGGTGCTTTTATTATGAAACAGCCCTCCGCCGGACGTTCCGCATCCTGAGATGAGGGCGATAAGAATAAAAAGGCTTATGTACTTCATGATGACTCCAGGAAATCAGCTAATATAATTTAAAATAAATACTAACTCAGGAAAGTGATCAGGTCAAAGAATAGTATTTACCCGGTCTGCCATTTATTCTGGTATATTCCCATACTCCCCTACCCATCCTTAGCGTTCTTTGCGCCGGCGCCTGTCCTGAGCTTGCCGAAGGACGAGAGGCACATTACCCCTCTAATCGTGTTTATAGATATCCAGCGTCTGAAATTCCTTTCCATCAGCCCGGAAGAACTTGATAAAGAATTCATAATACTCCAGGCGCAGGGCCTGTATACCCACTACCATGCCTTCGAAGCCGATCACAAAGATATTGCCCAGAAGCAGAGCCAGCCATTTACCCCAGGTGTGCTGGGCCATGTCAGCCAGGATGAATACCACCGACATGAGGGCCCCGTGGTTAAGGGCAAAAGCCCCTACTCTCACAAAGGAGATGGTATTGGACAGGAAGCTCAGTACCGACTCCAGTACCTCAAAGATACCCATGCCTAGGCCGGGACGCTCCCCGTGGCCGTATATCCAATACTCCAGGCGTTTTTCCATACCTACGATCACTATAGCCCCTATAGGGACAGCAAACAGAGCCTGAGGGACATCTATCTTGAATACCATCTTTAAAAGAGCCAGAGACAGCACACTCCAGTAGAACAGGAGGCCGGCTATCCCGGTTCCTCCAAAAAACAGTTTACCGTAGTCCTTGAGCCGGATACAGTTGATGATATTAAGGATGATGCCGCTGGATATCATCAGTACTCCGAATCCTACTGCCGACAGGAGAATAAGGTTGATGTTTTCCAGAGGGGCGGTAAAGAAATTCCCGAAAGTCTGGGTCATGATATGCTCATTACCAAATACCGAACCATAGATCAGACCGAACAGGGCTGAAGATATCCCTACCCAGAACATTATAGAGGCCAGAGCTACGATCTTTTTAAACTTAGGGAGGAGTGACAGCACTCCGCCTAACAGAGCCAGGATCAGGCCGTGTCCGATATCCCCGAACATTGCCCCAAACATGATGACATAGGAGATGGCCGCTACCGGTGTAGGGTCGAGCTCGCTGTAATTAGGCGTACCGAACATAGACACCAGGGACTCAAAAGGTTTGAGGATCCTGGGATTACGTAATTTTGTAGGGGCAGAAATATTCTCACGGGCCATGACCAGGGAAGCATCCTCATCCAGAAAGACACAGCGTTTATCTGTGATCGATTCGATAGTATCCATGAGCTCCTGTTCCTGATCAGCTGTGACCCATCCACTAAACAGATAGACATTCTGAGTAGATGCCATCTCGGCCTGGAGACGGGCCCGGGCTATATGGTACTCAATGCTGTGATGGAGCTGTTTCAGCTTTTCCCGGTATTTTTCTTTCATCTTGAGCATCATCTCATCCAGCCAGATGGCCTCATCATGAGTCATCGTCAGTTCAAATCCATAGCGCACTATATTGGACTTTATATCCCCCTTGACATCGGTGGGAATCCCGTATTCCTTGTAGTACAGGTTATGCAGTACTTTTTCCACGCTTTCCCGGTTATTGACCGGTACAGTAAAAAACACCATATTATTAGCCCCGATAGTACCCACATTTTGTACTACCGAGGGGATACCGGAAAAGGCATTCATAAAAGCAGGATAGTTAATAGCCGGGACAGAACCGAATCCCATATAGAAATGCTTCACACTCTGAGCCTGAGACAAATCCATGTCCAGATTTCCGAAAAAGCGGATAGAGTCCAGCTTGATCTGTATATCATGCTGGCGTTTCTGGAGGTCTTCCAGGTCATGGTCATAGCTCTTCATCTTGTCTTCTATCTCGTTCAGGAGGTCTCTTATGTTTTTCTCGTCCAGTATCTCAGGGGTATAGCCTTCCGGTATCTCGTTTTCAAAATGGAAGAAATTAAGGGCGGAATGAGCTCTGCGTTTAAATTCCTGCAGTCTTTCATTCATATCGTCAGAATTGTTTTTCTGGAGGGCATAGCCCTGCAGACGGGAGCCGGACAGCTCCAGTACTTCAAAGTCTCCGAATTTTAATATGGCCCGGGTCACATCATCGACATATTTTTTCAGGATAATAACATCGAGCTTTTTCATCTTATGCGGTAAAAACATACCATACCTCTAATCTTTTTTAATCAGTTCAGCATCTTAGCCAGGGCTTCATTGGCCAGGCCGGATTGTTTAGCTTCCAGCAGGATAATGAGCCAGCGTATATTCTGACTCTTTATGAGTATAAAGGACAATAATATCCCGAAAGAAAAAGGGTTACCCCGGATAGCCCGGGCGGCCCGTTTACGAATAGACTGGTTAAACACCGCTTCCAGGTCAATCACTCCTTCTACAGCCTGATCCAGGAGCTTCCACTGTACCAGCTTATCCAGGAACTCCTGGGTTGTCTCGCTATAGAGCAGCTCCTGATAGCGGTTTTTAGTGATGACTTTGAGGAGATTGGGGATGTAGGCCATGGTCTCTTCTACGCTAAATCCATAATGATAGCGCAGGCGATAGAGCCAGAACACCCGGTTCATCTCCAGGGAATAAAAGCTGAGTTCCTGTACCGCCTTGAGACTGCCTCCGTCCAGAGACTGGGCTACCTTATGCAGTTTCAGGGCAAAGAAATTATCCAGCATGATTTCCCAGTAAAATGTGTTTTTTTCCTCTTTTACCCGGGGCAGGCTCTCTTTAGCCAGAGCATAATACTCGGTGTTCCGCAGGTAGTCCAGGAAGTCATCCAGACTGCTGAATCCCCTGATAGTCTCCAGGCTCATATCAATACGGCTCACCCGTCCGGTATTATACAGAAAGGTGAGGGGCCTCCCTGAAAGCAGAGAACGAGCTACCATCTTGAGGTTCTCCAGCTCATAACTTCTGAGCCACTCATAGAGATAGTCCCGGGCGGCCCCGCTCACAAATCTCTTGGCTGAGACTACGTATTGCACCAGGCTTTGCTTGAGGAGGCTTTCGATTTCCTGCACATCCTCTGTCTCCACAGGGAGCTTATGAGCACTGGTCTGTATAAAGTTCACAACATCATTCAGTGAGGAGTGTATGAGCTCTTCTTTTTTGGCTTCATCGATCAGAAAAGACATCCAGTATCGTACTTTGGCATTGACTGCCGAATAATCCAGTGCGGGCATAATCAGTCCTGGCTATGTTCTATAAACAATTTTCTTATCCCTTCACTGATGGCCTGGTGTTTCTCTTTCAGCTTTTTCACCTGGGCATCCGTGATCTTATGCATATCCTTCATCAGTCGGGCAGAATAGTCTTCCGCTTCTTTCTCTATAGCTGCGATCTCTGCCTTTCTTTTCTCGTTAAATTCTTTGGCATATTCCTGTTCCAGAAGGTCCAGTTTGGTCTTAGACTTAGTCAAAAGGCTATCCGCCTCTTTCTGGGCATCCATGACATTTTTCTGGAGCTTTTGTTCTACCTGTATGATGGAGTCCAGTATATTTTTCATTCCTCTTCCCCTTCTCCGGCAATAATAAAGTCAAAGCCCGTCTTCAGAAGCAGTTTTTTTTCAATAGCGCCAAAACGGTCTTTGAGCAGCTCACCCTCAGTTTTAGGGGCAATACACACCAGATCAGCACTGCTTTTGTCATTACGGATGTATTCAAAGATCTCGCTAAAAGGATCCCCCTCCAGGAGCGTAGTAGAAACCCTCACTCCGTGCTGTTCCCCTATCTTCTTAGCATAATTAAGGTATTTTTCAGCATCCTTCTTCATGGAGTCTGTAAACATAGAAGACTCTTCCTCAATGAATATCTTGTAGCGTTGTAGCTTGGCGATGGACTCCTGGTCGATCACATTAATAGCTACCAGTTCCATGTTATAAGCCCGGGCCAGATGCACTGCCCGCTTCAGGGCACTCTTGGTCTCGGTAGGCCCGGTTATGGGGACATAGATCTTATTCATCTTCCCTCCCTGCTTCATCTCTTAAATGGGCATTTTTTACCCGTTTCATCTGGAAAAATGTCTCTCTCTCCCTTTCCTCCAGGGTATTCTGGATAAACTTTACGATCTCCAGAAAGTCAGGGATAAACACATTTTCCAGGGCATTGACCCGGCGCTGGGTCTTTTTTATCTCAAAGGACAGTCTCCAGGCTGCTATCTCAGTCTGAGCCACCAGAAGCAGGACATCCATGATAGCCTGAATACTGTCCAGCAGACTGTCATAGGTAAAAGTAGTGGCCGACAGGCTGACCTGGGGGCTGTCATGCTGGATGACTTCAGTGTATTTGATAGTAGGAATACTCACTCCCATGATGGTCTTTTCCCGTACTATTACCTGGCGGCGGGCCGGCATCCCCTGTACCAGGCGATCCAGTTCAAATTCCCCGATCTCTATCTCCAGTATATGGAGCTGCTGGTAAGCCTCGGCCAGATATTTGTCCAGCTTTTCCCGCTGTTCCTTGATCTGGGAGATGATATCCATAAGGTGCATGACCAGGACCTCACGCTTCTGCTCCAGAAGGGCATGTCCGTTCTGGGAAAAGGCGAGCTGGTCTTTAAAGTCCAGCAGGTTGGTCTTGGTAGGGGCGATTTCGGATAGATTCATCTATTCCTCCTCTTCCTGTCCCACATAATGCTCACTGATCTCTTTTTCAGTCAGGCCGGAGAGCTCAGACTTGGGCAATATAGACAGTATCTCCCAGGCCAGGTCCAGTGACTGGTCCAGAGAGCGGTCATCATGGAATCCCTGGGTAATAAACCGGTTCTCAAAGTCCTGCCCGAACTTCAGATAGAGCCGGTCGGTCTGGCCCAGCTCCTCCTCTCCCACAATGGAGGCTATGGAACGAACTTCCTTTACTTTGGAATAAGACGCGTAGAGCTGCATAAAGAGATGGGGATGGTCTTTGCGGGTATAACCTTCACCAATGGAATCCTTCATCAGACGGCTCAGAGAGGGCAGGATATCGATGGCAGGATATAGCCCCTTACCCAGCAGCTCCCGGGACAGTACGATCTGCCCCTCAGTGATATAGCCCGTGAGGTCAGGTACGGGATGTGTGATATCGTCATTGGGCATGGTGAGGATGGGCACCTGGGTGATAGACCCGGGCCGTCCCTTGACCCGTCCCGCCCGTTCATACAGGGTGGAGAGGTCACTGTACATATAGCCCGGGAATCCCTTTCGGGCGGGGACCTCCCCCCGGGCGGTGGCTACTTCACGCAGAGCCTCACAGTAGGAGGTCATATCAGTCAGTATGACCAGTACATGCAGCCCCTTGTCGAAGGCCAGGTACTCAGCCGTCGTCAGAGCTACCCGGGGAGTGATGATACGCTCGATGGAAGGGTCATCCGCCAGGTTGAGGAACATCACAACGTTCTTGAGAGCACCAGTCTCCTCAAAGTTCTGTATAAAAAAGTGGGCATCATCGTGCTTGATCCCCATGGCTGCAAATACTACAGCAAAATTGGACTCTTCTTCTCCTGGAAGCTTGGCCTGGGCCGCGATCTGGGCCGCCAGCTTGTTATGGGGCAGTCCGGCAGCAGAGAAGATAGGGAGCTTCTGGCCCCGCACCAATGTGTTCATGATATCTATGGCAGAGACGCCGGTCTCGATATACTCCCGGGGATACTCTCTCACCATGGGATTGAGAGGCTCTCCATTGATATTACGGTACTCAGCGGCGACTATGTCGGACAGGCCGTCCATAGGCTTACCCGTACCGGAAAACACCCGGCCCAGCATGGTATCAGACAGGCCGATCTCGAAAGGCTTACCGCTGAAACGGATCTGTGTCTTTTCCGGGTTGATACCGGCAGTACCTTCAAATACCTGCAGCACCACCCGCTCACCGTTTACTTCCAGGACCTTGGCCTGACGCAGTGAGCCATCCTGGAGCTTAAGCTCTACCAGTTCGTCGTAGCCTACGCCTTTGACACCGTCCACTACGGCCAGAGGTCCGTTGATGCCGGAAATACCTATGAGTTGTCTCACCAGTTTTGATGCCATGTCTGCTCCTTTAGCCTTTCGTCACTATTTACTGAGGTCGTCGTATATCAGGTCCAGGTCGTCCCGATAACGATCCCGGATGTTTTCATATATAAGCTTAGCCTGGGAGGGCTTGAGCTTCTGCTGTACCAGGTCATAGTCTCCCAGCAGCTTGCGGTAGGCATCCGACTTAGGGAGGAAGCTATGCCGGATAGACTCAATGACGGCCTCCCGGGCAGACCGGGTGGGCACACCTATCTCTACCAGCTTAGCTCGCAGGATGGACACCACGATATCCATAGAGATCTCAAACTGCTTGCGGACCCAGGCTTCATCTTTGAGGTCATTGGCATCTTCGGTAAGCTCATTGAGCCGGTACAGGGCCGTCTTCAGCTCTCTCAGCCCCAGTGCCACATCTTTTATACTCATGCGTCTACCCTCTCCCTAGCCTATTCCGCATATACTTCTGCCACTTCCTTAAATTCATCGAGCATAAATGCTTCGATCTTATCTATCTCATCCAGCTTGTCATTAGGCACTGTCATTTTTATACGCACGATTTTAGCAATGGACTCCATCTCCTTGATCTCAAAGATAGGTGCGCCCATCTTTACCACTTCCGCCGCCTTTTCGTAGAACTTAAGGATGAGCTCCAGCATCCTGATCTGCTTCTGGGGAGAAGTATACATGTCGATATCATCGTAGGCACTCTGCTGGAGAAAGCCCTGCTTGATGATGCGGGAGATCTCCAGGACCAGACGTTCCGAGTCCGGCAGGGCATCGGGGCCCACCAGCTTGACTATCTTCTGTAGCTTGTCTTCCTTCTGCAGTATGGTAAAAGCCCGGTTACGGATATCGGTATAGTCGGCAGTGACATTGTCCACCCACCACTCCTCACAGTCTACTACATATTCACTATAGGATCGCATCCAGTTGATGGAGGGATAGTGCCGGGCAGAGGCCAGTGATTTGTCCAGCTCCCAAAAGCAGCGCACGAAACGCTTGGTATTCTGGGTCACCGGTTCGGAGAAGTCTCCACCGGGAGGGGATACCGCCGCGATGACGGTGATGGAGCCCCTGCCTCCGGCCTGAGTCTCTACATAACCCGCCCGCTCATAAAAAGCGGCCAGACGGCTGCCCAGATAAGCCGGGAATCCCTCTTCGGCTGGCATCTCTTCCAGACGGCCGGACAGCTCACGCAGAGCTTCGGCCCATCGTGAGGAGGAGTCAGCCATGAGGGCAACATCATAACCCATGTCCCGGTAATACTCAGCCAAAGTGATACCGGTGTATATAGAGGCCTCACGGGCCGTCACAGGCATGTTGGATGTATTGGCGATGAGAACAGTACGCTCGATCAGGGATTTGCCCGAACGGGGGTCGATAAGTTTAGGAAAGTCTTCCAGTACCTCGGTGATCTCGTTACCCCGTTCCCCGCAGCCGATGTACACGATGACCTGGGCATCAGCCCACTTGGCCAGCTGGTGCTGGGTGATGGTCTTACCGGTACCGAATCCCCCCGGTATAGCGGCAGTACCGCCCTTGGCCATGGGAAAGAAGGTATCCACTATACGCTGACCAGTAAGCAGAGGTATTGAAGGATTAAAACGTTGTTTTGTAGGACGGGGGACCTTTACAGGCCAGCGCTGGACCATCTTTATCTCTACATCTGTGCCGAAAGGAGTATGGATCACTGCTACTACAGTGTCGATGTTAAAGTCCCCCTCCGGGCTGATCTTTCGGATAGTACCTGACACGGCCGGGGGCAACATGATTCGGTGCATAATGAGAGAAGTCTCCTGGACCACTCCTATAATAGCCCCTGCGGAGAGCTCCATGCCTACACTGACAGTGGGGACCCAGTGCCACAGCTTTTCCCGGTCCAGGGAGGCGATATTGACACCCCGGCCGATGTAGATGCCGGTCTTTTCGGCGATCTTTTCCAGGGGACGCTGTATACCGTCGAAGACATTACCTATGATGCCCGGGCCCAGCTCCAGCCCCAGAGGCAGGCCAGTTCCATAGACGGCATCACCCGGTTTGACAGAGGAAGTATCCTCATAGACCTGTATAGTGGCCAGGTCGCCCTCAATACCCAGTACCTCTCCCACCAGGTGCATTTCCGACACCTGTACCAGCTCCATCATCTGCACCATTTCCTGTACATGAGCTTCTATGAGGGGGCCGTTTACCCGGCTGATTATACCTATCTTGTTATTTTCCATGGATCATCCTTCTACTGCCTGTAGTTCCTGGTCGATATACTGTATGATGAGAGGACGAAGCTGCTGAAATATCACACCCAGGGAGTGGTCTACCATCTCCCGGCCGTGATAACAGACCACCCCTCCCCGTATGAGGGCCGGCTCTCCCAGATGTATCTTGGCTTTTACTTTCTTTTTTATGGACTCAAAGAGATGCTGATCATCCGCATTGAGACAGACCTTGAGGTCGGTACTGCCCAGCTCTTTTTCACTGGAAAGCACCGCATCAGAGATGTATTTGGCATAGTCCTGGGGATGTTCCTTAAACCAGGAGATAATATCTTCAAAGGATGACTGGAGCAGGCTTTCTACCTGCTCGTGCCGAAGACGATAACGCTCCCGTTGTTCATCCAGCTCGGCCTTGGCAAAGAGCTTTTTACGTAGGCGGGACATCTCTTCCTCCAGCAGTTCCCGTTTCCGGGTATACTGGCTGTCCAGCTCTTCCTGCTTTTTCATGAGGAGCTGGCCGGTCTTTACTTTAGCGTCATTAAGTATGGAGGCTGTCTCCAGCTCTCCGTCCTTGTTTATCTCTTCGATGATCTCTTTTAATCCCATTCTACCATCCTTAGTATCAGATCCTGATCCCTACCGCTTCGCGGATATAGTCGGACAGACTCTTGCCTGTCTCTATATGCCCCTTTTCATCGGGTATCTCCACGATAAGGAGCTGGCTTTTGGAAAAGCGGACTTTGGCGATCATTTCGGCACCCCATTGGGCTATGTGCTCTGTCACTACCAGCAGTCCCAGGCTTTTATCACGCAGTAAGTCCTTAAGCAGAGGCAGTGCCTCAGCTTCGGTCTCTGCGATTACACCCTCCATACCGCTCATGCGAAACAGTGTGACCATGCGCCGGTCTCCCAGGGCCATTATCTTCATAATGCTGCTGCCTGCTTACTGGAAGCGGTTCAGTATCATAATAGCGATGATCAGTCCATAGATAGCAATACCCTCGGCCAGTCCCACAAACACGATGGCATTACCGAAGACTTTACGATTCTCGGACACAGCCCCTACTGCTGCCGCAGCAGACATACCTACGGCAATAGCCGCACCCAGTGAACCCAGTCCTACGGCGATGGCAGCTGCGATATAAGCCATCCCTTCAGCACCAGACTGGTGATTGATGGTCACTGCTACTCCATCTCCATGAGTCTGTTCTACCTGGGGAGCTTTTTCCTGGGCATGTACCGTGTTAAAACTGGACATTACACCACCCACCAGGGCCAGGAAAAGTACCCCGCTCACTATAACACTGGTCTTAAATATGCCAGATGCTTTTTTGGGGTTGATTTTTTTTTCTTTTGACTTGAGAATCAAACCAATGCCGGTCATAGCTACGACGATGATCCCTGCGATTATGATCAAAACAGTATTCACTGTGTCCTCCTGATTATTGATAACTCATTATATCCTATTTCCCGGATTCTGCAAGTTATAAAAAGGTAATGGCCTGTGCTTAATTATTGTGACATTTTTTAGAGGTTATAGTATAATGATTTATGAGTAAAGTATTAATCGTGGATGATGAAGCATTTATCCTGACTCTGCTGCAGCGTTTTTTTAGCAAACTGGAGATTGAAAACGGATCCTGTTCCACTGTTGAGGAACTGGATGCGATGCTTGATGGCTCGCTGCAGGAATATTGTCTGTGCTTTGTGGATTATCATTTTTATGACCGGGTAGCTATAGATATTGTATCCCGGATAAAAACAAAAAATCCTGAAATCAAATGTGTAGTCATGAGCGGTGATCCTGATAAACTCAATGACCTGAAAACAAGCGGCAAAGTATGTGCCACACTCAATAAACCTTTTCGCCTGAACGATCTCCAGGAACTACTGGAAAAAGAAGGTGTCCTCTAAATATGCTTTCTATCATCATAGTCGAACCGGAAGGCGACCAGAATCTGGGGATGATAGCCCGGGCTATGGCCAATACGGGGCAGTCCAGGCTAACCCTGGTCAACCCCCGCTGTGACCATCTTTCAGAAGGAGCCCAAAGATTTGCCATCCATGCCTTTCCTCTTCTTCAAAATGCCTCCATCGTCCCTGACCTGAAGGCGGCCCTGGAGGGGATAGACCTGTCTGTAGCTATTACCCGCCGGGAAGGGGATAAACGCCGTCTGGACCTGGATGCTCCCGGACTGGCTCAGTTCCTGGCACCCTATCAGGATCAGCATGTGGCCCTGGTATTCGGCCGTGAGCAGACCGGCCTCAGCAATGACGAAGTGTTTCTGTGTAACCTGTGTTGTGCCATCCCCAGTGATGAGGTATTTCCCTCACTGAACCTGGCCCAGGCCGTCATGGTGATACTATATGAACTCTATAAAACTAAGCATCCCGTGGATATCAATCCCGCCTCATCCGGTGAGTTCAGTGATATGATGGACTCCCTCTCATCCTGTCTGCATAGTATGGATTATTTTAAAAAGACCGACCCTGCCGGCCTGCTCTATGTATGGCAAAAGATACTACACCGGGCCCGTCTGGACAGTAAAGATACCCATGTCATAAAGAATATGTTTTCACGCATAGAGGGGATGTTTAGGAAGAAGGGATAGCTTATCTTCGACCTCTTACCTGGATATAGCTTAATCGACAGACAAGTGTTTTTAGTGTGAGTTCATTACTTTTCTTCGAGTGAATTTAATTTTTCAAAAATAGGTCCTAGTAGCCCTCTTCGGGGCCAGGGGTATTGGCCTGCCAGGTATTCCCCTGCAGAGTCAGGCCCAGGCTTCTGTCATAGCTGTTGCTGTCTGAATAGATGCTTACCCCTTCTTCATTATCCTCATTATAGGCCTTTATGCCGTCTGCATTGTCATGAATGCGGCAATTGATCACTTTAAAATCCCGGACATTATACAGACTCATGGCCGACTCTGAGTTATTGTAGACCTCACAATTTCGGATCTCTACATCACTGGACTGGTAACTGCTCACACCCACTGTCCCGCAGCCATCCATCCTGCAGGAATCGAATCTGATCTGACTGGACTCTTCTATACCTACCACTTCGGCATAACAGTGGTATTCCCCCCTGTTAATAGCGGGATCATGAGTGAAACGGATGTTTTTAAAACGGATATTTTTCGAGCTGTCAAAGCTGACCACCCGGTTAAAGTTATAGACTGTGACGATGGAAACATCGCCCTTTCCTGTGAATTCCAGGTTCTGCTTTTGATCAAAGATGATACTACCACGGTATTTTCCTTCAGAAAAAATAAATTTTGTGTTATCCGGGGCATGATAGATGATGCCTTCCCAGGGCATTTGAGGATCAAGCATGAGGGTATTACTTTTATAGTATCTGGCATAGACTGCCGGATCCTGAGACTGGTAACCCTCCGGTCCGTAAATATCGGTATAACGTTGGGATTCCTCCTCCAGAAGCTTCATATAGTAAGATTCCTGGCTATCAGAGCTTTCTTCATAATCACCTTCAGGGTTATCACCTTCCTGGCCATAGAATTCCTGTTGTGCCTGCTGGTAGCCGTCCTGAAATCCTTTTTCATAGCCTTCGTCGTAACCTGACTGATAGGCCGCATCAGATTCGGCCTCATTGTGAAGCTGTGCCGCCATCTGGTTATTTACCAGGGTATTATCCCGCATGACCAGGCCTATCTCACTAAAATTTCTTTCCTCCTGCAGGTATGTCTCCAATACACTGATGTAGATCCCGTCGGCATTATCCCGGATAGTATTTTTCTCCAGCAGTATATTCCGGGTTTCCGTAAAATAAAGAGCGCAGTAGGAATTCTCATCGATAAGACAGTCCCGGAGGCTGACATCCTCACACTCACTGGCAGTGAGGCCGGTAGCACCACAGCCGTTCAGATGACATTTTTCTATTAAGATCTTTTTACTGCCTGAGGCTGATATCACATCACCGGAGCATCCATCTATCTGTGTGACCGGAACATGTCTGATAGAAAGATTTTTCAACGTAATATTACGGCACTCTGCTATGTAGACTATAGTCTCATACGTCTCTTCTACATAGATCAGGACCTCGCCCTGGCCTTCCAGAATGATATTCTTTTTATCAGTAAGGTCTACTACTCCCTGGTATCGTCCTTCATGAAAGATGATGCGGGTATCATCAGCCACATTTTTTATCTTTTCCACCCAATCCCCACTGGATGGATAAAGATGAAGGGTCTGTAATGAGTACCCAAAAACACTGCAAAGAATAAGGGCCAGAGAAAACAAGACTTTTTTCATTGACATCTCCCATGAAAAGATAGCTTATATTAACCTCATTATAGCTAAAATTCAAAATATCAGGAGGATGAATAGGGCCTGAGGACTGTGCTATCCAGCAGTCCGGCAGTAGCTGCACCTATGGCATAGGCCAGAATATCCAAAGGATCAAAAGTAGCACCCAGCACAATGCGGGCCAGCCTGCTCTGCCCCAGTCCCAGGATATCCACAAGGCCGAACCACTGCAGGCACTCCACACCACAGCCCAGCAGGAAGAGTGCCAAAGCCAGGGGCCAGGGCCTGATAGATGAAATAGACTGTAAAAGGTAATAGATGAGGTGCATGACCAGTATATCTCCCACAAATCCCCGTATAATCTGGTGCTGGGGAAACAGGACTACGATCAGGACACATAAAATAAAAACAGTCAGCATAAGGATAAGATAAGGTATACGTCTGTTCATGACATCTCCATTAAAATTATAACTCATCACTGCCGGAATGAAAAGATATGGAACAGTAAGCGTAGCTTTCCGGCGTGCTTATGGTCCTCCCCGGGAATGTATCGGAAACGGTCAGCATCGCCCCTCACATCTATAAAAACACTGAGCTGAAAGGGGGAAGGCACCGGGGTATGGGCTAAGCGTGAGTATGGCGAACAGGATGAGCCCTGAATCTCAGATC
>CAZIAD010000024.1:0-51712 GCA_964537555.1 uncultured Brevinematales bacterium
GCACTACTCCAAACTTCATCAAAATTCTCTGTTTCATACTCTTGCCTCCTTATACTTCTTCACATCTTTCTTTTTATCTCTCAGATTTCTCTCTATCTAAATAAGTCCTTCACTTTTTCCTCCTTCATCACCATAATATCTTTTACCTATACACTGTCAATCACCCGATCGGGTGATTTTGTATTATTATATAAAAATACCTCTATTATGATTTTAGAAATTAACTATATTCATCATGGTAATATGGGTAAATAAAACACACATTACAATACTATAATTTGTTAGCATGTGTACTATTAGATGAATGAATCAATACTTGCATTATTTCCTGGGAAAGTGCTATAACTTTGAATTATGAGCAGGAGTATTTACACAGAAATCTGGCAATCGCCCTTAGCAGGCTAGAGAATACTGATTAAGTAAAATTCACCCGAACGGGTGATTGTAAATTGAGAAATTTATTTTTATGATAACTCTTATATAACTAAAAAACGGGTGGTGGCAAAAAGATGTTAAAAGTACAATGTGATAACGATACTTTAAAACGGCAGTTTTTAGGGAATCCGGAATGGCTGGAAAGGATGTATTGTTCCAACGCTTCTACACCGGAGACATCTTATAGCTATCTGTTCAGCCTTTTAGCCGACATTCAGTTTTCGGAAAGGGAAGCCGCGTTTCATTATCAACAGTTACGCAGACATATGGACAATCTTCATGTATACAGTGATGTGCCCATCAGCTTTAGAGCAATAGTATTGGATTATCTTATGAATGTGGCCAAGGTATTACGAAATCCGAAATTTGTCGAGGCACAGCGTTATGAAAGGGTGCTGGAAAGGTCAATTCACGACAGTAAGACGGGGTGTTTGAATATGGAGTATTTTCAGGAGTTGTTTCACACAGAGATAAAAAAAGCAGGGAGGCATAAATTTGCGCTCTCTGTGATGATGCTTGATCTGGATAACTTAAAGCTGATCAATGATAAATACGGACATCTGAAAGGAGATGAAGTATTAAGAAGCTTTGTGGAGATCATCGAAAAAAACATCCGTGAGGAAGATATCCTGGGAAGATTCGGGGGGGATGAGTTTATTCTGGTATTGCCCCATACCCCTAAGGAAAATGTAAAGTTCTTATTTGAAAGGATGCAATTGGATGCGTATGCCTATTTCAGTCTGCATGAGGGGCTTGAATTTCCGTTTTCATTCTCCGCTGGGATATCGGTATTCCCGGAGGACGGCCTCTGTTGCAAACAACTGATACAGGCCGCGGATTTATCCTTGTATAGGGCAAAGAAAGAGGGTAAAAATCGGATTATCACAAATAAATAATGATTACAGGAGGCTTGTCTTGAGAAAAAAACACCTGCTGACCCTGGATCTTGTTCCTGAAAACATTTGTTTGATATCGGAATTGGTTGAATCTCTCAATCTTAAAAATCAAGTGTTAAAAAACAGGACCCTGCTGATCATGAATGAACTCTTTGAGGAACTGCTGTATGCTGATCCAAAGGTTAATTATGTGACTTTCAGCCTGCTTCTGTCCGGTAAGAGTATCATGCAATCAGCATGCCTGCTGATGTATTACAAGACTCTGGAGTCTGAATTGTTTGTGTCCAATCCCCATACCAGAACCCTGTATTTTAATAAAAACAAGCATTATTACCAGAACCTGCGCTGGAAGATCATTTATCATTTAGCAGAGAATGTTCTTTATAAGTACTGCCATTCCTACTGCTCCATGAGTGTGTCGGTGAGGGTTGAGTTAAATAGCTTATTAGTATAGGGGGGAGTATATGCATGTATAGAGTTGCTAAAAATCTATTCTTCTGGACTGTGATTTCGGCCTTCGCGTTGATTTTAAGTCTCGGCAGTGTGTTCCTGATTGGTCCTTTACAGAAAATATACGGGGGAGTGCTGTTTGGACTGATTTTTCTCCTGAGCGGATACATCATGGCCCTGGTGATAAATAGCGGCAGACATTGGATGGAAAAAGTATTCAAAGGGCATGCCTACAATCAGTATTTGTATCAGGTGTTAGAGAGACTACGCTTATCATTTTCCGTGTCAGATTTTACCCATCTGATTCAAACAGTGCTGGAAGATGAAGCAAACTTTACAATCGCATGGTTACGGTCTCACAATGGAAATATCGTCTATCTGTCTGAAAACCGCAGGCTCAAAAACAGAGAGATGAAAACAGTGTTTAGTAGATTTGCGGATAATGCGCCCGGATTATGGTTTCTGGATGGGAATTCGGAAATGACAAATCAATATTCCCTGGCAAAAGGGGTCATGATTAACAATTCTCATAGTATGCTTTTTCTTTTCTCCTGTTTTATCCCTGTTTTCGACAGGTATATATTTGAAGATATACATCGCGAGTTTGAATTATACTTAAACCGGGTGGATATGATCGAAAAATTATTTCAACTCTCCTCTGTATCAAAAGAATGGATGCTTTTAGCAGAGACCCAAAAGTCTTTTTTACCCCTGGAATTGCCTGTGATCCACAATGTGGATATTAGTATTCATTATCAGGCACTGGTCAATGTAAGTGGCGACTATTATCAGGTAATAAAGATTGATCAAAACCGCTCACTGATCATACTGGGGGATGTTTCAGGCAAGGGTTTATCAGCAGCACTGATAATGGGTATTATTTTAAACACCATAAGTATTGTACAGGATAAGTCTGATCTGCTGAGTCTGATAAATTATATTGACTATGCCATTAAAAATATGGATTTTCCAGGGAAATTCACTGCCGTACTCCTGGGATTGATTGATACGGATGATCATTCAATGACTTACATTAACGCGGGAATACCTGAACCCTGCCTTATATCAAAATCAGGACTCCATTTTTTAAAATCAAATTGTCCGTTGGTGGGTATCATTGACCTGAATGAATTTCATGCAGATAAGGTGTTATTCTCTTCAAATGATGTGTTGGTCATTTGTTCAGATGGGGTGACGGAAGTTGAGAATGAAGAAAGGGTTCAGCTTTCTGATACTTTGATTTACAGAGAGGTATTACAAAATAGTATTCATAAAAGCGCGGACGAAACAAGAGATGATATCATCAACCTGGTTAATACCTATGGTAAGAGTGAAACACTCAGGGATGATGTGACACTATTAGTAGCAAAAATGCGAGGTTGATATGTATGTAACATGGCTGACATATTTAGGTGGCTTTGTGGTTTTGGTCACAAGCCTTTTTTTGTTTTTTAAAGGCAGATTGTCAATTAACTCCAATTTAATAGCCATTTACTGCGTGAGTGGTTTTTTCACAGCATTGTTTTTTGGATTGGGGTATGATCTGGGCAACCTCGGCTATCTCACTGCCTCCACCTGGATCATTCGACTGGCAGCCGCTTTTTCCTACTGCATGTTCCTTATGACGCTAAGGATTGGCATTACTTTCCCCTTTGAAGCCAAACGCCGGGTTCTGAATATTCTCTTTTTTATTATCTGGCTCATTATTGCGGGAGTCATAGTGGCTACCGATCATTATTTAATCGGGATTGACCTGCAAAATGGCATTTTTCATAGAATAGAAGGGGACTGGTATCAGTATTTTTCTCTGATCGGGATCACTATAGTCATTTCTGCAATAATAGTCATGTTAGGAAGAAGTAAAAAGTTTCCTAATCAGATCCATAAATTACAGATCACATTGGTCGTTATTGGCACAGCCATTTCTATGCTTATTACCTTTTTGTTTGCTATCATTCTACCTTCATTCTTCGGTATATACAACCTTTATCCCCTCTCCGGGTTTACGGGGGTCATCATGGCTGGAAGCTTCTTTTATGCCATCATTACCTATAGAATGTTCGATATACAAACAGCAATTCATAAGACTGTTGTATTTATTGTCTTTTCCTCAATGATAGGTGTAATGGCAATGGGAGCCTACCTGGGAGGGGAGTTTCTGTTAGTGAACATCCCACTTATCATGAAAGTCACGGCCTATTTTATTGTATTTCTCATTTTGTTTGTGATTAGAGGAAGGATTCAGGATTATTTACGGAAGGTCTTTAAAAGAAAAATAGAATATCATGATGATCTGATTTCATCTCTCGATAAAATAGATTTTAGCCAGGGAAAGCAGGAAGTAATCCTGAAGTTAAAAAGCATTATCCATGAAAATATCGGAACGTCGTTTCTGACCGTGATCGCGCAAAACAACGTGTCTCAACTGGAAGAAATATTTTCGTCAGACCCAAGCCGGAATTTTTATCTTGACAGTGATAACAGCATTTATAGCTTTCTTGTAACACATAATATTAATATAGTGATGGAATCAGAAATACATACAGACCAAAGACTAAAAAAACACCGTACTGAATTCATTACACTATTCCATAGATTAAATATTCAGGTGTTGATAGTCTTTAAGGAAAGCAACCAGATAATCGGCATGATGGGCCTGGGGCCTAAAGAAAGCACGAAAGAGTATAACTCATATGACTACCAAACCCTGTCCATGTGCTTCAATAAATTATTTGTAGTCATGTACTTTATCAGAAACATCAATAAACAATCTATTGTGACGACGGTTGAAAAGGAATTAGAATTCAGTGAACAGATTATTCAATCTATACTAAAAAATATTGAGAAGATAGATTCAGAGAAAATCGAATGCTATTCGATAAACCGATTTACTACAGGCCTGGGTGGAGATTTCTTTGATATCATTAAACTTAGTGAATTTAAAAGCCTGATAGTAGTAGGAGATATAGCGGGTAAAGGCATCAATGCCAGCATGTCAATGGTTATATTAAAATCCATTATACGGACTATGATAAAGGAGACACCTGACTTTAAGGCCCTGGTGGCAAGGATCAATCTGTTTATAAAAACCAATCTGCCGCGCGGGACTTTTTTTGCAGGAATATTCCTTATCTATGATTCCCGTCAGGATATAATATATTTTATCAATTGTGGTATACCATTGGTGCTTTTCAAAAACGAAAACAATACTGTGTCTGAAGTGCAAGGCAAAGGGCGAGTGCTGGGTTTTAAAAAGGAGTATGAAGAGTATATCCAAATCAGAAAAATCATTATGAAAAAGGGGGATTGCATGGTAATCACTACAGACGGGATTCTGGAATCAGAATCCATTGCCGGAGAGCCTTACGGGAAAAAAAGAATAATGGAATTTATGGAGAATAATACAGGAAATCAGGTGGATGCCATGGTAGATAGTTTGTATCAATCATTTTATGATTTTATCGGAGGATTAATAAAGGATGATATCACCCTGGTGGGGATAAAGTATAAATTATAGTGAGGAGATATACATGGATCAATTGCAATTCAAGGAAGTTCAATCAAATGGGAATGTCATACTGGAGATGAAAGGAAGCCTGAATTCTTACACATATTCGGATTTTCAGGACAAAGTGTACAGCATGATCGAGAAGAATAATGTGATCTTAGATATGAACTGCATAGAAAACCTCTCATCAGCAGGCTTAGGAGTACTGATGTCAGCTATGGAAATGGGTGAGGAATGGCGGCATAATTTATACATCCTAAATCCCTCTTCTATAGTAAGAATGGCGATAGAATCTACTGGATATGAAGATATGTTTAATTTCATCTCTTCTCAAAGTGAATTATAACCTGTATTTTTATTATGAATAATCTTACATTAATTGTAAAACATTCCCCGGATGCTATTTTTGAAGTGGAAAGTTTTATCACTGGAATAGAGACTATCTCTGTAGTAAATAAAAATAAGCTCCTTATAATCTGTTCGGAAGTATTTGAAAATATTATTTTCCATTCTACAAAACCGGGAGCTTATGTACACATCAGAATATATCGGAATCGGGAAATATCTGTATTATTTGCGTTCAGATCCAGAAACTTTAATCTTTTGGTCTCCAACGAAAGGTGCAGAGAAATCTATTATGACCATAATCAAAAGCGATATCGGGGTATGGGTGTTAGAATGTGTAGTAATCTTTCTCTGTCAATGCAATACCGTATCACCAAGAAATATAATGCAATCGTAGTAAGAATTTAGAAAACATATTTTTAATATGGTTAAAAAGGAATAGTGAATGAAATCTAAAAAACTCCAGGTGGGAGATGTAATACGGCTTAAAAGCGGAGGCCCTTTAATGGTAGTAGAAGGGGTGATTGGTGAGAAATCCTCACCGGCGGAATTAAAGGAAATCTCGTATTATTCAGGGTTTAAATTAGTGTTGTTAGATGATTCCAAAGTAAATACAATATCAACAATTTAAGTCATGCATAGTCCGCCACGGACGGCGGACCCATGGGGCGGGTCAAACCAATCAAGATTTGTCATTCCCAAGTTGGCACCTGCACTCGGCCTGGCATATAACTACCGCTACACGAACCATGTTTCGTGTAGCCAAGCACTACTGAGCTATTATAGTTCATGTTGTGTTTAATATCAAAAATGATGTTAAAACTGGCCCGGGTTTGTAAAGATTATTCTAAAAGTAACAATACTGTCATACAGGTATCTCACATGGCTGTCAGAAACTGCGTCTGTACTAATAAGTCACACAGTAAATAGGGGCCGGAGGCATTAGCAGGGACGGCAATGGATGGTCTGGAAGGTGGGGAGCATAGTAGAGAGTACAGATACGGGCATTAGGCTGGCATCCGGGTGTGAGGAGTATTCCGCACCGGGGCACTCAGTCCGGGCAGGTGCACAAATGATGGATGCGAATAAGGGGGGATAATGACAGCAGGGGCCAGTGTCCGCATAGAGGGAAAATGTCTGAGGGAATGGGCCGGGTGCCAGGGGGCAGTCGGTTTGAATTTATCAAAGAGATAGTTACTGTCAGGGGCTGTAGCCTCTATAAAAAAATCCCCTTTCGCCATGAACGAAAGGGGATGGATAGTTAAGAGTATAGCTTAGAGATTGGAAGCTACCAGATCACCTACTTCGGTAGTGGTATAGCCCATTCTGCCGGCTGACATGGATTCCATCTTCTGGCAGGCTGCGGAAACAGACTTCTGTACGGCTGCCGCCGCTTCCATCTCGCCCAGCTCTTCCAGGATCATACGACCGGCTTCGATAGCTGCCAGAGGGTTGATCTTATTCTGGCCGGTGTACTTGGGAGCCGAACCACCGATAGGCTCAAACATGGAGACGCCTTCGGGGTTGATATTACCGCCGGCTGCGATACCCATACCACCCTGTACCATAGCCCCCAGGTCGGTGATGATATCGCCGAACAGGTTCTCGGTCACGACCACGTCAAACCACTCAGGGTTCTTGACAAACCACATAGTGGTGGCATCTACGTGCGCATAGTCACGCTTGATGTCTTTGTAGTGCTTCTCCCCCATTTCATTGAAAGCACGGAACCAGAGGTCTCCGCAGTAGGTCAGCACATTGGTCTTGTGTACCAGGTGCAGGGGCTTTTCAGCGTATTTCTTGTCTTTTTTGTTTCTCTTCTGCTTGTATTCAAAAGCGTACTTTACACATCTGTCTACTGTAAAACGGTCGTAGATCATCTCCTGTGAGGCGATCTCACCGCTGGTCCCTACCCGGGTCACACCGCCGTGTCCGGTATAGATACCGCCGCTGTTCTCACGGATGACTGTAAAGTCTACCTCAGCCGGGCCTTTGCCCTTGATGGGGGTCTCCACTCCGGGATAGAGCTTGCAGGGGCGCAGGTTGATATACTGGTCCAGGGCAAATCTCAGCCTAAGGAGCAGGCCTTTTTCCAGGATACCGGGCTTTACATCGGGGTGGCCGATAGCGCCCAGAAAGATAGCATCATACTGGCGTAACTCATTTATTTCCGCATCATCGATGATCTTGCCGGTGGAGAGGTATCTGTCTCCCCCGAAATCATATTCCTGAAAATCAAATCCGATATTAAACTGGGCAGCAGCCGCATTGAGGACCTTAAGTCCTTCTTTTACTACTTCGGGACCGGTACCGTCTCCGCCGATCACAGCGATCTTGTAAGCCATGTGTTCTCCTCATAAAATGATGTCTGTTATTATAGTATATTCAGGCAAAAATGGGAAATTTATTCCTCGACCACCACTATTTTGACCCGGCTGCTCAGGTCTTTATGACGGGCTTCGATCCAGTGTATACCCGGACTGAGCTGCCAGTACAGCTCCTTGCCCTGGCCCAGGGCTGCCCCGTCTATGGTCCAGTGTATGGGTTCCGGGCCCTGGGCGGACAGGCGTATCATCTGGTGCCGGATATCCATGAGACTGTCGATCTGGTAGGTATCCCCCTGGGAGGGAGAGACTATCAGGAGCGACTGGTCGGCTGGATGGCCTGTCATCCTGTCTGCCAGGTTGAGCTGGCCCCACTCCCGGTACTCCGGAGGGAGCAGGATCCCTCCCGGCTGATGCCAGCCGCATAGTTCCCGGGGCTCTGCCCCTGGCGCGAAATACTCCGTGACCGGGCTGCAATATGGCCCGGCGAGATCTCCGGATAAAGAGCAGACCTCCAGTGTGCGAAATCCCCCTTCCGTCTCTGAAAAAGCGGGGCTGTGGTGATAGCCCTGGTTGTACAGTTCCAGGAGGAGGTCGCGCAGTATAAGCCCCGCCCCCCGGGCTGAGGGCAGGTCCTTCATAGCCTGGCCGGAAAAATTACCGGTCCATATCCCTATGGTGAGCTCCCCGGTATAGGCTTCCACTGTATTGTCTCTGAAATCCTTGGTAGTACCGGTCTTGACGGATACCGGCCAGGGCAGATTAAGGGGTGAGGTAGCCCCGTATGCAGGGGCCTTATACCGAAAGTCCTCCAGCACATGGCTGATGAGCATAGCCGTATGGGGGCTGAATACCTGCCGGGGCTGACTGGATGGAGGCCGGATCACCTTCCCCTGGGTAGTCACTATATAATCTATAGCCTGTATATCCTTCCACATCCCCCGGTTGCCCAGGCTCATATAGGCCCGGGTCAGTTCCAGGAGACTGACATCCGCATTTCCCAGGGTCAGGCCCAGGCCATAGTACTGGGGAGAGCGCAGCAGGGAGTCAAAGCCCAGGTCTTTTAAGGTGCTGAAATACTTTCTGATACCGATCCTATGAGCCAGGTAGACTGCCGGTACATTGTAGGATGAACCCAGGGCCACTGCCAGGCGGACCGGGCCGTGAAATCTTTCATCATAATTACGGGGAATGTACTTCCCTACCATGGCTGGAAAGTCCGAGGGGATATCCGGCAATATCGAGGAGAGATGATAATGCCCCGATTCCAGGGCCAGGGCATAGGTAAATGCCTTCATGGAGGACCCGGGCTGACGCTTCATGGTCACCCCGTTTATCTGTCCATCCTCAGCGTACCAGTCCACCGAGCCCATCATGGACAGTATATCCCCGCTACGGTTATCCAGTATCAGTATGGAGGACTGGCCCGCCATCTTTTCGGTCAGCTGGGACAGCCTGCCCCGGGCGATACTGAGGCAGCTGCGGTACAGTTCCGCATCCAGGGTAGTATGTAACTCCGCTATGGCCTGGCCCCGGGGCACTATCCTGCGGGCCTGTTCCAGGACCCAGAGGCAGAAATGGGGCGCGGTAAAGGACATTTTGGGAGATACTATTTCCAGATGCTGTTCCAGGGACAGCTCGTAGTATTCCGGGGAAAGTATCCCCTCCTCATAGGCGGACTGGAGCAGGTCACGGGCTCTCTGTTCCAGCACAGCGGTACGGTGATAAATATCATAGAGTGAGGGCCCCTTGATGAGCTGTATCAGGGCGGCCATTTCCAGATCATTGATGTTTTGTATGTCCTTTCCAAAATAACTGTGGGCGGCCTGGTTAAAGCCCTGATTTCTATAGCCCATGAAGATGTGGTTCAGATAATACTCCAGTATATCCTCTTTACTGTAGTGCAGGTCCAGGCGGACAGCCTGAGCCAGCTCCAGGATCTTGGAAAAAAATGAATTTCTAAAGCGCCCGTTTTTATACTTGACCAGCTGCTGGGTGATAGTAGAGCCCCCGGACAGGGTCTGCCCTGACCTGATATTCTGCCACAGGGCCCGGGCTATGGCCCTCAGGGAGATCCCGGCGTGCCTGTAAAAATGCCTGTCTTCAGAAAAAAGGACCAGATCTATAAAACGCCCGGGGTAGCTCTCCAGGGGAAGGGCGTCGATAAAGCCGCTCCGGCCCGGGGTCAGCTCCATGAGGATCTCCCCGCTGCGGTCATAGATCCGCAGGGTCTCCTGTTCGGCCTGCAAATAGGAGGCTGGATAAGGCCATAGAAAATACATTAAAATAATAAGACTGAGGCTGATACTGAGGATCTCCAGCCAGTGTTTTTTCATGGCCAGGCTTAATTTCAAAGACCTGATATACGCGATCCGTTTTTGTATTGACTGTATAAATGACCTCATTTTATTCCTTAGTGAGGCTGGTCAGCCAGGCCAGCCACTTACGGGGAATGATCACAGAGATATAACGGGCCAGGGTCCACATTACCGAGGGCACACAGATCCACTGTTTTCTGCCATAGGCTTTGAGGCTTCGTCTCACCACTTTGGCGGGGGTCATCCCTACCGGGAAGAACTGCCGGTGCCCATTGGTAGCTACATTGAGGAACTCGGTCTTTACCGCACCGGGACAAAGGGCCATACAGTGTATGCCGGAGGGGCCCAGTTCAGCACTGAGGGCGGTGGACAGACTGATGACATAGGCCTTGGAGGCTGCATATACCGCCATATTGGCAATAGGTATAAAACCCCCTACTGAAGCCACCTGAATAAATCCGCTGCCCTTATCCATATAGGGGATAGCGTCATAAGTCAGCTCAGTGAGGGCCCGGATATTCAGGTCCAGCATTCCCAGCTGTTTCTGCTTTTCCCCCTGAGCAAAGTTCCCTACCTGGCCATAGCCGGCATTATTGATAAACAGGACGATATGTACAGATTCTTTTTTGTATAAAGCTGCCAGCCGGGCTATATCTCCGCTAGTAGTCAGGTCCAGGCCCAGGACCCGTACTTTAGTCTGAGAGATCTCCCGGGACAGGGCCTGGAGCCGGTCTTTTCTGCGGGCAATGAGCCAGATCTCGTCCAGGCCGGGCCGGCCATCCAGCTGCTTCCCGAATTCCCGTCCTATACCGGCAGACGCCCCGGTGACCACAGCAATGTTTTTCATTTGCGGCTCCTTTTTTTCAGGTCCTGGTCTACCTGTCTCATATAGATCTTTCTTATGTCAGCCAGTATCTGCCTGTACTTCTCAGTCTGGTAGTCATAATAGGTCCAGGGGTGAGGCTTCCATTGGCCGGCATGATAGTAGAGGGTGATCTCTTCAAATATCCCGTCCCGGATATAGAGCCTGTGCTGCTGGTTTTTGGTGGTGGCCAGCACAAATTTACCGGGGCTCATGTATCCCGGGTCCAGATTGACCCTGCGCTTGCCGCCCAGGGCATACCTGTCCTCTATAGCATTAGTAGTGTGCTTTATACTTACCAGATCAGTAGCCTCTATCAATACCTCAAAGCTGTAAAAAGCCCGGTAGATAGGGGTCCCCATTTCGTCGTCATAATACCCGGTCTGTTCAAACAGAAATAATTCTCCCTGATAATCCAATGCACCCCACTGCGCCACTAAGTCATGGTGGATTTCATCCATCAGACTCTGGTCACTGATCAAAAGTGGCATGATCAGTTTACACGCAATATGATCTCCTATAGCTCCCATAAAACCGCCTTAGACAGTATTTTAGAGAGAATACGCAGCTTATGCAAATATAGTGCTGATTCATTCTCCGGATGAATTTTTCTGCTTTTTTATCCCAGATTCTTTTTAATTGCTTGCTCATTCCTGACTTATGCTTTATCATATTGATTATTAAAAGGATTTAGCAAACATGACAAAGACCCTTGAATTAAATGTCTCCTTTGACGCTCAGAAGATGTTCAGACTGGATAGCCTGATCATGGATGAAATAAAATCCTGTGGTTTTGAAAAAGGGGTGATCCGTATCACCGGGCCGGAAGGTATCTTTTTTACTACGCTTGAGTTTGATAAAGACCTGGTCTCTGACTTCAGCAAGGCCTATCAGTTTTTTGATAAAAAAATACGTAAAGATCTCGACCCCTATCTCTGTTCCAAACTGCCTGATAATGTGATGGAGATACCGGTAAACCTGCATCGGCTCGTGATCGGAGACTGGCAGCAGATCGTCTTCTATACTACCCGCTCGTTTAAATCCATAAACATTCAACTGGATTTTTATACTTCAAATAATATCCTGGGACTGGAGTCTATCAATACTACTTCAGAATTACAGACTTTTGATGTGACAGATATCATCGAGCGTACCCTGATGAACTCCAATGCGGATAGTGTCACTATGATAGTACCGTCTTCTTCGGTGATATTATACACTCTCAAACCTGAGTATTATGAAAAAATGATTGATATGCTGTTCACCATCGCCCCCCGTGGTAAAAGGTATAAGCACATACATGGCGATGACCGTAACCGTGTAGGTTACACTCCATTGCGGTCTGCTTTTATTTCACAGGTAGTGACAGTAGACACCCATAAAGGCTCTCTGGATCTCCAGGGCGAAAGGTTGTATCTCACTGAAATGGATATACAGACCCGAAGAAGAGATATCTATTTTGAACTTTGGAACAAGGGAGACAAGTCATGACATTTCTGATAAACGGTGAAGCTGCCGATGTGACTTTTACAGAAGAAAAAAATGCAAAGGACCTAATGGATTCCTTTATGCAGCAGCTGGATCAGGACCTTATCATTTCCAGCGTATTGATCAATGAAAAATATTATTCATCTGACAGTGAGGACCTGGAACAGATCACTCTGGATCAGATCCAGACTATCAATATAGAGGTGGCCACTCAGGAAGAAGTCTCGGTCAGCCTCCTGCAGGAATCAAAACAGATGCTGCATAATATTTCTCTCGATCTGAAAGAAAACGGCTACTCTCATGCCCGTGAATTCGGAGAGATATTTTCCTGGCTCACTGAGACTATCACTACCATCAACCGGATCTCGGTATTTCCCCTGGCAGAAGCCAAGCTGGTCATATCTACTATCAAGCAGGTCTGGGAATACCTCAACTCTCCGGAACGTGAAGAGACCAAACTGGAATCCCTGGCTTCGATCATCAGTAACCTGATCATGTACCTGGATTCTATCCAGGCTAAGATCTCCAGCCATTTTGAAATAGGAAAAAAGGACCTTCAGGAAGCTGTAGATTCAGGCCTGGCCTTACTGCCCCAGATCGCAGAATCTTTTCAACTGGGCAAGGATCAGGAAGCTCTGGGTATGGTACACACTATCATTAATGTACTGGAAAGTGCCACCTTATATATTAAAAGGATCTTAGCCGATTTCAGCGATGATAAAAAAGAAGAGATCCAGGAATTGTACAATGATATCAATAATCTCCTGGCTGAGATCGTAGAGGCATTTGAGAACGGTGATTTTGTACTGATCGGAGACCTCATGGAATATGAGCTGCCTGAAAAGCTACAGTCCTATAAAGAACAGATCCTCTCATAGATAAAAGCAGATTAAACAGGAGTATTTATGCCTGCATTAAGCATAGACACTAAACATCTGGATTTAGTAGCCAAGCTGGTATATGATAACAGTGGTATAGTGTTTAAAGACTCCAATCTCAGTGTACTCATCTCCCGCTTATCCACTAAGCTCAAAGAAAAAGAAATGGAAGCAGAAAAATATATACAGACTCTACAGATCGATAAGGATGAACTCTTATCATTCATAGATTTTGTGACTACTAATTTTACCAGTTTTTTCCGGAATACCCGTCATTTTGATATATTTGAAAATGTCGTACTCCCCGACCTGGTGGAGAAAAACAAGATCAATAAAAACATCCGAATATGGAGTGCCGGCTCCTCTACCGGCGAAGAGGCCTACACTATTGCTATAGTGATCCACGAGTTTTTTCAAAAAAAGAAGATAATCATTTCAGACTGGAATATAGAAATAGTGGGATCCGATATCAGCCTGGAAAGCCTGTTTATAGCTAAAGAAGCCAAATACCCGGAAAGAAGCCTGAAAAAAGTGGACCCCTATTTTGTGCAAAATTATTTTCGGGAAGAAAACGGCGGACAGTACTATAGTGTAAACGAAAATATCAGGAAGATGGTCAAATTTGATTTTCACAACCTGATCTATGATGCCAATGTAGACCATGTCGATGTCACCTTCTGCCGTAATGTCCTTATTTATTTTGACAGTGAAATACAAAGAAAAGTCCTGGAAAAGATCCATAAAGCTATGAAACCCCATTCCTGGCTCTTTATAGGCCATTCAGAAAGCCTGACCGGCCTTTATGACGGCTTTAAGATACAGAACCTCAAAGAAGGGATAGTCTATGCCAGACAATGAAATCACAGTCATGGTCATAGACGACTCTGTACTGATCCGGAAATATGTCTCCCAGGTCCTCAGTGAGATCTCAGGGGTCAAAGTAATCGCCACCGCCCCAAATGGAAAAATAGGGCTTAAAAAACTCTATCTCTATCAGCCTGATTTTATTATCCTGGATATGGAAATGCCTGAGATGAACGGACTGGAGTTTTTAAGATATCTCAATAAACATCCTCAGGATAAAAAAGTCCAGATCATCGTCCTGTCCTCTATAGTGAGCACCGGCAACACCATTACTTTTGAAGCTCTGTCTCTGGGTGCCCAGGATTTTATTACTAAACCCCAGGGAAAAGTCTCGGAAAACCTGGAGTTTTTAAAGACTGAACTGGAACTGAAGATCCGTGGCCTCCACAATTCCTCAGTAAAAAGGACTCTTAATATAACAGCCCCTAAAGCAGGCCAGGATGAGATCATCGACCCGGCCTGGAAAGATACCCAGACCGAGTATGGCTTGAATAATCTGCGGCCTATCCTGAATGCCAAAAAGATACGGCCCAAACTGATTGCAATAGGTTCTTCCACAGGAGGCCCTAATGCCATCAGAAAAATACTGGAAAGCCTGGGCCCTATCCCGGTCCCTATGTTAATAGCCCAGCATATGCCTCCCGGATTTACCCGGGAATTCGCCAATAATCTGGCTAGTATTTTCAACCGGGAAGTAAAAGAAGCTGTGGAAGGGGAGATCCTGGAAAATGGAGTCATCTATATCTGCCCTGGTGGTTACCACTCAACTCTGAACCGGCAGCCTCAGGGCCTGAGCCTCTTATGTGATCCCAATGAGATAGAGGGTTTCTTTTTTAAACCCTCAGTAGATATATTTTTAGGATCTATTTATCAGATCACCGGGCCGGATGTAATAGGCCTGATACTGTCCGGTATGGGAAAAGATGGATCTCAGGAGTCTGCCCATATGCGAAAAAAGGGTGCCCTTATGATCGCCCAGGACAAAGAGAGCTCGGTAGTATGGGGTATGCCCGGCAGTTCCGTTAAAAACAATGGTATAGATATTATTATACCGATTGAGCAAATAGGTGCAGCCCTAAACCAGAGCATACAGGAATATTTTCCTGAAAAAGCGGGCTAATCTTCAATTTATTGCTTGCATTAATCGATAGAATTACATATACTAAAGTTAATTATGCTATTCCAACGTGGGGAATTTATGGACGATTTTGCTAAGGAACTGGAAAAGGATTTTTTAGACGAAGCATTCTCACTGATCGACAATCTTGAGACTCACCTGTTAGAACTGGAAAAAAATCCCAACGAGACCAAAGCTATAAACGAGTTATTCAGAGCAGCCCATACCATCAAAGGCGGAGCCGGAACGGTCGGTTTTGAAGAGATTCAGAGTCTTACCCATACCATGGAAGACGTCATGGATCTGGTACGTAAATCCAAACTGGAACTGAGCCCGGATAACATTACTGTTCTGTTAAAGACCCGGGATGAGATCGAACATATGCTGGATGCCCGGCAGAATAATGAACAGTACCTCAGTCCCCAGACTCAGAGTATTATTAATGCTCTTAATGAGATCAAATCTACGGTTGCAGAACCCCAGAAGAATACCTCTCAGAGCACCCCCCCCCTTCAGGTCGATTTTAATGAAGATCTTTCCTCCTATGAGATCTCTCTAATCAGCGATTCACTGGTCAAAGGTAACCATGTCTTTATTTTAAAATACAGCCTCAATGAAAACTACGAAATGAAAGAAGTATCCGCCTTTCAGTTACACTCCTTACTCAATGATGCTTCGGATATAATAAAAGTCAATCCTCCAATAGAGATCATGGAGGAACAGTTTTCACCTAAAGTACTGTTTGTGATATCCACCGATAAAGATGCGGCCTATATTCAGGACAAGACATTCCTGTCTGAAATGGTGAACCGCCTGGATATAGTCAAGATCGATAACCAGAAACTGCATCAGCTGGAGAACGACAACAGTACCCAGGAAAAAGAAGCAAAAGCGGCAGATGCGCCTCAGGATGCCAAAAAAATCGATGAAGGTGATGACAGTACCGCCAAGCGTGCCCTCAATACCCTGCGTATTGAAAGCTGGAAGGTAGATAACCTCTTAAACCTCCTGGGGGAACTGGTCATTACCAAGGCTACTTTTTCACAATTGGATCAGGATTTCGACTATATAACCAATGAGCTGCGCAGCCGTCTCAAAAACTTTTTAAGCGGTATGCTGGGCATTGAGATCAATTCTGCTGAACAAAAAGCCCAGTACGAGATGTATCTTAAGATATTTGATAAACTGTTTAAATCAATGGAATCCTATTCAGAGTCTATCCAGAAACTCAACCGTATTTCTTCTTCTTTACAGGAAAATGTCATGAATATGCGTATGGTACCTATTCAGATGGTTTTTTCCCGTTTTCCCCGTCTTATCCGTGACATTGCTAAAAAAATGGATAAAGAGATCGATCTTATAATCGAAGGGGTAGAGACAGAGATCGATAAAGGCATGGTCGATGACATTTTTGACCCCCTCATCCACATGCTGAGAAATGCGGTAGATCATGGAATAGAAAGCCCCCAGATCAGAAAGGAAAATGGTAAAGACCCCATTGGTAAGATCGTCCTAAAAGCGGTACATGAGGGAGATTCCATCATGATCGAAGTCTCAGACGATGGCCAGGGGATCGATCCTGAAAAATTACGGGATAAGGCTATATCCACCGGATTTTTGACCCAGGCCCAGGTTTCCAAAATGAGCCGCAGGGAACTTCTGGGACTGATATTTCTGCCTGGCCTGTCCACCGCTAAGACCATCTCAAACATATCAGGACGGGGTGTGGGTATGGATGTAGTCAAGAAAAAAATAGAAGAGATCGGGGGAAGTGTCTCTATTTCTACTATAAAGAACAAAGGTTCAAAATTCACTATCAGATTACCCCTCACTCTGGCTATTATCCAGGGACTGCTCATCATTGTGGAAAGAATGAATTTTGTGATACCGGTCGCCTCGGTAGAAGAGACTGTCATCATTACCCGGGACCAGCTCAAGACTATTAATGGCCATCTGGCCTTTGAATTCCGGGAAAAACTGATACCGGTCCTGTCTCTGAAAAAGTATTTTTATAATATAGAAAACGATAATAATGCTGATGCAAAAGAATATTGTATTATCACCAGATATGGTGACCGCGTGGTGGGGATAATTGTCAATGAAGTGATCGGAGAGCAGGACATCGTGATAAAACCTCTGAATACCAAATTGATAAAAAGCCCGGGTATTTCAGCTGCCACCATAGTCGGTAATGGCGAGATCGGCTTTATTTTAGATACCAGCAAAGTTATCTCGCATTATTTTCAGTCCTCAAAATAAATAAGGAGACTGGCCTTGGCTAAAGAAGAGATTTTAAATAAAAAAACCAGCTCAGAAGATGAGGCTGAAAAAAGTAAGAAACAGGCGATCTTTCAGGGTGTCTCCTTCTACCTGAATAACAGCCTCTATGCAATGGATGTGATGAGCATTAAGGAATTCTATTCCCCCAGCCTGCTCTATAAAGTACCCAATACCACAGATAAATTGCTGGGTGTGCTCAACCTGAGGGGATATATCCTGCCGGTGTACAGCATGAAGCTGATCCTGGAAATGCAGGATGATATGCTGGCTGTGGAAGACTTCACAGACAAAGAAAAGTTCATCATAATCATCCAGCGGGATAAAGACCAGTTCGGTATACTCATAGATGAGATCCATAAAAATGTGACGGGCACTGAAGAAAACTACCGAACCGGAAATTATCTGCAAAAATGGTCCAAAAATTATCTGTTTGAAGGGGTTCTGCTGGATGGGGATAATGAAATACTAGTAATAAACATAGAAAACATGTTAAAATATATGACAACACTAAAATAGTGGGGAGGATTTTATGCGCATTGAATATATTAACCCCTTTGTAGAAGCTGCTTTTGATATTCTCAATGAGATACTCAAGACCAGTGTCAAAAGAGGTCAATTATATTTAAAGAAACTGGGTGAGTCCATGAAAGGGGTAGCAGTAGTGATCGGAGTAACCGGACAGGTCAACGGCCGTCTGGTGTTCGATATGACAGAAAAGACGGCTATTGCCCTGACTTCAAAACTAAATGGAGAAGAATTTCAGGATTTTAATGATATGGCACGCTCAACCATTGGAGAGATCGCCAATATGATTACCGGAAGGACTGTGACAAAACTGGACAAGGAAGGATTAGCCTTTCATTTCACCCCACCCACCATTATCACCGGTACCGGTTTGCAGATCTATGAAGCTGATATGGAAGCATTGATCATCCCTATTGATACCAGCATGGGTATTGTAGAGATCAATATTGCTTTCAAAGAATAATTTATATATAAAAAGGAGAAATATATGGGAATTCTATTTGGAGAAGATGGATACCCACTGGGGAAGAAAAGCAAAGGTGGTAATTACAAAGTACTGTGTATAGATGATTCACAGTTTATTGTAAAACAGCTGAGCCAGATCTTTATGTCCCGTGATTTTGATGTAGTAGGTACTGCCAACAACGGAAAAGACGGACTGGAAAAATACAAAGAACTGTTCCCCAATATCGACTTTGTCACTTTGGATATTACCATGCCCGAGATGGATGGCCTGGAGACTCTGCAAAAGATCCGGGAAGTGGACCCTAATGCTGTCATCATCATGATTACTGCTCTGGGCACTGCCGATGCAGTCAAAGAGGCCATTAAATTCGGGGCCAAGGGTTATATCGTGAAACCTTTAGACCGGGATAAAGTATTGGAAAGACTGGGACAGATCTTAAAATAAACACAGGGCTTTTTTAAATGAAGATTAACATTGGTATAGACATAGGTGGAACAGCCGTAAAATTAGGTATGATAGATGCTGAAGGTAATATTCTGGATTCATTCCAGGTCCCTACCCTGGCCGATACCAATTCCCTGGACACTATCATAGAAAATATGATAAATGCCATCAGCGAGCTGATCGAGAGAAATAAAGATAAAAAAGTAAAAGCGATTGGAATCGGGGCTCCCGGCAATATCTCACCTGAAGAAGGAAAGATAGTCTCCGGGATTGCCAATATTCCTGTACTGAACGGTTATTCCCTGGCCCATGTCATTCAAAAACATTTCAAATTGCCTACATATATTGATAATGACGCTAATAATGCCGGACAGGGCGAGTTTTTATTCGGGGCTGGAAAAAAGTACAAAGATTTTATCATGATCACACTGGGTACTGGTATCGGCGGGGCTATCTTTATAGATGGTAAGCTGTATAGCGGCGCCAAAAACTTTTCCGGTGAAGTGGGACACATGGTGATCCATGCCGACGGCCGTCAGTGGAACAGCGGTATATCCGGTTGCTGGGAGGCTTATGGCTCAGCTACTGCCATGATAAATATGGCTAAACAAAGCGTAGAACAAGGCCTGGATACAGAGCTCCGTAAATACTACCCCGATAACCTGAATGCCAAAGTCATAGTGGAAGAAGCACATAAGGGCGACTACATGGCCAAGGAAATAGTACGGGAAATCGCCAAGTATGTAGGGATCGGTGTAGCCAACCTGATCAATATCTTCAATCCGGAGGCCATCATCATCGGGGGAGGATTATCTCAGGCCGGAGATATTTTGATGGAAAAAATCAAACATTCAGCCCGGGTATATTCCAGGACCCAAGCCTGGGAATCTGTAAAGATCATTTCTGCCAAACTGGGCAACCAGGCCGGTATATTGGGTTCAGCTGCCCTGGCTTTTATGAAATCAAAAGAGAGTGAGTAATGAATTTTAGACGAATTTTAACTGCATTAATAATACTGGTGGCCTCTGTGTCCGGCCTTAACGGACTGGTCACTGTAGATTTTTCTCAGGACAGCTATAGCAGTGTCCTGACCCAGCTCTCCAATATCGGATTGGAACATGTGGAGGCGGTAGTGGTAAGGCACCCCTTCTGGCATCTGCATGGTAAATCAGATAAAGAGTTCGGAGTGTATAACTGGGACCTTAACATACCCAGCAGAGCCCAGCAGAGCCCTTCTGCAGGTAGTCTCAGCGAGCTTAACAGCCTGGCAGATTACCTCCACAAAAAAAAGATCCGTCTTTATTCCCGAATAGACCCCTTTATACAGATCAAAGACTTTGATAAAAACTGGTGGGAACTCAAAGACTTTAGCTATGACAGTATCCAGTTCGGAAAATACAATCTGGTCAGCCCTGCGGGATCAGATAAACTGGGCTCCCTGTTTCATGCTATGAAATCCATGCCTATAGACAGATGGATCGTCAATTTAGATAATGTGCCGGTAGCCCAGCAGACAGAATACGCCGGTATTGCCCGCCGAGGCCTGGGGCCCAGGATCCTGCTGATGACTTCCTTTACCAATAAAATCGGGAATTATTCGCTGTTACAGGCAGCAGATTACTGGACCTTAAGAGAAGGCCCTTTTCTTACTCCTATCCCGGAATTAAGCGCAATCAGTAATTTCAAAGCCAGCCATCAGAAGCATATTATTGACTCAGATAAACTGACTATCAATAATATTGCGACTACGGTATATATGCTATCACAGGATCTGTCAGTAGTCATTCCGGCCAGCTTTATCAGGCATAAAGGCATAGCCCATATGATACAGGCCCTCCAGTCTAAGGATACCTTCAAGCTAAAGCTATTAAGTGACAAGACCATGCTCCTCTATTCCCGCAATCAGATCATCTCATTCCACCTGGGAGACGAGATGAACATGATCAAGATCCCCTCATTGATCACAAATAAGGGAGACTATAATTCGGTAGTAGGAAACTCAATTCTGCATAGTGAAAATGACTTAAACTATTTTCTGCTGTTTCCCGGGAGTGTATACTTGTGGGAAATAAAATAGATCCGGCTGCAGATCAGCTGTTTAGGGAAATGATTGAGACGATTGTCCCCCCCCATCCGGATCCGGTCACTAAAAAAAAGAAAAGTATAACAAAAAAAACTCTGGACCTGCATGGTATGAACCTGGTCCAGGCCTGCAGCCGCTGTCTATATTTTTTACAGGCTAATACAGGTGTAAAAGAGTGCCTCACAGTCATCTGCGGTAAAGGCCTGAACAGCCCGGGGATACAATCCGTACTCCGATCAGGAATAGAAGAGTTATTAGTGGAAAACAAAGCAAAATTAAAGTATAATTATAAATATCAAAATGGAGCATTTAAAATATGGTTCGATTAAGATTCCTGATTCTGATTCTGTTATTATCCCTGATCAGTGGATGTTCCCCCTATTTTAAATTCGATGAACTCTATGACCAGGGCCACTATCTGGAGGCTTACAGCCTGCTGGGTGGCATAGAAAAGACCAACAATATTCAGTATCAGAAAAGGGTATACCGGGCCGTTATCAAGCTGGCTCTGGAAGGGGATCAGGACTTCATTCTCAGGCTTCAGGGTATCATCAGTAACTACACTCACCCCGATCTGGCTGATTATTCCAATTTTAGTGTGTCCTATCTGCTCTTTCTCAATCAGGAACATAATAATCCTGAGACCTATCAGTCCATTATCAGTAATTTTTCTCATGCAGAAAAAATACCCAGTGAGTTCTATGCTCAGACCCGGCAATTGGAAGGGATAGCCTATTTTAAATTAGGAGATTTTACTAAAGCCATTAATAGTTTTCATGAGTCTTATAAGATCAGTCCCTATATAGATAATTATTACTTCATAGGCCTGGCATACAGTGAACTGGAAGAGTACGAAAAAGCCTTTTCCTATTTCAATAAAGTAGTCGATTTTTCTGATAATGATCTCTTAAAAGGCATTTCCTATTATCAAAAAGGCGAAATTCTGTATTATCAGGAAAAATACGAAGCAGCCATGGATGAATATCTTCAGTCTATTTATTACTACCCTAATTCTGCGAACTTTAACTTTAAGATCGGTAAATGCCTCCAGAAAATGGGATACAACAACCTGGCACCCCAGTTTTTCAGAATATCTTTGAAAATACAAAACAACTTTGCCAATGCCTGGTATTTCCTCAATATCAATTAAGACTGTGATTTTGACAGTTGTGTACGCCTTGCATACTTATGCACAGTACTTATATATAAGAAAAATCGAGACTTAGCAAAATGTGCATCACGGCCGACTAAATTAATTCACAACAGAGTGTTATTGTGCAGAAAAAAACATTATGTGGCCCCCAATAATCCTTATTTTCCCAAAAAAATCGTGACCGGCCTCTCTCAGAGACTTGCAATTATGCAAAGTGCACCTGAAAATCGAGTTTAAGTGTGCAAATATTTGTTGAATATTCTCAATTAAAGTATAATAAGATATATAGAAATGGGTGGTAAAAATGAAAAAACGTTATACCTATCTGGTAGTCGATGATGAAGTCACTATAGTCAAGATTATTACAGACATACTCAACATACACCCCGACACTTCTCATATTTACACTGCTCATGATGGAGAAGAAGGCCTGAAGGTCTATCAGGACCATAAAATCGATGTAGTGATCACAGATGTCATCATGCCTAAAATGACGGGTATAGAACTGATACACAGCCTTAAAAAAATAGATCCGGATGTACAGGTCATAGTCCAATCAGCCTTTTCAGATATAGACCTGATACGGGATGCTATGCGCAGCGGTGCCTATGATTATGTCATAAAGCCTTTTACCATAGATGATATGATGGTAGTCATCACCCGCATACTGGAACGTATACAATTTCTCAACGAGCGCCGTGAATATGTAGATCAACTGGAAAAAAAGGTCGAAGAGACCACTAAAAGTCTGAAGTCAAGCTTCCTGGATACACTCACTACTCTGATCACAGCTCTGGAAGCCCGGGACCAGTATACCCACAGGCATTCTAAGAACGTGTCTTCCTATGCCTATCATACCGCCAAAGAGATGGGCTGGGATGAATTAAGGCTGGAAAACATCCGGGAAGGAGCCATCCTTCATGATATCGGTAAAATCGGTATCCCTGATAATATACTGTTGAAACCCAGCGGTTTGACTGATTCAGAATATGCCATTGTCAAAGACCACCCCAGTATCGGCAAAAACATCGTGTACCCCTCCATGAAACAAAATAAAGATATTATCAATTTTATCAATTCACATCATGAAAGATTTGACGGGAAAGGATATCCTCAGGGACTAAAAGGAACAGATATTCCAGAGATCGCACGTATCGCCAACCTGGCTGATTCCTTTGATGCTATGACCACTGACCGAGAATATAAGTCAAAGATTTCCATAGACCAGGCCCTGGAGGAGATCAAAAGAAATAAATCCACCCAGTTTGATCCTGAGATCGCTGATATCTTTATAGCAGTGATCGAAAGAATTAAAAAATCGGAGAAATGAATATGAAGTTTTCACTTCTTTTCATAGCAATTTTTTTATTCACTTCATGTGGGGATAAAATAAAGAGTGAATCCCGTCTGGTTTGGGTAAAAGGGATATCCTATGGGTTTGCCACAGATACGAAAATGGCAGGAATCGAAGCTAAAAAAAACATGGGGGGATTCCTGGTAGGAGTGAAATATCACTATAGTGCGGGGCAGCTTAAGGTCTCGTCAGATGGGTTTCAGTCTTCACTAAGCCCTACAGCAAATATAGGTGATATGAAAAAAGGCAGCCTCAAAAACGGGCTTAAATATGAACAATTTCCGGTAAGTGCCCAGGTCAGACGTCCTGTGAAAATGCCCCGGGCCACCTCTGGAACTGTGGGAGTCAAAGAAAACGGGAGTTATTACTACCCTATGATTAATCAGGTATTACAGGATAAATATGGCAAGACCCCGGGCAATCGCTCAGGCATTATTTATATAAATGAGCTTAAATATATTGAAAATCCTGCTGATCAAAATAAGGCACCCTGGGGTGTTATACAGTATAAGCTATACGTGGTGGAGGACTGATTGAGCAGGATCAATTCTTTTATCATGGAACTGGAAGCACAACGCCTCATCCAGGAACAGAAATACGACGAAGCCCTTCCGCTCTTAAAAAAGGCATTAACTACCGGAGAGTATATCTCCCGGGAGATCATACTGCAGAATATCGCACTTTGCTATATCAAAATGGATGGATTCAGAGAAGCCCTGCCCTATCTGGAACAGGTGATCAACATCAATGAACAGAACACCAGCGCACAATACAACCTGGCCTATTCCTATTATCAATTAGAAGATTTTAAAAAGTCCTGTAAAATATTTAAGAACCTGGAACAATATGAAGGTATTACTCCGGATATAGCCTATCACTTATCATTATGCCTGGTATTGGACGGGCAGCTTAAAGAAGCTGAAGGATATTTCAGCTATATTATAGAAAACTATCCCAACCCTGACCTGATCTATAATCTGGGGCTGGAGCTCATCCATCGAGGCCATTCACAGGCATCACGAAACATGTTTATAGCTTATCTGAATAATTATCAGAATGATATAGACGCAACTTTTGGACTGGGGATCGCCTATATAGAATGTAAAGAGCATTTTAAAGCCATAGAGTGCCTGGAGAGAGTCATAAAATGGGACCCGGATAAGTATGTCAGTGCCTATACCATGCTGGGAGTGGCCTATTTCCAGACAGGGAAAATAAAAGAAGCCTATACTCATATCAGGACGGCCATCAGTAAAGACGAACGCTCCTATGAATCCTGGTATTATCTGGGAATTATCTATGAGCAGGGAAAACAGATCACTGAAGCTATCAAAGCATTTAACAAAGCCAGTGAATTAAACCCTGATTCCTATGAAGTATGGGAACACCTTGGTTTTATATATTTCAACCAACAGGAGTATAATCAAGCCAGAGCCGCTTTTAAAAAAGCATACCTTCTTTCAAAGAGCAGTAAATATGCGTACCAGATCGCCCTGATCTATATGATTCAGGAGAACTATAAGACTGCTGTAGACTACTTCACTCTTTCCATGGAAGAGGATACCCTACAGGATTCTCTGGAAAATATCTCCATTTGCTACTATCATCTTAAAGAATATTCCAAGGTGATCGATATTCTGGGGAATCTGGACGAAGAAAAACTCAATAAAGCCATCCTGCACTTCATTCTGGGTAGTTCCTATATGAAACTGGGTAATAATACCGAATCCCGGAAAAGACTGACCCTGGGTCATAAAAGATTTCCTTCAGAAGTCAATATTTTATATAATCTCGGACTGCTTGAAGCCAATTCGGAAAACTTTCAGGAAGCCAGCCGCTTTTTTGAAAATGCCCTCATCATTAATCGCAGCCCGGAGATTCTCTATGCCCTTGCTTTATCCAAGATGCAAATGAAGGATACCCAGGAAGCAGTCACCTATCTAGATGAGTATCAGTTGTATATCGAAAAAGATGAAGATACCCTGTATAAGCTGGGGCTTATGTTTCTCCAGTTAAAAGCCGTGCCCCATGCCATCTCAGCCTTTCAAAAAGTGTTATCCCTCAATCCTGAACATAATAAAGCCCACAAATACCTGAGAGAACTGGAGTCCAGTCATGATTAAGATCAGATGGACTATGCTGATTATTTCATTGCTGAGTATCAGCTGTACCCAGGAGCATCTGGTATTAGCTAAAAATCTGAATAAGGCAGAGCTGATATCTATAAATCAAATACTGGAAGAATCCGGACTTAAAGCCGAAAAGACTCAGGTTATAGTGAAAACAAACACGGTCAATAAGACAAAAGTGAATAAGCAGACCAATACTAAAAAACCTCCGGCTGTCAACAGCAGTACTACCACCCTTAAAATTCCTCAGGGAGAAGAATTCTCCATTAATCTGGATAGCAGAAATGCCTTTATTGTTTTAAAATCAATATCGGGCGATCTGAAATTTTTAAATACAAAATCCAATCCTGATAAAGGTTTTTTTCTGTTTTTAATGGGTAATAACAACTCTTTGGTCAGTTTTTTTGTATATGATCTCAGCGGGATTTTAAGAAAAAAGATCAATTATCAGGTCCATGCTTTGGACGCCTTAAATAAGACTGACAGCAAAACAAACAGTACCCTGGTATTGGATAACACCAAAAAGAACAATGAACCGGAAATAAATAAAAATTCTGACGTGGCAAAGACTATCCTGCGAAATCTGGAAGGAAAGTCAATCCGGGAGAAAATCAAATTACTGGAAAAAGATATGGAAAGCCCGGAGATCACTGATGCAGATAAACAGGTCTTACTCAAGGAGCTCACCAGGATCTATCTGGATGATTATTCATTTTCCAAGGCTAAGGATAGTATTGAAAAAATCCAGGACTCTAAATGGACTGATTACCTGAACGGCCTATACTACCACAGAAAAAAGCAATACAACCTGGCCTTACAGTATTACATCAAGACTCTGGATACCAATCCTGACTTTAAAGAAGAGTATATCCCCCAGATCATAGATCTGCTATCCAAACTGGGAAATATTGAACTAAGTATCATAGAAAAACTGGAAAAACAGAACCAGACTCTTGCCGATGACTTCAAGGATAATTATGCATTGAATCAGATAGGGATAGCCCTGATCTATTCACAAAATATGGAAATAGAGAAATCAGAAAAAATATTAAAAAATATTATCGAGGGAGATTATTCTTTCGGTGTCATCAGGACTGCGGAAGACAGCCTGAAGGAACTGAAAAAAGAATTTCTTGACTATCGATAAGGGGGAAAAATGGACCTGATTAAAGGTATTGAAAAATTTGTAGAAAAACCTTCCGCGGATCGTCTTGAGATCATAAAGGAGATGCAGCATTTCAAGATCATGGGACAATCTGATGCCATCACTAATGCTTTCCATAAAGCGAAAAAATCTTCTGCTTCAAATGCCAATATTTTGATACAGGGAGAAAGTGGTACCGGTAAAGAGCTGTTTGCTCTGGCTACTCATTATATGAGTAAAAGACAGGAAGGCCCTCTGGTAAAACTGAACTGTGCTGCTATACCTGAGACACTGCTGGAAAGTGAATTATTCGGGTATGAAAAAGGGGCCTTTACAGGGGCTACCAAAAAGAAGATTGGGAAATTTGAACATGCTACCGGTGGTACTATTTTCCTGGATGAGATCGGTGAGATGAGCCTGTCCCTTCAGGCTAAAATGCTGCGCGTGATCGAAGATAAGAATATCGCCCATGTGGGGGGTCTGGAGACTATTCAGATCGATGTCCGCATCATCTCAGCTACCAATCTGGACCTGTGGCAGGAAGTTTCCAAATCCAAATTCCGTGAAGACCTCTACTACCGTCTTAATGTGATCTACCTCCACCTCCCTCCCCTGCGTGACCGCAGAGATGATATACCTATGCTTATCGACTTCTTTATCAAGCGATACATGAGCATCGAAAATATTAAGATAAGCTCTATCGATGAGGAAGTGGTTAAATTACTCATATCATTCAACTGGCCTGGAAATGTACGGCAACTGGAAAATGTACTGCATCATGCCATGATCATGACTGATAATGAGAAACTGACTCTGGATGATATACCGGAAAGCATCTTCTCATCCACTCCTGCTCCGCAGGAAAGCAGTTCCGGTAACCTCTCGGGATACATTAAGAAAGATAATGTGATCATCACTGATCTGGATCTGGAGGAAATGGAAAAATCACAGATCCTGAAAGCTCTGGAAAAAGCCCGCTGGAAGATGTCCAAGGCTGCAGAACTATTGGGCATACACAGAAATACCCTCACACAGAAGATGAAGAAATACCGCTTAAAATAAATTCAATAACCCAAACGAATCAACTGGTCATGATAAAAATCGATCCCTTCCTGGTGAAGGGGTCGTTTCTTTTTCAGGACCCATTTATTTTTTTCTATAGCAATAGCCAGCACAGCCTGTTCAAAATCTGTAAAAGCCAGATCCGTCATTTTTCTGGTTTTCTTCAGATTTCTGCCTGGCTCTATATAATCACATACGAAAAGGGCCCGGGCCAGTATTCCCATTCCTGGGGCACCCGTGGGATGTACCCTGATGGCCTCTATTATCTCCGGGTCAGTGATTCCAAAATCCCGGGTTGCCATAAACGCCCCTATTCGGGCATGTATGACCGCCGGTACCCTTCTATCCTCATCGCTAATGGGGACACTATATTTTTCAGAATAACTCATCATGTCACTAATACTCATATACTTTGCACAGTCGTGCAATAACGCAGCTGTGCTTAAGCGCTCCTGATCCAGGGCCAGCTTTTGGGCCAGTTTTTGGGCTGTTTCCACGACTCCCAGTACATGACTGAATCTCTCCTGAGTAAGTCTCGACTGTATCTCATTAGTCATTTCTTCAAAATTCATATTACTTATCCTGTCTGTGATCTATAATATCTATAAACTATTTTATAGGTAAATAATAATATTTTCAAGTATCCCTTAGCATTTGACTTATTTAACAAAAGTGCTTATAATCTTCTATCAATAAGTAAGAGGAGTACCTTATGAAAGCCGGTATTCACCCTGAAGTATTTGATACCAAAGTCAAGTGTACCTGCGGGGAAGAGTTTGTAATTCGTTCCACAGCAGCAGAAATACACGTTGAAGTATGTTCCAAGTGTCATCCTTTCTACACAGGTCAGAAACGTAACCTGGATAGAGGCGGCATGGTAGAGCGCTTCAATAAGAGATACGGTCTCAAATAAATGAATTCAGATGCTCAAACGGCGCTCTCTGTGAGCGCCGTTGCTGAGCTTATCCGGAACCTCATCTCTCAGAGCATATCTAAGATATGGATCAGGGGAGAAGTCTCAAATCTCAAATTCCAGAAAAACGGCAACATTTACTTCTCTGTAAAAGATGATAAATCCAAACTGAATGCTCTGATCATGAATTTTTCCAAAGCCCGAAAAGATGCAGACAAACTTAAAGACGGCATGGAAATACTGATACTGGGTAATGTCTCTTATTACACAAAAGAAGGATATATCTCTGTTTTTGTAGATGCCCTGGAATTTATGGGGGAAGGCCTGCTGAAACAGCGATTTGAAGAGCTGAAGATCCGCCTGCATAAAGAAGGGCTATTCGCCCAGAATCTCAAAAAGCCCATCCCCGCTTTTCCCAGGGTGGTAGGTGTGATCACTTCACCCAGCGGAGCCGCCATACAGGATATCCTGCAGGTAACGGGACGCCGATTCTCTAATGTCCATATAGTGATATTTCCGGTAGCCGTCCAGGGAGATAAGGCGGCTTATGAGATCAGCCGGGGCATAGCCCTGGCAAATAAATACGGCAAAGATAAGATCGATGTACTCATAGTGGGACGGGGTGGCGGTGCCCTGGAAGACCTCTGGTGCTTCAATGAAGAAGTAGTAGCCCGGGCCATCTTTAACAGTGAGATCCCGGTCATCTCAGCGGTAGGGCACGAAATAGATTTTACTATAGCCGATTTCGTATCGGATCAGAGAGCCCCTACTCCCTCAGCTGCAGCCGAGCTGGTAGTACGGGATAAGCAGGAGACTGTACGCCATCTCACTAATCTAAAGGATCGTCTGGAATACAATATCAACAATATTCTGGAAGGCATTCACTTTCTGCTGGAGAAAAACGGGAAAGACTATTTTAAAAAACAACTCAGCGCCAGACTTTCCGACCTGAGCCTGCAGACCGATAATCTGACGATCCGGTTCCAAAACCAGATGAGCAATTATTTTAAGAATCTGAGATATACCATAAGATTACATACAGAAAAACTGTCCACCCTCAACCCCTGGAACACTCTGTCCAGAGGATATTCGGTGACATTTAAAGAAGACTCTCAGGGCAATAGGATCCCGATAAAAGACTGTGAAGGCATACAAAAGGGAGATACAATCCACACTGTTCTGCACAAAGGAGAACTGGAATCCAGTATTACACATATACACAAAAAAAATAATAGCCACAAGTGAGGCAATTCATGCTAAAAGATGGAGATATGGTACTACTGTATCATGAGAAAAACAATTTTATGATACCATATAAAGACAATCAATCATTTTCAACCCATAAAGGCAGTGTCAAGATGGAAGGGGATCTGGATTACGGTGACAGGATCCTTTCCAATACCGGAGAGGAATTCTATCTGCTTCGGCCCAGCCTCACAGACTGGATGATGAAAGTCAGACGCGCTACTACTATCATATACCCCAAAGACGCAGGTACATTGATCATGGAAATGGGCATCCAAAATGGATCCAGAGTCATAGAGATAGGTTCCGGATCGGGTTCTTTTACCACTTTACTCTCCCGTATAGTGGGTGACCAGGGCAGGATATATAGCTTTGAACGGAAAGAGGAAAATCAGATACAGGCCCGTAAAAACCTGGAAAAACTGGGATGCCCCGAAAATGTGGAATTTCTACTGGGTGATCCGGCTGAGACAGAACAAGGCTTCGGCCTGACCGATATAGATGCTGTGTTTCTGGATGTACCTGCTCCCTGGCTGCTGGTCCCGGCTGCACAAAGGGCACTCAAAGGAGGGGGGCACCTGGGTTCTCTGTCACCCTGTATAGAGCAGGTCATGCAGACTGTGGATGCTATGGAAGAAAACGGCTTTGTCCGTGTCCGCACCCAGGAAAACCTGGTCAGAAATATCCGTGTCAAGAGAGGGCTGACCCGCCCCTATGACAGAATGATCGGGCATACGGCCTATCTGCTGTTCGCCCAAAAGATCAACCAGGGAGCAACAGAATGAAGTCCATCGTAATCTCCTTCTTACTGCTATGTATGACCCAGACTTTAATGTCTCTGGATACCGAGCTCATCGAACAAAAGATATATCTGAAAGTCAATGAGCAAAGAAAAAAGAACGGCCTGGCTCCCTATCAGTATAACCTAAAACTGGAAAAACTGGCTCGCTATCATACAGAGAACATGATACAGCACGATTTTTTCTCTCATACAGACCAGGATGGATATAACCCCGGGCAGAGAGCTTTGAATCTCATTCCGGAGCTCATCGGGGGGATAGGAGAAAACATTGCCTATAATTATGGAAGCTCTGAAGAAGAAGCTGCCTCTAAACTGATGACAGCCTGGATGAATTCTCCCGGACACCGTGCCAATATATTATCCAAAAAGTACAATTACATAGGCATAGGGGTATATCTTTCGGGGGACAGGGTCTATTCTACCCAGAATTTTGGAGACCTGATAGCTGAATTAATCAGTATCAGTGATACAGAATTTCAATATGAGAGTACCCTGAAAATGCGCTTCAAGTATCTGTCAGATTTTGACCATTCTCTGCTCAATATTTTCATTTCATTCCCTGAAAAAAATGCCAAATATTACCTTGAAAACGGAGTGTACTACACAGGCATGGGTAAATATGTGCCTCAATGGATAGACTCAGATACTTTTGAAATAGATGTCCACCTAAAATATGGTAGAGGGCGTTATCAGCTAAAAATGGGGAAAAGCCCCTATTTATATAATGCCTTTGATTTTAAGGTAAAGTAATACCGGCTTTATAGCTTTTTCTCAACTTCAGCAACACCAGGACTCCAAACATAATAATCAATACAAAAACAGAAGGTTCACTCATCTGACGCCTTTGCTCTGATGCATCCAGCTCCTGTTTTCCTGAAAGTATTCTTCTTTGCTTTTCCAGCAGAGATTTTTCCTGCGCTTCGTTTTCCAGGACTATGTACGAGGTGAATTTATTCATGATACCAGTGCTGATGCCGGAGTATATCAGTTTATTAAAAAGCTTATTTCCCAGTGATGGCTGGATGAGCTGCAGAGATTCCATTTCCATGGTATGAAAAAGATTCCTGCTATCAAGATCCTTATATTCAGAATCCAGGATGTTTAGTACGGCACCCTTTTCCCATTTTTGAGGGTCTACGATAAATGCAGATGGCATGAACTGAATAGGTAAGTATACCCTTGTATTTGCGGAATGAGGCCACATTTTCACTGGATAAGTCTTAATCCGGGGTAACGCCTGGCTCCTCTCCTGATCTGTCCAGGGATGCAGATAGAGGACAGACTGGCTATCCATATGATAAAAGCCCGTAGTATCGGGAGAGAACTGTGCAAATTCAGACAGGTCATGAGTAAATATAGCCTCATTATAATCATCAGTCAGTAGTATGAATACGGATGCATAATTCTGAGAGGCCAGATAATCCTGTATTAGCAGCCTTCTTATTACCTGCCCAGGATAAAATCCTCCCTGTTTTTTGGAGCTCAGCAGAGTTTTTTCCCAGTCAGCCTGATTGTTCAAAACCCTGAATTCAGCATCTGTGAGTATTATATCATACTGATCCCGCTCCAGGCTATTCTTCCGTATCATAGTTTTTATATTCTCGATATAACGCTTTGTCTGGTTAGTACTCCGCATTGAATTATCCACGATAAAATGATATTTTTGAGGACGCAGGGTCTGAGACAGATTCTTAAATTCTGAAGGAGAGATATAAGTGTATAAAGAATCCTCTGGGCCGGCAGACTGAGTTCGTCCTGTGCCCAGATTCAGTCTTCTTTTACCCAGTTCCAGACTGATAGGCTGTAAATGCCGTATCTCCATCTCGGCATAGCGGGTCTCATCCGCATCCAGGGGAAATACTCTCATCTGTACCCGGTTTCGGCTGAGATAATAGAGAATGGCGGGATCCAGGGTTCGAGGCCGGGTGATCTCTTCATATACCCAAAGTGCACTTTTTTTATCACTGATCAGTCCCTGCTTTAAGACATCCCCTATTTTCAGCTTAAAATCGCTGATATAGGCTCCGGGAGCCAGATCAAATACCGTATTAAATTCCTGCTGCTGCTCAGACCAGTTCTTCATCCAGATCATTAGTCGACTTACATAGACTTTTTTTGATTCATCATACCTGGTCTGGCTCTGCACCTCTGATATTTGTGCCACCGAGGAGGGGGTGTACATACCCCTTTGCAGAGGAGAATATGACTTATGGTGCCCTAAATAGATACTTTCCAGTATATTTCTTTTTTCTATAGACAAAGTTTGATATCCAAAAACAATCCGGTTGTAAATAGGAGTGATGATCGGAGTGGAAAAGCTACTGCTAAAAATATCTCTGCTGCGATGGAGTTCTGAATGAACAAAGGCGGATAATATACGTTGAGGATTGACATGAGGCATCCTGTCACTGTGATAATCCGGACGATAAATATTATCCAGAGCTCGGTATAATATTACTCTATCTGCATACATATTCACAATCATAGATAAGGGTAGTAACAGGAACAATAAGGCAGCCCCAAGCACATTTTTCCAGGATCTAATATTGATGTTTAATGCGGCCATATCCTCCCGGATAGAACGGATATGATAGACCAGTAAGCCCGTAGGGGCCAGAATCAATAGTCCTGTACCAAAATACAACACAAGGGGAATAGCTAAGGGGAGAAAAGGAAGAAATATGATAAAGAAGTAAACACTGTATGAAAACAGTATCAGTTTGAGAGTGAGCAGGATTCGGGTATACCCCATTTCGGATCTCCGGGGTAAAAGTAAGACCAGAGCTGTAGTGATAGCTATGATGTAATACAAAGGATGTGAAAAGTTTCCAAATATAGGATGTCCAAAAGGCCCCACTTTAATGGCCCCGTTATTGAGCATTAGCCCCAATAATGGGAATACCAGTACCAGGGGGATTTTTAAACCCTGATTAAAAAATCGGGGATGCTGACGGGACAGTAGAATAAATACTCTGATCAGGAAGAAGATAAACAGCATAGCAGAAACACTTAAGAGGATAATCGAGAAAAAACCATCCAGATTTAAACTGGAATACATGTCATCTTTTTTAATTAATTTATTAAGCAGAGGAATAAATACTTTGAAGACCAAAAGCCAGAACAGGGGTATAGCTATACATAGACCTATGTTGAGAGGAACTGACTGTTTTTTGTCTACAGGGGTAAGCCATAGCAGAATCAGAGACATTCCGTATACGAAACCAGGCATCATCATAGCTATAAAATAAATAGCATAATTGTCACCCATATACATCCATAAGGGTACATTAGAGGGAATGATTTTTTCAAAATTAAAGAAAGCAAAGAGAAGAAAACTCAGATTGATTAGCAGGACAATCATACCGGAAACAGGATGCATACCCTTGCGGGCAGACCACTGTTTTGCGGCATAAAGCGATAGAATAATGCCATATACCAGCAATACAATACCAATAATGAGGGCAATAATCGATTCTTTTTCACTGTAAAGAGAACCTATGCGCAGATACAATGAAGTGAAAAACAGTAAAATAATAAGGACAGGCAGTGACACTGAGATTATAGCCCAGAGAGGATGAAATGATTTTGGGATTATTGCCTTCATATTTATCTGCATTTTCATACGGGAACTCCTGTCTTTTTATTTAGATATTTAATGACCCCTTCAAATACCAGATAATAGAGAACCATGAAGAAAAAGTAAGTGAAACTGCTTAAGAGGCTGTGCCTGCTCACTCCGTCCCAGCCCTGGAACTGGGGTATAAAGTTACTCAGCTGTATATCTGCACTAATGCGAAGGCTATTTATCAGAATAGAGATAATAAAGCTAAGGGCAATGCTGATAGACCAGTATTGCCAAACTTTCGCGGGTCTGTACAATACCAGAATGAATAAAGAGATCATGATGAGTATGATCCAGAAATTGATTCCCGCACAGGAGGAATTGATCACCAGAGCCAGATCTCTACTTATATAACCGTTACCAGCTTCGTATGTGAAGCTGTGCCCGGTGAGCATCTCTACCCCCCAGCTAACCGGGGCCAGTATAAACCTGAGATGATCCACAGTGGACAGGCTATAAAACAATTTAAGTCCGGAACCAAGTAAGATACTGAGAATGATAAGAAGCCAGGGAATATGCTTAAAATCCAGGAGCTTTACTGATGTCATAAATCGCCTTTTCACTGCATTGAGTCGGTGTGCCTTACCCAGAAATACATTTTATTCATGTCTGATATGATGCACCAAAGTATACTCTGAGTTAGAATATTTTGTAAAGTTTAATAAATATAAAACCCGGCTTTAAAAAAAAGCCGGGTTAGAGAGATGTGTATAGATTTTATTCTACTTTCAGTTCTACCGAGTTCTCCCAGATACCGTGGATGTTACAATAAGATGCAGCCATAATAGTGCCACTGACTTCTGTCTTGAAATTTACCAGCGCTACCGGTTCGGTATACACGGTGGAAGTATCAGCACCATTGGCACCAGCACCATGTGAAGAAAATTCATTCTGAGAAATAAGGTAAGGTACCTTGGTCCCTTCAGGCAGGAAATAAACATTCAAAGAAGCAATATGATGGGCAGTAGTGTTGGGGTGCTTGATCTCAGCTCCTACAGTCACTTTGATGGATATCACTTCACCTTTTTTGGCTGTTTTAGGAGCCTCTATACCAGGAATATGTTTTTCAGTCTTCCAGTCTGCATTCTTGATCGTTTCGGAAACTTGCATGTCTCCCTCCTTGGTTTATTAAAACTTAACGTATTTTTCTTTTGGAGTGGAACATACAGGACATTTGGCATCCAGGTCATCTCCGATATGGGTATATCCGCATACGGGGCAGATCCAGATATTAGCTTCATCAATATCTTTTCCACTCTTAACTTTATCCTGAGCCTCGGTGTAATAGGCTTTGTGGATCTTTTCTGCTTCCAGGGCATAATGAATGGACTTTTGCGCGCCCTTTTCGTCCTGGAGCTGTGCTACAGCCATGTAAGCCGGGTACATCTCATCTACTTCAAAACCTTCGCCATTAATACCAGCCTGAAGGTTATCAATGGTGTCATCTATATAACCCAGGTTTCTGGCATGATTAGTAGCATGCACCTGCTCAGCATAAGCAGTAGCTCTGAACAGTTTGGCTACGTGGGGTAATCCCTGCTGCTCCGCCTGAGCCGCAAACGCCAGATATTTCATATGTGCCATTGATTCACCAGCAAAGGCTTCTTCCAGGCATTTTTTTGTCATGTCTCTCATTTCATCCTCCGGAGATAGTTTTGATAAATTATATCCCTGTACAGGGATTAAGTCAAGAATCTGCGGGGTCCTGAGAGTTAATTCATTACCAGTTAACAAATTAGGTAGTTATCAATACCCTTGCTAGACTAATCTAACTAAGGTGCACACATTACCCAGTGTTTCAGTAGGTATATGATAATACAGGGGGCCACATTATGCAAATTTTTGACAGTAACAGGCTTTGAATCATCTTATTACGCAGAGAAGCTTGATTTGATATTCAGGGGGTCTGAAGTTGTCCGGCCTGGAATCAATCCATGCCTAAATAACCCATAACAGAATCCAGGTCCTTATCACCCCGTCCGGACAGATTGATCAGTACCTTTGATCCGGATTTGATCTTATCCTGGTTAAACAGGGCATAAGCGATAGCGTGACTGGACTCCAGGGCAGGTATGATTCCTTCATTTCTGCAGAGGTACTGAAATGCTTCCAGAGCCTGCGCATCTGTGACATGAGCAGCACTGACTCGACCCTGCTCGTGCAAATATGCCAACTCCGGACCTACCCCTGGATAGTCGAGGCCTGCGGAGATAGAATGCACTTCCTCCACCTGTCCGTAATCATCCAGAATGACTTTGGACTTGGAGCCGTGTAGCACTCCCAGCCTGCCAAAGGACAGGGTAGCGGCATTATCACCCGTCTTATTACTGCGCCCACCGGCCTCTACCCCTATGAGTTGTACCGTAGTATCGGGTACAAAAGCATGGAATATGCCCATAGCATTGGAACCTCCACCCACACAGGCTATGGTATAATCAGGCAGAGAACCAGCCTGTTCCAGCATCTGCCGGCGTGCTTCCCTGCCGATTATGGCCTGGAACTCTCTGACGATGGTCGGATAAGGATGAGGGCCGGCTACAGAGCCAATGAGGTAATAGGTATTTTCTACATTAGATAGCCAGTCACGAAATGCTTCGTTCATGGCATCCTTGAGGGTACGGCTCCCCTCTTCTACCGGTATGACCTCGGTTCCCAGGAGACGCATGCGGTTGACGTTGGGCATCTGGCGTTTAATATCTTCAGCGCCCATATATACTTTACATTCTACTCCAAATAATGCGGCCGCGGTAGCAGTAGCGACTCCGTGCTGACCGGCGCCCGTCTCAGCGATGATCCGCTTTTTACCCATACGTTTGGCTACCAGGATCTGCCCGATAGCATTATTGATCTTATGGGCTCCTGTATGGTTCAGGTCTTCTCTTTTGAGATAGACATCGAACCCCATATCAGCAGACATGTTTTGAGCATGGTAGAGTGCAGAGGGCCTGCCTACATAGTCTTTCATGTAATAATCAAACTCATCCAGGAAGGCCTGATCCTTCATACAGGCTTCAAAGGCCTGCTCCAGCTCGTCCAGGATGGGAACAAAGCTCTCCGGGATAAATGCTCCCCCGAATTGTCCGAAGTATTTATGCATTGTTCATGTCCCACTGAGTATATATCTGATCCATGATCTGCTTGGCTATGGCCAGAGCCCGGATATCCGCTTCAGGATGGCGGATAGGAGTAGCGTTCTCTCCTTCCCCGATACATTCCACAAAATGCTCCAGTTCCAGCTTAAGGGCATTATCCTTGTGTATAAACACCCTCTCTACCAGAGATTCCTGCCGGTAACGTATCTCTTCCTGGTTTACCAGGTAATCCGAATGAGGCTGGCGGTATATAGTGATATCCTGTGTAGCAAAATCCAGGAAGATATATGCATCCTTCTGAGTCAGTGCCATAGTACGTACTTTATTATTACATACCCGGCTGGCAGTGATATTGGCTACCACTCCGTTTTTAAAGTATATCGATGCATTCGCCATATCTTCAAAGTCAGAATAGATCTTCTGCCCATGGGCTGCCACATCCACTACTTCGGAGTCTGCAATGGCTAATACTATGTCAATATCATGTATCATCAGATCCAGGACTACACCCACGTCGGTGATGCGGCTGGGAGGGCCCATACGCTGAGCCTGGATAAGATAAGGCTGATCTACAATATGTTGTAACTCGTGTACTGCTCCGTTAAATCTTTCCACATGTCCTACCTGAAGGAATACCTTCTTTTCTTCGGCCAGTTTGATCAGTTTTTCCGCATAGTAGACTGTCTTGGTAATCGGTTTTTCTATGAGGACGTGTTTACCCTGCTCCAAAGCCTGCGAGGCGAATTTATAATGCAGGAAGGTAGGTACTGCTACTACTACAGCATCTACTGTTTTTAAAAATTTCTGATAATCAGTAAAACCTTTGACTTTATACTGCTCAGAAACGGACTTTACCGCTTCTTCATCGGCATCACACACTGCCGTAAATTCAACGTTTTCCAGACTGGATAAAATATTAACATGATAGCGGCCCATGCGTCCGATACCCACTACTCCTATTTTTAACAAAGTCCTCTCCTTAGCTGTATTCACATCACTTTCGTCATCTTATAATAAATCATTCCATTCAGTATGTCTGGAAAAACATTTAGCCACAAAACTGCAGCTGGGCAATATCTTGATCTTTTTGTCTCTGGCATATTTCACTACAGTCCTCACTAATTCCAGGGCTATCATACGCCCCCTTAGCGGTTCTGGCACATAAGTATAATATACATTTAATGTACCGTCATCCTGGATCCTGTATTGTAAGATGCATTCCTGGCCCTCTATGATCTGATAGAATCTATGATTTTCCTTATCATGTATTATATCATCCATAAAATCTCCTGCTAATATTATGAAACAGTTCAGGCATATTTGCAATTTTCCCGTAGAAGGAAATCAATTCTGTGATATAAAAAGCCTGATCAGTTTTTCAGGGACCCTTTTAGCTAATTTTGTTTTTACATAATAGATTCTATCATTATTTGATAGTACTATATAATTGCTCATAAAAGCCGACTTCTGCATTGACAGATCATTTTGCCTGTTAGATTCATTAATCAGCAATCTCAGACTTTCTCCTTTCTGATTGGTGAAGAACAATATCCGGGGCAATGGTTTATTCAAATCCGGTACCTGGGTATTTATTGCCACATATTCTCTGAAAGAAGTCCCCTTTTCATAAAAACCGTATTCTGCCAATTTAAGATTCAGTGTAGTCACCTCGGGTTTCTGATAAAGATCTTTATTGGCATTAATCATATACGCCTGACTGACAGTCGATTCCAGTATGGCTGCTACAATGAGTAGAGGAGTAATCACTAGAAAAGTAATATTTGCAATCTTGAGTAAGAGATCGGGCCAGCCTAAATTAAGGGGACTGCGCTTAAACATTTGCAGAGTAATAATCATTCCCAGAGATCCGGCCAGGATAAAGGCTGATAACTCAAATACCCCATGTATCATAATAGCACCCATGATCTGGGGCCAGCCCATTACCGGTCCGAACAAGGACAATATTCCCCCCATACCCAGCCCATTATAAAACACGATCAGTAGAGGAAATATGACCAGTAATCCACTTAGAATGAGTAACAGTGATACAGAGATATTATTAATAAAAAGAGTAAATCCATTCACCTGGCCCATGGCATTGGCTTTATCCTGTAAAAGCTTTAAAAACTGATACTTGATATCCTCGGGCAGAAACAGGCCGGCAATCAAGCCCGCAGTCAATACAATCGCACTGAGCAGAATGTATTTTCTGATAGAGCCGATGAAGCGCAGATTTTCCTCTACAAAACCCATGCTTAAGCCTTCTTCACTTCTATCTTACTCATAAAGAATGACAGTGCAAATCCTGCTCCTGCACTCAGTACGGATATCAGGATGGCTAGAGCGGAGGCATCAAAACCGGGTAATACTTCCTTTATGATCTGTACAAAACTGCCCAGGATCAATCCCAGGATAAAGTAGAATGTAAGCGCCGGAATTTTTTTAAGTGCCACATCAATAAGCCGGGCAATCAGAAGGATACCTATGACAGATCCCACACCCAGGAAAAATAAAGGCACAATCATAAACTGATCGATAAAGTAAGAGATGTTGGCATATTCACCCATAGTGACCATCAGGGCTGAACCGGAAAACCCGGGAATGATCATAGAACCTGCTGCCAGGATGCCGCAGAACGCGATCCAGAGAGCATATTTCCAGTCAATGGGTGTCACCTGAATAAAACCTGCGATAGTATGGGTCACAGTGAACTGCCGGGTAGCCTCCCCTTTATCCCCACTAATAAGGATAAGTCCGATTACCAGAGCCGCTCCCAGTACCAGACTGAGGCCCCGGGGAAGGCTGAACTTCATATCATGATGGGCTTTTAAGATAAGGGGAATAGAACCGGCGATCAGCCCGAAAAAGAATAAATAAGTAGCCTGATGATGATTCTCCAGCAGATAACGGAGAAGCTGGTTAAACAGGACTATACCTATCCCGGCAGCTACGACTATGGTCAGCAGAAAAACAAAATACTGTTTGCGTTTTTCTTTATTTTTAAAGAAGGAACCTATGGATTCCATGAGTTCTTCATAGATCCCTGTTATAAAAGCAATAGTGCCACCGGAAACCCCGGGGATGATAGTGGCAATCCCTATGGCTACCCCTTTTAACGCATTTAATACTAACTTCATTTTATAATCCTTAATTTAATGTCATCTATTTTAATGCCTCATAAATAAAAAAACAATAATACTCTTAGTCTTCTGTCTCATCCTTCCATTGGTCCAAAATTTTGATCAGATCACTTTTATTATGGCAAAGTGCGATAGCCTGCCGTACTGCTTTGGAACCGTCATAGTGACGTACATACTGGATCAGGGCATTCCGGATGGGAATAATACGGTCCTGGCCCTGGATTCCGGTAAAGAGGTCCGCCAGTTCCAGCATATACTTCTTGACCTGCTCCCGGGTATAATGCCGGGGGTATTCACCCGTAGTGAAGTACTGCCTTATCTGATCAAATATAAAAGGCTTTCCTACCCCGGCCCGGCCTATCATAATGCCATCCGCACCAGTGATGTCCAGGATTTTGCGGGCATCTTCGGGGCTGTTGATATCACCATTAGCTATGAACAGGGTATCGCTCATCTCCCGGGCCTGCCTGATGATTTCCCAGTCCGCTTTACCGGAATAGCCCTGTTTGGCAGTGCGTCCATGCATGATGATCATATCCGGATGGGCGGCATTGAGGGGTGGCATGATGTCCTCTATACTGACTTCATCAAAACCGGTCCTGACCTTGGCTGTAACCAGTACCCCCGCATTTTTTACAGCACGCACAATATCAGCCATCACTGCCGGCTGGGTCAGATGAAAACTGCCTGAACCACTTCGGATCACTTTCCGCACCGGACAGCCGAAATTGATATCTATGATCTTTACATCCAGTCTCTCTCTAAGGATAGAGGCTGCCTTATAGTACCTTTCCGGGTCTGACAGTCCGAATATCTGCACCCCGGTGACTTCCGGTTCCAGGTCGATATAGGTCCAGGTCTTTTTATCCCCCCGGATCAGTCCCTCCACAGATACCATTTCTGTGACAGCGTAGCCCGCACCCAGTCGACGTGCCATAATACGCAAGGCCTTGTGGGAATAACCGGCCAGAGGAGCTAAAAAAATATTGTTTGCTAAAGTGATTTCCCCTATTTTAACGGGGTGAAGATATTTTTCGGGCATAGACTTCAAAAGTATCTCCTAAGCCAAATGTTTTCTGAATATTTCTGATAAAAGGCCGATCAGGCCAGCCTATACGGTCTGGATGCAGGCCAAAATATTCCACGCGTTCAATGTGGAATCCGGCTGAATTCAGGGCATTTCTTAGGCCTGGCAGTGAAGGTTCAAATTCATGCTCAGCGGGACGAAGCTCCCTGTACAGGCTTTTATTCCATCGGGCCAGGGCTCCTCTGGCGTGGGGGAGCCCCAGTGCCAGGATACCGTTCTTATTAAGCCGGATATTAGCATCTTTCAGCCATTGCCGGGGTTCAGATATATGCTCCAGGGTAAACCAGGCACTGATCACATCCCAGCTATCTCCGGCGGGTGGCCATTGTGGATCGGTATGGATATGAAATAACTCCTGGGATCGTTGACGGGCATATTCCGAGATCTCTACACCCTGTACCATATAGCCCAGAGTACGGGCTTCATCACAGAATACCCCATATGCAGAACCAAAGTCCAGGAGCCTGTCATTGCCCCGATGGGGATGATAGTCGGATATTATAGCCAGGCGTCGCCGGGAAAAGGCCCTGATCTGTTTTTCATCATCAAAGTAATCTCTTCCATACACCGACTTGTAATGCCCCTGAAAATAATCAGCCTGGTACTCCTGTCTATCCCCTGCATAGCTATAGAGATAATTGCTTCCGCAATCCAAGCATTCAAACAAAGTGGAATGTTCATTCCTCCACATGCTGTGTCTTTTCTGACTGGAGCAGAGAGGGCAATGCGGTGCTCCTTTAGCCTGGATTCTGGTGATCAGCTGATTCCACCATTTTTTATAATCGGGCAGTACCTGGATAGTGTTTACTTCAGGTTCTTTATTCAGAAGAGATCTTAGGGCTCCCGGTTGAAAGTAGGCCAGTAATCCCCCGTTTATAGCATAGTTACAATGCCGGGCTATGGTATCATGGTACAATGTAGGACTGAACAGGATACATTTTTTTTGCAGAGACAGTGCTTCAATCAAAGTCAGCCCCACAGATGTGATCACCACATCAGAATGCTCTATGTAGGGTAAAAGTGATTTTGGATTTTGAATCAGGCTTAGCCCCTCCATGCTATCAGCCCAGCTATACTCACTGAGAGGGCCTTGTATCAGGCATACATTCAGCCCCATTTTCACCAGATCCTGTACTATGAGGCGGGCCCCCTGAGCAGGATCACTACCCCCCAGTGATACCAGCACATCAAAATGAGCAATTTTACGAGGCCTTTTCAGACTGGAAGTATCTATATACTGATAGGCCAGAGTATCAAAATTTGCATGTTTGGGCCCATGATGAAACAATGGATTGATCAGGACTTCTATCTCTGCAGCTGGCAGGCCGTATCCATCCAGGGCGATCTGAGGTATTGAATGTGTGTGGCAAAATTCACTCCATTTCTGGGATAGATGACGTCGGTCCTGAATCAGTAGTTCCACAGCAGAAGATTCCACCAGCTTCTCCGGATTATCTCTGGAAGTGATAAACTGATGCTCCTGTTTAAGCAGTAAAGGCTCCAGAGAAGAAATACTATCCCCACCAGTCTCAATCAGGATCAAAGTATCCTGCTTTAAAAGAGATGCCAGTTGAAGAGAACGTTTCAGATGGCCTATACCATGTTCCTTGCCTGCCTCTACTACAAATACTATCATTGCTGTGCTACCACCCTTTTCCCTTTTTGGATATAAGGCAGCCGGGAGTAGGCGTCGGTGCGCAGATCTCCAGTGTGCCCCTGTCTATAATCCTGATATGCCCGTCCTGCCACCATAGCACCATTGTCCCCGCAAAACGCCGGGGGCGCAGTATATACAGAGTAGCCTTTTTCAGTCAGCTCTTCAAATCGCTGTCTCAACACAGAATTAGCGGCTACCCCCCCTGATACAGTCAGGGTCTTTATGTTTTTATCCTTGAGGGCATTGAAAGTCTTACGAAACAGCATCTCAATAGCAGACCTCTGAAAGGAAGCAGCGATGTGAGGTATATTCTCCGGGGTGACTTCCATATCTCTCACTCTATAGGCCACAGCAGTCTTGAGTCCGCTATAGCTGAAGTTATACCTGTCCTTAGGAGTATCAGGCAGGCCCCGGGGCAGATCCATAAAGCTGTCATCCCCCTCCCGGGCTATTTTATCGATGGCAGGCCCTCCGGGATATCCCAGGCCCAGGAGCTTGGCTACCTTGTCAAAGGCCTCCCCCACAGCATCATCTATGGTAGACCCCATTAACTCCACCTCATCATGGCTTTTTACTTCAAAAAGCAGGCAATGCCCTCCCGAAACCACTAGGGATATATAGGGAAAGGGTATATCATGAAACAGATGGGGGGTATACATATGGGCCTGTATATGATTGACGGGGATGAGCAGCTTTTCCCGGGAATAAGCCAGAGATTTGGCGGTAGACAGACCCACCAGCAGGGCTCCGATCAGGCCCGGCCCCTGTGTGACGGCAATGGCATCTACATCATCCCATGTATAACCTGTCATAGCATGCTCGATCACTTCCAGTATCTTTAAGAGATGGTTACGGGAGGCAATCTCAGGTACCACCCCGGAATAGGGTGCATGGATATCCACCTGGGAGTAGACATAGTGGTTCAGGATAGTCTTCCCATCCTGCACCAGGGCTGCGGCCGTCTCGTCGCAGGAGCTCTCTATACCCAGAATGTTCAAGACTTATCCTCCTGCTCTGATTGCAGCAGCTCTTTTTCCATGGAATAGAGCTGATACCGTATATCCTCCCAGCCCAGTTTTTGGCTGTCGCTGTGCTCAAAGGCCTCCAGCTTGGCGAATTCTTCGACTACCCGCATGGATTCCTGTATACGTTTGCAATTGGCCTTTATGATATCTTTGATCTCACTGCGGGTCTGGGAGCCGTATTTCAGTACACCCCTTCCAACATCGCCAAGTGAGTCTCTGTGCGATATCAGGATCTCCTGGTCAAAGGCCTGCCGCAGCTCATGACGCATTTTCTTGAGCTGTTCACTTCGCTCTTTATTATCCAGTATAAAGCGGTAAATATCCTCTATGACCCGTATGCCTTCACAGGCCCGGTTTATATTGGCATCGATCAGTCTTATCTGTTTCAGTTCCAGAGTGGAAAGGGGATGAGTTTTATCGGGCAGCGAGGACATCTTCTATCTTAGTGACCATGTCCTTTATGGTCCTGAGCTGATGATAGTAGGAGGAACGGTTACATACCAGGCGGGCGGTAGACTCGAATATCTCCTCTATGACCTTGAGGCCGTTTTCCTTAAGAGTGCCTCCGGTAGACACTATATCCACTATGCAGTCCGCCATATCTATCACAGCGGCCAGTTCTACCGAGCCGTAGAGCTTGATGATCTCAGACTGTATGGATATGTTGGAAAAAAATCTTTTGGCAATATTGGCATACTTGGAGCCTACCTTGAGGAAAGAAGGGGCAAACAGTTTATCCCGGGTCATGCTGTTCTTGGCTGCCACTACCATCTTGCAGTAGCCGAATCCCAGATCAGCCAGCTCCAGTACATCAGTGCGGTGCTCGATGAGGACATCCTTGCCCACTACTCCCATATCGGCTGCTCCTGACTCCACATAGGTAGCCACATCCTGGGCTCGTACCATCAGTACGGAGATCTGGTCATTGAGCTTAAATATCAGCTTACGTGAGTCTTTGGGGATAAAGTCCTGGATGATACCGGCTTTCTTCATCAGTTCCTGGGTATCGTCCCCCAGCCTTCCCTTGGGTAATGCTATAGTCAACATTCTTGATTCCTTATTTACTGATTTATAGGGCTGGGCTTTCCCTGATCATCTACCGCCACCATGGTCATACAGGAGGTAGCCACATCAAAGCGGCGTCCGGTCTTGAGGTCTTCACCCTGGATGCTGATCTCCAGGTCCATAGAGCTACGCCCTACCCGGGTGATCTGCCCGCTCATCAGGACTATGTCCCCTACTTTGACCGGGGCCAAAAAGTCCATTTCCCGTACCTTGGCGGTGACTACATTCATGCGGCAGTAGCGTGACGCCAGGGTATAGGCCAGGTTATCCACGGCCTGCATAATCACACCCCCATGGACATTGCCATAGTGATTGGCCTCCCGGGGCATGACCACAAAGCTGGAGCTGAATGACTCCGGCTTATCAGTCTTCATCCGCTATATACCGTGTGTTATAGGCCTCAGTAGCCTGGGCTGTAGTCATATTTATAGTATTTACCCCTTTGATTTTCAGAGACAGATTGCCGTCCCCGGTGACATTTCCGATCACCTTGAGGGGTATGCCAAATGACTCTGCCATATCTTCGATCTCTTCGGCCTTCGCGGGAGAATAGGATATTATAATACGGGACTGTGATTCCCCAAAGAGCAGCACTTCCGGTTTCAGAGCCTCATCCAGCTTTATATCAAATCCCAGGTTTACTGAATTAACCGCACATTCAGCCAGGGCTACGGCCAGTCCGCCATCGCTCACATCCTGAGCTGACTGCAGGGCACCGGCATGTATCAGTGAACGCACCAGCTTCTGCAGGTTCGCTTCAAATACGATGTCCAGGTCAGGACAGGGCCCGGCTACCTTTCCAGTGAGATGGGACAGGAGTAGAGAACCTCCGAACTCATCACGATTGATACCTAAAAGAGCGATCTTATCGCCTTCTTTCTTGAACTCGGCGTATACAGTCTTTTTATAGTTTTCGATTACCCCCACTACCCCAATGGTGATAGTAGGCAGGATAGCTTCTCCGTCAGTCTCATTATAGAGAGAGGCATTTCCCCCGGTAACAGGCACTTCCAGCACCTTGCAGGCCTCGCCCATTCCTTCCATAGCCTTGGCCAGCTGGTAGTAGGGGCCGGGCTTTTCAGGGTTACCGAAGTTCAGACAGTTGGTGATGCCGTAGGGTTCCGCGCCCATACAGGACACATTACGGCAGGCCTCGACCACTGCCTGCATACCCCCTGTATAGGGGTCCAGGTAAGTGTAACGTCCATTTCCGTCAGTAGTGACGGCCAGCCCCTTGCGGGTGCCTTTAATACGCAGCATGGATCCGCCTGCCTTGACCGGTTCGGCCAGGAGATTGGTCTGCACATGATGGTCGTAGCGCTCATAGACCCAGCGCTTGGAGGCTATATTGACATGGGACAGCAGGTCTATGAGGGTCCCGTTCATATCTTTGTCAAGGCTGTACTCAGGCATAACAGTCACCTGGTCCAGATAAGCCGGACGGATGACATCCCGGATATAGAGAGGTACATCGTCTACCAGGGCCTTGATTGGTATATCGGCCAGTACGGCGCCGTTTTCCTTTACTACTACCCGGGGTTCCTCTATGGGATCAGTAGTCACTTTACCGAATACGGCATAGTCCAGCTCCCACTTCTTCATCACTGCGATCACTTCTTCCAGCTTGGAGGGCTTGATGACCGCTACCATGCGTTCCTGGCTCTCGGAGAGAAGGAACTCATAGGCTCTCATATTTTCTTCCCGGGCGGGGATCTTTTCTATATAGATCTCTACAGATGACTTACCCCGGGATGCCATCTCACATACGGAGGAGGTGATACCGGCCGCACCCATATCCTGTACTCCTACCACCAGGCCCTTGTCCCTGATCTCCAGGGTAGCCTCCAGTATGAGCTTCTCAGTAAAGGCATCGCCCACCTGTACAGAGGGACGCATATCTTCACCCTCAGAGGACAGCTCAGCGGAGGCAAAGGTCGCCCCACCCAGCCCGTCTCTTCCGGTCTTGGATCCGTAGTAAAATATCAGGTTGTCTTTACCTTCAGCGATAGCTTTGATAATATCTTTCTGCTTGGCGATACCTACGGCCATTACATTGACCAGGGGATTGCCTTCGTATTTATCTTCGAACACCACTTCTCCACCGATGGTAGGTATGCCCACCCGGTTACCGTAATCGGAGATCCCGGAGATGACCCCGTTCACCAGGTAGCGAGTCCGTTTGGAGTCCTTTTTACCGAAGCGCAGGCTGTCCAGCACCGCTACCGGCATTGCCCCCATGGCAAAGATATCCCTCAGGATCCCCCCCACTCCCGTAGCCGCCCCTTCATAAGGCTCCACCGCGGATGGGTGATTATGACTCTCTATCTTAAAGACAATAGCCGTGTCATCAAATCCCACCGCCCCGGCATTTTCACCGGGACCCTGTATCAGGTGCTTACCGGTCTGGGGCAGCTTCTTGATAAGGGCTTTGGTATTTTTATAACCACAGTGCTCGCTCCACAGGGCTCCGAACATCCCTATCTCTTCGATAGAGGGCTCTCTGCCCAGCTCTTCGCGGATCAGTACCAGCTCACTGGGGGTGAGGCCGGATACCTGGATGGCTCTTTCTTTGTCCATGATATCTCCAAAATAAAAAATGGACTTTATTATAGTATACATCATCCCTAAAGTCAAAAGCCGGTGCTGAGTTTATAGCTTATATTGAGGGCACTTAGAGACTGATATGTCTGCCCTCTGAAGACATTTGGGCTATGCAATACAGTCCGGGGTATACGCCCCGGGGCTACGGTGTATGCAGGGGGAATCGGGCATGAGGTTGTGGTTTCCGGCTGAGGAGGGGGACGGTGTATCCCCTGTCGGCTGGAGACCAGGTCTGGGCTGCCACGAGGGTGCCTGGCCCGGCATAGCAGGTAGCCCAGGGCTTCACGGATGCGACAGCATACGGGAGTAGCCCGGTGGTGCCATCCTGGCGGCAGGAGCCGGTGCCTGGGCCGCCACAAAATGCCTTTGCCGGTGACAGCCGGCGGGCTACGGCATTTCTTTGCCCAGGGCAGCAAAGAAACGCCTGGCAAAGAAAATGCCCTTGGGTCGGTGGGACTTCAGTGCCTCACCCCGCGAATTGGTGGCTGATAGAATAGCAGACAATGTGCAGGGCGGGCTGAATGGCCGGAGGCTGGGCTCAGGCTAGGGTAGATCAGCCCTACTGGGGTTTATTGTGGAGTGCACATTGAGGAGGGAGACAGCCACCTTCGGCGGTGAAGTGGAGCCTAGTTTAGTTGAAGTTTTTGTGTCGGTTTGAGGATGAGGGCTCGGACTTAAAAGACAGTGCCTACTATTGACTATTGACTATTGACTATCGGCTATTGACTTATCTGGCAGACTCCGGCGGCGAAGTGGAGCCTGGTTTAGTTGAAGGTTTTGTGTCGGATTGAGGATGAGGGCTCGGACTTAAAAAACAGTGCCTACTATTGACTAGTGACTATAGACTATTGACTTATATGTCCTGAGTCTCTACCCCACTATTGACTGAACTATCGAAGGAACTTTCCCTTTGGGAGTGAGGCCAGCCTCCAAGGCGAGGCAGTGGGGTGAATCATATTGAGTGTATATTGATCGTATATATAGTGCTTTTCCCTTATTCCCTGTTTTGGACACGGATTTACAGGATTTACACGGATGGGATTGCCAGTGAGACGAGCATAGACGGACGCCGAGTTTATGCCCGCGCAGTCTAACCACACTATCGAGGCGGGGGTAGATTAAATGTATTAGAGTCATTAGGGACAATATCACTCTACTGATAGGAATGCATTTTTCATAGATTGTATTTCAAATCCGGGGATTTTCAGTTTCTTCGCAATATGGGGCCATGTTTTTACTGAGCTTACTACCTCATTAATTATTACATTCGCTTGTGGTGGCTTGACCCGAAAGACCGGGGCTACTTCCCGGGCTAAGTCTAAACTGAGAGAATTATCATATTCAGAAATATTTAATGAAAGTCCTGTTTTTGAGGTAGTAGGATTCATGTCATAAGCAGGAGAAAGAATCCAACCCTTTTCAGTCAGTAAAAAACCATGATTACGGAGATGATCATCAGTGTTGGACACACATATATTGAATACGATTCTGCGCCACAATTGTTCTAAATCAAAATTGGCTTGAGCCCCATACCGGATAATTAACTCAGCAAGATGCAGGTAACTCACCCCGGTTTCCCCCTTGTCGCCGTCCATTTTACCCAGTAAAGTCATAGCGGATGCAAAATGAATACGCTCACCTGATGCAGTCCTATCGAATCTTTTGGTCAGAAAGGTGTGATAATCTCCGGAATAACATTTAACCTGAGTCGGGGATGTGATAATACCGGCCTTTTGTGCCAATTGATGAACCAGGTATTCCCACAATCCTATATCCCATTCGTCTTTTTGACTGGGGAATTTGGCTATCCATGGATGCCCCTTGAGATCCATTACTCCGGCTTTTGGCCTGGCTCCACCTAAAGACCCTCCCGGTGCAATGAGCATCTTGAGCCATTGCATATAATCCTTTTCTTCTTCTGAGTGCTTTTTTTCTAATTGTAAACTGGCATATTCCAGGTCCCGCAGTCGAGTCCAGGGAGGTGCCGACATGTCTATTTGATTATCTAAAAAGGGCCCATCAGAAGAGAGTTTAAATCGTAAGGCCCCCATGCGCATTTCATCGAATACTCCTAATAAATAATCAGATTCCATGAGAGGCTTAACTGGCCTGTCTTCATTTTTTGCCTTATAGGCTTCACGGCGCTGCATTAATACTCTCCCCCATCTGTCAGGAGAAGAATCCAAGAAAATGCCGAAATTTATTTTCCCTTCTCTGATATACTGAGGCCCTGAATAGTATCCGAGATCCGGATCTAAAATAAGAGATTGATTAGAATTCAACCAGCTGGTCTCATATTCAAATGAAAAGATCTCCTTTCCCCTGATATGATTTACCTCAAGTGTACCCATTAATACAGGATCGGGTAATCCTTGCCAATGCGCGTATACCATGATTTGTTTTTGAGTATTCATTTTATTTTCCCTTTTTGGGGCTGCGGCGTTTAGCCGGTGTGAGGCCGGCATCCTGTATCTTACGGCCGAGTGGATCATCATTGGCTATCAGTTCCAGATCTTTTTCTAAACCCAGACAAAATAGCACACTTGCAACTGCACCGATAGTGACACTACTATCACCATGCTCCACTTTGCGTAATGTGGTCCGGGTCATACCCGCACGTTCAGCCAGCATAGCTGCTGAGATTTTTCTCCGTAATCTCGCGAGTTTAATTTTTTCACCCATATTAATCAGTATATTTTCAATACTAGGAGATAAAGGGGCGGTCTTTCCTGGCATAAATGCCTCCATAATGATCATCATTATATCCAATATCGGAATATATGGCAATTATAATAACCATTATCTCAATTTCTCAACAAGCTTCAACTGAGTATCCGAATTGAGGTTCCCTGGTCATCTGAGGGAGATTGTGGGTAGAGACATGCTTTTTTCCTTACTCCTTTTTTAAGACACGGATTTACAGGATTTACACAGATGGGATGGCCAGTCTGATAAGTTGAGACGGACGCCGAGTTTATGCCCGCGCAGTCTAACCACACTATCGAGGCGGGGGTGGAAGGTGAGGCGTTATATGTCAGGTGGATACCATTTCAGTACAATTAATATTCATATTCCCCACCTTTAAAAGTTTGAGATACCTTTTTGCTTGCTTTTGAATCGGAAACAATATATATTTCGCTTGTAAATCCTTTTAAAATATTAACTGGATTTTTTTCACTAAAAGTTATATCTTTCAACACTTCTCCCAAATAATTAAGTACCAAAATAGAAAATGTTTTGTCTTTATAATTTAAAGAATCTAGAATATATACATTTAATTTTGGAAAAAAATATGACACATCATAAGAAAACGATATATCCGAATCATAATAATATTT
>CAZIAD010000025.1:0-50976 GCA_964537555.1 uncultured Brevinematales bacterium
AATCGTCTACCTGATTTAGATGAAATATTTTCTCTTCTTCGAAATACTGCAATAATCTGATCATTATAATCACTTAAAAATAATTTGTGAAATATTATCATTAGACTGAAAATATTACAAATATGCCTCGTAATAAAGTATATATGATTCATTGATCATAAAGCCATTATCAGATGGACTCCTGCATTTTCTTAAAATCAGCAAACTGCTCTCCGGCATGGTAACTGGACCGCACCAAAGGCCCCGATTCCACAAAAGTAAATCCTTTGTTAAGAGCCAGTTCCCTGAGCAGGTTAAATTCCGCGGGGCTCCAGTATTTTTGAACTGCCAGATGATTGCGGCTGGGCTGGAGATACTGGCCCAGGTTCATCATAGATACCCCCTGCGCCAGCAGGTCATCCATGGCCTGCTCCAGCTCTTCCCGGGTCTCCCCCAGTCCCAGCATGAGACTGGACTTGGTCACTATGTCGGGGGCGATCTCATGAGACAGGCGCAGCGTCAATAAACTCCTGTCATAAGAGGAGCGCGACCTGACCTGGGGAGTCAATCGCCTCACTGTCTCCAGGTTATGGCTCATGATGTGAGGCCGTGCCTCCAGTACAGTACGTATAGAATCCGGATCTGCCATAAAGTCCGAAGTGAGCACCTCTATATTACAGTGGGGTGCCCGTTCCCGTATCTCCCGGATAGTATCCGCCATTGCCGAGGCCCCTCCATCTCTCAGATCATCCCGGTTTACCATGGTGATGACTACATGTTTCAGTCTCAGGGAGGCCACCGATGCTCCTACCCGGGCCGGCTCTCCCCGGTCTACTGCCCCGGGCAGCCCGGTCTTAACTGCACAGAATCTGCAACGCCGGGTACAGGTGTCCCCCAGTATCATAAAAGTGGCCGTTTTCTGCATACCCCAGCATTCATGTATGTTGGGGCAGCGGGCTTCTTCACACACGGTGTTTAGTCTCTCTTCTTTGACCAGCTTTTTGATAAAGCGGTACTTGTCACTGGAATTAAGGTGTATTTTTAGCCATTCGGGCTTTCGGTTGACTATAGGACTGTCAGAGGGCATAATTCTCTCCTGGATTTGTCGAATCGTATAAGCTATAGTATAATACAGTATATTCCTATCGTCAATATATGATTTGAGGGATGCTTAGGCTGCAAATATCAGCCATTCCCGTAAGGACAGGACATGAACCCTAATATAGTAAGAAAGCGGACTCTGCATAGCGTGATCAGCCTGAGAGAGCTGACTCCCAGTACCTTTGTACTGAGATTTACCCGGAACGGTCTGGAATTCCAGCCGGGCCAGCATCTATATGTGGGGCTCAGTGAAGATATGCACATGCGAGAATATTCCATATATTCCGGAGTACAGGAGGAATTCCTGGAAATACTGGTAAAAGAGATCCCTGAGGGATTATTATCTCCCCGCTTAAGGCGCCTCCAGCCGGGAGATCACCTCTATATAGCAGGCCCTTTTGGGACGTTCCGTATTCTGGATGAATTAAAAGGCCGGCCCCACACTTTCATCTCCACCGGGACCGGGATAGCCCCCTTTCACTGCTTTGCCGGTTCTTATCCCGGCCTCAGCTATACCCTGCTCCACGGGACCCGCTATAACCATGAGGCCTACGAGCTCCAGACTTATAATCAGGATAATCTTATACGCTGTATTTCGGGAGAAGACAGCCCTTATTTCCCGGGAAGAGTCACCCATTATCTCAGAGAACATCCGGTATCTCCCGGAGGGGTGGTGTACTTATGTGGAAACAGTGATATGATCTATGAAACTTATGATCTGCTTCAGGATCAGGGTATAGAGCGGAAAAACATATTTGCTGAAGTATATTTTTAAAAAAAAAGCAGGGTTGCCCCTGGAGGCGACCCTGCTCTGTGGATCAGGCACTTTTGACTTGGATCTTTTTGGGAATGGCTGATTCAGCCTTGGGAATATCCAGGTTAAGTACGCCTTTTTCGTAGCGGGCTACGATCTTATCGGGGTCTGTTCCCGGAGGCAGCTGCATCTCCCTGGAGAAGGAACCATACTTCCTTTCCACACGGTAATAGCGTTCTCCCTTGTCTTCGGTCTTTTCCTCCCTGCTGCCTTTGATAGTGAGGATATTATCCTTGACCTCCACCTGCAGATCCTTTTCGTCTATACCGGGCAGATCTGCCTTTACTTTAATGTGATCCTTTTCCTCCACCACATCCACCAGGGGATACCATTCTGAGCGGCTGTGTGTCAGAGCATAAGCATCATCATTAAAGAAATCATCAAAGACCCTGTCAAATGCTGACCGGAAAGCCCTTGCCGGGAAAGCTTCGTTTCCCTGATCTCTCTTCATCAGTTTCATAATGAACCTCCTGAAATTATTTTCATAATATATATCGCAAATCCTGTACCAGGTCCACCACTTCTCCACCTTGCAGAAAATTATTACCCTATAAAGAAATAAATTTCGTTGAGATACATGGTGCGGGTGAACACCTAAAATCCTGTGTGTCATATTGACCTAAAATATTGAGATAATAAGTTATTTTGACACAACGATAATGTTCGCTAATAATTTTTATTGGCAGTAGACTTTTCCGCTTGTATTGATTAAAATATATCACTCTTAAGGGGGTTTTCATGAGCCGAATGGACCGCATCACATCCTTCAAAGCGATGGACATATTTAAACAGGCCGGACAGTATAAGGATACTATACACTTTGAGATCGGTGCTCCCGATATAGAGCCCAGCCCCCGGGTCATAGAAGCTATGCACCGTGCTGTAGATGAGGGCCGGTTCTCCTATGTCGACTCTCTGGGCATCATGCCCCTGAGAGAAAAGATCGCGGAACATTATAGCCACAGTTATGGTATAGAAGTATCTCCGGAACAGGTAGTCATCACTTCGGGTACCAGTGGTGCCTTTCTGGTGGCCTATTCCATGCTCCTGTCCCGCGGAGAAAAGATCGGACTACCCGATCCCAGCTATCCCTGCTACAAAAATTTTGCCCGCCTGTTTGATATAGAACCTGTATCGATAAATATCGGCCCGGACACGGACTTTCTGGTAACTGTAGATCATCTCAAGGCTCATCCCGAAATACGGGCTTTTCATTTGCCCAGCCCCTCCAATCCCCTGGGAAATATCTATACCGGGGATCAGCTAAAAGCACTGATAGACTACTGTCAGGAAAATAATATCTTCTTTATCTCCGATGAGATCTATCATGGATTGACTTATGGAGAGGATGCACATACCGCTCTGGAATACTCTCCGGATGTCTTTGTGATCAATGGGTTTTCCAAGCTCTATGCATTGCCCGGCCTGCGTCTGGGATGGATGATCATACCGCGGGCCCAGCTCCGTGACGCGGAAAAAGTGATCCAGAATATCTCTATCTCTGCCCCTACCCTGAGCCAGTACGCCTGCCTGGAGGCATTTGACTATGAGCATCATGCTAAAAGCCGTGAGATCTACCGGGCCCGCCGGGACTATCTCTATGGCGAGTTAAAAGATATTTTTCCCATACATGCCCGGCCCCAGGGGGCATTTTACATCTGGGCTGACATTTCCCGGTATGGCCTACCCTGCGATGAATTTGTACAGCTCATGCTGAAGTCCATCCATGTAGCTACTACCCCGGGCACAGACTTCGGTGTAAATAACACGGATAAGTATATTCGCCTGGCCTACACCAAAAATATCGACCATCTCCGGGAAGGAGTAGAAAGGATCAAGACCCTGGTAAAGGGACTAAACGAGTGAAATATTCAGGCAAAGAAACCAGCCCTTGCAAATATTTCTATTCCATTTCATAATTGGTTTATGGAGAAATAGAGTGAGAATCAGCCAATCACTTCATTTTAGTTACTTTTTTGAGGTCAAATGCGAAACAGTGTAAGAGACCTATTCCTTAGCACCATCGGCTCTGCAGTATTACTGATATTACTGGTATTTTACAGCCTGATTTTCATAGTTATCAGACGATCCTACATTCACACGGCAAATCAGACTACGGACATTGTGATAGAAGAGACTGAATCCCAGATCAGGCATTTCTTTCTGGATATTGAAAGAACCACCCGCTGGCTGGCAGAAAGTAGCTTTATTAAAAAATATGATCATAAAATGATGGGAGAAATATTTTTCTCCCTGGCACACTCGCATTCCAATTACATCTCATCGGTATACTTCGGCGATAAGTACGGAAGATTTCTGCAGCGGGGATGGAGTTCCCTGACCTTTACCACCAACCAGGGATGGGCATATTCCAGGATCCCCTATGATCCGGGTGTACCAGGACTTCTGCCTGCGACTTATGATCCTCGTCTCAGGCCCTGGTATCATTCCGCTGTTAGTAACCAGGGATTTATATTCACTGCCCCCTATCCCTTTATCACTCAAAATCAGACTGAAAAAAACCTGGGTATCACTGCCGCTGCCCCGGTCTATGATAAGAATGGAACAGTGATGGGAGTAATTGGGATAGACAATAGTCTCATGGTCCTGTCGCAATGGATGGAGAAAATAAAACTACCCGGAAAAGGGAAAGCCATCCTGGTCGATATTAACGGAAATATCCTCTACTGGCCCTATAAAAGCCAGTCTCCGGCTAAAGTCTTACCTGCTCTTTTTAATAGTAGCGGCTTTAAGGGCCTCCCTGCACTTAAAGGTAGGATGAACATCCGGGTAGAAAAAAAACCTATGATACTCAGTTATAAGACCAGTGACAGCGCAGGACTTATCATTATCGCTCTCTTTGATATTCAGAATCTGATGGCACCCGGCATCCGGGCTATACTGATTACCCTGTTTATCACCCTGATCCTGGCCGTCATTCTGGGCTTTATACTGCGCCTGCAGGTCACAGACCTCACCTCACCCCTGATTGCCCTGGAAAAAGCAATGAAAAACTTTCAAAATAACAACAGCATCCCACTCGCCATAGTCCCTGAAAAATTCAGGCTCAATGAGATTGGCAGGCTGGAGACTGCCTTTAGAGAGATGTCTTCTTCCATCATAAAATATGAAAACGACCTGATCCGTCAGTTCTATTATGAATCTCTGACCGGCCTGCCCAACCGTAAAAAACTCCTGGAAGACATCAAAGAGGCCGAGCATGCTGTTTTGATACTCATCAACATTGACGGTTTTAAAGAGATCAATGATTTCTATGGACATGTCATAGGTGATTTTGTGATAAAGATGGCAGCGGAACGGCTCCAGAATGCGATAAGCAGCGGCACCAGACTGTATAAACTCCCATCCGATGAATTTGCCATACTGATCACGCAGACCAGGAAGGCCTGGGAGGTCCAAAAAGAAGCACTCAATCTCAGTACCCGTATGTGTGAACTTCCGGTCATCTATGCGGAGCAGGAGATCTATCTCCAGGTCACCATGGGAGCAGCCCGGGGAAATAATATTCAGAAAAGTATCACCCTGATGGTGCAGGCCGATATGGCTCTCAAAAAAGCCAAAAAGCAGTTTAAACACTATCTGCTCTATCATGACTCTATGGAGATCAGAAAAGAATATGAAACCAATCTTTCCATGTCAAAAAAACTCAGGATAGCCCTTGAAAATAATGGCATCATACCCTATTTTCAGCCCATAATGAATAATCTGAGTGGGAATATTGAGAAGTATGAGTGCCTGGTGAGGATGAGAGATACAAACGGCGAGATACTGACCCCTGATAAATTCCTCGGTATTGCCCGCAAATCCAGGCAGTATCTGCCTATCACCAGGATCATGATAGAAAAATCCTTCGAACGTTTTAATCATACTTCCTATGACTTCTCCATAAATCTGTCCCAGGAAGATGTACGCAGCACCGTCAACCATCAATATATTATCCACATGCTGGAAAGACACCCTGAGCTCAGTAAGAGGGTAGTATTTGAGTTTCTGGAATCGGACAGTATCGACAATTATGAACAGGTTCAGGACTTTATTAAGGAATTAAGAAAGTATGGCGCCCGTATCGCCATAGATGACTTTGGGACAGGATATTCCAACTTCGAACATATACTGGAATTGAAACCTGATTATCTTAAACTGGACGCATCGCTCATTAAAAACCTGCATGAGGACAATAATTCCAGGTTGATCGTTGAGACAATCTCAGAATTTGCACACAAGATATCCCTGTCTACCATTGCGGAATATGTACATTGCCAGGAAGTCATGGATGTAGAGAAAAGACTGCACATCGATTTTTCTCAGGGCTTCTTTATCGGCAAACCTTCACCCGATCTCAGATCCAAATAATCTCTGGCGCATATTCTTTCAATTTTGTGAAAAAGCATAAAACAAGTTAGTATATGTACATAGAATCTGTTACTCACACAGGTATTTTTCGTAATACAAGTGTCAGAGTGATCGCGGAGGCGAAATGGAGCTGTCACCCGACATCCCTGAGCTGGTCAGGCTTAGTCAGCAGGGAAAGCAAAGTGCTTTTGGAAAGCTGTATGACCATTTTTCAGACAAGATATATAGATATATCTATTTCCGTATATACAGAAGAGATACAGCAGAAGACCTGACCAGCATAACTTTTATGAAAGCATTGGAAAAGCTCCATTTGTATAAAGCGGATAAAGGAGAATTTTCCGCCTGGATTTACCGTATCGCCCGCAATACCCTGTTTGACTATTTCAGGACCCGCAAAAAAGAAGTGGATATTGACTCCGTATGGGATCTGAGTTCCAGGGAAGATCTGGAGCTGGATGCGGAAAACCGGGATCAGTGGGAGAGATTACAGCCCTATTTGCAGGAACTGAAGCCCGAGCATCGGGATATAGTCATGATGCGAATATGGGACGAGATGAGCTATAAAGAGATAGCTGAGGTACTGGGGAAGAATGAAGCGGCCTGTAAGATGACCTTTTCCCGGACCATCAGTAGATTAAAAGAGATCATGCCTGCAGCCTTATTTGGCCTGCTGCTGCAGATAAAAGATCTGGTGAAAGGATGAAGGATATGAAGATTAATATAGAGGAGATCCTCCAGGATATCTATACTATCGATCCTTCTTTGCAGGAAAAGGAGCTGGAATTGAAGACTACCATCCAAAAGCTTTTTTCCTCCAGGCCTGAGACTCACATCGATGTCAGCTTCCAGAAAGATCTTAAAAATGAGCTACTGGAAAAATTCAGCAACAGTCAAAAAAAAAGACAATTCATCCTGGGCCAATGGCTGAAAATGAAGGCAGTACAGAGAGTACTGGGTAGTGTGGTACTGTCTGTACTGGTAGTGATGGTCAGCCTTAACCTCTATCAATCTAAAAAAGAAAATAGTACAGTAAGCTCATATATATATTTTGAAGATAATGACCTCAAAGCTAAGCAAGACCTCTCTAAAAATGAGCAGCCACAATCGCCAGGAAAAAAATATAAGATCAATGATGTCCAGCAGGCTGAACCGATTATGGAAAAAAAGGTGATAAAGGGCATTAGCCCGGAAGAAAGCATCAATTTACAGAAAGATAAGCTGGATGGATTCTCTTTAAAAAAAGAAGAAAGCAAAGCTAAACTGGATCAGAATATGGATGAAACTGATATGCCCGAAAAAATCAATAAAGAACAATCTGCTCCCCTGGAACAAGATCAGGATGATTTTATAGCTGACACCAAAGGCATCAGTGTGGACGAAGACAAAGGGCCCAACCTGATTCAAAGACTGTTTGACTCAAAAAAGTCTAAGCAATTGTCACCAAAGAAAAGTGAAGCGGTTCAGGACAGCGAGGAAAAAAGTATCCGCAGCGAGACTGTTACAGAATCTCCCAAGGTGGCAAAGCCAGACAACAGGGGGGTATCGTCCCCGGGATTCTCTATAAGGCCTGCCAGCACCATGGCCACACCTCAGGACACCCCTGCCCTGGAACTGCCCCTGTTTGTGTCACCCGGTGAATATGCCAGCCTCAGGAAAAGGATTCTGAGTAGTCGTGACATCCAGCCGTCCCCTGACAGCACCGGAAATATGTTACAGAATTTTATCTATAATTATCCCAGGCTTAATGATGATGTCAACATATATAGTGAGCTCAGCCGCTCAGCCTGGTCTCCTGAAAAACTGATACTCCAGCTAGCCCTGCAGACCAGGAAAATGGAGTCCCTCAATGACAAACCCCACATAGCCGTACTCATCCTGGACATCCGGGATTATACTCAGCAAAAATTAAAGATAGCCCTAATAAGAGATTCCCTGTATGAAATGACTAAAAATCTACGTTCTAAGGATAAAATAGGCATCATCATGCTGTCCGGGTCACAATCCCGGATACTGGAGCCCACCAGTGATTTTCTGAAGATACAGGATTTTGTACAGTCTGTGGATATCTCTACTGCCTCACTATCGGCCCATCATCTGTCCACAGCCTATAAACTGGCTTTGCTGAACAGAAGCCCGGATAGTAAAAGCTCCGTCATCTATCTGGGAGACTCTGATGTAAATGCGGATACCGTATTTACCCAGGCACTGAGAGATATTCTGGATGAAGGTATCTCCTGGACCATGCTGGATATCAGCCTGAATATGAATCCCGGCTCCAGCTATCAGAGCATCTGTTCCCGGATAGGAGGTCAGTACATGCCTGTGGCAGGTATATTCCCCCTTCGTAAAGTGCTCCTGTCCTCTCTGGATTACCAGGTCGACCTCCTGGCTACAGACTTTAGATATAATATCCAGTTTAACCCTCATCTGGTTAAAGATTACCGTATTCTATCCTATAGCTCACCGGCTTCTTCTCATACTCAGGAGGAAAATCTGATCAGCGGAACCACTACAACCCTGCTCATAGAGATCAGCCTCCATGACCAGGATAGTCTGGCTCAGCTGGATAAATCCCGGATCAAACCAGACTCGATCTCCAAAAATGAGCTGGGTACAGTGTATTACCAGGGTAGGAAAAGCGGTTCCTATTTTTCTGAGACCGTGCGGATCGCTTATCAAGCTAAAGACCTCATGCACAGCAGTCCGGACTTTAAAATAGCCAGTGCCATCGCCCTCTGGAATCTGTTTCTGACTGACTCTGCCTATAACAGCCAGACCTATCTTGCTAAAGCCATTGAACTGGCCGATCAAAGCCTGAGTTATGACCCCTTTGGACTGCGTCAGGATTTTGTGAGCCTGTTAAAGGCGAGCCGAAATAAGAGCTATCTGAAAAACTCTGATAGTGCTCTGGAATTGATGGAGACTAAGTGATATATGCCTGAACTGCCGGAAGTAAATGAATGCAGACTATCACTGGACGCAGGTTTGAAAGGGCAAACTATTCAGAATGTTGAGATCCTGGATGGAAAAATAATCCGCTTCTGCAATCCTGAAGAGTTCCGGCTTCTGTTTAAGGACTTTTCAATCGGGAATGTAAGCCAGCATGGCAAATATATTTTTATTCAGGGAAGACAGGATCTCTGGATGGTCATGCACCTGGGTATGACCGGAAAGGTCTTTTTTCAAGATCCAGGTACGGATATCCCCCGTTTTAGCAGAATAGCCTTTTATCTGAATAATGGCAGCATCCTTTATTACAGTTCCATGAGAAAGCTGGGTTTTGTGGCTTTTACCAGGGATAAGGACCGATTTATAGCGGACCGAAAACTGGGGCCTCATGTGCTGGATATAAGCCTGGAACAGTTTTTGGAGCGGCTGGCAAGGCGGAAAGGACCGATCAAGTCTATCCTGCTCAATCAGTCTTTTGTATCCGGAATCGGTAATCTCTACGCAGACGAAGCACTGTTTCAGACAGGCATTCACCCCCGGGAATTATGTACAGATCTCAGTAAATCACTTCAATCTTCACTCTATATGAATATAATTGAAATCATGAGACTCTCTATTCAATATCACACAGACTTTTCCCTCTTAGATCCCCGATACCTGCTCCATGACAGAAAAGGAAGGGCAGCCTGCCCCCGATGCGGCCATCCTTTACAGCGTATTCAGGCAGCCGGGCGGACCAGTGTATATTGTCCAACTTGCCAGCCCCTTAGCCCTGATTACCACAAATAATATAACTGGGCACTGGACCTTACTCTCTGATACTGTCCTCCAATATCTGAGTCAACAATATCCCAGGTCACAGGGATTTCCAGCTTCCAGGATGGGTTCAGGAAATAAGTGATACCCGCCATGATTCCCCATCGGCTTTCCGTCTGGGCACTACTGGTCAGACTGACCCACTCCTTTTCGACCTGACTGTAGAGGCTGGTCCTGATCCCTGCATCATAAGTAAATTTCACAGAGAGCTTATGTATATCTGCATTGTTATATGTGTAAAGCAGATTTGTAGAACTTACAATAATGACAGTATCCATATTGACTATGTTGTAGAGGTAATTATAACGTATTTCCATATTGAACAAGGGGCCTGGAATCAGGTTAGCTTTGACAGTAGTCTGCCAAAGAGAACTATGTAAAGCACCGGTAGGAGTCATGATATCCTGATAGATACTATCAGACCACCCAGCTTCTAAATCCAGATATAGTCTGTAATTAATATCCAGATTTACTCCTATCCATGCTTCATGATTCTGAATATTTTCATTAGTGATTATGTCCAGGCCCCAGCTGCGGTTATATTCATAACCAAAACGGGTGGTAGCGATATCACCCAGATCCTGTTCATATTCTGCCATGGCCTGAAGACTATAATTTAATCCCATATAATACTGAAAATTGGCCCAGCCTTTTATCAGACTGTAAATGGAGGGATGCCATCTAAACCCGCTTCCGGCCCGTATATTGAGCGTATTGAAAAGACTGTATAATTCCAATTGAGCATCTGCTCTTCCTAAGACCTGGAATTCCTGACCCTGGCTTTTTAGTTCTGTTGAAAACTGAGCCTGAGCAAAACCCTGGCCAGTCCCTAACTGATCCAGAAACACATTAGAGTCATAGCCTAGTCCTAATCCGGCTTTGACATAAGAATCAATTTTTGCAAAAGCTGGTACTATAAGTAATCCAAATGATATTATTAAAAAGATCTTTTTCATTACAGATTCTCCTATTATCTGGATTCAGATTCCAGTTCGTAATATATTTTCTGAACAGGCTTATTTTTAAGTAAATCCTTCTTCATGACCTGGCCTAATCTTTCGCCGGTGATTTTAAGTTCCTTTCTGGAATAAAAGATTTTATGGGCCAGAGATATTTCCCGGATATCCGCCTGTCCCCTGGATAGCATCAGATAAAGTATGCTGAAGTTATCTGCCGGATTTACTCCCTGACTATGCATCAGGACTGCCAGTTTCAAAATCTCAGACAGCTCTTTTTTATTTGTGCCCTGCTTTTTAAAAAGAGCTGACAATGATTTAAGGTCCTGCAGGGTATATATATCTATCAGGTATAAGACAGACTGACTGATCAGTTTGTCCTCCTGAAAGGGAAAATCAACTAGTTTGATTTTGTATAGACGGTCAGACTGTATCATCAATGAGATGCCTGTCTCATAGAATGAACTGTTTTTAATCTTTCTCTCTTTAAGATCCGCGATAAGTACCTTTAGATCCAGACCTTTCTTTTCTGCATCGGTAAATACTGCAAATATCACTTCCTGCTCAGATACGGGGAAACCCCAATCCCTGAGGATCGGGGTGATTTCCCGGTGAAAATCAGTGCTGTACACCAGACCTGTATGAAAAAGAGTTATTAACAGTATTATTTTCAGGTATTTCCACATTATTTCTTCCTTATAGCTTCATTCCAGGATTTCTATCCACTTCCGGGGCTCTTTGATTTACCTGTTTGTTTTTCTGAAGCTGATTTTTATTCTGGTAGCGGGCCTGTAACTGATCCTGCTCACATTCCTTCAACTGAGTCTGCTCCATTTTCCTGGCCTGTGCCTGGGTCATAGTCTGAGTCTTCAACTGCAGTTTTTCATTTGTCTGTAATTGCGTCATGAGCATGACTCTTTTTTGGCGGGCAGTACCACTTATAGCCCCTTCATTTTTCTGGTAGTAATCCAGAGCATTTTTCAGATTTTCCTGCTTCCATTGGTTTTTATTCTGTGCCATGTATTGGTCCATAAACTTCAACTGTTCCTGATATTGCGCCTGAGTCTTAGCTTCTGACTTTAGTTGCAGCATCAGGTTCTGGGCTGATTCTTCACTCAGCTTATTCTGTAACTTGGCCTGAACTTTCTTCTCCAGTCTGGTCTGTGCCTGAAACTGTGTCTTTAACGCCAGCGGTTCTGAAACATTGGTCTCAGCCCAGGTTAACCCTGCCATAAGCAACAGTGTACTCAATACTATCATCCGTTTCATGCTTTCCTCCTTTTATTTCAACATGATAAAAAGAGACGTCTCTTTCTTTTTATATAAACAATAAAGCTTTATCACTATCATTATTTCCGGATATCGTGTTTTCCGCATTTCCGGTTGTATAGATCATTTCATCAATAATAAACTGGTATTCATAGATCCTGCCTTTTTTGAGCTGAAGTTCCACTTTCCAGAAAACACCCTCTTTATCCAGGCTCATATTCAACCTGCTATCCCAGTTATTAAAACTACCCACCACTTCCACTTTGGTCTCACCACTATAGGGATACATTAATACAATCTTTTCCTTTTGAGAATGTGATACCCAAAACAGGGAGCTAAAAAATATAGCCAATGCACTCAGACTTAAAGAACCATATTTAAGAATCCTCATCCACACCATTTTTTTAACTATGTCATGCTGTATCATCAGCATCGTATTCTTTTTCAATGATCCAGGCGTTCTGACCCTGATCCATTGCTTATCCTGATCGATTATATTTAACAGTCTATCTTTCATTTCAAACCTCCCACAAAGGCTTTCATCCTGTTCCGGGCTCGCATCAGACTGACTTTTACATTACTCTCTCCCATACTACAGATCTGTGCTATTTCCTGTATGGATAAATCCTCGAAATATTTGAGAATGATCAGCTCCTTATCTTTGCTGTCCAGCTCATCCAGGGCATTAAACAAACATAACTTATCTTCAATGCTCATCCCGGGCTGATCTATAAGTTCTACTTCATCCAGAAAATCAGTTCCCTGATTTTTTCTGTACTTTTTATTTTTATTCATATAGCTACGCAAAGTATTCATCATAATGCTATATAACCACGGGAAAAAATTCCGGGTATTATCAAAATGTCTTATGTGTTTGTACATTTTCATAAATACCTCCTGGGAAATATCCATAGCATCTTCCCTATTTCTTGTATGAGTGAGCGTAATGGAAAATATCTTCCCCTGGTAGCGATCTATGAGCTCTTCCAATGCTGTCAGACTTCCATGCTGGGCATCGAAGATCAGTGCAGATTCATCCATTCACACTCCTCAGGTGCTTTACAGTATATACTCGGGTTATACCCGATGCGTTACACTTTTCATGTTTTTTTTAAAATAACATCTCATCCAGAGCAGAATGATCCAGGATTGTGATTATCTTGCTTTCTTTTTGAATGATCCCTTCTTCGACCAGTTCTGACATTGACCGGGAGAGAGAGGGACGGGTCACTCCCAGAAACTGAGCCAGGTCATCCATAGAGCTTTGCAGAACAAATCTGGATTTTTTCTGAGATAAAAGATACTGGGCTATCTTCCCTTTGATGGTAGTAAAGGATAGGATCTCCAGCCTGTGAGATAATAGGAAGATCTTCTCGGAAATATCTTCCATGAAATTCTTTAAAAATATCTCATTTTTCATCCAAAAATGAAATACGTCCTCCCGGGGTATGACTAGTATATCCACAGGGTTTACCGCGACCAGGCTGACCGGTAACAAATTCCGGGGGGCGTACAATATGCCGGGGGCAATGGCATTGGGAGCATGAAATTCCTCGACCTTGAGGACTTTACCTCCGCTGCGGCTCATTTCTCCCTGACAATAACCTTTCACCACGATATACAGGGAGGAATAAGCCTGTCCCTGCTGGTGTATGACTTCTTTCTTATCAAAGTGTTTTTTACGTAACCTGACTTCTGCCAGCATTTTATTGATCATATCTTCATTTATACCTCTGAATAATGCCAGAGATTTTAAGACTTTAATATCCATATCCATTCCTACATAATATTTCAGATAAAAGCTATTATTGAGTATAATATAGGAGTGCTGATTTTACAAATGGAGTGCCTGTGAAGTACACTATTGACAGAGAGGCCTGTCTGGGATGCGGGATATGTAAAATGATATATCCGGAGCTATTCCAGCAGGATGAAGAGAATAAAGCACTATTGAAACAAATGGACCCCATAGATCAAAGCAAAGTAAAAGAAGCCCAGTCTATGTGCCCTGTCGATGCCATTCTGGAATATTGATTTATTGTGCCAGCAGGTATTTCTCTATCATGGCCTCACTGATCTCCTGCTTTCGACTGATCTCAGAGTAAAAACGGCCACTGGCTTTTATCTCTCTTTTGGCATCTTTCTTTACCCGGATCAAGCCATACGATGCTTTATATCCGTTCTCCCATTCCAGGCCATCGAACATAGACCAATAATAAAGGCGCTGTACATCCACTCCTTCATCGGCTAAAAGGGCTACCTGGAGCAGATGATCATAAATGAAGCGGGCTCTGAAATGATCCCTGGCATCTGCTACTCCCAGAGCAGTAATATAGACTGGGAGTTGGTAACGCTGATGTACAGACTGTACCATTTCTTTAAGGCCTTCCGGATGTATTTCCTGATCGATATCATCCAGGGGTACCCCTGGCCTGAGAAGAGGCCGGCTGAAATGAGACATCCGGTCTCTGTTAAAAATATAAGACCTTCTGCCGGAATAAGTGAGAGCTAAAAAGTCACAATAACGGTTCACATTTTCCCGTTTTTCACGGCCCAGAGGAGGGATCCAGTTACCCTCTATCATGCCTGCCAGAAAAATATCCTGGGTCATATTGATTCTTTGACTGAGCCCTCTGGAATTGAGAAATGAGGATTCAGTGGCATCCAGGAGGTCCACATTAATACTGGCCGATACCTTTGTGTTTTCACGGGCCATGAGTTTTCGAACATTATGGATCATGATATAGGCCGCAATATGAGCCTCAATTATGTTCTTCACCGCTCCTATGTACTGATTCCATCCGGGCTGTGCATGAGGCCAATCTCCCTTTAAAAAAACATGTTCCAGGTAACGTGCCGGATCATGAAAGGTGATCCATTCATCCTGTATATCTCCCAGTCCATGTACCAGATGCTGGACATAACGTTCAAAATAATTCGAAGCCTGAGGCGAATACCAGCCTCCCTTTTCCTCAAACCAGAGGGGATTGTTATGATGAAATAATACCAGGAGGACTTTTACACCCTGTTTTTCCCATTTCAGTATCTCTTCCCGATATCCCTTTACCACCGATTCAGACAGCTGGCCCTCTTCCGGCTCTATCAATGCCCATTCCAGGCCCATGTAATAGGTCTTTTGATGCATTTTTTTTAATAAATGGATATCTTCTTCTATGTTTTTGCTGTGTCCGGCGTGATGAAAAGCGGAGGGTTTTTCTCCCTCATCTATCTCATTTTTCCATTCATCCCAAACTGAAAGACTGTCCCGTCCGTCTGCTTGGAATGCGGAACTACCCAGACCCAATAACAGGCCTGGAGGCAATTGAAAAGCCTTCATTTCCCCTCCTGTAAGAATCATTTTAGCAGTTTGAGGCTTTTAGCACAAGAAAAAATCTCTTTATTTATTTTAAAAATCCGGTTATGATTATTTAATATATCAAGGATCAGTATGATGAAGGAACTGGCTTTAAAAGATCTGGACGTACTGGAATGTTTTAAAGGCTGCACTCAGGACGAAATCAGAGAAATATCAGCCCTCATGACCCCCTGTCAATATGATCAGGATTCATTTGTCTACCGGGAAAAACAAAAGACAGACAAGGTATATTTTGTACTGAAAGGAACCCTAAAAATGCTGAAATATAGCCAGGACAATATGCGCCCCACCTATCTGGGCCAACTATCCCGGGGTGATATGTTTGCCATAGGTGAAGTCTTTTTCGATGAATACTACATCACCGTTACCTGTACCGAAGACTGTGAGCTTTTATCCATGCATAAAAATGACTTTCACAGACTATGGCATACCATACCTGCCTTTCAGGAATATATCACTCATGCTCTGGCCCATATCGCCCGGGGAAACTTCTTTTTCATGGAAAGAATGGAAGCGGAAAGCCAGATGAAATACCTGCTTTATTATTTTGCCACTCAGGATTCCAAAATCGAAGGTGACGAGGTAGTGATCACTCCTCCCATCAATCAGATACAGATGGCAGAGATCCTGAATATTACACGTGAACATGTATCCCGTATTTTCCGGGTATTAAAATCAGAAGGGATCTTGATACAGAATCAGCCCCGGATCATCCTGTCCAAAGACTGGTATCTGGCTCGTAAGGCAGATCCCGATTATGATGAAAGCCTGCATCGCTATTACCGTATAGACTAGCTCAGGCCCTGGCCACATCTGCACTACATATAATATCAGCGCCGGTCCCTCTCCAGTCCGGAATGACCACTGTGTCTCTGTGCACGGGGGCGGTCAGTTCTATATCCCTTAATTCGCGAGCCAGATCCAGGAGCAGGTCTTTGGGAATGGCCCGGGATGTCCATACAGGCACCAGGGGGTACTCCCCTCCTTTCACCCTGACTGTTGAGCATAATATCCTGCGGGGGTCTTTGATCTCATCACGGGTGTATTCCTCACCCAGCCGGCATACATTACCGTGGATCTCAGCGATTTGGCCATGTTCATCCAAAGTAGTGCTCACTTCACAACCCCGGGGACAGCGCAGGCAGATTACCTTCCTAGTCATGAGACTCTCCTATACTGAGGCTGAGGCTTTGTACAGGCGCTTTCAGTAACTGTTCGATGTGAGCCGGCTGAAGTCTCAGGATGAGCATTTCAGCAGGACGCACATAGGGTTCCTTAAACTCGATACTGGATCCATTATCGGCTGTGAGAATGAGGCTGGTCTTGCTTTCCCTCAGGATCCGGGAACGGCATTTGATCAAGAGAGGATGGCCCGGGGCAGCAGTCAGGTGTAGGGACTGGGGTATTATACTGGAGATACCTTCACCCGGGACCAGAGAGACAGCGTCTGGATTATGATTATTGTGTTCTTTTACATAAAACGCAGCAGCCTCTCCGGCTTTTTCTCCATCCATGCTGACATAATCTACCAGGTCATGGATCATGACTACATTACCGGCGGCGTATATGCCCGGTACCGATGTTGCCAGAGTCTCATCTACCCGGGGGCCTCCTGTGAGCGGATCCAGGGTTACCCCCGCCTGGCGGCTGAGCTCGTTTTCAGGGATCAGGCCCACGGAGAGCAAAAGACTATCACAGCCTATGAACTGCTCTGTACCCCTGATGGGGTTTAAGTGTTCATCTACCCTGACCGTCTCCAGACCTTCCAGCCTGTCCCGGCCCACAATGTTTTTAACGGTAGTGGACAGCTGCAGGGGGATGCTGTAATCCTCCAGGCACTGCACATAGTTCCGCCTCAGTCCTGTGAGATAAGGCAGCAGCTCCAGGACCGTATTGACCCGGGCTCCCTCTATAGTGAGGCGCCGGGCCATGATCATGCCTATATCCCCTGACCCCAGGATGACAAACTCTCTGCCCGGCATATAGCCCTCAATATTGACCATCCTCTGGACCATACCTGCAGTATAGATACCGGCGGGGCGGCTCCCGGGGAGACGTATCTGGGCTCTGGTCCTTTCCCGGCATCCCATAGCCAGGACCACAGCCCCGGCCTCTATGTCCAGATAACCATGCTGCCCGCTGATGGCCCTCAGGTGCAGATCCCGGTCCAGGGACATGACGTGAGTATCCAGCTCTATGTCCACCCCTTCCATCTCGTCTATGACCTTCAGGGCATAGCGGGGCCCGGGCAGGTCCTGTTTATAACGCACTGAACCGAATCCATTATGTATACACTGGGGCAGAATCCCTCCCAGTCTTTCCTGGCGCTCCAGCAAGAGAACCGAGACACCCTGTTGTGCGGCAGCCCGGGCAGCCCCGATTCCGGCAGGCCCTCCCCCGATGACCACTATATCATATTTACTCAGGCTCTTATCCATGATCCACATCCCGGTCTTTGGTCCTTCTCAATATATATTCTGATCCCCGGCCTTTTTTTGAGACGCTGGTAATATCCTGCTTCAGTTCCCGGGCCATGATATCCAGAATACGTGGATAATCAAAACTACCCTGGCAGCGTCCGGTACCCAGCCAGCAGCGGCGTTTGACGGCGTCATAATCCCGGGCTGGTATCACAGATCGTATGGCTCTCACGATCTCCGCCTCTGTGACCAGCTCGCATCGGCACACCACCCTGCCGTAGAGAGGGTCCTGCCGGATCAGGTCCTGCTGCTCCTGAGGGCTGCAATGTTTAAATACAGGCCGGTGTTCCCGGTAGGGATACCAGTCGGATCTATCATTTAGCACCAGCCCCTGCTGCTCTAAAAGCTGAGCTACCCTAAGAGCAATAGCCGGGGCAGAAGCCAGGCCGGGAGATTCTATTCCGGCAGTATGTACCACACCCGGAGTATGAACAGATGATTCTATAATGAAATCAGCAGGACTAAGATTAGCGCTGGCCCTGATCCCTGAATAGGAGGCGATAATATCTCTGGGGTTTAGATCCGGGACCAGTTTCCTCGCATTATCCAGGATAAGTTCCATACCCTCCCGGGTAGTAGAGGCGTCCTCTTTATCGGAGATGAGTGCAGCACTGGGGCCTATCATGGTATTGCCATGAAGTGTGGTGGTGACCAGAGTACCCTTTCCCTCACGGCCAGGCAGGGGAAACAGCACGGTCTGCACCTGTATAGCCTGGGGATCAAACACAAAGTATTCTCCCCGCCGGGGGGTGATATGAAAATCAGGGTGATCTCCCGCTTTATGCACTAACTCATCACTATGCACCCCGGCGCAGTTGATGGCATAGTCAGCCTGTATCTCCCCTTTATCTGTCTGTATACCCTGGAGCAAGCCATCCTTAACAATAAAATCTTCAAAGCAGGTATCGAGGAGCAGTTCTACCCCATTGGATACCGCATTTTCAGCCAGGGCCAGTACTGCGTCAAAGGGATCGATCAGTCCGGCGGTAGGGGTCCACAGAGCTGCCACTGCCTGATCACTGAGCAGGGGTTCCATAGCCCTGGCCTGAGGGCCGGAAATGATCTCTACCCCTTCGATTTTATTGATAGCTGCCCGTTCCAGTAAGTCTTGCAAGCGGGGTATACCCTGTTCTTCCAGGGCGACTACCAGACTGCCTTTTCGTATAAAGGGGATATTGAGCTCACGGCACCAGTCTTCCCACAGACGGTTTCCTTCACGGTTAAGCCGGGCTTTGAGGGTACCGGGCTCAGGGTCATGCCCTGAATGGATGATAGCTGAATTGGCACTGGACGCCGCAGTACCTACATCTGAGGCTTTGTCTATCCATATTAGGGACAGGTCATAACGGGACAGTTCCCGGGCCACAGCTGCACCCACTACCCCCGCTCCGATGATAACGATATCATAATGTATGGACATATTCACTCCCCGATCCAGTGCATACTCTTGTGTACTGCTTTTTTCCAGTATGCCTGATGGTGGACTTTTTCCTGCTCCGTCATAAGAGGCAGCCATTCTTTATCCAGTTCCCAGTGAGCCAGGAGGTCCTGTTTGTCCTGCCAAAAACCAGTAGCCAGTCCGGCTCCATAAGCCGCACCCAGGGCGGTAGTCTCGATACAACGGGGCCTCCTGACCGGAATGCCCAGAATATCACTCTGAAACTGCATCAGCAGGTCATTGACTACCATACCCCCATCTACCCTCAGATCCTGCAAGGTGTAGCTGCTTTCTTTGAGCATAGCGCTAAAGATCTCCCAGGTCTGAAAAGCACTGGCCTCCAGTACAGCCCGGGCCAGATGACCCCGGTTTGCAAATCGTGTGAGTCCGGTGATCACGCCCCGGGCATCACGCTCCCAGTAGGGTGCAAACAGTCCGGAAAAGGCAGGCACAAAATATACCCCCCCATTATCCGGTACCGAACGGGCCAGGCCTTCTATTTCATCCGAACTTTTTATAATACCCAGGTTATCCCTCAGCCATTGTACCAATGCCCCTGCAATGGCGATCGATCCCTCCAGGGCATAATAAGGCTTATGATCATCCTGCTGATAGGCTACAGTGGTAATAAGGCCCTGACTGGAATGCAGTAAGTCATGTCCGGTATTCATAAGGAGGAAACCGCCGGTACCATAGGTATTTTTAGCCTGTCCCGGGGCAAAACAACCCTGGCCGAACAGAGCGGCCTGCTGATCCCCCAGGCTACAGCTAACAGGAATAGACCAGCCATCCACCTTAAAATAGCCGTAAGGTTCTGAACTGATAGATGGCCTGATGTCAGGTAGAATAGCAGAAGGAATAGAAAACAGGTCCAGAAGCTCGGTATCCCACTTAAGGGTAGACAGATCCATGAGCTGGGTCCGGCTGGCATTGCTCACATCAGTGATGTGCACTCCCCCGGTCAGATTCCAGATGAGCCAGCTGTCTATAGTCCCAAATAAGACTTCTCCTTTTTTAACATCCTCTTTGATGCCGGGTATATTGTCCAGCATCCATTGTATCTTGGAGGAGGAGAAATAGGTAGCAAAGGGCAGGCCGGTCTTGTGGCGTATCCAGGACTCGTCCACTGTTGTGGCGGCCCTTTCTACACTATCAATAGTACGGGTATCCTGCCAGACCAGAGCATGGCCATAAGGCCTGCCACTGTGGCGGTTCCACAAGACACTAGTCTCCCGCTGGTTAGTGATACCGATAGCAGCGATATCAGGCCATGCTGCACCAGCCCGGGCCATACACTCACGCATGACAGCCTGGCTATTGTTCCATATCTCCAGTGCATCATGCTCCACCCATCCGGCCCGGGGCATGATCTGAGCATGCTCCATCTGGGCACTGGCCACTTCCTTTCCGTGATGGTCAAACAATATAAAACGGGTACTGGTCGTACCCTGGTCTATTGCCCCTATATATTTACCGGACATACTCACTCCAGGGACTGGATGAATTCCAATGAGCGCTCAAAGATCACTTCTTTATCATAATCCAGGGTAGCCACGTGATAGGAATTGTCCAGCCAGATCAGCTCTTTTTTCTCTGAACCCAGCCTCTTGAGAGTATATGGGGCATTATGCTGAGGGAGCACATGATCCTCCCGTGATTTGAACATCAGCACGGGTTGAGTGATATCTTTTAGATGACGCCTGACTCTGCGGCCTAAGCGGTATAACTGATATACTGCTTTGGAACTGACCCTGTCATAAGCCAGTTCCTGGGCATCAGGATCCTTAAGGTCACCGGCTATGGCAGCTACAGAGGGCAGCAGGAAACTGAACAGAGGGATAAGGGGTACTGCCGGATTACCCAGAAAAACAGCATGGTTTATAATGACCAGTCCCCGTATATTATGATGGGTCTGAGCCAGTCTGAGGGCCAGAGTCCCCCCCATCGACAGGCCCAACACATAAATATGGTCCACTCTTTTTTGGAGATGAGCCAGGGCAGCCTGGGCATCATTGATCCACTCCTGCCGGTTAGCCCGCTTCATATCCTCCCAGCGGGTATTATGATGCCTCAGAAGAGGAAGCTCTATATGATATCCCTGTTCATGAAATCTGTGGGCCAGATATTCCATACTCTGGGTAGTACTGGTAAATCCATGTATCAGCAGTATTCCGGATTTCTTCTTTCCTTTTAAGGAAATGGCATTTCCTTTCCCCTGAACCAGCATTTTTCACCTCCTTCTCACGATTACATTGTAGCCTATCTGGCAGATTTGTACAGTGTTTGGAGTAAATAATTTCCGGTTTTTCCTTCCGATAGTGATATCGTATTTTTTTCATCAAAGTGACACTTCAGAATAGGAATGGTGTTACATATATCAGCAACAAAAAATCCGGGAGGTAATTGTGAAGATGGGATTTGTTTTTAGCGGAGTGTTCTGGGGTGCTTTTGTGATCCTCATAGGGGTGGGTATTATCATTAATGTATTATTTGATGTACACATTCCCTTTGGCAGGATCATATTTGCCATGTTGTTTATCGGTATCGGGATCAGTGTACTGGCCCGGGGATTTGGTACCCCTAAGGGTAAAGATGTCATCTTTAACAGCAGCTCGACCAGCTATTCTAAAGAGGTGAATGAATACAATGTGGTGTTCGGGAAAAACAGAGTAGACTTTAGCGGTAAGTCAGTAGAAGAGAACACCCGGGTCGACCTTAATTGTGTCTTTGGCGACTGTGAAGTAAAGTTTGATGAATCCCAGGCAATCAAAGTACAGATCAGTTCTGCTTTCGCGGGGGCCATGACCCCGGATGGCAATACTATCGCATTTGGGGAATACACCTACACCAGTCCGGCTTATGACCCCGACAAGCCTTATATCCTGCTCAAAGCTAATGTAGTGTTTGGAGCCCTGCATTTTTTTACTAAAGAAGCACCCCGGGATAAAGAGGAAAAATAATGAAGTACGGTCATTTACGCTGATGTATGTATCGGTTTACAGTGGATTAAAAGAAGCCGGGGCCAATAGAGAACCCCGGCTTTCTGATTATATTTTACTGGTTTTAGGGTAATATTTGCAGAGACTCCGTGATCCCTTTGATTATAGATTCCAGTTCTTCAGCACTGTAGGCTGCCTCTGCCTTAATACCCAGGAAAAGGTACTGCTTGATATGCCTCAGGCGAATGACATAAGCCTCCGTATAGGACGGACCAGGGATGCTGGTTCTTAGACATTCTCCCTTGATCTTTTTACCCAGAATCTTTCTCTTTATAGTCTTTTCTGCCGGCTTGGAAGTGGCCAGAATCATGGTCTTACCATAGTTCATCAGGCCTGTTACACCCCCCAGATCTTTTTCAGCCTGAACCGGGAACAGATAAAACACTACTCTCAGTGAGTCCTGTCCATTGGTGTCCCCCTTATGGGCTTCGAATTCCCATATCTCCCCGGCGGCAGTCCCTATATCCGTCTTAGTCATATCAGTCGGACCCTGAAACTGCATATCAAAGACTTTATACTCTGACCAAACCCTCTCACCAGATCCAAAAATCAGGATCGATAACAATAATACCCAAAAGCTCTGTCTCATGCTGAACTCCTCTTCCTCTGCTTTTTAACTATCAATGAAGCCGGATTAAACCATAACCATAGGTTCATGAAAACCCAGTCTTAGTAAAAGTTCGAGGGCCCGGGGATGGACTTCATCATGCCAGGCCTGTTTGTAGGATTCGTAGGTGTCCGGAAAACGAGCCTCCTCGGTGATCTCCAGGGCCGCTACATAAAGACTGCGGCTGGCCGGGTCATTCCAGATAGCCTGTAATAATGATTCATTCATGAGTCCCCCCCAAAAAAAACTATTTAATGAGGGGAGTCTGTTAGTATTGATCAGAAGCCGCTGATTTCTTAAGTCCAGGGTGAGATTTCCCCTCTCAATTCTTATTATATTATGGGAGAAAAGCCTGTCAAGGATTTTATGCTATATCACTTGCCATCAGGTTTTTACTCTATACTTAGTCTTTCCATTTAGTATACGGATTCTTCATGAGCCTGGCATTATAGTACCGCACATCCCCTGTTACTTCCTGTCCCAGCCAGTCAGGCTTTTCAAACTCATCCTGTTCTGTGACCAGCTCTATCTCCGCCAGGATCAAGCCCTGGTTTTCCCCATAGAATTCATCTACTTCAAAGGTATGTTCCCCTGCGGGTATGAGATAGCGGGTCTTTTCTATGCTGCCGGGTTCGCATAGCTCCAGTAAGTCCCTGGCTTCCTGAGCACTGATCTCCTTCTCCCATTCATAGCGGGAAGTACCGGACAGATTGGAAGGGCCCTTGATGGTGATATAGCCCCTCTCTCCCTGCAGGCGTATACGGACCGTACGGTCTGGCCCGGAGCAGAGATATCCCTGGGAGATAGGGAGCTGTTCAGTGACAAAGGGCTTAAAATCCCCTGAGACCAGAAATTTTCTTTCTATTTCCATGATGCTGTCCTTATAGGCTGATAAATCCAGTCCGCCTCATCTCATCTTTTTAAAAACAAAAAGCCCGGGTTGTTTCCCGAGCCATTAACTAAGTATAGTCTCTTCGCATTACTGTGTCAATTTTTATTATGATGAGGGTTCTATCCCCTAATATTATTTTCTCACTCCCTAAACTGCCTGTGCCCCTCCAGGCACTGTATCAGCCCGGGCCAATCCTCCGGGGGTGTGTCTTCCGGAAAGGGGACATGCGATTTATGGAGGCGCTCCAGCCATCTTTGTCCCAGGGTTTGGGGCAGGATATTTCTGTGTGTAGAAGCCAGGGTGGTCTCTTCCTTCAGGCCCAGTGCTTCTCCCGGCCCTACATAAAAGCCAGCCAGTAGAAGAGCAGAACGCACGGCAGTAGCCCGGCTATAGGTAGCCAGTATACATCCCGGGGCCTCCTGCCGGGTTTTCTCATATAGACTGGCCAGACAGGACAGGCTCCACATATCCGGGTTGACTTTGGGGGAATAGGGTTCAAAAAAAATAAACTCTGCTCTTTCCCTTTCCTGTTCTATACTGTCATTAAAATCACCGGGGCGCAGCTCCCATTTGAGCTGCCCCTGAGGATCCTGCCAGCTTCCCAGTTGTAAAATACCGCTGATGGCTTCTTCCCATCCCCGTAAAAAAGGAAATTCCTGTGTATGATCCAGGGCAAACTGCAGCAGCTCCAGGTCTTTTTCAAAGCTGACTACCCTGAGATCTCTGTCCCCCGGTTTCCAGGCACTTAAGGCGGCTATGGCATTGGTGCCCGCTCCCAGTCCTACATCGAACACAATCACAGGCTCAGTGAGAAGCAATGGCTCCTGCAATTTATGTTTGAACTTCATTGGATTGAGGTAGAGCTCATGGGACTCCTGCCAGGGGCCTAAAGGGTTATGCATGATCTCTCCGTTTTCCAGGAACTGTATGGATGGTATACCCATGGTGGTAGTGACGATTCTGAATTTTTCCATTTTTCCCCCGGTATGCTAAATGAGTGAAATAAAAAAGAATTAACCAGACCAGGAGGCTCTATGAAAGATACCAGAAAATCTACTAAACTCTGATTCATTAAAAGGATTATATTCTAGATCAATTTCGTAAATATCTCTAATAATTCCCGGGGAAATCAACAGAGGCACCTCAATAAGTAAAGGCCGGATTTTTGCTCCCGGCCTTTACTTGTCATTCCTAATTCGCATAGGAGGTAATATAGTCTCACTTTACACCGGGGGCCTGCCCCTGTATGTTTAATATATCGGCATAGTACGGAAAGTGATTAGGTAAAATTTTCAAAAGCAGATTATTGAAGAGATGACCCTTCTAAAACTTCATGCCTATTGTAGGTAGGAGCTGAAAGCGGGGATGCCCCAGGTCCATTCTGATCGCCACACCAAGCGTCCAGATATCATATTCCGTGGTACTAAAAAGCTCCACTGACAGGGAGGAAGGTTCAGATCCTGCTGCTTCAGGATCCTGAAGACGAGCCAGGTCTGTCCAGGCCTGGGCAGGAAATCCCAGATGAAAGTTGATCCGTGCACCCAGGCCTATTCTCAATGAGCTGGTCCTGTCCCCTATATAATAACTGCCGTACTCCAGGTAGGGATTAAGGAGAAAGAAGGAGGATGCCACATCAATGCGATACCACCAGGATGCTCCCATGCCCGCCCCGAACCAGGTATAGCGGTTAATAAAATAGTCTAGCCCTCCACTAAACCAGCTCCCCCCCATGATACTGACTCTGGGGCACCAGTAGCGGGACCAGGGTTCTGAGGCAGTCATATACTGTCGGGCACTGGTACTGATCCGGCCCTGCTCTATATGGACCAGGCGATTGGTCTCATCCAGCACTTTAAATTCATATTCCTGGCCGGGGGTGAGATCATTGATCTCCTGGCCCATAAATACCCTCTCCCCGTTAAAAAAGAGGCGATAGTCCAGAAGTTTATAGTCATAGCCTATTTTAGAAATGATGACCCTGGGGTTTTGATTGGATGCCACCGTTCCCAGGCCAGACAGGGGTACTGACAGGAACAAGATAAGGCCGGCTGCTAATATTGTTTTATTCATATTTCATCACCATTACCCTATTGGAGCCACTCACACTGTTATCCTGGAAGGCTACATAGGTACACCCCTGATAGGTAGCCACAGAGATGAGGCCTGCCCCACCCGGACTGAAGCCGGCTGACCCCAGCTCACTCCAATTCGTCCCATCCCAGCTCATGGCACTGGCCCTGAGGCTGTTCTGCCCATCCGCGTAGGCTATCCTGATCCACCCTAGAGTCTGATCAATACTCATATCCAGCGCATTGACACTGCCCGGAGTGATACCAGGCCCGCCCAGTGCCGACCAGGATACTCCATTGTAGGATTGTACAGTGACCTTATTACTATGGACCCAGTCGATATAGCTCACTGTGGGCGTAGCGGCATAGACATCGAGCCGGACATTTGCTGCCACCCCTTCACTAAAGTCAGCCGGCCCCAGGTTCTGCCAGTCAGAGCCATTGTATTCCTGCACGGTGCATCCATTAATGAAATTGTAGGCGTCCTGATAAGCCACCAGGGGTGTGCTGCCGTCAAAGCTCAGCGAAAGAGAATTGGCTACGCCGGCGGAAAATCCATTGCTGCCTACATACTGCCAGCTGGCCCCGCTATACTTCATCAGGCTGGCAGCGTAGAATACATCCAGGTCTGAAAATGCCACATAGGGTTCACCCCCGAAAATAGCGAGGGATAAGGAGGCAGCCTGCCGGGGGCTGAAGCCGGGAGCCCCTGCATAGAGCCAGGCGCTGCCGTCGTGGTACTGGAGGCTGGCATAGGCATTGGACACTGCATCTATATAGGCGATATAGGGATGGCCATTGTACAGGGCCAGGGAGATCCCGCTCACCGCTCCCAGAGAGATCCCTGAGGATCCCAGTATCTGCCAGCTATTGTTACTGTAATAAGTAATAGTGAGGGCATTGGACTGCGACCCGTCACTGTATGCCAGGTAGACCACACCGTTTGCCGGATCTACTGCCATATCCAGGGAGTTCACACTATCGGGAGACACATATCCCGTCCCCACTCTCAGCCAGGTATTGGAGACCTGGGTGTTGGTGACCAGGGGAGGACTGATCACATACTCTACAAAATATGCCGGGAAAAACAGCTCACAGGCCGGGAGTGTCAGGAATACCAGCCCTATTATTATCCATTTTTTATTCATACTTCAGCTCCTCGTAACCCTGCAAGAGATCCAGGAGTCCCAATAACTCCAGCTGGACCCGTTTATACTGGACATAGTCTTCCACGTATTTTATCTGGTATCGCAGGTAATCATTTTCATTTTTAATGATGAGATACAGGTCACTACGTCCCTGGGAGTATTTCTTTTTTTCCTCATTGACGATCCAGCCCGAGTACTTGATCAGGTTATTGTCATAATCGAGAACAGACCGGTACACACTGGTCATCTCCAGGAGATCACTCACCCCCTGGGTATACATCCTTTCAAACTGGTCCACCTCTTTACTCCATTTCCTGATCTGGGATTTGATCTCCTTGATCTTTCCCCTGGACAGGTTTTCCCCCAGGGGATAGGAAAAATTCAACCCAATGGCGTAGGATGGATTAAAATTTTCCGGCTGAAAAGCTCCGGATTCTTCGTATCCGGTGTGCCCCAGGCTGATCCGCCCTACTGCATTCAGCTCGGGGAGTATGGTGTTCTTTTCTTTTTCCATCTGCAGACGGAGAAGCTCACGACTCAGGTTCAGAAGCTTCATCTGACGGGAATCCTTGACCCCGGGCAGTATGGCAGGCATGGCCGGCAGATTCAGCTCTTCTTCCGGCTGATAGACCTGTTCGTTTGTGATGCCCAGTTTACCGAATTTCCACCGCATGAGTTTATGAGTCACTACCTGGTAATTGATACGGGCCAGGTCTCTGGCTTTTACTATCTCCTGATTCAATATCATGACCTGATAGAGATCACTCTTTTCTGCCGCACCATAGCTTATTTTTTTACGGATCTGCTGCAGGAGGTCTTCTGTATTGGCCACATTTATTTCCAGGATCTTGTACTGATGATAGGCCAGGTACCAATCGAAGTAGATCTTGTACAGTTCCATCACAATAGACTCGATGCTTTCCTGCACGGTTTCCATCTGTATATCTTTATTGAGATTTGCCTGTTCCAGGGGGAACTGATCCAGGACCCCCAGCCAGTTCTTAAGCAGGGGCTGGCTGAATTCTAAATATATCTCGGGCTGATAAGTCTGAATATTGGACAGGCCCGATTCAAAGGAATCGATACTGACAGAAGTCCCGCTCATGTTGAAATTGACATTGGTAGGTATCATCCACAATGAATCACTCTGGGTGTAGGAAGTGCCCAGCTTAAGGCGGGTACCAGTCTTGGGGACAATACCGGCCAGGTGCATGTCAAACTGATCTCCCTTCTGCTCGATTACCCCTATATCGGTATTATTGGTCTGAGCCATTTTCATAAAGGCATGATTATACTGCCCCTCAAACAGAAAGCCATAGACGGCCCGTGCCTGAAGCTGCAGAGAACGGGCCTGCTGTATCCTGGCCATCTCACTATAGACCTGGGGGTGATTGATGAGGGCATCACCAACGAATTCCTCTAGACTCAGAGTGAGGATAGTATTGGTCTCTGCCTGCAGGGGTACCGCTGCCATTAGTCCCAGGCCCAGGATCAGGATAAATCTCTTGATCTTGATCCATTTTTTCCATTTTTGTGAAGAAAAGAGCGTGGGTAGATTACGGAAGAAATGACCCAGGACTTTGCGTATCTCATATTCAATGATATACAATGAAGGAATTAAAAAGAGAGTCAGCATAGTAGCAAAGAGCAGTCCCCAGGCCATGACCAGAGTAGTGGGCATGATCATGAAGTCTCTTCCCCCCAGGCCATAGGCAGTAGGTAACAGTCCTGCCACTGTGGTCACAGTAGTCAGGATGACCGGCCTTAAGCGGGTAGCCGCCCCTTCTATGACCAGCTTGTACATTCCCTCTTTTTCAAAACGGTCTTTGAGTGAATTAATATAATCGACCATGACCAGAGAATCATTGACCACGACCCCGATCAGGCCTACCCCGCCAAACAGGGCCATAGAAGTAAGTGGCTCACCGTGAGTAATGAGGGTGATAGCGATCCCGATAAAGCTGAAGGGTACCGCCAGTATGACAAGGAAGGCCTGACTAAACGAACGGAACAACAGGACCAAAACCAGGAAAATGCTCAATACCCCGATTATAGCAGAACTGATGTAGGAGGAGATCACTTCATTGCTATCCTGGGCTTCCCCTCCGATGATAAGCCTGAATCCGGGATTATCTTTCTCAAAATCTGTGGTACTGTTTTTAATACGGTCATACAGTTCTTTAGGGGTGATTTTTGTGATGTCCACATCCAGCTCGATGATTGTATTCCGGTCACCCTGGAAATGTTCTATCTTGGAGACCAGGGGTACATCCGGCTTGACCCTGACCAGCCGGGATAGTTTGATCAGTTTTTGCTGGTTATTGAGTACATAGAGTTGATCCAGGGTCTTCATGGAATCCCGGTATTTATCATCCAGCATAACCCGGTATTCCACCATCTCATTGGGGGTCTGTATGGATGTGGCGATTATGCCATTATAGGAAGTACGGATGATCTGGGCAATAGAGAGGGGAGATACCCCTACCTGGGCCGCTTTGGCATAATCCACATATATCTTAAGCTCTTTCTTGTTCTGTTCATCACTGCGTACTATATCCAGGGTACCCTCGATTTCCTGAAAATACTTCATAAAGCCATCCGTGATCTCTCTGCGCTTTTTATTATCGTTGCCGATAATATCCAGCCTCACTGCCCTCTGCTGGGGGGGGCCCCCGCTTTCTATACGGAAATAGGCGTTTGTGAATACCCCGGCATTGGAGATGACTGATTTAAGATTTGCCGCAATAGTCTCGGCAGAGATCTTTCTCTGATCTACCGGAGTGAGGTAAATCTCCATGTGAAATTTTTCAGGGTAGCCTATCTCCCCGATCTCACTGTCAAAAGAGCGCAACACTGTATGGTCGTAGTTCGTGAGATGATTTTCAATAATACGGACTTTTTCGGAAGTATAATCCAGGCTCTGCCCTCCAATCACCTTGGCATCTATCTGTACATAGGTCGCATCGGCAGTGGGAAAGGAAACAAACTTCAGCACTTTCCCGGAAAACAGGGCATACCAGGACCAGGCAAAGGCCCCGATAAAAATAATCACCACTACATATCTCCATTTAAGTATGTGCTCCAGGAACCAGGTATACCATTTTCTCATGGCTACAATAAATTTTTTATCCTCGATGGGTTTTTCTTCTCCCAGCTTAATCCATCGGTGTGATACATGATTGGGCAGGATCAACAAGGATTCAAACAGACTGCCTATCAGGATAAAGATGACCACCAGGGGGATCTCTTTGGCAAATTCCCCCATGACTCCCTTGATGTTCATGAGGGGTATAAAAGTCAGGATAGTAGTAGCTACTGTAGTGATCACAGGAAAGGCTACTTCATTGGTAGCCATCACTGCGGCATCTTTCCAGCTCTTACCCTCCACCCTGTGGCGATAGATATTCTCTGAGATGACTATGGCATCATCTACCACCATACCCAGCACCACTATCATTCCCAGCAGGGATATAGAGTTTATGGATACATTAAAATAAGGTAATATAATCATAGCAAAGGCTACTGAAAAAGGTATACCCAGAGCTGTCCACATGGCATTACGAAAATTCATAAATATGAGCAGAGTCATAAGGACCAGGCCCAGTCCGATGAGGGCATTATTGGAGACTATACTGAGGCGCCGGCGTGTATCATCTGCCTGTTCCCACAGGACGGTAATATCCAGATCTTCATCCCCCATACTGACTTTGAAATCCTCAATGGCCTTCAGGATGGCATCACTGGTCTTAAGGATATCAGAAGTCTCTTTCTTCACCACCTGAAGCGCGACCCCTTTATTACCGTTCAGCCTGATCTGGGTGGTGGCCTCTTCAAAGCTGTCTTCCACCTCTGCCACATCCCTGAGGTAGATCTTGGTCCCTTCAAAGGTAGAACGCAGGATGATCTTTTCCACATCCTTGATGGTCTGAAACTTGGAGGATACCGTTATGATCTTGTCATTATAGCCGTCTTTATAGCTTCCCCCTGTCATTTCAAAATTATTCACCTGTATGGCCCGGATCACTTCCTCAATAGAAATATATCGTGCATTGAGTTTTTTGAGGTCCAGCTTGATCTTGATCTCCCGGTCCAGCATAGCCTTTTCCGGTACTCGGGCTACATGGGACAGAGCCAGTAGTTTCTTTTTCAGATCCTTGGCTCTCAGTCTGAGCTCTTTATAAGGCAGAGTCTCAGAAAAGACCGCGATCTCCATGATAGGCAGCTCACTGACCTTCCATTCTGAAACCACCGGTTTCTTACTGACCTCGGCAGGGAGAGAGGTGTTATCAATGTTTCGCCGGATATCAGATTTTACCTTTTCCACATCCGGGTAGTCATTATCCAGGATAATGGTGATTATAGAGACATTGGCCCGTGAAATGGAGGAATATTCTTTGATCCCACTCACCCCTTTAAAGGACTCCTCCAGAGGTATAGTGACATTGAGCTCTACTTCTTCAGGAGAGGCCCCCGGGTATACTGTAGCAATGTACATCATCTTTCGGTCTACCTGAGGATAACCTTCTTTATTGATCCGGGTGGCGCTGATATACCCCCCCACTAGTACCATAAGCGTGATCAGATTGACCAGAAGATTTCGTTTTTGGAAAAATTCTATTAATTTTTTCATTATAACACCCCGGATTCCTGATTATCCATGGCACGATGTATGAATGATTGTATCATGGTCCCATTGAACTCCATCTCCATATCTGAGAAATCAACATGAAGATTATCTGCCATTTTCCGGCCCATGACACTGAATATCAGCATAGGGACCAGGGTAAAGAAAAAGAAACGGGTAATGAATTGATTGTAATCTTTTACCTTCAGGGCGGCATTTCTCCCCAGTATGGTATCCACCAGAGACCGGATCAGATCAAAGATAAAGTGATGCTCGGGGTCAGACTTAAGAGCCTCAATGATCAGGATATTTAAGAGGTCATTATTGTCCATGAGATACTGCATGCGTTTTTTTAAAAATATCACCAGGCTTTCCGGATGAGCAGGATCAGCAAAATCCTTGAAATCCCCCATTTCCGCCAGGGCATCATCCATAAACCCCCGGGATATCTCACTGAGAATATCACTCTTACTTTTAAAGTGGTAATGGACCAGAGATTTATTTACTTCGGCCAGTGTGGCAATATCTCTGATGGAGGTCCCTTCATATCCTTTTTGGGAAAACAGCTGACGGGCGGACTGCAGGATGCGGTGGCGGGTATCGTTATCCTGGATTGACATAATCACTTCCTTTTCTCGCTAATTGGTCGACCGACCAATATTAATATAGTATATTAGGAAATATAATTCAACACAAATTGAAAAATATTTTTCTAGAACAATTGATTTGCCTTACAGCCCCTAAACTTATTAACTTCCTTCTATTATAAATAAGAAATCATTTATGTCTTGCAAATTTGAATCGGTTCCCTTACAATATTTACCTGACACAAGAATCCTACAGGAGTAGCCCATGGCTGTTACAGATAAAAAGACGAAGACCAGCACTAAAAAAGCTCCTCTAAAAAAACTGGTCATCGTAGAGTCACCATCAAAGGCAAATACCATAAAAAAGTATCTGGGAAAAAATTATCAGGTGCTGGCATCAGTAGGACATATAATTGACCTCCCCAAATCCCGTCTGGGAGTGCAGGTAGACAATGATTTTGAACCCGACTATATCGTAATGCGGGATAAGTCTAAAGTCATGAAAGAATTAAGAGCAGCTGCCAAACAGTCTTCAGAGATCATCCTTGCATCTGACCCTGACCGCGAGGGAGAAGCGATTGCCTGGCATATTAAAAATGACTTTGAAAAACGAATAACCTCCAAGATCAAAAAAAGGGTCATACCTATCAAACGCATTAGATTTGAAGAGATAACCAAACCGGCAGTACAGGCTGCCATAGAAAAACCTATGGAAATAGATGATCTCCTGGTTCAGGCTCAACAGGGCCGCCGGGTCATAGACCGTTTGTTTGGATATGAATTAAGCCCCCTGCTCTGGAAAAAGGTCAAATCTAAACTATCCGCAGGCAGAGTGCAGTCCATTGCCCTGCGCATCATCTGTGAAAGAGAAGCAGAGATAGATGCCTTTATTCCCCGGGAGTACTGGGACTTTAATGTGGATTATAAGTCGGGTAAATCAGCATTTCAAGCTGAGCTGGTCAAGATAGACGGGGAAAAAGCAGATATTCCTGATGAAAAGACTGCCCTGCTGATAGAAAAAGAGCTGAAATCCGGAGTATCAAAGATAGCGGATATACGGACCCGCAGTATGAGCCGTAAGCCCCAGCCCCCATTTATTACCTCTACCCTGCAACAGGCCGCTAACAATCTCCTGGGCTATCCTTCGGCCAAGACCATGAGAGTAGCGCAGCAGCTCTATGAAGGGATCGACCTGGCTAAGACCCGTACCGGATTGATCACCTATATGCGTACCGACTCACTGCGTATATCCCCGATCGCCATGTCTGCATTACAGGATTATATACGTGACACTTTTGGCCAGGAGTACCTGCCCGAAAAACCTCATTTTTATAAAAACCGAAAATCGGCCCAGGATGCTCACGAAGCCATTCGCCCTACTGATGTCACCCTGCACCCTGACAGTATAAAAAAACATCTCAGCTCAGAACAGTACAAGGTCTATAACCTGATCTGGAGGCGTTATGTGGCAGCCCAGATGAACGCTTCCCGGAGTGAACTGTTCACCCTGGAAGTGTCTAATGATAACAAGACCCTGACGGCGTCTCACAGCCAGCAGACTTTTGACGGGTATTCCAGCGTATACAATTTCTCCAAACAGAAGAAAGAAAAAGCCCTGCCCCAGGACCTGAAGATCGGACAGGAGCTCACTCTGGTCAAAATTCACAAAGAGCAGAAATTCACAGATCCCCCAGCCCGCTATACCGATGCCTCCCTGGTCAAGATCATGGAAGAACTGGGGATCGGCCGTCCTTCTACCTATGCCCCCACCATATTTACTCTGACTAAGCGATACTATGTGAAAAAAGAGGGTAAAGCCCTCATCCCTACAGAGCTGGGTAAGGTCGTCAATAATCTCCTGGTCCAAAACTTCCCTGATCTCATTAATGTAAAGTTTACCGCAGACATGGAGGAAGAACTGGACAGCGTGGAAGAAGGAAATAAACAATGGAAGAGCGTGGTCAGAGACTTCTATGAACCGTTCTCTAAGGTCCTTAAGCATGCCTATGAGCACATTGATGATATTAAAGGTATCTTTGATGAAGAGACTCCTTATGTCTGTGAAGAATGCGGTAAGCCCATGCTTAAAAAACTGGGCCGCTTTGGCTATTTCCTGGCATGTTCAGGCTGGCCCGACTGCAGGCACACCCGGGCTATCCCTCTGGGACAGTGCCCCAAGTGTAATGAAGGCCAGGTCGTAGCGAAAAAAGGGAAAAGGGGCCGTTCCTTTTATGGATGTTCCCGCTACCCGGAATGTGATTTCGCGACTTATCTCACTCCTTCCGACCAGAAGTCACCCGAAGATAACAGCATTCTGTTTATAAAAAAAGAAAAAGGGCAGGTCAAGCTTGTCTCATTAGTGGAGGGTTCTGAATATGAGCAGGAAATGGATTAATGTACTGTTATTATTGGCCGCATTTAACTCCCTGCACGCCGTAAAGAATGGTAGTATTCTCCAAAATGGAGTGCCGGTATACGAAGATGAAAACCAGGAAAAAGTCCTGGGATATCTGGACCTGGGTGCACAGGTCCGTATTCAGAAACCAAAAGGCAGTCTGTTTTATATAAGTAAAAATGACCTGAAGGGGTGGATATCTGCATCCCGGGTGACAGTCTCATCAGACCTGTTTTCCAATGTAGATAATCCGGTAATTCTCTGCCCCCGCATCATACAAGACAATGAGCAGGCCTATTTATATTTTTATACTAAAGAAAATATCATCAAATACGATATCTATAACCGGAAAAAAGTCAGTGCTTATAAAAGCGGATTTATAAATAATATATATGCTTATGGCCGGGGTAACCAGCTTCTGGTAGAAGGAATATTTACCAATAGCTCTGTCATCCAAAACCTGCGTATCCTCCACCTGGATAACGGACAGTACATAGACCTGTTTTCGTATAATAATAAGAAAGCCCTGTTTCTGAATGGAGAATTCAGTGAAGATGGCCAGTATATTGCACTACAATTTCAGGCTGCAGGCAACTCTCATGTAGCGGTCTACAAGTGTGATAACGGGCAGTATGTGGGTACTGCTAAAAACGCCTCAAAATCTTTCTGGCAGGGCCATACTGTGATCTTTCAGGACGGTAACAGTCTGTGGAATGTGGATCTGGATACAGTCAACCACCCTGACTTATCTTTTAAGGATGACAGGACCATTATCAAACTCAGTACCTCTGAGATCCCCCGGGATGGTATGGAATCAGCATATCAGGATGGCGTGATATATTATGAGACCAGATCCGGGATTACAGGATATGACCTGATAAAAAAAGAAAAGGTAAAGACTGGACTGAAGAGCCTGGAATTTGACCCAGCCTTTCAGCTTAATCATGTAGAAAACGGAGACAGCCACAAGCTGATCGCCCTCTCTTCGGGGAATTCCTATAGCTACTTTTCCGGGACCAAACCCCGTTATAAATTCTTACAGTTTCTGGATGGCTTTCTGATATATAGCCGGCAGGTAGAAAAACTGGATACATTATTTATATGCCCGGTGAACAATCCTTACGATGATAATGCCTATAAGTATAAAGCTATTGATGAGATAGATGCTTATTCAGATAATGGCATACTGGCACAGATCACACATGACAAAGATCTGAGTGCGATACTGGTTGAGATCCCTCAGTTAAAGAACTTTTTTGTGATACTACTCAAGCACTGATTAGCGGTTGATCATCCAGAAATCGGATTCCAGCTCTACTGTTTTTCCTTCAGTAGAGTAGGTTTTAATGTAGACCAGATATATACCTGAAGCTAAGGTCGGATAAGAGCTTTGAGTAGGAGACCACTTAAAGTGATAATCTCCTTCCCTGTAAAACTCAGATTTGAGAATATTATCTATGACGGTTCCATTCTGATCAAAGATGATGATATCCAGCCAGGCCGGGAAACGCAGTTTTAATGAAATCTCCAGTTCCTCTTCTCCAAAAAACAACAGACTGGGGTTTAACACCAGTTCTTTTTTTTGTACTACCAGCTCGGGCTGGCGGGTGATCCCAAATGAATAGACTTTGAGATTAGTACTGCTGAAATACATGGTAAGATATATATTCTTCTCGAAGATATTGAACAGAGGTATGAGGCTATTCCCCCGAATGAAACCCTGTTCCAGTAACCTGTCGTTATCGGATTGCCTGAGCTGAAAGATGATTCTGTCATTTGTATCTATGGAGTCTGTATTAACAAACATATCTTTTACCACATAGTCAGTGCCCACAAAGATATTGGGGGTGCGTATCCACGATTCGGCCTGGCTAAGGGAGCTAAAATAATAGTTCTGCAGATCCAGATTTTCATAATCCAACAGGCTGTTTCTTTGAAACAATCGCGAGGCATGGTACTTCCAGACCCCATTTTTAGACCAGTTTTCACTATAAAGTGCAGTGTGACACAGCAGGATAAATATTACAATCCCTTTCTTCATCATTTTTTCACTTCCGATTCTTCTATAAAGCTCTCCACCCACTCCAGATTGGTATCGGTAACACCTTCATCTTCGGTAGGGGCCTGTTTATTCTCCTGTTTAAAAGCCTGGGCTTCTTCCCTAATGATCTGCTGATCATTAAGACTGGACACAATCCATTTATCCAGCTTAAGCAATCCCACACCCAAAAATACCAGTACTCCTATCTTTAAAATAAATATCAGGTAACTGCCCAAATTCCTCACGGGATACATCACACCGGTATAACCTAAGAGAGATTTCCCCGCATAAAGAGCCTGTGTCTCCAGTATCTTCATGCCTATACGCTTTTTGTGTAATGCAGGCAGATTGGCTTTTTCAGCCTGAAACACAGATTTCTTAAACTGCTGATTACGCATCAGCCTGTCCCTCAGGAACACAAAGGCAGGACTGGATATATCTTTTAATACCGCATTAAATTCAGTGTAATCAAATAATGTGATGATCTGATATTCATATTCCAGAGTACTATCATCACTCTTTAATACCAGTGCCAGCAGATTCTCAAAGTATACCGCGTCCATACTATTCGTAATATCATAATACTGTACCGGGAAATTTTCCATTCCGTATTTGAAGATAAGGTTTTTCTCTTTATCGATGATCACCATATCTCTGAAATCTGCATAGCCCAGAAAATATTTATCTGCCAGGCTTTTGATATCATCGATCTTTTGAGAGATATAAAAGGAAAACAACTGTTCATTAAATATCTTGTCATCTGAAAAATCTATAAGGGATGCCACTCTGTCTTTGATAATATTAGTTAGCATGGCCATATCCCGGGATTTGGACTGGAGTGTCCTCTGGGTGTAGGGGTCAAACACTAATATGGAATTGAAGCGCGAATAATTTGTATAAAATGGAGTATCTGATATTTCCTGGAGCCAGGGGGAATGCATGGAGAAAGATACTGATAATATACCTATAGATATGAGAGTCAAAGCGATTAGTGAAAGAAAGATTATCCGTAGCACCCCGTACATTTTTAGCATATCTTTATTTTACTCCCTGAGATTGAATAAAACTGGTGATCTGATCCAGACATTGTCTGATATTATTTTCCCCGGTATCAATATTCATTTGCGAGACCTCTTCGTACCAGGCTTTTCTTTTTTCCAGCATGGTCACGATCTCTTCCCTTTCAGATTTTTGGGTCAATGCAGGACGATTGGCATCTCCTGATATCCGGGAATAAATCACATCCGGGGATGCTTTCAAATAGATACAAAGACCTGTCTTTTTGATGATGTCCCTATTTTCCTCGCTGCCTATGATGCCCCCACCGGTGGCTACTACCAGGTCATCCCGGGTAGCCAGTTCCGAGAGTATTGATGTCTCCAGCTCTCTAAATCGGGGTTCTCCTTCACTGGCAAATATCTCCGGGACAGACATGCCTTCACTTTCTACGATCAGCTCATCAGTATCTACAAACAATCTCTCCATATGAAGCGCTACTGCTCTGGACAACGCTGTCTTTCCGGTACCCCTGTAACCTACCAGATATATATTCATACTCTTATTTCTCCCTGTCTTATTAATAAAATATTTCCGATTATCAGTAAAAGCACCACCATTCCCACCAGAAAAAACAATCTGAATTTAATATACTCTCTTTGCTTTATAAAAGTCTGGTTTAATTCAAACAGATTATCTTTTTGATTGATTCGGAAGATCACGGTATTATCCAGCTTTCTTCCCTGATAAGCCAGATATTGAGGATCATTGATCTGCATACTTTTCAGATCTTTCATCCTCGATTTCATCTCCTCGAGCTGAACCTGATTTTTGGCTTTATCAAATTCCAGTATAGCGATCTGATCCATTTTTTCCAGATTATCCAGTAAGCCCCCTTTGGGAAAGAAAAAAGCCCAAAGGATAAAAAAGGCGACAATATTAAATATTATCAGATATAAGTATTTCATCTCACTTCCTTGTTTGTGGCTATAACTCTTATCGGCACATTCCACTAATATATTAGAGAACAAAGAGCGCCTGTAATAATTGACGTATTAGTAGTATCCGGATAAAATATCATTCAATAAAACTAAACGAGGCTATCCATGAAAAAGTCTTTCCTCTTCTTTCTGTTTATTCTCAGCGGACCTTTAGTGTCTTTTGCCCAGGCCGCCCCCTCAGAACTGCTTTCTCTGCCTTCTACCAACAGGATCACCACGAATGCCCATCAAATACTATTGAGCGGTACTTTACCCCTGGAGGGAAGCATTACTGTCAACCTCACATCCCCTCAGAGCGGAACCGGGACTAACATCCGTTACATTCAGCAGGGTCAGGATCGGGCTTATAATATAGTCGTACCCCTTTCAAAAGGCTCAAACAATATTTCGCTGAGTATTTTCGGGAGGCCAAAATATCCCCTGCTGGAAAAGAACATATATATAAAAGTCACTACCTGGAGAGAAAACCTGTTAACTACCCTTAAAAGAATCGATGACTTTATGTGGGGCACTTTCATGATGGTACTGTTGCTGGGAACAGGTATTGTCCTGACCTTCCGGCTCCGGGGTATACAGTTCCGCCGTCTGGGCCAGGCCCTGAGGCATACTTTCAGTAAAAAGTCTCTGAAAGGAGGGGCCAATGGAGATATCACTCCTTTCCAGGCTCTGACTACCACCCTGGCTGCCACTGTTGGAAATGGAAATATTGCCGGAGTAGCTACCGCTATTGCAGCAGGGGGACCAGGGGCCTTATTCTGGATGTGGATCACGGCTCTCATCGGTATGGCTACCCGGGCTACCGAGGCTATGCTGGGAGTAAAATACCGCAGAAAGGCTAAAGACGGCTCCTATATAGGCGGAACCTTTTACTACCTGGAAGACGGGGCAGCCCCTATTATCGGGAAGATTCCGGCTAAGATACTGGCGGTGGCCTTTGCACTGGCTGGTATGGTAGCCACTTTCGGAATCGGTAATATGGTCCAGTCCAACAGCGTGGCTCTTTCCTTTAATGAGATGTTTAATGTCAGTGCTGCATCCATTCCCACTTCCAATATGATCATCGGGATCGTACTCATGCTGGGAACCGCCGCTGTTCTGCTGTTTGGAGTAAAAGGAGTGGGAAAAGTCAGTGCCCGGATAGTGCCATTCATGGGCCTGCTCTACGTATTGACGGCATTGTTTATCCTGATACTTAATATCACCAGCATACCCCAGGCCCTGGCTCTGATTGTGAGCAGCGCGTTTACCGGTAAGGCAGCTATTGGTGGATTTATAGGTATAACCGTGGCCCGCTCTGTAAAAATGGGTGTAGCGCGGGGAATATTCTCCAATGAAGCCGGACTGGGTACAGGCTCTCTGGCCCACTCTGCCGCTCAGACAGATGACCCGGCCCAGCAGGGATCGGTAGCCATGGTAGGCACCTTTATAGACACCCTGGTCATCTGTACCATGACCGGCCTCATCATCACACTGATGCTGATCCAAAAGCAAAACATGCCACTCGACCCGGAAAGCGGAAAAGCCTTGTCCAGTACCGCTCTCACTATGTTTTCTTTCACGCACTTCCTGCCGGGTGTCGGTAAGTATATCGTAGCCATCTCATCTATATTATTCGGCTATTCTACTTTGATCGGCTGGTCTTATTATGGGGAGCAGTGTACTGAGTATATCTTCGGTGTAAAAAGCAACATACCCTACAGAGTCCTCTTTATCATGGCCATCTACCTGGGTGCCGTCACTGAACTATCCCTGGTGTGGACCATGTCTGACATCCTGAATGGATTTATGGCCATCCCTAACCTCATAGGCCTGCTCGTACTGAGCGGAGTGGCAGCCAAAGAATACAAAGACTGGATCAGTAAAACAAAAAGGATAAAATCATGAATATGACATTATTATGGGCTTTCATAGCCTATTTTGCAGGGACTATACTATTAAACGGGATCATTGCCTTTAGCAGTAAAAAGAAGATCAAAAGTATCATAGAAAAATATCCCGCTGTACTTGAAAATATCGTAGACCCTCAGTATCTGAGCCTGGTCAAAAAAGGATACTTTATCCAGGTCATCGACACAGACAAGTTGGAACAGAGTTCCACTAAAGACCTGGCAGATCAAGTAAGAAGATTGTTACCCCTGACCTACCTGTCCTATGCTCTGATGGCAGGTCTTCTGGTATTCCTGATAATCATTGTGATCCTGATGCCCGCCAAAACAGCCCTCTGATCCGGGCACTACAGGAATTGCATAAGATATATATTTTGAAGATGAAACAGGCTGATCCAGAACTCCCGTAAGGGAACCATTAGCAACAGGCCCAGTTGCATGAAGGGCACCAGGGGAAATCTGCTGCTCTTTTGTGTGATCAGTCTCTGCAAAAGGGCAAACAGGGTAGCGCCCAGCAGAGTAAACAGAAACAGTAGGATCATTTCGACCGGGGTCATAAGAATGGCCAATACAGGGAAGACTATTACATCACCGATGCCCAGCCCCTTGCCCCGAGTAATGATGTGAGGGATAAAAAATAAAATGAAAGCCATGATCACAGAAATCAGATTTACTATGACCGGTATGTCCATATAAATCCTCACTAAAATCACCGCTAAAAACAAAAACACAAAGTGCCACAGTAATAAGTACTGCTTAGCTATGTCTTCCAGACTGAGTATCAGGAGGATAAGATGTAGATTTAATATGGAAATAAAAAGACTTATCTGAAAATCTTTGAATAGAAAATAAAAGAGAAAAGAATATAGGCAAAGAGAAGCCAGAAGAGCTCCCCTCCCCCTATTTACTATACGAAACCCAAAAAAAGCAGCCAGGATAAAAAAGGCAATACAGGCAATGATCTGTATTGTCATTGTTTGTTCATTTTATCTCTTGCTTTTTTGGCCTGCTCTACCAGTGTCTCAATCTGCTTGGAAGGTCCGCGTGAACCCATCATAAGAAGTAATTCCTTCATATCAAGATCACTCATCACGAATTTAGTCGGCTCTACTGCGGGCTTTTCCTGTTCCTGTTTCGGCTCTTCTTTTTTGAGCTCCTCACGGACTACCTTCTTCTGTTCAGCTGCCAGTTGCTGCTGTATCCGTTCTTTCTCAAGATTGGCAGAAGGATCCGTTTGCAGGGGTGAGCTCGTATTGACCCCATTAAGACGAATATCCATTTGTTCCCTCCTTGGAACTTCTGCAACCATGCATCCTTGTATGGTTTCTCACTATATGTATCGGAAGGAATCCTAGTCGACTTTAGGAATAAAACATTTATTTCGATTTATTTTTTAGATAGTCTGATTGTACCTCTCTGGTAGCCTGAGCCAGGAGAGCACTCACATCAATCTCATGAATAGCACTTTGAATAAGCAGCTCTTTGAGTGTCTCTTTGAGACTGTCTTCATTAAAGTCCTGCTTAAGCTTCTGAGCCTGCCCATGCCAGTCCGGCTTAAAATGCTGAGCCAGGTCCAGGCCCTCCCGGGTCAGCTTTTGCAGGGTCTTTCTAAACCGGTCCAGTTCAGGCAGGGATTTGGGTATACCATCAAAAGGAGTCTTTCTGGAGTGGTTTTTCTTTTCTGAAAGCTTGATAGACTCCCAGTTTTTGAGCACATCTGAAACCCCATTCACCTCGGTATCCGAGAAAACATGAGGATGCCGGCGAATGAGCTTGTCCGTCACTGTCTGAATCACCTCATCTACCGTAAATCTCCCGTCCTGCTCCGCGATATAGGACACAAACACTGTCAGAAACATGAGGTCACCCAATTCCTCGAGGAGGTCATGGGTATTATCAGAATCTATGGCATCGACGACTTCATAAGTCTCCTCTATAAGATGAGGCCTCATGGAGGATATGGTCTGTTCAATATCCCAGGGGCAGCCGTCTTTGGCTCTAAGCCTGGCTATAGTATCATAGAGTCTTTGAAACTGCTTCATTTTTTATCTCTGAGTTTAATGATCTTTTTCTTTTTATGTACCCGTGGTTCGGTGATAAAATTGCGCCGGTATTCCAGTTTCACATTATGTAAAATACCATTGATGTACTTGTAGGCTTCATCATCACTGTAATCATCAGCCAGCTCATTAGCCTCAAAGATACTGACTTCACTGGGAATATCATAGCGATATAGCAGAGAATACACCGACAGCCTTAAGATGGCCCGGTCCGTCAGCCTCAGCCGGGAGAAATCCCAATTGACCAGGAATTTCCGGATGACCTTATCCACCCTGTCCAGGTTATTTACGGTACCCAGAAACAACTCCTGACTGAAGTTACTATCCCGGCCCCTTTTGTCGACCGGAAACAGGGGGAGGAGTCCGTCTTCATCATTTTCCTGAATGAGCTCTTTATACCAGGAAAAGTCGCTGAGTTCCTCCACGGAAGAAAGTCCACTATCCCAAATACAGAGTGCAAAAAAAGCGATCCTGCGGGCACCACCCCGGTTGATCAGAGAAAGGGGTTTTCTGGATACTGAAGACCCGGGTTTCTTTTTTGAAGACATTATTTTTTGTTAATATCCTTATAGAGATTGGCCATTTCCACAGCGGCCAGGATTGCATCATAGCCTTTGTTACCCATCTTTGCTCCGGCTCTGTCTACAGCCTGTTCTACATCATTGGTAGTGACCATCCCGTAAATCACGGGTATTTTTCCCTCCAGGGATAGTTCCATGATAGCCTTGGCAGAATTTCCTGCCACGTAATCAAAGTGAGGGGTCTGGCCCTGTATCACGACTCCCAGACAGATGATGGCATCAAATTTTTCAGTCTTCATAAGCTTGCGCGCCATACCGGGGATCTCATAGGCTCCGGGGACTTTATATACTTCCAGCCACTCTTCTTTTCCTCCCAGCTGGGAAAAGGCATCCTGGGCACCTTCCAGTAATTTTTGTCCAATAAAAGAATTAAATTTACTTAAGACTACCCCTACTTTGAGACTGCTGGCATTCAGTTTACCTTCGTATAAAACCATCATACACTCCCTGATAATTATTGTCGATCAGATTCAGATTAAGCTCACCGGACTGGATCTTTTTGGACACATAGTCCTGCACCATTTCTACCGTCCTTTCATCTTTATAATGAATCTTCACTTCATTTATTACTTTTTCAAAGGGCTGTAATCCACCTGGTTTCAGGTCTATCAGCTTGATGATCAGGTAGGTGTATCTCTTCGTTTCCTTGAGTAGAATAGGTTGATTAATGACTACTACAGTACCTTTATTAATATTAATAGTCTTGGATCCTGTATTTATACTAGGTGATAATGCTATATTAAGAATCATCTCTGGCATCCCGGCATATAAAAGATCTCTCACAGATTTAATATCGGTACGTCCGGAATAGGAAGCAAACTTAATACCCGGAACGCGGCTATAGATTTTATTAGGATCGTTAGTCTTTTTTAAATAGTCTCCGATCTGATCTATATTCTCTTCCATTTTGACCAGGGCTTCCAGAGAAAGATTATTAGGTTGCTCTATTCCCAATACTACCAGGTCCACCTGAGGAGGTTCCGCGTATCGGTTTTTATTTTTATCATAATACTTCTTAAGTTCATCCATAGGACTTTCAGTATTGACCTGTTCCTTTAATTCATTATCATAGAATAAAAGAGCCCTCAGTACCTGATTTCTCTCGATCTGAAGCTTATACTGCTCCGGATAATCACGATACAATTTCAATCTGAGCTGAGCCTGGACATCTTCTCTGTTTGTAATATTAGTCACTGAGGTAATGTAATTATCCACCTCTCTATCCTGACTCTGATAATTGGGGTTTTGCCGGGCCAAAGTCATAATAGAATAAGACAGTAGTAATTCCTCCAGGGAATCTTTATCGGTAGCTGTCTGGTCCCCACTCCCTTTTTTAAAACTGGTCATCTGTTTAATGTCATAGGATGTTATGGAATAACTACCTACCCTGGCCACAACCCAGTTTACAATCTTGGAAAAACCCAGAACACTTAAAATGAGGAATAATAATACCAGTACAGATCTCTTCATAAAAATATCTCCTATTTACAGATTCACCTCGGTGAATGTTACATCAAAATCTAAAATCCTTTTTCCCAGGCTGTGCAGCTTATCGGTCACGTCAGTGACAAAAAACTGATGCCGGATATCTTTTTTATCACTCTTGAGATGGCCGGTATCCAGTATACTCTGCAGATCCTGAGCCGTAGAGCTGGCCGAATCTACCATCTTTACTCCCGGAAGTATTTCGGAGAGCATATCTTTGAGCAGGGGATAATGGGTGCATCCCAGTATCAGGCTATCTATCTGGTGCTGGCCCAGTTCCGCCAGGTATTCCAGGGCGATCAGTCGGGTGGCCTCATGGCCTATAAAGTCATCCTCTATCAGGGGTACAAACAAAGGGCATGCCCGTGAATAGACCTGCACCTCTTTATTCAGGTCATGCAGAGTCTGGGTGTATACCCCGCTCCGGATGGTCCGGTTAGTCCCTATTACACCTATATGCTGATTCCGGGTAGCATAGATGGCTCCCTTGGCCGCTGGTTCTATGACGCCTATAATGGGGATCCTGAACTCCGCCTTGAGGGCATCCAGGGCCACGGAAGACGCGGTATTACAGGCCACTACCATGACTTTAATATCGTGCTTTAATAAAAAGCGGGTATTGGCAAAGGCATATTCAGTCACTATCTCTGCCGATTTATCCCCGTAGGGTAAGTTGGCAGTATCACCCAGGTAGATGATCTCCTCCCCGGGCAGCAGCGTCATGATCTCCCGGGCTACGGTCAGTCCGCCCACCCCGGAGTCGAATATTCCAATAGGCCTCTTATCACTCATCTAGGCCTCATTCTCTATTTTACTTAAAATATAATGCATACTGTCTATGAGGGCCATCCAGCTGGCTTCGATTACATTACCGGACACACCCACTGTACCCCATTCATAGTTCTTATAGCGGAACTCAATAAGCACACGGGTCACGGCAGCAGTACCCTGGCGGGGATTGAGTATCCTCACCTTATAGTCGATTAGATTGATGTCTTTTACCACAGGATAGAACACAGACAGGGCTTTTTTGAGGGCTATATCCAGAGCATTGATAGGCCCGTCCCCTTCCGCTACCATGATCTCTTCTACCTTGCCTACTTTGAGCTTGACCGTAGCCTGTACTACATTCTTTTTTCCATGAATATAGGAAAAGGTCTGTATAGAGTCTACCGCAAATCTTTCCTTAAGGTGGCCACTGAGCCGGTTGACCAGCAGTTCAAAGGAGGCATCCGCCCCTTCAAACTCATAGCCCATATTTTCCATTTCTTTCACAGTCTTAAGGAGATCTTTGGCTTTCTTTTCATCTATATTGAGGCCCATACTGTGGACCTTGGCCAGGATGTTGGACTTTCCGGCTTGCTCAGATATGAGGATACGGCGCTGATTACCCACAGTCTCCGGCTCGATGTGCTCATAAGTCCGGGGGTTCTTCTCAACCGCGTTCACATGTACCCCCGCTTTATGGGCAAAGGCACTCAGTCCTACAAAGGGCTGCTTGGTAGAGGGCATCATGTTAGCCATCTCATATACAAAATGGGACACATCCTGCAGATCCTTGAGTTTATCCAGATTGATTCCGGGAGCCTGGTAGCCCATTTTCAGTAAGAGATTAGGTATAATAGAAGAAAGATTGGCATTTCCGCATCTCTCCCCTATCCCATTGATGGTACCCTGTACATGGTTCCCGCCCAGGCGGATCACTTCCAACGAATTGACCACTCCCAGGTCTCCGTCATTATGAGCATGGATACCGAGGGGTATTTTTATGGCTGCTTTGACCTTTTTATATATGTCTGCTATCTCAAAAGGGAGGAGGCCTCCATTGGTATCACAGAGGGCTATAGCATCGGCTCCGCCTTTTTGGGCAGCCTGCAGGGTCTGGATAGCATAATCAGGGTTTTCCTTAAAGCCGTCAAAGAAGTGCTCAGCATCATAGATGAGCTCTCTGCCCTGGTCCTTGATATAGGCCACTGAGTCATATATCATTTCCAGATTGGCATCCAGGCCTATCTTAAATACTTCATTGACATGCAGGTCCCAGGATTTCCCGAAAATGGTGATGACAGGGGTCTGGGCTGCTATGAGCTCACGGATATTGTCGTCTTCAGATACTTTATTCTTGGCATGGCGGGTAGACCCGAATGCCACGATCTTACTGTGCTTGAGTTCATATTTTTTGATCTCTTTGAAGAACTCTTTGTCCTTGGGCAGAGCGCCGGGCCAGCCGCACTCCAGGTAATCGATGCCGAACTCATCCAGCTTGCGGGCAATGGAGATCATATCCGTAAGAGAAAAGTTAACCCCTTCCGCCTGCTTGCCGTCCCTGAGAGTCGTATCGTAGATTAATACCTGTTTCACTGCATACCCCTGATCCGTGTATATTAACCTATATTATATATGGAGTTAAGTCTAAAGTCAAAAGTCTATAGTCAATAGTCCTTTTTTTTTGACTTTCACATTTACCCGGAATGGAATTTTTACTAAACAATAGTAAGTCAGGTGGAGATACCTGGGGTGTCTTCTGTTTGACACTTAAGATAGACATTTCTTCACTTTAAGGTAAAATAATATAGTGATTTTAGGTCCTTTGGGTAGATTTCCTGTTTTTTCCGTATGAGGTTAGTTTTTAATAAGGGGTATTTGTGTGCCTGATCTAGAAATAATTGGTATTTTTCTACTTATAGCAGGAATCATACTGGGTATTCCCACCTTATTACAAAAAATAGTAACTCACCATTATAGACAACTGGCCCAGGACTTAAAACTGAAATATGTGAACTCTCCAGACAATTCCAGCAATAAGATAAGTGGACTCATCAAGAAGGGTGACTATAACGCAGAAGTCAAAATCATTCTTGGGACTGATGGTCATTATCTGGAAGTTACTTTAAATCATCTGCTTAAATTACATTCCAGTCTTCAAATAGCCAAAACCAAATCATTTCAGTATAAGTTAGGACAAAACATTTTCAGGACGGGCCATGAGTATTTTGATGACTCGATCTTTATCACCAGTGTTGACCCTGATGATACCAGGGCTATACTAAATGCACAGATACGTCAGGCATTATTGGATATGGCATCTAAGTATGACGACCTGAGCATCACCCCATTTAAATTATATGTTAAAAGACAAAATAATGGCTTTGTAAGTGCTAAGGAGATTCATGCTTCCATAGAGGAATTGATACAGATCTCCAGAATGCTGCAGCCTCAAAAGACCTTACTAGAAAGCATGGCAGATATGGCTTATCATGACCCACATATAGGAGTTCGGAAGCAGAATATAGCTGCATTGTACCGGAGTTATCCTGAAGAAGCACTCACCAGAACAATAATAAATAACAGTTTAAAGGATAAAGATCGGAGTATCAGAGTATTTACCGCACTTCTCCTCAAAGAAAAAGGCAGGGACATTCTTTTTAACGAAATACTGACACCAGGCATAAATAATGAGGACCTCCAAAGTATTCTGGATGAGATCAGGCTTATGAAATACCCAGACAGTAGCGAATTTTTGATCAAATCTTATAAATTGCAGAATGATATTCAAATACAAGTCCAATTACTGGAGACTCTTACAGATTTGGAAGAAAGCAGTAATGAAACATTCTTCCTTTCTGAATTACAGGAACACCCCAGGGACTGGCTCAGTGAATACCTCATCCACGCTCTGGGACAATGTGCCACCCTGGAGGCAGTAGAGCCTCTGTATAAGCTGGAAAAGGCAGCCAATAGTCTATCTTTACAAAAAAACTCATTACATAGTGCCATTGCCACTATTCAAAACCGGTACAGCAGCAGTGCTCAAAGAGGCAGTCTCTCTATATCAGAGTCTGCAGAGCAGGAAGGAGGACTGAGTATACACGGGGAAGGTGCAGGAGGACTGAGTCTGGAAGATTAATGGTCTAAAATAGAAAAGACACATGATAACCCTGGATAAAAACCCTGCTTGTAATATCCCCTTAGCGAATATGGGAAAACTCAAATATTAGAGGGTTATAGACTCAATTTGGAAAACAGGAATTACCATAGAGAAGAGCATCAGCAGAATTGATAAAATAGAAAGAACATGCAATATTAATAAAATGGAGGATCCCATGATATGGAAAATGCTGGAAATGATCTGATTGAATTGATAACACTATTTGGAACAGTGGGTCTAATGATACTCATCTATCTCCTCATAGATCGACTCATAAAAAAGGCAAAAATAAGAAAAGACGCTTTAATATTGAAACGAAAACCTATTCAGCTAAAAACCAATAGCACCAAAACAAGCCGGAAAATTAATGGTAAAATCATCCATATAGAAACATGGGATGGAGAAAAAGGATTTTCCCTAAGTTTGACCCTTAATATTTCTATCCTGGAATCTAAGGAATTTAACATCAGTAATGAGACCTGGCCTGCGGCTATTCTCCAGGGGATAAGCGGAAATCAGATTACTATAGGCGACCCTTTATTTGATAAGAATTTTAACATCACAGGTGATAAGGACTCTGTGGTATCCCTCCTCAGGCAGACATTGAGGCAGCCTATTTTGGATACTTTACAGGTCACTTATGCAATAAACATACAACATAATTCCATACGATTGAATGCCTACCGGGATTATAAGGGGAGTGAAAAAGCCATTGACGAGCTGAGCAATGTGCTACTCCGCATTTTTTACCAGATAGATTCTGCCCGGAGTCTGACACAAAGATGCCTGGATAACGTTCGGAATGACCCTGTGCCTGAAGTACGTTACAATAATCTGGAGATTTTAGCAAGACGATTTCCTCAGCATGCTGATACAAAGGCAGCGGTGTCCTGGGCACTGGGAGATAAGTCCCCTAAGAACAGATTACTGGCAAAAATACAGCTGGGGCTGGAAGGCCTCGATAAAATCCGTATTCACTTACGAAAACATCTGCTGTCAACGGAAGTATTAAATCTCATCCTGCAATATTCTGACAGGGAAACACTCATTCAACTCATACCAGACCTGGAAAACGCCTTTTGGAGATCTGATTCGCGGAATCACAAAGTGGCTATCATTGAAAGATTGAAGGAGACCAGGTCTGCTACAGTATCCCCATTTTTATTTAATATTCAGGAAAGAGAGAAAGATAGTGGTATACTGGTGTGTGCTGCCAGAGCCCTGGGGTTCTGTGCAGTAGAGGACGACATAGAAAAGATATTTATACTGGCCCAAAAATCCAGTAGTATTTCCCTGAAAAAAGCCCTAAACGATGCGAAAACCCTGTTACAGGAGAGATTTATACCACAGGGAGAACGGGGAGCCCTAAGCCTGGATGAGTCTTCTGAAAAGCAGGGAGGGCTCAGTATCGATGCTCTACAAAGCGGTGGACTCAGTATTTCTGAAGAAGATTAATATCTCATATCCCTTATCAGTAAATCATTGACTAAATATTTCTTGTCATTTTTCCCTGTCTGTACTACAATGAGACATCAAACACAGGAGGATATCATGGTAGTCGGTGCGATTATTGGTGGTATTGTACTATTACTAATATTCTGGTTTATCGGGCTGTATAACAGTATGGTAAAGCTCAAGCTGGGCACGGAAAATGCCTGGAGTGACATAGATGTAATCTTAAAGAAGAGGTATAACCTCATCCCTAACCTGGTGGAAACCGTCAAGGGTTATGCCGGCCATGAAAAGGGTACTCTGGAAGCAGTGATCAAGGCCCGTCAGCAGGCGGTGAATATCACGAGCGACAATATCCAGAACAAGATACAGGCCGAGAACTTCCTGTCCCAGGCCCTGAAGAGCCTGTTTGCAGTCACAGAAAACTACCCTCAGCTCAAGGCAGATGCCCACTTTAAGGAGCTCATGGATCAGCTTCAGGCCCTGGAGACAGAGATCGAAAGAGCCCGCCGCTACTACAATGCCATCGTCCGGGACTTCAACACCAAAGTCATGGTCTTCCCGAACAGCATAGTAGCCAATATGGGTGGATTCCAGCGCCTGCCATTCTATGAGATAGAGGACGCGACCATGCGTGAAAATGTAAAAGTGGACTTTGGTACCACTCCCA
>CAZIAD010000026.1:0-49172 GCA_964537555.1 uncultured Brevinematales bacterium
AGGGGCTGCCAGTAAAATGTACCATTGACCGGCTCCCGCAGGTCCCAGCTCTGGGCCATACGCACCTGTCCTATATTGAGGCTACTGAAATGGCCGGCTGTAAAGCTCCGCTGCTCCGCTGTGGAATCAGGCACAAAGGCCAGTCCCAGAGTGAGCTGGTTGATGCTGTAGTCATAATTGTCAAAGGGAAATTCCGGGGCCTGACAGGAAAAGAGCACAAAGCTCAGTCCCAGCCAAATAAGGTATCTATACATAGTCACTCCTGTACATACTTTAACTTAATATCCCCGGGATAACAAGACATATTTCATTTTTTTATAAAAGAGGCTTGGGGGCGTCAGCCTATTCCAGCGGCACCACTATAGTGCTAGGATAAAACAGCTGCCATCAGTCCCGGGATAAAGGCATGAGGCCTGCAGCTCCCGGCCAGGGGGAATGTGCACCCCGGCCTCCTGTCATCCTCCCTCCCCCCGGCAGAGAATGGGATCAGGGAGAAGGCCTGCACTCCGGGACTTTTCATGGAGGCTGCCCGGAAACGGGGATCCTGCCCATCCCTGTTTGCCGTAAAGGTTTTCATACATTTTTCCAAAAAAAAAGAGCCGCCGAAGCGACTCTTTTTGAGTTTCATTTTTACTTATTGAACCACTACCAGCTGATAGTTCCGGCTGTAGTTATTGTTCCACAGGGTGCGTCCATCGTAGTTCATAAAGATGGCGTATTGCATGACCACTGATCTGTGAGGATATCCCAGGTGGATATAATTACCGTCCATATCTGTCCAGTAGACAGGGCCCATAGAACGATGGATCTTAATATCCCCTATAGGAGTGAGGTCGATACCCCATCTTTCCTTACCGTCACCCAGGCTGGCTTCGAATTTAGCATAGGTGGTGTGTACAGTAGCCCAGTTATTATCTGTCCAGACTATACCTACTTTTTTGGAAGAAGACCAGGTCGGTACCTGGATGTCGATCCACACATTTTTGTGGTAATAGGCACTGATACCATCGGCACCATAGTAGGTAGACCACTCGCCGTCAGCGATCTTAAAGAGCTGTCCGTCCCCGTCCTGGTTACTGGCCGGGAGAAGCTGGCCCTGGTCATTGTATACATCTGCATTGACACCGCTATTCTCGAGAGTACAGGCGGATATTGTCACAGCCATAATCAATAATACTACTTTTTTCATCACAAACCTCTTTGTTTTTTTATTGAACAGAATTATAGCATGTAAAATGCCTCATGTCTACTTTTAGTGCCTTATGCACTATTTCAATGCGTAGTATTTTGGAGGGTTTCACTTGACAGAGCCGGGGAATTTATCTATTATTACACAAAGGAGGCTGCTATGTCATCTGCACTGGGATTATCCGCTCTGGCAATAGGGATCTTTATGATACTGGCCTTTACCCTGGCCCAGCTCCTCAGGGACAACTCCATAGTGGATATCTTCTGGGGGCTGGGATTTATGTGGGTCACAGCCGTGTTCTGGCTCAGTCAGCACACTGTCACGATCCTGAAGATCATCTTTTCCAGCCTCATACTGATATGGGGGCTCAGGCTCTCCCTCTATGTCTATGGGCGCAAGCGGGGAAAGCCGGAGGACTTCCGCTATGCCCAGTGGCGCAGGGACTGGGGGCGCTGGTTTGTTGTGCGCAGTTTCTTTCAGATATTCCTGCTTCAGGGAGCCATTATGTGGGCCATGCTCCTGCCCCTCTATGCAGTGTGGACTCATCCGGTGTTTGAGCTCAGTGCAGTAATTATAGGTGGGATAGTGTTTATCACCGGCTTTATCTTTGAGACCCTGGGTGATGCCCAGATGGCCCGCTTTAAAAAAGACCCGGTCAATAAAGGAAAGATCATTACGCACGGCCTGTGGTCGGTATCCCGGCATCCCAATTACTTCGGGGAGAGCCTGATGTGGTGGGGCATCGGCATCCTGGCCTTTCCCTCACACTGGCTGGCCCTGCTCAGCCCCCTGCTCATTACCCTGCTGCTCAACTTTGTATCGGGAGTGCCTATGCTGGAGAGACGTTACCGGGATCATCCCGACTGGGAAGCCTATGCTTCCAATACCTCGCGATTCTTTCCCTGGTTAGGCAGGAAGGGATGAGTAGGTTTACTTGCATTTATTACTAGTTCGTATTAAATTGTGTTATGGACAATAGCACCTACGGTAAAAAAGCCGATATGGACCTCCGATTGTGGAGCTCCCTCTCCTCCTGCTATCAGGCTGTCAAACGAAAGGTAGAGACCCTGCTTCATGAAAAAGGCCTGTCACTGCCCCAGTTCAATGTCCTGCAATTGCTTTCAGGCCAGTCTCCCCTGAGCATCTCTACGGTCATGGAGAAAATCCAATCCACACCCGGTAACATGACAGTAGTGATAGAAAACCTGGCCCGGGATGGCATGATAGAGAAGGCCCGGGATGACAGAGATAAGCGGGTAAACCTGGTCTCCATCACTCAAAAAGGCAGGTCTGTCTTAAAAGAGCTTTATCCCCCCCATATCATTAATATACAGAATCTGTTCAACTGCCTCGATCCCCGGGAAAAAAGTGCTTTGAACGATCTGTCCCTTAAGCTGTGGGATAATATTAAAGATTAACAGTGCTGAATTGACCTTTTCAGCGGTGTATAGTATCTTAGTATAAGGAGTCTCCATGTCTGAAGTCAAGCCTCACATCCGTCTGGAAAAAAACGGGCCGGCCCACATTGAAAACATAGAGGTCCTGCATATGGAGCATGGAGATGACATCCCCGTAAAAAATCATGTAGCCCTGTGCCGCTGTGGTAAATCTGCCAATCAGCCTTTTTGCGACGGTTCCCACCATAGCAGCGGGTTCCGGGATGATAAGCAGGATGAGCGGGAAAAAAGAAAATGGTACCATTATTTCGGCAAAGAGATCACTGTACTGTATGACCATGGTATATGTGCCCATACCTCTGACTGCATCATCAATCTCATGGAAGTATTTAACCGTAACCGTCAGCCCTGGGTAGAACCGGATAATGCCAGTAAAGAACATGTCATAAAGGCTGTCCGTTCCTGCCCCTCAGGTGCTCTTCGCTATGAATTAAACCGGGAGTTATTTGTAGACTGGGACAGCCCAGTATCGATTAAGGTGCTGTATAACGGCCCTCTGGTAGTGCTGGGCCATATCTCCCTGGAGGATGAACGAGACTCCCGCTCCGAAATACCCAGTACCGATCATTACTGCCTGTGCCGCTGCGGCCAGAGTAAAAATATGCCATTCTGTGACGGAGCCCACCTGGATCAGTTTTATTTTGAGTAAGCACGGGGGTAATCATGAGTAGATTTGATGAAGTAGCACAGTATTGGGATGAAGATCCCGGACGCAAGAAAATGGCCAAGGCTATCAGTGATGCCATGGAACAGGCGGCCGACTGTAAGGAAAAAGACCTGCTGGAACTGGGATGCGGTACCGGCCTGGTAGGGCTCAGCCTGGCCCTTCAGGCTCACAGCCTCCTGGGAATAGACAGCTCAGCCGGTATGGTGGAGGTCTTTAATCAAAAAGCCCGGTCTATTGGCCTGAAACAGGCACGGGCTGAACAGAGGGATATCTTTACAGATCACTTTGAGCCGGTTGATGTTATTTTTTCCAGCATGGTAATGCACCATATACAAGATACCGGGGCCGCTATACAACGCTGCTATGAACTCTTAAAACCGGGAGGGCTGTTTCTCATGGCTGACCTCGATAAAGAAGACGGTACTTTTCATCCTCAGGGGATAGAGGGGGTGTTTCACTTTGGATTTGACCAGGCCCATATTCATAAGCTGCTGACGCAGGCTGGCTTCAAAAATGTGCTCTTCTCTACACCCTATACCATAACCCGGGACAGCGGGAAGAGCTACCCCCTCTTTCTGTGCAAAGCTGAAAAAATATCAGGCTAGAGCAGAAAATATAATCCTATAATATTTCTTGTAATTCTTTTTACTCAATGATATATTTCTGTGAATATAACAACTAATCTATGGAAAGTACCGATTATGAGAAAGCTATTCCTGGTCAGTCTTTTTTTAATGGCTGTATCCTGTTCACCTGAGCTTATTGGTGAAAGAGATCCGGGGGTCTTTTACGTATCTCCCGGCGGAAGCGATAACAATTCCGGACTTACAACAAATGAAGCTTTTTTGACCATTCAAAGAGCTTTTGAAAACCTGGCCTCCGGTGATACCGTTCATATCCTGCCCGGAACTTACCAGGAGTCCACCTGGATAGCCGATCGTGACTTCAGCCTGCCTGTGTATATCCTGGCTGAACCTGGTGTGATTATCGACGGCCTGTCCAGTCAGTATGAAGGAATCCTCATCGAAAACTGCGACCAGGTCATCATGAGAGGGATTGAAGTAAAAGATTTCTTAGTGGTAGGGATCAATATACTGAATTCCTCCCGTATTTCTGTAATGGATTGTACAGTCCATGATAACGGGATCAATTCCAGTGATTACGCCTGGGGTTTTGAAGGATACGGGATAAATGCAAAATACAGTAGAACTGTCTTAATATCCAATAATATGGTCTATAGAAACGGTCCTGCCCAGGCCATCATAGATGCCCAGGGTGCCCTGGGTACCGGTATCAACACTTACGCCCTGGACCATAGCCTCATCATAGATAATCAGGCCCACTCCAACCGGGGAGGCGGTATTCTGGTAGAAGACAGCAGCTTTGTGACTGTCAGGGGCAACTTCGCCAGTGCCCATCGTTCGGTGGCCTGGCTGGATCCGGCCAACCCCAGCCTGGGGCAGTGGTCCTGTCCGGGAATGTGGCTGGACGGCGGGCATGATGTCACTGTTATCAATAACAGCTTCGGGCTCAACCGCATCGGAATCATCGTGGGAAACGAGGATAATCAGGTGATCTATGGATATGTGGTGACAAACAATACACTATACAGTAACACTAGCGGTATCATGCTGCAAAATATCAGTAACGGCACTCCCCTAAGCATCTTAAATGGGTATACTAATCTCTTTTTTACCAATGCAATCTCCGTCACCAACACGTAAAGCTAGCTGAGATACCCTAGCCATAATCTTCCAGGACTTAAGCTTCACTGCCTCAGGGCAACTGTAGGGATAATAAGCCTGAAAAACATCAGCTCTCTTTCCTGCTCAGCCCCATCACCTGCTTATTCCGCCTCATTCTCCATCCGGCGTATGAGCAGCCCTACCAGGACAATATGGTAGGCTAGTCCGACCCCGATGTGGATCCAGAAAGCAGAGGAGCTGTCCGCCAGATAAGCCTGCACCAGCCAGAAAGGGGGTGACCAGGCCATAGTGTACTTCCAGGCTCCGCTAAGAAAGAAGGCTATAATGGGAGCAAAGCTGACCAGGCCTAAAAACTTGGAAATGGCCAGTCCTTCGACCTTATTGTGAGCTATGCTGAGTAGAAGTAAAGCAAAGAGGGGTACTTCCAGTGAAGCCACCAGTGCCACTACCAGCAGCCGCATCCAGTCCGGCGATACCAGTCCCGACCAGGGGTACAGCCCCAGGGCAAAGGCCAGAGACAGCAGCATCATTAGAGAGGAGCGAAACCATAAGTGCCCCCTCCGCTGCAGGGGGGTGACAGCAATGGCTTCCAGTATGTGCTGATCCCGTTCATCCAGGAATAAAAACCCGGCCAGAATACCGGTCATATAGGGGACCATTATAAAAAACAGGCTGAAGATCAGTATATAGTATTCCTGCAGCTCAAACCACTGCAGAGCAAAATCCCGGATGACTGGTATTAAGAACTTCATCACAAAAAACAGCATCAAAGGTACCAGCAATACTACAAAAGAAATAGCATCCCGGGAGATATTCTTCCAGTCCGCTTTGGCCATCATTCTTATCTTCATCATATCTGTACTCCGGACTGGGATACCAGGTATTTCTTAAACCAGAGATGCGCCCACAGATACATCGCTGCACTCCAGCTCAGCAATACCAGCGAACTGAGAATAAACTGCCCTCCGTTCCACAGAGAGTGACCCAGGGCCATATCGATTATCCTGAGCGATGCCAGGGGAGGAAATGCTTCGAAGACCGGGTGATAAAATCTGTCCCAGTAAGCGATGAGAGGAGCATTGATCAGGCCAGCCGCTACTCCGGTGATCATAAGCATAGAGTTCAGCGACTTAAAGCGGGTAGATAGGGCCAGGCCCAGCAGAGTAAATACCGGGGAGGTCAGGCTTATACCCCAGATCAGTAACAGGACATTGAAACTGATCCCTTTCATAAAGAGGCTTATCAGCAAAGCAGCAGATAGAGACAGGAGATTAATTGATAAGACCTTGCTGGCCAGGTAATCACTGATGCTCAGAGGGGAGATGAATACCGTCTGCAGGCTGCGCTCCTGCCTCTCCAGCAGGACCATCCCTCCTACAAAGATATAGCCCATAGTAGCCGGGTCTTCGAAGATAAACAATGAGTGCATGATGGCCCGGGCCTGCTCTCCCAGCGCAAAGAGTATAGCTATATAGACAGCGCACAGGATGAGATAGACGAAGTAAAATCCATGCCTGAACTGGATACGTATGTCTTTTTTCAGACTATTCCACAGCCTCATACCAGGGCCCTCCCTGTCACTTCCATAAAAATATCGTCCAGAGACGGCTCCATACTATGCATGGTCTCTACACGCCCACTCTGGAGTAGTCCCATGAATTCCTGGTTCTTGTCCAGGCCCGCTATCCTGAAATCAAAATCCCGGCGCTCATCCCCTTTACCGGTAGAGACCCTTACTATCTTGTCGGTCTTTTGTATCTTGAGTTCCCGGGGGGAGTCTATGAGGCGGATGCCTCCGTCGACGATAAAGGCTACCCGGTCACACATCTCATCAGCCACACTCATATTGTGGGTAGTGATAAATACTGTGGTGCCCCGGCTGCGGGCGTCCCCTATGATGTCCTTTATGCGCTGGGCATTATTAGGATCGAGGCCGGACGTAGGCTCATCCAGGAAGAGGAGTTTTGGCTTATTAAGAAAGGCCCTGATGAAGTTTAACCTCATCTGCATTCCCTTGGAGTAGTCGCCCACCCTTATGTCAGCAGACTGCTGCAGGTCTACCTTTTGCAGGAGCAGATCAATATCTTCACATTCATTACTGTACAGAGAGCGGAAGTACTCCAGGTTTTCCCGGCCGGTCAGCTTCTGAAACAGATTGGGCAGCTCAAAGCTCACCCCGATGTCCTCGTAATAGTCCCGCTTCAGGCTGGACAGCTCCCGGCCCAGTACCTGTACCGACCCGCTGTACTGCCGGAGGAGGCCGATGATGATCTTCTGGGTGGTGGACTTACCGGCACCGCTGGGCCCCAGGAATCCGAAGATCTCCCCGTCCTTTACTTCAAAGTTCAGCCCATGCAGGGTGTTTTCAGCCTTGCCTTTATAACGGAATCTCAGGTCTTTTACACTTATCATTTTACTCCCTCCGGAAAAGTCTGTATTAAGATCCCTTTTATAATGATCCTGGTCATATCCTGAAAATCGGACTGTACCATATTGCTCTGCAGCATGCTCATAGCCAGGATGCGTAACATATCGGTAAACAGGGAGAGATCGATCTGCGGATGCAGTCCCCGCTCCTGCCACAGATGGTAGAGCTCAGAGGCATAGTCTATATCACTCTCCCGCTCCTGTTCCAGGATCTCCCGGGGGATCTTGTGCAGTATGGACTGGTACTCCTCCTGATCCAGCATGATGCGCAGCATAGGCTCCTCCTGCAGTACCCGGAAAGAGTCTACTATCACATCAGTAAGACTGTCCAGGTCCGGTACCTCTATTGCTGCCATAGCATCCTTGATTCTGATGCGGGTAGCCTGCTGAAACTGATCTACCAGGGCAAAGAACAGCAGCTCCTTGGAAGGAAAAAACTGGTAAAAGCTGCCCTTGGCGATTCCGGCGCACTTTACGATATCGTCCAGAGAGGTCTTGCGTACCCCGTATTGTCCAAACAGCCGCCGCCCGCACTCCAGGAGCTGCTGCAGTATACGCTGTTTTTCGTCGTCGTTAAAACCTCTGGGCACAATAGCACCTCCTGTGTGACTATTTATGTATTTTTAGTCATATAGAATATAACATAGAGGTAGGTGGATGTCAAGGGCTGTGCAAAATATTTTGTTTATAATGAAATAATATATACCGGATAAGGTGGTGGGCCTCTCATAGACCACAGGCTCAGGCAGGCACCCTTCGCAAAGTCACAGAGTAAGGATTACTTAACACAAACTGTGTGCAAATCCCTCCGGCATTTTTCTTGCCCATTCTCCATTTCCCCTTAATAATGATTCAGTATGATATATAATATTCCGGGAGGCATATTATCATGAAAAAAACATTACTATCCCTGCTATTATTGATACCTACTCACTCCTGGGCCTATAAGCCAGCCTTCCAGCCCTTAAACCTGGAGATCCTGGTGCAGAGTTCAGATGCTATCCTGGTGGTAATACAGGACTCTCCCTTCATGTCTACCAATAAGATCAACTTTAAATGCGGTCTGCGCCGTATCCCTCTGGAGTATACAGTAGATCATTATGTGGTAGAGGAGATACTATTTCAGGCAGATAAAGCTCACCTGATTGCCACAAAGATATCAGTAAATCCAGCAGATTGGGATAAACATGGAGATATTAGTCTTATGTATAATTGTCCTAAAAGCTCCCCCCATCCTTCCAATTTCTATTATGACAGAAAATCAGAACTGGAGGAGCAGGGGGATATCATTATCTTTGTCAAAATACATAAAGGAGTCTACAGCTATACCATGCTCAATGCCCGGGAGAATATGGACATGAAGTATAAAATACTCAGCCTGATACCCGGGCCTTAACTAATAGAAGTGAATTTTTAAGCTCCATTAAATGAAGTCCTCTCCATTTTAAAAAGGGAACTAGTCATTTTGATCAACTTCTACTATAATATACTATGGCTGAATACACTGTTAAAACCTATCCCCTGGGTGACTCCTGCCTGTGCTGGTCAATTGGTGAAACTATAGATATTAGGCTGGTACGCGTCATTCTTTACGTGTATGGTACTCTAAAACAAAATGCTGAGATATTTTCTCAAGGGGTGCGGGATATCGTGCCTTCCTACAAAGCACTGGCCGTACATTTTGATCCCTTAAGGGCCGATGTTCCTGCCCTGGCCAGCATGATCGACACCCTCTTCGAAAAAGCCAGAACTAACAAAACTCTCTCACTTAAGGCTGGTTCCTCCCGACAAATTCCGGTAGTCTATGACGGCCCTGATCTGGATAGAATAGCCCTTATCCGTGGGCTCAGTATCTCCGAGATCATCCGGCGTCATTACAGTGCTGAATACCTGGTGGCTATGATAGGTTTTAAACCACACTTTCCCTATCTGATAGGCCTGGATGAGAACCTGGCTACTCCCCGACTGGATAGTCCCCGCAAGCATGTAGCAGCCGGATCAGTGGGTATAGGCGGGGCGCAGACCGGCATCTATCCCCAGGATTCACCGGGAGGATGGAATATCATCGGACGTACCGACCCTGCATTTCTGTCAGATATAATCCCCGGTGACAGTATCACATTCAGAGAGGTAAAACAGTTATGATCTTACTGAACTGTGATATCGGCGAGAGGGGGCCGCATCATTCCCTGGATGACCAGCTCATGCAGACTATCCACATCGCCAATATAGCCTGCGGCGGCCACGCCGGGGATGCACGGAGTATAGCCTGGTACAGGGAGCTGGCTGAAAAATATAAAGTAAGTATATCTGCTCACCTGTCCTACCCGGACCGGGATCATTTCGGACGGGTCAGCATGGATATCAGTCCGGAACGACTGGAATCCTCCCTGGATGAACAATACACCCGGCTCAGTGATATCAAGATGATCAAGTTCCACGGGGCACTTTATAACGATGCCTGTAAAGACCAGAGCCTGGCCTCATTACTGACCCGGTGGCTCCTGCGACAGGATATAGGGACTGTCCTCACTCTTCCCGGTAGCGAGCTGGATAAAGCGTGTACTCAGGCAGGTATCACTGTCATGAGGGAAGCATTTGCAGAACGAAGATACTGTATAGATCCGGATACAGGAAAGCTCAGCCTGGTCAGTCGGGATAAAGTCACTGCTTCCATTCAGGAACTGGAAGAGGCCAGGGAACATGCAGAGAATATCATCCACCGGCATCAGGTAGAAGCTATCATGGAAGATCCAGATGGCCAGATTAAATATAAATGGGTAGGCCTGACTTGTGACACATTGTGTATTCATTCCGACTCGGAGATCGCCCTGGAGCTGGCCCGCAGACTCTATCCTGGAGCTGATCATGGATGAGCTGTTTGAGCTGCTTAAGCCGGGCTTGTTTTATATCGCAGGATCCCCCTCTTATGGCCGTCAGGATCTGGGATACAGCCCAGGGGGTGCTATGGACAGTTTTTCCTATCAGGCGGGAAATATCGCCCTGGCTAATCCGGAAGGCACTCCCTCCCTGGAGATCATCGCTCCCCCTCTCATCCGCTTCACTTGTGATACCTGGATCGTCATCACCGGTGCCTCTTATAGTGAGTGCATCCTCAGTGGCAAGACCAGGAAATCAGTCCGGCATGGATGTGTGATACTGGCTAAAAAAGGGGATATCCTTGATTTTAAAGATAAGAGTTTCGGTTTCAGAACATACTTGTCCTTTCGAAAAGCGGAACATGGCCCGGACTTAAGCGGTAGAAGACTACCCCCTTTTAAAGATATGGCGCACTGGCAGCACAAAGACCATACCATCAGGGTGCTCAGGGGCCCTGAATATGATCTACTGGCCTGCCCTGAACACTTTCTGAATTATGCCTGGCGTATCAGCCCGGCCCTCAGTGCCATGGGAATGCGTCTGGATAGTATCTATCAGGATCTGGCCCTAAACAGTCAGGTAAATATGATCTCTGAAGCAGTGTCCACAGGATGCGTGCAGCTCAGTCCTTCCGGCCCTATTATCCTCCTGAGAGGCAGACAGACAGTAGGAGGCTATCCCCGGATCTTTAATGTGATCAGCGCTGACATAGACATGCTGGCCCAGTATTGCCCCTTTCAGACTCTGCATTTTGTGGAAGTATCTATGGATACAGCGCTGGAGGCCCTGAGGACACATCAGGGGGACCTGGCCGCTATAAGAAAGTTTTTTTCCAGACCAAAATAAAAGGGAGTACCCACACGGATACTCCCTTTCGCAATTTGGAGCTGCGATATTTATGATGAAGGTGTCTCTGTCTTTCCTTCCGTGTCTATTGCCTTATCCCGTTTTTTCTTTTCATCCCTGATCCACTCCTTCCAGGCTTCCCGGCCTACGGTATCCCAGAATCCATCCATATCCCAGTCTTCACAGTCGCTTCCCTCTTCATCCTGGAATTGTTTGTGCATTCCCGGGCGAAAATGAGGCCGTTTTCCCCAGGGGCCACGTTTTTTACTTTTTTCCTTGCCATGCCCTCCCCCCATAGACCCGAACAGGATCTTGGCCAGGATGACCAGTCCCACTGCCTGGAAGTAATTGACCTGGTGTATACCGCTCACGGCTTCTGCCAGTACCTTATTCCACAGCAGCATTACTATATATCCCAGTAAAAAGGCAATCCCTACCGCAAAAGCTATTCCTACAATAGTCCACAATGTGATTAACAGGCCTTTAACCAGGGGACTATGTTTTTTCCAGTTTCTTTTCATATCATACTTAAACGGGCTCATTTCTTTCCTCCTAGATTATATACTGTGACAGCAGTTCTTTCAGACGGTCATTGGCCCTTTTTTTGCGCGCCAGTAAAGTACCAATGGGTACATCCCATAAAGCTGCTGCTTCTTTAAAACTCATATTATCCACCTCTGTAGCCAGCCAGATATCCTGCTGTTCCTCGCTAAGAGTGGCTACCGCATCAAAAATAGCTTCCCGGAGCTGTTTACGTTCCACCTCGGAATAGGTATCCACGTGTAACTCCGTGAGCACATTTTCCAGGCCTTCATCCTCGATATCCACCTGGCGTTTAGGCTTACGGTAAATATCGATGATACGGTTACGGATGGTGCGGTATACATAGCCCACCAGGTTGCCAATGGGCCGGGAAACATCCCAGCGCTCGTACATATTGAGCATCACATCCTGTACGATGTCCTCGGCACTGCGCTCGGTGGTGTCCCGCAGCCGCTTCCGGATGAAGTTCACGAGCTTATCCCGCTCCTGATGGTAAAAGTCTTCCAGTTCTTTCATTCAGGCTCCTTACTGATATAGACGGCAAAAAAGAGGATTTATTGCAAAACATAGTATAAAATTGAAAGATTCAGGGTGCAAGAAGATGACTGACCATCTAACTTCCCGGACTCTGAGTGCCTCTAAGAGTATAAAAAATAAGCACGGGAGAAAAGATGAAATACATTGTTTTGTTATTATTACTAGTCAGTACTACTTCTTTTGCTATGGAGATCAATTATCTGAATAATCCGGAAGTCCTGGATCAGACCTATTCTCTGCTCAAAGAAAAGGGAATGAACCCTGAATCCCTCAACACCTGGAAAGACCAGATAACAGCCTATAAACAACGGATGGATGCCATAAATTCTACCTTATCAGGGTGGGTCTCAGTGGATATCAAACAAGATCACACCGATAACAGCATTATTTATTCTCAAAATAATATAAACTGCAGGATGAATACCTTTATACTTTGTAAGGACCTGATCAGTCTGGATGACCTGAAAAGAAAAAACAAAAATCAGGGGTATCTGGACAGAGAGATCAATAGTCTTAATCACTTCTTTGAGCAGCCCCTGACTGAAAAAGAAAGGGAAAAGTATAAAAGCCTGTTTTATAGCATAAATCTCCCCATGACTGACAGTTATAAAGACGCTGTAATGCGGACACAGGAATACTACAGGCTATGGTGGAAAAAAGAAGGCCTCACATTTCCTGCCGATCCTGAAATTAAGATCATGCAGATACTCATTATAGATCCTGTAATCAAGATCGCCTGGATGGATCACACAGGGTTAATCATTCAAAAAGAGGGTTATTTTTATCTCATAGAGAACCAGGGCTGGCAGGCTCCCTTTATGGCCTCCCGCTTTAAAAACATAGATGAACTGGGTCAGTACTGTGCCCATTACTATGAGAAATGGGCAAAAAACATGGCTATCATGTTAAACGATGAGATCGTCTATTCAGAAGAATTTTAATATTTTAAAGACATAAGCCGCTGTCAATAGAGACAGCGGCTTATTATAAAGAGAGTGTGGTGAAATCTAGTCTTTAAAAAGCCCCGAATTTAAACTGCAGCCCGGCATTCATACCGGATAGTTCCTTGTCGCTCAGCCCGGCTACATCGCCTCCCAGGGTACTGCGGTAGCTGACCTGGGCACAGACCTTAAACCAGCGGGTCAGGTTCAGATTAATACTCAATCCCGGTTCGGATACCAGAAAAAGGCTGACGTACTCCGGCCCGGAGTAGTCGTAACTGAAGCTGGAACTGATATAGCTGGGATTAAATCCCCCCCAGACTGAGTCAGGAGATACCACAAAGGCCCCTACTCCCCCCAGCCAGGACAGGCTGAAATTGATCATGCGCTTTCGGAACAGGGTATATTCAAACAGCATTCCCCCGTATCCCCCCATGATGTAGCTGGACTCGCTCCCGCTGCTGCTCACTACAGCCATCTCCGGAGCAAAGCCATAAGCCGCTACCCCGATCAGGGTACGGCGGTTCAGTGTAAATCCCCCGGTCACTCCAGCCATAAATACTTCCTGCCCGTTAAACTCACTCATACGAAAGTCCAGGCTCCCGTATCCGCCATGATGGCTCAGATTGGCTTGAGGGACCTTAATATTCAGGTTAAAAGCAAATACCGGTAAGGCCAGAGCCAGAATGGCCATAATAAATACGATTCTTTTCATGTTTTTCCTCCAATGGACTCTTTGTCCTTTCTGTTATTGTAACAAGTCCTTTCTCCCTAAGTGTCACTTTCACCGAAATATTTTTTGTGTTTTCAGACGCATTCCTCTATAATCTGAAAAATAAATGGAATCAGAGGTAAATGCATGAAGAGATTTTTATTCATTTTACTTTTTTTAAGCGCATGTACAGATAACAGCCTGCGCACCGACAAGGTATATACCCAGTATCTCAGCCCGGAGATCATCACTGCAGATGGGATCCGTGTCAATCTGGACCTGGTGATGCAGGTGCAATACCTCACCAACATGAAGATGGATGCCGAGGCACAATCCCTTTATACCCTGGAATATAATCTCCTCATTCAGGATCATTGTGAAAAGCTTTACTCTGCCTATAAAGTAAGGGATTTTGTTCATAATCCAGGGGATATCAGAAACAAGCTGAATATCGATCAGATCAACCCTCTGTTAAAAGAACATAATGTGGTCTTACGGAACCTGGAAGCCCAGGATCTACGCTTTCCTGAAGAAATAGAAAGCATCATACAGACCAACCTGGCCCTGGCAGATGCCCGGGAACAGCTCAGGTATGAGGACGTCAAACGGGATGCTCTCCCTGATGAGGATGACCGAGATGAGTACGACTACAATCATAACAGTGATATTAGATACGCTATTATTCAAATGGAATATTACCTGAAAAAACATGACAAATACAATATCAGTAAGTAGCGCCCGGCCCTGGATTCCTTAGACTTTTTCTCATAAGAGCTTTATACTAATGGCCTCATAAGGAGCTGGTATGAAGCAGCATACAAAAGGGGAACTGGCAGTCCTCCTGTCAGTAGCCTGTCTGGCTATCATGGCCATACTAGTCAAGAACATCCCGGGCCGCATCGACGGCCTCACTGTAGCCTTTTTCCGCTTTGTGATCGGTATTCCCCTGTCTGTAGCCGCTATCCTCATACTGAAGCAGCCCTGGAAGGTAGAAGATAAAAAAGATGTATTCCTGCGAGGGCTGTTTGGGGCAGCCGCCATGATCCTGTACTTCAGCGCTATTGTGATGGGTTCTCCGGGCAGGGCCACCCTGCTTAATCGTACCGCTCCCTTTTTTGTAGCCCTGTGGGGACTGCTTTTTTTTAAACAGAAAGTAAAGTGGTGGCAGATCCTAATTATAGTAGCCTGTTTTTCCGGTGTAGTACTGGTTTTTTATGATCACAGCAGCTATCCCCTGCTGGGAGATATTTTCGGACTGGGCTCAGCACTGCTCCTGGGACTGGGTATCATCTTTGTAAAGAGGGCCAGAGTCCAGAACGAACCGGCCATGATCTACCTTATACTGTGTATCATCGGCGCTGTCATGGCGGCCCCTTTTGTTCCCTGGCGTACTCTGGATATCACCCAGGGATGGTGGATGCTGCTCATCATGGGAGGGGTGTCCTGGATAGCCCAGATCTCCTTCTCCTGGGGATTAAAGTTTATTTCCGCCCTGGAGGGTGCCATCATCACTTATCTCCATATACCCCTGACCCTGGGTTTGAGTGTTCTTTTTGTGACCGAAGAGATCACTACCACATTTATCATAGGCACAGTGATCATCTTTGCCGGTCTCACCATCAATACCATACTGGAAAACCGGAAAAAGAACAATGAAGCCTGAGTATAAAGGAGAGCTCTCCATCCTGGTGTCGGCCCTGTTTATGGGCCTGTCCACCGTCCTCATCAAAATGGCCCCTTTCAGCTTTACCGGCATACAGATCTCCTTTGCCCGCTTTTTCTCGGGGCTCCTCCTGGGTATACCTATAGCACTCTGGATCTACAAGCAGAAAAAGCTCTATGATATAAAAGACCTGTTCCTGAGAGGTCTGACCGGGTCTGTGGCCATGATACTGTATTATTCCTCCATACGCCTCTCTTCCAGCGGTCGGGCTTATCTCATACTTATGACCTACCCCGCTTTCACCGCCCTGTTCGGCTGGCTGTTCTTTAAGGAAAAGATCTCCTGGAAACAGATCGTCTCCATAATCCTCTGCATTACGGGGGCTGTGTTTATCCTCAATGACGGGAGCACCTACCCTCTGCTGGGAGACCTGCTGGGCCTGGCTTCGGCCATCGTGTCCGGCCTGGCTATGCACTATGTCAAAAAAGCCCGGGAGCGCAACAATCCCCTCATCGCCTACCTGGCGGCCTGCATCATCGGCATCGTGTTTTCTACAGCAATGTTCCCCCTGGGGGGAATGCCCACTTTTACCCTGCCCGCAGTAGCCGGGATCATGGGTATCGGAGCCATTGTGTTTGTGGCCAAGATCCTGGAGATGTATGGGTTTAAGTTTGTGTCCGCTACCAGCGGGTCCATCATCACCTATGCCTCCCTGCCCCTGGTCATGCTGCTGTCCTTGTTTTGGGTTAAGGAGGAACTGCACACCGGACTGTACATCGGGATAGGCTTTATCCTGGCGGGCCTGGTGTTTAATATGCCCTGGGGGAAGAAAGAGGCAGCATGACATCAATCCTGGGGCATGACATCTAACTTCCTTCCAGTTTAAAGTCGGATAAACCTGGCACCTTCCGGTATTAAAAAAGGGATTGTCGCTGAGACAAGCCCTTCACTAATCATTTAATATTGACCTGTCCGATACATGACTTGATTGCCAGTTACTTACTGTTTAACATACTTCAATACCTGGAGGGCTGGGTCTGTGTAAGAGCTCATCATGAGGAAATCCCCTACTTTCACCATATAGGTGGTATCACTTATATAAAGCTCATGCCAGTCGTCAGATGAAGTGTCAGTCCATGTGAAGGCAGTACCCACTGGAGGGGGACCCATCATTATTTCAAGATAATAAGCCGTACCATTGGTACAGATGATATTAGTGCTTCCTGTAATGGTGATCTCTGTGTCGGTAGAAGTCAGTTCCAGATAGTTAGACACCAGTATCACATCAGGGCCTTCTGCCCAGGACCAGCTGTAATAAGCCGTATATACCGCATTCCATCCGGTACCAGACATGCGTTTGTAAATAAAGTCGTTACCAAAATAGTTTTCATTTTTATATAAAAACCCGTTGTCCATAAATGCAATTCTGGTGTTGGTGCCGGTATCATCTATGATCGCGAGCTCATCATTCTCAAAGATATAAGTCCCGGTATTGGTCTCAATATCTGTACTTCCGCTCTCGTATCTCAGATCCAAAAAGCTGGCATCAGCATTAAATCTGACCTCATTTGTCATGTCCAGGCTGTTTCCCGATATATTAAACCATGTCCCCACAATAGCAGGGATAGTAGTTTCCGGAGTGGTGGTATCTTCCCCGGCTGGTGCACAGGATGTGACCCAAACTGTAGCCACAGCTAAACCAATCATCAGAGCCATTACCCTCTTATAAACCTTACTCATCTTTTCCTCCAATCTTAATATTTATCAACACTTAATCGAATTTCATAACAGAGGCTTTTGAGGAGTTTGCGTTATCCATGTAGCCTACATAAGGAATCCCCTCATAGATCTGGAAGCTGAGGAAGTCTGCAATACCCGGGGTAAATCCGGCTGTTCCTACCCCTACCCATTCACTGCCGTTGAATTTCAGAACTGTCGCTTTGTTTGAGTCTCCTCCATCACTAAAGGCAACATAGACCGTACCGTTATATACCTGGATCTTTGGGTTACCTGCAATCCCTACTGATATCCCGGCCGTCCCCACTATTTCCCAGCTGCTGCCATTATATTTCATAACGGTCAGTTTGGACCCATTGGAGACATCGGCAAATGCGACATAGGGAGTTCCTTGATAAACACTTAACGATAGCAGATAAGCCCCTCCTGAGCTAAAACCGGCATTCCCCACATTGGTCCATACACTGCCATTATACATCATCACACAGGCTTTCAAAGACATCGATGAATCGGAAAAAGCGGTATAGAGTGTGTTACTCTCTGCATAGAGATTGATACTATCTGCGGATCCCACTGAGAAACCCGGGTTACCTACATTGGTCCACACACTGCCGGTGTACTTCATGACAGTGATCTTGCCTCCATTTACACCATCTCTGTATGCTACATAGGGTGTTCCATCTACTATTTGCAGGAATGTTTTATCGGCTATACCAGCTGAAAATCCGCCATTGCCTACGTTGGTCCAGGTACTGCCGTTGTACATCTGTACGGTGGCTCTCTGGGAATTGCCCTGGTCTTTGTATGCCACATAAGGCGTACCATTATATACCTGCAGAGAAACATATTCAGCACCAAGTATTGAAAAGTTCGCACCGCCTACATTGGCCCAGTTACTGCCGTTATATTTCATAACATTGAGCTTTAGGGAGTTAATTAAGTCACTAAAGGCCAGATAGGGGGTGCCGTTATATATCGATAGTGAAGTATATAATGCCATATTGGGGGTAAACCCTGCCCCCCCTACATTGGTCCATACAGGCTGGAGCACAGTCAGAAAACAGTCTGCACTATAGCCACCCTCCACCGTAGATACGGTGATTGTACAGGTCCCGTTACTCATACCTGTGACCAGTCCCTCCGGACTGACTGTTGCAATATTGCTGTCACTGCTGGACCAGGATACAGACTGGTTATCTGCATTTGTAGGCTGCACTGAGGCTGTCAGCTGGATGTCCCTGCCCACTTTATTGGTGGCATTGCTACTATTCAGGCTGATCCCTGTGACAGCAATAGTATTGTTGCCATTACCGTTTCCCCCACTGACCACAGGTGAACATGAAATGCCTGATAATACTAGCAGTGCCAGAATAACACTTGTATTTACCATTTTTTGTCTTGCCATATTTAGAACTCCTATTTGAATAATTTCCTTAATCTATCACTGATTCCGGATGTAACTGTTAGTTTTCTCAATGACTTAGGATTATTAATGAACAGGAAACTTTTTTAGTGTTTATAGTATAAGAACGGATTATATCTGTGCAAGGCGGAAAAACGGGGGAAAAATGGGGGAAAGAATGACTCTGATATGGATCAAAAACTGGAGTTCACAGGAATCGACTTTCTCAAAACCCTTAAGACACTAATACGGCCATTGTCCTATCATTCAGGATTCTGGGCTTATTGCCAGTATTATTAAAAAAGCCCCTCCTTCCATAGAAAGAGGGGCTTGATCTATCTTTAGGTCTATTCTGACCAATGACAATCGTCTGAAGAGCCGGCAGTATACCACATGTGATTATTGAAAGTCAGGGATTTTCCGCCAAATGATGTGGTAAAAGCGGATGCATTGGCCTGATACCAGTTGGTACCGTCAGAAGAGCCCCAAACCTGATCCTGAGTGTTCAGGCCCCCAATCAGCCACATTGCACCATTATATGTAGTACAGCCTTTATAGGGTCCACCCGACCAGGCAGCGGATGCAGTGGCCTGAGTCCAGTTGGTACCATCAGCTGAATACCAGCTGTCTTGTGTTGAGGCACCTCCACTAATGACCCACATCTTGTTGTCGAATACAGTATATGCCATACCGTATCTCCCGGTAAAACCGGCAGATGGAGTAGCGCAGTTCCAGTTGGTACCGTCAGATGAATACCAAACATCGTTGGTATTTCCATAGGTAGTGGATTCTCCTCCGACTATCCACATATATCCGTTGAACACATAACTGGCGAACAAGTCCCGTGTATTAAATGCCGCATTTGCTGTAGCCTGGTTCCAGTTGGTACCGTCAGATGAATACCATACATCATTAGCCCATCCGCTTCTATCTCCGGCAATGAGCCACATCTTTCCATTATAATTGAGCACTTCATGCCGGTATCTGCCGGTAAAGCCGCCATCTGCTGTGGCCTGGTTCCAGTTTGTACCATCTGCTGAATACCAAACATCGCTGCGTTTGTTACCTATATCATCAGACCCGCCTATGACCCACATATAGTTGTTGAAAACAGTCACTGCAGAAAATTGTTTATAGGTCCAGCCAGTAGCAGTAGTAGAAGCTGACCATGTCACTCCCATTACCCTGGAACTGAGCAGATTGGTCTGAGAGCTGACTACATTAGTATTTGTTGATACATTGGTAAGAGACTGTTGTATCACTGAATTCAATATCTCATTGGAAATAATCCAATCAAAAGACAAGTAAACATCGTTTGTAATAACAAGGTTACTGATGCTGATTCCCATGATATCTTCAAACAAGCCGCCATACACAGAGTTTGTCAATCCAGATGTTGTGAAATTTGTTGTTGTCCATACGGAATCAGAATTTCCTCCATTACCTGGATCCACCACAGGACAGCCCGACATTACGGCAATCATCATTCCCAGGAAGGGAATCATCCAAAATCTACCTTTCATATTTTCCTCCAATACATAATATCCTCTAGTCTGAGTTCAGCTTTTATCCAGGCTCCTTTCTTAGCAGCGGGATCCGGATAAAAGTCTATTCATTATGTTAAAAGAGATTTATACTTGCACAAGGCGTAAAAATGGGGGAATTTCGGGGGATATAAAACCTTGAAACTATCCCTGCTTAAGGCTATAATCTATTAGCATATAAGGATGGAAGGATGCCCAACAAGATCCTGATAGTGGAAAACGACCTGACCTCCCAGGTGCTCCTGCGGGGGATACTGGAAAAAAACGGCTACAGCATCAGCGGAGTATTGTCCAGCGGAGAAGAGATGGCCGGCCATCTGGGTCAGCACGAGGTGGACCTCGTTGTCATGGATGTGCTACTGGATGGTGAGATGGATGGCATCCAGGCTGCCCGTGCTATGCAGGACTCCTTCGATATCCCGGTCATTTTCCTCACGGCATACAGCTCTGATGAGCTGGTCAGCCGGGCCGTAGAGACCTCTACTTTCGGGTTTTTATCCAAGCCTTTTAAGGACACCGACCTGCTCACCGTGATCCGCCTGGCCATCAGCAGACATGCCGCAGACCGGCAGCGCCGCCAGAGTGATGCCCAGTACCGGGAGCTGTTCCAGTCCAGTTCAGACTCCATCTTTCTGCTGGATAATGAAGGCAGGATCAAAGACTGTAATCAGGCCGCTGAAAATATGTATAACTACAGCCGGGGCCAGATGCTGGGCCGGCCCTTCAGCTCTTTTATTGTAGATGATTTTGAAAGTGATATTTTGCAGGAAGAACTCCTACCCTACAACAATACCGACATACAGTGGCACTGGAAAAGTGACCGTATTCCCTTCCCGGTAGAAGTGAGCTATAGTAAATACAGCTCCGGGGATGAGATCCATAGTAGTGTGATCGTGCGCGATATCTCCCATCATATCCTGATGCTCCAGGAGCAGAAAAAGATCGTCTCCCAGATCAAAGAGCTGGTAAAAGTGATCGATTCCAAGCCGGATATAAAAGCTATGGCTTCAGAGAACGGTGCCGGAGAAAAGACCCTCTATGACCTGGGAATGAGCCAGAAGGAAGCTGAAGTCACCAAATACCTGGTAAACGGCCTGTCCAATAAAGAGATAGCATCCCGGCTCAACCTATCCGCTGAGACCATCAAATCGCACGTATCCTCCATTCTGAAGAAAGCCGGTATGAAGAACCGGGTGGAACTGATCAATTTTATCATTAAGAGCGGGATAAAACTAAGCTCTGACATCAGCTGACACTTCCACCATCCCTTTCTGCGCGCAGTGCTCTTTGCAGCTCCATGCCCCGCTGCAGGGCGTCCTCCAGAACCGGCTCCCATAAAGGCAGAGGTTCTGTTTTTAACAGAGTATTCAATTTTGAAAGTATCTCCACAAATTCCGGGGCACATATATTAACGGCAAAACCCTTGAGGTCATGTACCAGGCGCAGTGCCCTGGCCATATCTTTTTCCATAAATGCCACCTTCAAGCGGGCCAGTTTGTCAGGCAGGTCTTCCAGAGCAGCATCCAGGAGCTTCACAAAGACCGACTGGTCCTGACTGATGCGCTCCAGGAGGCAGGATCTGTCAAATACTTTGGTACCTGTTTCTGTTCCGGACATTTCACTGGCCTGATCAGGCACCAGTCCCAGGCTGTATTTATATAAGACCCTGGCCAGATCCTCCCACTGAATAGGTTTTTGCAGGTACTGGTCAAACAGATCCAGATCGCTCCTCTGTTTCATCTCACTCCGGGAATAGGCACTGACAGCGATAATGGCCGGCTTAGTCTGTGTACCCATTAAGGCACGCATCTTACGTGCGGCTGTCACCCCATCCATTTCCGGCATTTCCAGATCCATCAGCACCAGGTCAAATGCATCCTTTTCAAAAAGTTGCAGGGCTTGCTCTCCGTTCTCGGCCATCACGGGGCTGATACCAAATCTGGCCAGTATAGCAGTCAATACCTGCCGGTTAAAATGGTTATCTTCCGCAGCCAGTACTTTCATGTTTTCCAGTCCTGTTAACACAATATCCTCAGATCCGGGGGATACCGGGCCACTATGAGCAGCAGCTATGCCAAAGGCCAGGCTCACGGAAATGGTGGTACCCCTACCGGCCTCACTGTGCACACTGATCTCCCCCTGCATGAGCTCTACCAGCTTCCGGGTAATGGGGAGCCCCAGGCCGGTTCCTCCATATCTTTGATGGATCAGGCTGTCTCCCTGGTAAAAGGGTTCAAAGAGTTGAGCCTGTTTTTCTTCAGGAATACCTATCCCGGAATCATTGATGATGAATTTCAGATATAGCTGACCTTCATCTCCCCCGGCCCTCTTAACAGTCAGTCTTACCTCACCCTTTTCCGTGAATTTTACAGCATTACTGAGCAGATTCAAGAGGATCTGCTTGAGCCTCACAGGATCTCCGATCAGCTCTTCCGGTATAGCGTCCTCTATGGCCACAGCATAGGCCAGGGACTTTTGAAGAGCCCGGGGCTTTATAATACTGGAGACTGAGTGGATAGTGTCACGCAGAGAGAGCGTGACCGGATTCAAAGTCATTTTTTCCGCTTCGATCTTGGAAAAGTCCAGGACATCATTGATCAGTCCCAGCAGGATCTCAGATGCTTTCATAGAGGTATTGTTATATTCTCTCTGGGTCTCATCCAGCTCGGTATCCATAAGCAGCCGGTTCATATTGATGATAGCATTGAGAGGGGTACGTATCTCATGGCTCATGTGGGCCAGAAAGGCGCTCTTGACACGGGTCGCCTCTTCAGCCATATCCCGGGCGGAGATCAGTTCTCTGGTACGATCCTCCACTTTTTTTTCCAGTAAATGATTCATTTCAGAGAGATTATCTTTGGCGCTTTGGAGCAGTGACACTACATCAATAAATGCCTCGGTAAAATATCCTATCTCATCTCTTTGAAGATCATTCTTTTTAATGTCTATAGGGGTTCCTGATTCTTTGGATTGAATGACATGTAAGAGGCCATTCAGGGGCCTGACCACAGAACCGCGAAACAGGAGGGGCATCAGGAAGATAATTATTATAAAAGTAAAAATGAAAGTTAATATAGAAGGAAGGGTGCGTTCATGAAGATATTTCCGGTAGCCCTCATAATTATAACCGATCTCATAGTATTTACCCCCATGTTCAAAGTAATAACAGTAGTAAAAATTATCCAGATCCACCATATTACTGCCTATGATGCGGGTATTTCTCACCTGGCTGAAATCGAGTTCCTGTTCCATTTTCTTCACGGTGTTACTGATGACCATATTGGTGTCATTGTATCGTGCCATAAAGACAGAGAACAGCTGATCATAAGCACTGAAAATATTTTCCAGAGTGACATTGGTCTCCGCGCTATACAGTATGCTGATATTAGTATCAAATATGACGTTGTTGGTATTTCGCAGAAGGATATAGCTGACATCCTGGGGCATGTGGCTATAGTCCTGCCTCAGTATATCTTCCTGGATCAGGGCCGTTTCCCGGAATTTATTGGTATCATAATCCCGTTCATAGAGCCTGTGAAACAGGGTAGAGTTCAGGCTGAGGAGTATAAACAGGAGCACCAGCATGACACTGATGATCCGGTTCGAAATACGGTATTCCACAAAGCGGCTGGAGATCACGATCTGGTACATTACCACTGTCTCTATGAGCAGAAAACAGATATAAAAGAAATAGAAAAAATTGTCATGTGCCCTATAGGCGTAGACTACCTCGGAGGCGACTACCGCCAGGGAGGAGAGAAATTTTACTCCGGATATCAGTCCCAGGTAGGCAAAAGTACGGGCCTTCCCGTCTTCCAGTCTTTTGAGGGACACCTTTTTTTGAGGGAATACCTCTTTTTCCCGAATACGGCTCTTCCTTAAAAAGATAAAAGTGACCAGCAGGTGGCCCAGAGGCAGCATCAGGAAATAGACAAAATCGCCCAGATTGACATAGAGCTGGTCTTTTATGTTGAAGATCACCTGTTTATTGTCAATGGATACTAATGTAAATATGATCTGCAGGGCCAGGAGGCTAAGTAATACTGCTGTGACTATACGGCTTTTTTTCTTATGATAATTTTTACCGAAGGTGTAAGCGAAATATACCGCAGCAATAACCCCCCCGAACAGAAAAGAGGAACCGACGTAGGTGAGGAGTACCGCAATCCGGCTGATCAGGCTATTTTCCAGGAACAGGACGACAAAATAGAGTCCGGTTAAAAAGGTATAGAGCAGATAATAACGAATAAAAGGAGGACGATCCTTCATCCGCATCAGGGTAAAGACGATATAGGCCGGCAGAAGGATCATGGCCAGGTACAGTATAGAGAAAAGGGAAAAATTAATACTACTCATATTTACCTACTAAGCAGTTTAAATACACTGCCTTAATATTACTTCAGTAAAAGGCCCTGAAACCAGGTGACCACTTCTGGAGGAAAATCAGCCATCCTTACCCCTATTCTAGCTCAGAACCCCAAAAATCTCTACAAAAGCCTCAGGAAACACTGTACTCTCATAATGGGGATAGATATTCCAGATGATAACTTTTGATATTTCAGAAGTAACCACAACAGACAGGGAATAGATTGACAATAATCGCATTTTTTTCTATTATTAATCAAGAGGCCGTGCCATGTTAGAGATATTACTGGTATCCTATTTAAAAGTGTTTTTCATCCTGACACCCTTTTTTATCCTGTCCAGCTTTCTATCCATGACTACTACCTGGACGGTGACAGAGCGGCGCAGGCTGGCTTTAAAGGTGTCGCTGGCTATTCTCATCATCGTGATCATCCTGTTTTTTATCGGCCAGCAGATCTTTTACCTGTTTGGCATCACCCTCGATTCCTTTAAAGTGGGGACGGGCGCCCTCTTATTTGTGTCCGCAGTATCCCTGATCAAAGGAGATAAAGAGACACATGCCTCGGAAAATGACGATATCTCTGTGGTCCCCCTGGCTATTCCCATTGCGGTAGGCCCGGCTACTACCGGTACCATACTGGTAATGGGAGTGGAATTAAATGGATTTACCGAGAAAACCGCGGGTGTGCTGGCTCTGGTGCTGGCGGTGCTCAGTATCAGTATTCTGCTCTATCTGAGCGGATATATAGAGAAGCTCGTGAAAAAACGGGGCCTCAATATTCTCAGTAAGATCACCGGCCTCATCCTGGCCGCCATTTCCGCCCAGATGATGATGAGCGGGATCAAGAGCTTCTTCAAGCTATAGACAGAAGAGGTATTATTAGTATCAGGGGAAGACTTCTACCTTCATAAAAGTATTATTCCAGAACTACAGAATACTCCCGACTGATCATATTCATATTATCCAGATTATCCATCTTGTATATGCCGATCAGGTTAGTGCCGGAAGACAGGCCTTTCAGGTCAAGGCTAAGTGTAGCATCAGAGGGAGAAAGCTTTTTTTGATAAGCCAGACGCCCCTCGGGACCGTAGATGGACAGTTCATAGATATAGCCCTTTTCCAGATTCTCAAAATCCAGTCTACCTTTGCCTTTCTTAAGCAGGTGAGGCCCTTTTTCAAAAGTAGAAATAAGAGGTCGCCCTTCTATTTTTTTAAGGGAAGAATGAAAATAGGAAGTTTTATTGCCTGGACTATTTAGCTCCAACTCTACCGCTGCTGTTAGCTGATTGGTGTCCCGGACCAGATACTGATAGAAATAGGCGAGGCCGCCCTGACTATTGTTATAGCAGTTCCTGTTGAGATTTGTCTCAGTAAACACTAAAGTGCGATTTTGCTTGATTTTCAAGGATTCTACTTCTGCCAGATTCCGGTTTGTAGAGTTTTCATTTATCCAGACCGCAATAGTATAATTCTGCTCGGTGTCATACTGACGGTCCCGCAGACATACCCTGGTGGAATACAGTGAATTATTTACTTTTCTGGGGCCGGCACAGGCTGACAGAAAAACCGATAAAAGCAGTACATTGATTATAAACTTTTTCATTTAATTCTCCTAATAATTTCTGGTACTATCTATCGACATTACGTAGTTATTTATGATAAAAATGGGTTTTCCTGATAAGTCCGGCCTAAAGTATTCTGATTTTTCATAGGTTTATATATTTTATTGCTTACTTTCAATTTCCAGAAAGTGCTGTATAGTCTCCAATATGATCTCTTTTTGTATGGGTTTGGGGAGAAAGGCCATATGATTGGCTTCCAGGTCCATATGTTTTACATCCAGGTCCAGTTCCAGGCCGGTCTCGGGGTCCATATCATTGGCGGTAATAAAAATAATAGGGACACTTTTATCCAGCTTCCGGATAAGCTTCGCCAGGATATTCCCGTTAAAATCAGGCAGCCTGATGTCCGTGATGACCAGTTCAGGCAGATGGTTTACGAACTGGGCGATCCCTTCAGCCCCGCTATTGGCTATATATACCCTGAAGTTCTCCTTCTGCAGCATATAGGAGACTGTCTTGGTAATATAAGTAATATCATCCACTATCAGAATACTGGCTCCTGCCTGAGTGTTTTTGACTTCGTCATCTTTTTTCTTATCACTCCTGCTATATTGCTCCAGGTATTCCCTCAGTTTTCTGTCTTCTATGCCGGCCAGGATTTTGTTAAAATTAGTCTGTATCTGTTTTTTATACTCTACAAACTCCTGAAAATCCCGCTTCATGACAAGCTCTTATCATCATAATATTTCAAAATCCTGCACCCCGCCTTATAACTGCACTCTTTAAGCTCTGTTTCCATTCATACTATCAGATCCCTTTCAGTAATCTCCCTAAGAGATCAGCCCCGGTAATGATCTTTTTTCTATCCCCCCAGATGAGCACTACATCTTCATCGATGGGCTCATCACTGCCCTCACTATTATTCTGCCTCAGGCTCTGCAGGATATGACCCAGAGACTGCCCCGGATCTGTGATCACTATAGGCACGTGGCAATAGTTTAATATATTTTCCTCTCTGCGTCCAAACATATTTACCCTTAAAAAAGCATCGGCATCCAGGACCAGTACCGGGTTATTCCCTTCATCGGTGATCACCACCCATTTCTCTTCCGACTGATTGACCTGTTTTAAAAAAGGGTGGTCCCGGTCCGATGTAAAATCAGGGAACTGGATGGCCCCATTTTTTTTCCTGAGAGAGATAATACTCAGGGGATTAAGGTCCTCACCCTCCTGTACCACAGCCAGGTCATCCAGAGCCAGAAAATTAATAGCCCCTATGCCTTCTATTACACTGATGTCACTTCCGTGGCCTTCCATATGCTTTTTAATAAACAGCTTGATGGTCTCTTCCTGCAGAAATTCCACCCGCTCTTTACCCAGCCAGGCATCCAGGAGTAGAGCACAGGGTTTGGCTACCGGATACAGTAAAAACTGATAAAAGCGGAGCAGGGGACTGAGAATCCCGGCCATTCGGAGGGCATGCCGGGAAAAATAGGCCTGGGGCAGGACTTCACCGAATATGGTAATGACGAAAGTAGAAAAGATAAAGGGCCATATCGCCCACAGCACATTTTCGGTCAGCAAGGTAAGGAGTACATTGATACCTACATTACCCCAAAGAATCGTGGTCAATAAGAAATTCGAGTCTTTGCGTAACTCCAGTATCCTTCGGGCCGCTTTGTCATTTTTAGCTTCAGCTTCTATCTCCAGCCTGAGCCGGGTCAGACTGAAAAATGCCAGATTCAAACCGGAAAATACAGCGGATTGGGTGATACACACTCCTATTCCGGCCCAGCTGAGTATTTTTAATAGTGATTCACTCATAGCTTATAATAATCCTGTTACTTTGATTCTTTTTTTAGCCCTAATAGCTTGCGGTATGGATCCGTTTGGCCGGCTTTGATTTACTTAAACTTAACCGCTGTACCATAGACCAGTATCTCTGCTGCTCCCTGTATAATAGCACTGGTGGCATATCTTACATTGATAATAGCCTCTGCGCCCATAGCACTGGCTTCTTCTACCATTCTTTTAGTAGCAATAGCCCTGGCTTCATTGAGCATTTCGGAATATCCGGTCAGCTCTCCTCCCACCAGGGTTTTTAACCCGGCCATTATATCCTTGCCTATATGCTTTGACTGGATCATTGATCCTTTGACCAGGGCTAGAGTCTCAAGTTCTTTTCCACTGATAAAATCAGTATTTACTATAATCATCTGTTTTCTCCTCTTTTAGCTCTTTTATTCGGGTTATTAAAACCATTACCATCATGACTATAAATAACACTGAGAACAGAATGACTAAGATGCTCAGGAAGACTTTTAATCCGGAATGGGAGATCTTTCTTATTACAAATAAATAAAAACATCCTGATATTCCCGAAAACAGAATAAGCAGAGTGGATATCAGAATGGGTATGAAATATTTTTTCTTTTTACCGGCAATTTCATTTTTTGTATTCATTGTGTACCTGTTTCTTTCATGTCCTTTTAATCATTTTAGCTTAAGGGGAGGGTTTTATCAAATAAATATTTATTTCTCAGAGTGTCCGGATTGGTATGGATAACATCAACAGTGTGATTTTGAAAATAAAAAAAGCTCCCCGGGCCACGGGGAGCTTTTTGTTTCTTAAAAAAGTTATTATCTGGAGTAGAACTCGATCACCAGAGGTACTTCACAATGTATGGGTACTTCTGATCTGAGGGGCACATACTTATAAGTAGCGCTGAACTTACCCAGGTCTACTTCGATGTAAGCAGGAATGACATTGGCTTCGTTCTGCCAGCAGTCAATGATCTGCTCTACCTTCTGACTCTTTTCACGCAGGGTGATGACATCACCGGGCTTTACCTGGTAGGATGCAATATCCAGACGTTTACCGTTTACCAGGATGTGGCCATGGCCTACATACTGACGTGCAGCATAGATAGTGCGGGCAAATCCGGCACGCAGTACAAAGGCGTCCAGACGGCTTTCCATCAGTCCGATCATGTTGTCGATGGTGTTACCGGTGTGTGTTGCCGCTTTTTTGTAATAAGTACGCATCTGCTTTTCATGTACATTGTACTGAGCTTTGAGCTTCTGCTTTTCGATGAGCTGAGTCTTATATACGGAAGCTTTTGCACGGAACTTTTTAGGGTTCGCACCGAATGCTCCGGGGGGATAAGACTTTTTCTGCATCACTTTTTCAGCTTTGGGGGTCAGAGCGATCCCCAGCTTGCGGGAGATCCGCACCTTGGGTCCATTGTATTTCATGTTTCCTCCTACGGATGATGAAGATCGGTTCTTCACCTGTCCTTTATACGCGATGACTGGTCGTGGCCCAACAGTCACCGGGTAGTGCGCCCTGTCGCACCAACACCTTTAATACAGGGATCATAATTATAAGGTATAGCAGCAAAACTTTCAAGTAAACACAGATCAAATATTAAATACCAGTACAGCACTATGTATTTGACATAAGAAGATACAGCTGTTAATATTGCAGGACTGGAGGTGGAACTATGCTAAAAAAAGGGCTGTTTATCTCCCTACTTTTATTCCCTGTACTATCTCATAGCCTGGGTTTGGGTGTATTTTTCGGTGAACCTACCGGGGTAACAGTAGCCATTCATCCCTGAGCTGGAAGTATTCGGGGAATATGTCCCCGGTTTTGATCTGCTGCCCGGGACCCGCTATGATCATGATTATGGTGTGGGTATACGTTATCATTGCAAATAATTTTCTTTTGGAGGAAAATATGAAAAAAGGTCTGTTTGTAGTACTGTTCATTGCTCTTATAGCTGTATTTGCTACCCCTAAGCAGGGGAGTGCTTTTGGAATAGGAGGAATCTTTGGAGATCCTACCGGATTATCGCTGAGTTTTAATCCCATCGTAATAGGTATAAATTACAATTTCATCAGTTCCAGTTACTTTCAATTTCATCTGGACTACTGGTTTATCAACCGCGGCCTGGGATCCGGCCTCAAATGGTACCTGGGTTTTGGCGGAAAAATCCAGATTTTTGGAAATGATACATTAGGGGTAGGCTTACGTGTACCCATCGGACTACAATTCTTCCCGGCCAGACGTTTTGAGTTATTTGCTGAATACGTGCCTGGAGTATCTATCATCCCCGGCATAGGATATGACCACGACTGGGGTATAGGTTTCCGATTCCATATTTAGCTTAAACCTGTTATTCAAAAACCCTCGTTTCAACGGGGGTTTTTTATTTTCCGTGTGAGTGTCTGAAAACTTAACATTCGCCTTAGTCTAATATACAATAGTGCAGATGGATAGTCAGGAGAAAAAATGCCCTTTTATTGTGAGATAGATGAAGACAATTTCAGTTACCAGTTTAAATCTACTATTGATCGCAATCAGGCCAGAAACACCATGAGCGAATGGCTGCATATTATCATGGGCCTTCTGAAAGAAATCTGGGAGCTCTATCAGGACATCATTGAAAAGACGGGTAAGATATCGGGCCAGGAAAGAAGCCAGCTGGTAGATAAGCTGGATGAACTGTTTAATTCCCTGCTGGTACTGCAACGGACTATGCACGAAAACATACCCCCTCAGCTGGTACGATCCCTGGAATTAAAACCCCGGATCTCCGTCATTTTTAACTTGAACAATTTCAGCTCCCATGGTACCTTAAAAGAGCAGGATATGCACAGTATCACAGGATTTGACGCGGCTTACAATGAAAAACTGATCCCCGGCATTAAGGAATTACTTTTAAAATATAAACGCCTGGCTGAAACAGGACAGAGTTCCACTGTAGCAGACTTTCAGTCGGTATTCAATGTCTTTGATGAGATTTTTTACCAGCTGCTCATTCTGCGTTACAATCTGGTCAACTGCGTCATAGACCGCTAAGGAGATAAAATGCCCCTGTTTTTTGAGCTTGATGAAGAAGAACTGCGCTATGAATTGAGGATAATGTTTGACCATGAACATGATGAGAGCTCCATGGCCCTGTGGCTGAGAGACATTTTATCTACCGCCTCATCGCTGGATGAAAAATATAAAAGCTTTATCCAGTCCAGCGGCAAGCTCACCGCACCCGACCGGGCTGCCCTTATAGATTTGGTAGACCAGATCATCACTGACCTCTGTATGTTCCAGAAAAAGATGTATATCAACATGGAAGAGGAGCAGATAAAAAAACTACAGCTGGAGCAAAAGGTGCCGGTCAAGGCCGCCCCCAATAATTTTACGGCACGGGGGAGCATGAACCAGGAAGACCTCTACGGTATTGAGACCTTTAATAAAAGTTTTCAGATATACATCCTGGGGAACATTAAATTATTTCTGGAACAATACCGGAAGATCGTCAATCCACGGGTAGTCAATAAGACCCCTGATTTTGAAGCCGTGTTATCCACCATAGACACTATCCTGTACTACCTGCTCATCATGCGCTTTAATGTCAACAATTACCTGATCGATAAATAGACAGTTTTTTGACTCTTTTCTTTCCGTCTGTGCCGCTTTTGTGTATATTTTATTAAGAATACCCAAGGAGAGAAGTATGGCAAAACAGCAGTGGACCACTGAAAATATACCCGATCAGACAGGAAAAGTAGTGATAGTGACGGGATCCTCCAGCGGGATAGGTTATGAAGCAGCCCGGGTCCTGGCTATGAAAAATGCCACAGTCATCCTGGCCGTACGCAACCGCAATAAAGGGGATAAAGCGATCCAGGATATCATGGCTCAATACTCTCAGGCCAAGGTCCAGCGTATGGACCTGGACCTGGCAGATCTGAAAAGTATAAAACAATTTGTCACCGATTTTAAAAAGGACTATAAGCAGCTCGATCTACTTATCAATAATGCCGGGGTAATGATCCCCCCTTATTCCCTGACCCAGGATGGATTTGAATTACAGATGGGTACCAATCACCTGGGACATTTTGCTCTCACTGCCCTCTTGTATCCACTCCTCCAAAAGTCCAAAGACGCCCGTATCGTCAATGTGTCATCTATGGCCCATAAATTTGGAGATATTGACTTTAAGGACCTGCACTGGGAAAAGCGGAAGTACAAGGCAGGCCGTGCCTATGGTGACTCCAAGATAGCAAATCTGTATTTCACCTATGAACTGGCCCGCCGCAGCCGGGGTAAAGGCCCCATGGTCACTGCCGCCCATCCCGGATGGACCGCTACCGACCTGCAGCGTCACATTAAAGGAGGCTCTCTGGCAAACCGGGTATTTGGCCAGCCCATCAGGATGGGTGCCCTGCCTACCCTGAGAGCAGCTACAGACCCTGATGCCCTCAGTGGAGATTTCTACGGGCCGGACGGCTTCATGGAGATGAAAGGTTATCCCGTAAAGGTGATCTCCAATCAGCTCTCCCAGGATACCGAAAGGGCTCAGTTACTGTGGCAGGTATCGGAAGAGCTGACCGGTGTAGAGTTTAACATAGAGTCCTGAGTCAGGGTTTCCGGTAGTACTGCTCCAGCTCAAATAATAAAGACCTGATCTCGCTGTCCCTTTCATAGCTGATAGCCCGTTTGATAACAGTGGCATATACTTGCTCGCGCATACTTTGTGCCGGCACCAGCTTTTGAATTCCTCCCAGGGATTCATAGCGCAGCTCTTCTATGAGGACTTTTGCCATATCTTTATTCCGGGAGGAATCGGTGATGGCATTGATCATTATATAAAAGCTATGCTGCAGGCCTGTCTTTTCAATGATCTTATAGCGTTTATTAAGAGACTGGAAGCTGGCCGCATCCACTTGGCTGAGATTATGTGAATCAGAGGACTGGAACATTCTATCCAGGCTATCCTTATCCACACCGCTTGTTTTTGCGGGGCCCTGCTTACTGAAATATTGTGAGATCCACTCTGAGAGTTTTGCCCGGTCATATCCCAGGTTAGGATTCGCTCTCTGACTATCTATCACTTTATCACTGTCTACTATACTAAAAGACAGATAAGCAGACTGGTACTTAGTGGTAAATTCCTGATCATAGGGTATGATCCCGGTATCCACTACAAATCTGACTTCCGGAAACTGCCGGGCCATTTGTAATAATGTGTCCATGGCATCTTTAAAAGAAGGCTGGCTTGAATCCGCCCTCAGCAGTACGACATTATCATTTTTTATTATTCTTTTATAGTTATAGGAGGATACGGGATAGATATTAGGTATATTCTTCAGCTGAGGAATATACTCCTGCAAAGAGGTTACCCATCTGTCTATAGAGCTGGCCCAGCCCATAAAAGTATACTGCCCGGCCACTTTTTCATATTGGTAAGGCATGGCAGACATGAGTTCTCCCTTATAGATAAAATAAAGCTGAGGAGCTCCTATGCTGCCGTACTGTTCCAGCAAATAGTCTTTTGTGACGGCAAACTGGCTGACCCGCAGAAATTTCACTCCTTTTAACTTCTGGCTTTGAGCCTGAAAGGGTGGCAGGGCCTCTTTATCCAGGCCACAACCCGACACATAGAGGAATACCGGGCCGTCTTTTAGAATAGCCTTGAGGTCCTGAGTCATGTCTCCTTTGGATTCCTTGAGATGAATATAATTGGGGCCTGTAAAAGTATCGTAATCATAAGCCTGCAGGACTCTATGCATCCCTATAATCAGAATAACAGCCATCATTCCTGTTTTAAAAAAGCTCATAAGCACTCCTTCCAAATTTTTGAAACAATAGTGTTATTATACAGGGTGAAAACTGAATGTCAACCCGTATCTAAAACAGCAGGCAGTTCAAAGTATGGAATGGAGCAAGGGATGAAAACCAGGGATCAGAGTCGATTTTTACCTTCAAATGAAGCCAGTACCTTTTCCAGGCGGGGCCGGATGATATCCATACCCTCGTCCGGACTGTCAAAATAGCAGAACAGATCGAGGTCCTCCCGGGAGATAAGTCCGCAATCCGCCATATAGTCAAAGTCGATGAGCCGCTGCCAGAACTCCCGGCCGTACAGCATTATAGGGACATTGTCTTTTTTGATCTTCCGGTTTTGTATAAGGGTGAGCGTCTCAAAAAGCTCATCCATGGTACCATAACCTCCGGGAAACACTACAAAGGCCTTGGCCTGGTACAAAAACCATAGCTTACGCATATAAAAATAGTGAAACTCCAGATTGAGCTCAGGGCTGATATAGTCATTAGGCTGCTGCTCAAAGGGCAGGGATATGTTGAGGCCTATATTCCTGGCACCGGCACGGTGGGCCCCTTTATTGGCAGCCTCCATAATACCCGGACCGCCTCCGGTACAGATAAAAAAGTCTTTTTTTGATTCCTTGAGTTCTTTCGACCAGTTGGCCAGGCGGTAGGCAAATTCTTCAGCATCCCGATAATAGCGTCCCATCACATCATCCTGAGGCTGGGTACGGGCCGAACCGAAAAACACGACGGTATGGTGTACATCCATCTGCTCAAACCGCTGCTTGGGCTCGATATATTCGCTGAGAATGCGCAAAGGACGGGCATCATAACTGTTTAAAAATTCTTTATTTTCATAGGCTTTGGGAGCTTTTTGATTAGGCATGAGGGATTCCTTTTAGTAAGATAGAGAAATTATACATCAATATCATGAAAATGGCTAAATTTCCAGGTGGAGTAATGCCAGCCGGGATTACAGCTTCAGTTTTACTCATTATCAATTATCTAAGCACTTGCTGTGTTATTCTTTTCCCTTTTCCCAGACCTCTACTTTATTGCGGCCTGTCTTTTTAGCCTGGTAGAGGGCCTGGTCTGCTCTTTTGTAGTACTGCGTACTGCTACTATCCAGATCCGGGATAGCGGCATAACAGCCCAGGCTGGCTCTGACCTCGATCTTTTTATCATCCACTTTAAAATGGTGCTGTTCCAGTTTTCGCCGGATACATTCTGCTACCCGGACCGTACCTTCTATATCAGTATTGGGAAGAATGATACAAAACTCTTCGCCGCCATAGCGTCCCAGCTCATCAGCCGGTCTACGGATACAGCTTTCTATTATGCGGGTCGACTCCTGTAAAATATGATCTCCTGCAATATGCCCCTGTTTATCATTCAGTTCTTTAAAATGATCCAGATCCATCATGATCAGGCCCAGGCTTTGCTTTTCGCGACGGGTCCTTAATATCTCCCGGTTTAACACCGCATCCAGATTTCTCCGGTTAAAGATCCCGGTCAATCCATCGTTACGGGCTTCTTCCTCCATACTGAGAATACCTCCCAGGTCATAGAGAAGAAAATACATCAGTCCCAGGATAAATATCATCATGATGACATTAAATACGATAATGCGCCTGATCTCCAGTCCCAAAAGGTCAGTATGCAGATTAAAAAAGGCATAACCGTATAAGGTTCTTTTATTTCTGAGCGGGATAATCATGGTATCATATCCCAGAAGGATGCGTGTCTTATCCAGGATCTTTGGCCTTTCCCGGTCTGTAAAGTGATTCTTCAACACAAAACCTGGCATCATGGGAGAGAATCTCCCTTTCCTGATATTCATAAGGATATTTGTATAATACTGGCCAATGAAAAAATCCTGAAGATTGGTATAAGTACTTTGGGACATATGCAGACTTTCCAGCTTATGAGCCTGGGGCCGGATCGCATGTATCCTGGGCTGAAGATTGATGTCAAATATCATAATACTGCTTATTTTATGCTGATTATTGATATACTGATTCTTTTCATCACGGTCCATAGTATTTGACAAGAAACTTTCCATTTCTCTCTTGATTAAAGAAAAATCCAGGTCTCTCATATCTACAGATCTGTTCATACTTTTAGTGAGGGGATTCAGAAAAAAATAAGTCTCATCAATATAGGCCTCCCGGGTCAGATACCTCATTTCCAGAATATTATACACGATGTACAGAATATTTGAGGCCAGTAAAATTATACCGGTGATCAGGACCAGTTTGATCCGGTAGGGAGAATGCATATTGATCAGGTGCTGTATCAGAGGCTTAAGGACCAGATATAGTACCAGTAGAATGGCTAATCCTAAAAATGCGGTATTGGTGACTCTTCTGTATTCTGTAATATCCTGTATTACGATCAGAGAGTTTTTACCCCCATGACTGTCCGGCTCCTGACGTTTGGCCCACTGGTCATGGACCCAAATCTCATGACGCCATTCCATATCTTTGCTATCATACACCGCGTCCTGGGTATGCACCACGAATTTATACTGATTTCTGCCTGGAGGAAGAAACAGACTGATGCCCCAGCTGTTTTTATCTTCCCAGTACATCTTGAAGTCATCGTCAAAAGCATTCCAGGAGGAAAAGGGCCCCGCAATAATCACTTTATCGATGCGGATCTTATTGGTAAGTGAATACCTCTTTACGATCTCTTCGGGAAAAGGTAATTTAAAATGAAACTCATGGGTATTACTCCAGTTTCGCTCCATACGTGAATAAATAATGTGGCTCAGTCCGGCCAGCAGGATCACCAAAGTCAGCAGAAGGAGGGGGATATTCCATTTTTTTCTCATGGTCACTCTTTTATTAATCTGACACATTGTAATATGATTTCAAATTTTCGCAAGACTTTGTTTGCAGATAGGGTCAGATCTCTACATCATGATCCCATTTTTCGACCCGGTTACGGCCATTTTTCTTGGCCAGGTAGAGAGCCTGATCCGCCCTTTTATAATAGGTCTCTTTGGTAAAATCTTTTTCGGGGACAGATGAATAGGACCCAATACTGGTGCTGATCTTTATCTTCTGTCCTTCCCACTCAATATCCTGGTCTTCTACCGCTTTTCTGATCTGTTCCGCCACCTGGGCCACCCCTTCTTCATCTGTAGAAGGCAGTATTATACAAAACTCCTCACCGCCGTAACGGCCCATCTCATCGGTAGCCCGGGACAGGCAGTTTCGGACTGCCTGGGTAGTCTTCTGCAGTACCTGGTCTCCGGCCTGATGGCCCCGTTTGTCGTTGACCCTCTTAAAGTGGTCCAGGTCTAACAACAGTATACCCAGGAATTGTTTGACCCTGCGGGATCGCATCACTTCATAATCCAGTATCTCATCCAGACTACGCCGGTTAAATACCTGGGTCAGTCCATCGATCTTGGCCTGTTCTTCCAGCTGAATATTAGCCTGATTGAGTTTGCTTAGAGCCTGGTTCAGAGACTCGGTTCTTTCTTCTACTTTTTGTTCCAGGTTTTGCTTCAGGTCCCGGATGGACAGGCGCATATTGTTATAGGCTTCTCCCAGGCTTTCAAATTCATCCTGGGTCCTGATCTTAATATGGTATTCCAGGTTTCCCTGCATCACTTCATCTATACCTCTCAGCAGTTTCCTTAGCTCATGACTAAGGATACCACCCATATCATACAGGAGGAAAAACATCAGCACAATGACTGACAGCAGGATGATGACATTAAATCCCAGGATCCTCTGTACCTCCATACCCAAAAGATCAGTATGGAGAGAGAAAAATGCGTAATAGCGTATAGCATTTTTGATCTTGACCGGGATGACCATTGTATCAAAACCAATGAATAAACGGCTCACATCTCCAATACTGGGCCTTTCCGGGTTGTATAGAAATCTGGCCAGCCCAAAAGAAGGCTGCTGAAAGGGATTGGACTCTCTTTTTAGCTTTTCCACCATATCTTTATAATAAAAATCTCTAAACAGGCTTTTTACCGAAGGATAAGTGGTATCCCTGAGAAGGAGGGACTGGAGCTTCTCAGAGGGATTACGGATAGAAAATACCAGGGTATTAAAATTAGTGTCCAGTATCATTACTGAGCTAATGTTGAACTGATTAAGACTGAATTTATTCTTCTCATTGCGGGTAAAGGTATCATCCAGCAAAGCATCAATATCTGACTGCAGTCTGTTCAGATCCTGGGTATTATACTTTTGTGAATCAGCAAAGAAGGGCAGCAGGGGTTTTAATAAAAAGTGACTGCTGTCTATATAGGCCTGATGAGAAATAATACGCAATTCCACGATATTGTATACGATGAACAGGATATTCGAGGTAAGCAGGATGATCCCTGTAATCAGTACCAGTTTAAACCGGTAACTTCGGTTAATCATCATAATGCGTCTCATGATCGGTTTTAAGACCAAATAGAGCAGCAGAATCAGGCCCATGCCAAACAGGATAATATTGCTGACCCGGCGTATTTCCGGGATATCCGGTACCTTCATTACAGAATTATATCCCCCAAAACTGTCCGGAAGATTTTTCCTGCAATTCATATCATGGACCCAGATCTGATTCCTGGACTCTTTATCTTTTTTATCAAAAACCTTTTCCCGGGTATGGACTACATATTTGTATTGGCTGGGGCCGGGGGGCAGCCTGAACTGTATATTCCAGCTGTGATCATTAAGCTTTGTCATCCTGTATTGTTCATTATTACCATTCCAGTCAGAAAAAGGCCCGGCAATAATCACTTTCTCGATCTGTAGTGAATTAGTCAGAGAATAGCGTTTGATAATATCATCAGGAAATGGCAATGAAAAAGTAAAAGAGATCTCTTTATCCCATTTTTTCTGCAGATGGTTTAACAAGAGATGATTGGTTCCAATCAGGACAACAAGGGCGGTTAGAATCAGCATTGATAAAGGTGCTTTTTTCTTTTTAATAATAAAATTTTCCACATATCATTATAGGTAATAGAATAATGAATTGCAATGATTTATTTCATTTAATAGTATATAAATATGAACCTGATAAACTGATGCCCAGGCCTAATAGCTTTTCGATTTATTCCGAAAATAATAAAGAGAAACGTAATTCCCCGGAGGAACCATGACACGCCTATTAATAATCTTAGTTAGTCTTTTTATATTCTGTCTTCAGTCCTGGAGCCAGCAAAAATATGAGATAGTAAAAGAAATGATCATAGAAAACGACAGCTGGAAGATATTTCATACCGCTAATCTGGCTAAAAAGAAATATAAAGGAAAATGGGTTTATGAGCTAAAAGAACAGCAGTACAGTGATCCTCAAAACAGTGATCTTTACCTGGATTTTGAAGGGAAAATGGAAAACCTGGATAATTACAGAGTGATACACAGTGATTATGAAAAAAATACCCATATTTACCAGTCCGGAAGTAAATCCGCCAAGTTTTATTTTTCTCAGCACTATGTCAGCCTCCTGCCCCAGAGGACCAGTATTTTTTCCCCGGGCAGTGTACCCGGCAGTTTTACTATTGAGTTCTGGCTCTACCTATACCAGCCTTTTGATTACCAGTATGTGCTGGACTATGTAGGCAGTAATCCCACCGATACCAGCGACAAAAACAATTACGGCATGTCCATCATGGTAAAGGACCGCAAACTCCAATTCCAGTTTGAAAATTTCTTCTGGAACCTGGAACAAGAGCCCTTTTCCTGGAACATCAGTGAGAATGAAAGACTCAACCTGCACCAGTGGGAACACCATGCCGTATCCTTCAATATCATGACCGGTAAATTGACTACCTATAAAAACGGTATTGAACAGGAAGTGCAATGGGTAACCAAAGACAGCCGTATCCTCTCACCCATTTTCAACCCCCTCATCCAGGAGGAACTATCCACCCCTGTCATTATTGGCAGAAATGCTTTCTTTTCCCTGGATGACCTGAAGATCAGCCGCAGCTCCCTGGATGACTTTTATCTCCACAAATTTGTCAACGAACCAGCCAGCCTGGAGACCAAAATCTACAAGATATCAGGAAACATGTCCCGTCTTAAAAAGCTGGACTTTGATATAGAAGCCCCCCAATACGCTTTTGTAAAACTGGCTTACAGGGTGTCTGATGAATACTTTCTCCCCGATGATGACAGCCTGAGCTGGGTCTATGTCCAAAACGGGGTGACCCGCTTTCCTGAACTCCAGTCCCAGGGGAAATATATACAGTATAAAGTACTGGCCTACCCTCACCCCGACTCGATAGGGTCTATCCGCATTCAGGGCATACATCTGCAGTACCATGAAGATGCCAGCCCGGAAGCGCCGGTATTTCTGGCGGCCCGGCCCAGTTCCCATCAGGTGGAGCTTTCCTGGATTCCTACTACAGAAGAAGACATTATCGGTTATGAGATATATTACGGAAATCAGCACGAGCAGTATATCTGCGATCACAGCGCTCAGGGCCCCAGCCCGGTCATGGTCCGTTATCAGCAAAAGGGTAAGCTGCAAGCCTTTAATTATACTCTCAAAGGCCTCCGTAATGAGACACCCTACTTTATATCCATCCGTTCGGTAGATGCCAATGGTAACCGGTCCCCCTTCTCCCGGGAGATCTATGTGCGTCCCAGTACTGTGTATAATGAGAATGGCTATAGTGTGGGTGAATGATTTTTTTCATTTTTGATCTGCCAGTTAAATACTGAAACCATACCTCAGTTTCAGGCTCAGGATATTGGATCCATGTTTTTAAAATTTTTCTTATAGAAGAAAACATGAAAACTGGGTGTTTTTTAGGATAACACATCCTTCAATCCTTACTAATATTTAGAATCATTGTATTACTATTTCCCTCATTTGTTACCAGCAATTTATTGCCTTAATAAAATAAGGATAATAAAATAAGTCATTAAGACAGGAGAAAACAAACATGATAAACACTGTATTTTTTGAATTGATACTATTTGCCTTTATGATCATTCAGCCGGTAGATGGGAAGAAGATGATCACGATCAATATGCCCGGCGATAAGACAGTGACTGCCAGCCTGGTGGATCAATCCGTCATCAACGAAAACGATGAGCACTTATCCGTGTTTGCCTATGAGATCACCCTTTCAGCACCGGGAAAACCCGACAAATATGTCATCAAAGTCAATATGATAGACAATGCACTCTACTCTGTGACTATGGGTGAGGAAGAACCCTTTGAACTGGATATGGCTCCCTATATGACCAGCCTGGATTGGGATAAGTATCTGAAAAAACCCAGTTCCATCCTGGACTCCCAGGAATCCAGGATCGAGTTAAAACCTGTCAAAACCGGACTGGAGATCACGAGCAAAGACCAGCACATGAGCATCAGTATTGATAAGAAATATCTGGAGAAGAAATAGATCATCAAATCATTATAATAAAAGAGGCTGTCCCAAGAGACAGCCTTTATTTACTACTAATTAGTAGTTTCATTTCAAGTAAGAGGAGCGTGGGGCGCTCCCTCTCACTCAGGCAAATCAATCCAGCAGTATCTCTGTTCCCACTCCCGCTTCAGTAAACAACTCCAGAAGAAGCGAATGCTCTACTCGTCCGTCTATCATATGTACTTTTTCTACTCCTGCCTTGAGGGCTGCTATGGATGAGTCGATCTTGGGCAGCATACCCTTGGAGATCTTTCCCTGGTCCTTGAGCTGCTGAGCCTTCTTCTCAGTGATGCTCTGCAGGAAGGTGGACTCATCCTCTATGTCTTCGTAAATCCCCCGAATATCTGTCATAAAGAGAAGACGTCTGGCTTTGAGAGCCTTGGCTATAGCGGCGGCGGCAGTATCCGCATTGATATTAAAGGTCATGCCATCCTCGCCCATAGCTACCGGTGAAATGACCGGTATATAGCCGTTCTGGGTCAGAGTCAGGATGAGGTCAGTATTGATGGTTTCTATCTCCCCCACCTGTCCGAAGTCCAGGCCCTTGCCGCTCACATCTTCTTTCTTTTTAGCCATGATAAGAGAGGCGTCTTTTCCGGACAGGCCCACCGCCTTTCCGCCATGGCGGTTGATATTGGCTACGATCTCTTTATTGACTGCACCCGATAATACCATCTCGGTGATCTCCATGGTCTCCTGGTCGGTATGGCGATGCCCCTGTATAAACACTGCTTCCTTGCCCAGCTTCTGCATCATAGAGGTAATGTGGGGACCGCCCCCGTGTACGATGACCAGCTTGATACCGATCAGCTTCATGAGGATAAAGTCCAGGATGACCTGCTGCTTGATAGCCTCATCATCCATGGCATTACCGCCGTACTTGACCACGATCATCGATCCAAAAAAGTGCTTGATGTAGGGCAGGGACTCTACCAGTACCCTGGCTTTTTCGATATACTTATCCATGTTTCCTCTTATTTAAATTTTATATGTAACTGGTATCTTTGCAGTTCTTTTCTCTGGTAATCTTCCGTCCAGTCTGCCAGAAAAAACACCAGGTACAAGTCCTTAAAAGGTATATCCTGGACCGCCAGTACTTTCCGGCCCTCATCATTAGGATAAGGATATATGACCAGGTTCTCCACTGTCCGGACCCCTTTGACCCAGCCTGATTTTTTATCTTTGGCTGTGTAGTTGAAACGGTTATCTTCAGGGCTGTCGTAATACAGGTAATGAGCCGCAGTATCTCTCAGAATAAGATTCTTTTCGGGATTGAGATCATATTCCGCCATACCCATAAAGAAGCCGGGGATATCAAATGCCTGATCCCAGGACTGGCCGGACTGGAAGACTTTAAACGCTTTATCATTGGTAAAAACATTTACCAGCACACCCTGGCAGGCTCTTTCGTTGAGATTCAGTATCAGGTCAAAACCCTTCCTGTCCAAGATCAATTCATCATTCCTGATTTCCTTCAGCTTTTCATCCTGTCTGATTTCCACTGAAAAATATTTCTCCGAACTGTTTTCAGCAAAAACACCGCTGCAGGAAACAGTCATAAGAAAAATAAGAAAGATCTTTGAACTTTTTTTCATCCACTTTTCCTTATTCAGTACTACCCGAACTTCCTGAATCTGAACTACCACCGGAGGACTTATAGTCATTTACATAAAAGCCGCTGCCCTTAAAAGCTATGCCGGCCCCACCTGATACCAGCTTACGGACCAGGCCGCCGCACTTGGGACAGATCTCTACGGGAGGGTCTGACATCTTGTGAAACTCTTCAAATGTGTATTCGCACTCATTACACTTATAATCGTATGTAGGCACCTTTTTCTCCTAGAAACTCAACTTCTTTATTCTACTTACCGCTTCTCTGACCTTATCAGTATCCCCGAATGCAGACAATCGGAAATAACCTTCTCCGCTCTTTCCAAAACCGCTGCCGGGTGTTCCCACCACCTGAGCCTCATTCAGGACCTTGTCAAAGAACTCCCAGCTGCCCAGCCCGCCCGGGACCTGCAGCCACACATAAGGAGAGTTGACTCCTCCGCTGTATGTTATACCCAGTTCATCCATACCTTCCCGGATGATGCGGGCATTATTGAGATAATAATCCACCAGGGCTGTGACCTCCCGGTTGCCCTCGGGAGTAAATACCTGGGCGGCCCCTTTCTGAATGATGTAGGCCACATTGTTAAACTTGGTGGCCTGACGCCTGTTCCACATCTGGTGCAGGCTCTGCTTATTTCCCTGAGCATCGTATATGTTCAGCTTCTTGGGGACTACCGTATAGGCCAGTCGGGTACCGGTAAACCCGGCTGTTTTGGATAATGACCTGAACTCCACCGCCACCTCTTTGGCACCCTCTATCTCATAGATAGAATGTGGAATATTATCCTCCCTGATAAAGGCTTCATAGGCGGCATCGAACAGGATGAGGGCTTTATGTTTATGGGCATAATCGACCCAACGGCTCAGTTCCTCTTTATTGAGTACCTTTCCGGTAGGATTGTTGGGGTAGCACAGGTATATCAGGTCTACAGTCTCCCCGGGGAGATCGGGATTAAAGTCATTATCCGCGGTGGCATCCAGGTATACAAAATTGCTATAGCGGCCGTCCTTAAACTCACCCGCTCTGCCTGCCATGACATTGGAATCCACATAAACCGGGTATACCGGATCTGTAATGGCTATCTTAATGTCAGGAGCAAACATCTCCTGAAAATTAGCAGTATCTTCCTTAGCCCCGGTGGAAATGAAAATCTCATCACTTTCTACAGGGATCATACGGGAGGTGAAATCGGCTGCCTTGATAGCATCTCTTAAAAACTCATAACCCTGATCCGGGCCATAGCCTTTAAAAGTGTCAGGCTTTGCCATATCTTCCACACCCCGTTTCAGCCCTTCTATGATCGAAGGGGTCAGGGGCCTGGTAACATCCCCTATACCCAGTCTAATAATACTCTGGTCAGGATGGCTTGCCTGATATTCTTTAATCCTTTTGGCGATCTCCGCAAACAAATAAGATCCCTGAAGGGACTTATAATTTTCGTTCATACGAATCATATTGTATTCCTCCACAATGTTTCACGTGAAACATTATCTGTTTTTTATAAGATTATATATGTTTTCCAGCTCTTCCTCTGAGTGATAAAAGATCTGGATCTTTCCCTGTTTGATGTTTCCGGTGATCTCCACCCGGGCTCCTATGCTGGAAATAAATCTTTCCTGGAGTTCGTCCAGGACTTTTTCCCGACGGCTTTTTGTTTCACGTGAAACATTTTTCTTTTGGGAAGAGCTTTTTGTGCCCCACCCTTTCACTTCTTTTTCTGCTTCTCTTACTGAGAGTCCCTCTGACACGATATGTTTGGTAAACTCTATCATCTTATCGATATTGTCCAGGGATAACACCGTGCGGGCATGGCCTTCCGAGATAGCCCCTTCAGACACTTTTTTTTGTACAAAATCAGGGAGATTTAAAAGACGCAGGGTGTTGGCCACTGCGGTCCGGCTCTTGGAGACTGTCTGAGCCAGCTGTTCCTGGTTCAGTTTAAGCCTGTCCATGATCTCCTTGTAGGCGTGTGCCACTTCCATTGAGTTAAGGTCTTCTCTCTGGATGTTCTCAATGAGGGCTATTTCCAGGCGGTCTTCGTCTGAATAATCTCTAATGATAGCAGGGATTTCTTTTAAGCCGGCCAGCTTACTGGCTCTTAATCGGCGTTCTCCTGCTACCAGTTCATAACTTCCGTCCCCCAGCGATGATACCAGGATGGGTTGAAATACCCCTTTTTTCTTTATGGAATCAGCCAGATCCTGTAGGGCTTCTTTGTTAAATTCTCTGCGGGGCTGAAAACGGTTAGGTATGACCTTATCAACCGGTATCAGATTGGCATCTTTGATATCAAACTTATCCAGTTCATTTTCGTGGACCAGGGCACGCATCCCCTTTCCGAGTCCTCTTTTGGCTGCCATATCAGACTCCGCTACGCTTTAAGAATTCTTTACCAAATGCAGCGTACGCCTGAGCTCCGCTGCTGTTGCTGTCATAATCAAATATAGCTATGCCATGTGATGGCGCTTCACTCAGCCGGACATTTCGGGGAATAATGGCTTCGTATACTTTATCATTAAAATAATCTCTGACTTCATCTACTACGTCTTTAGCCAGGTTGGTCCGGGAATCATACATGGTGATGACTACTCCCTCTATGGCCAGGTTTTTATTAGGCCCGCTTTTAACGAGCTTTATAGCCTTTAAGAGCTGGGCCAGTCCTTCCATGGCATAAAATTCTGACTGCATGGGTATCAGCACTGAATCAGCTGCAACCAGCCCGTTCAGGGTAAACAGCCCCAGGCTGGGTGGAGTATCAATGAGGATAAAGTCATACTTTGATGCTACCTCTTTGATGGCATCTTTGAGAATATATTCCTTACGCTCGGAGTTCATCAGTTCCATCTGAGCTCCGGCCAGGTCCAGGGTCACCGGAACCATGTCCAGGTTTTCATACTGGGTATTTACGGTAGATTCAGATATTTTGTTATCCCCGATCAATACTTCATAGATCCCATTTCCCTGTCTCTCGTTCAGATTGATGCCCAGGCCGGAACAGGAATTTCCCTGAGGGTCGATATCGATCAGTAATGTCTTCTTTCCCTGGGAGGCCAGGTAGACTGCCAGATTGATAGTGGTCGTTGTCTTGCCCACCCCCCCCTTCTGGTTTGCTACTACAATAATTTTACTCATCTGTGATTTCTCCTTATTCAAATGCTCATAAGTATAAAGTGCTGCTCTACGGGTCGCAAATTTTTAATACTGAAAAGTGCTAAAAGCTGTGCGTAAAATGTGTGTAACCGGTATTTTTGTTGGTTTATACCTGAGATCTTTTTATATCTTATTATTTGAAAAAAATAAGCCCTGTAAGACTTTTACAGGGCTTATAAATCCAATTATTTAGTCCTTTACTTTTTGTCGTCTTCTGACTACCCGTACGATTCCGGTACTCAGGTAACCGAATACCAGGAGGATAGTAAAGATCAGGAACAGTCTTTTGGCCAGGGATGAAACGATAATAGGGGCATCCACATTGATCTTGGGGCGGGTAGTCACATTCTGCTCACGGCGTAAGAGAAAGTTCAGTGAATTCATAAAAAAGTCTGAGTTTCCGTATTTCATATAATTCACATTATTGATAAAATCAATGTCCCCGATGGCCACCATGCGGGATTCTGTGATGTTGGTAGTGATAGAATCTGCATTGGTTATAATATCCAGCTCCAGTCTCTTTACCGCGAAGGCGGGATAGAGAGGGCCTTTAGCATCATCTTTATCCTGAATGATCTTGCCCTTTGAGACCTGATCCTGAGACATTTCCCCATAGGAAAATTCAGAGCTTCTCAGCAGAGGAGTGACTATGTAATTAAAGGCAGGATTGAGGAACTGTTCAGGAAGCTGGGCTATACCCACCGCGGTAGGCATATAGAGCTGCAGGCTGGATTTTAACAGAGGGGTGGTGATATCCTTAAATGACAATATGATAGGGACCAGAGTGATCCGGTTTTCAGAATACATCTCATCTTCTACGATCATATTTGGTTCAAAAAATAATCCCATTTCTTTGAGGATATCATTGACCAGGTAATTGGCTTTAAATTCCAGCATCACCAGGACATTTCCCCCTTCCTGCATATACATCTTGATCTTATCCAGGTTTTCCGGCAGTATAGGTTTCTCAGGATTAGCAATGATAAGGGCACCACAGTCATGGGGGATTTCCCTCATTTTGAGCAGGTCCAGGGACATTACTTTTACATTGTCATCCTGCAGCATCTGGAAAATCTTGGAATGGCCGAACTCATGCTGGGTTCCGGGATGCATCTCACCATGCCCCCGGAGGACATAGACGATCTTTGGCTTGGAAGCGAGCAGGGTCTTCAGGGCGCCCGTAAACTCTATCTCTCCCTTGTAAATAATGTCACCAGAGCCCTGGTTTATCTCGGAGATTGATTTAAAAGGAATCTTGACCCGGTTACCATTATATTCAAAAACCACAGTACCGGGATTTTCTATGTTATATTTCTCGGTCATCTCAGCATTAAGAATAGGGTCTATCTCATGGATCTTCATGTGAGGATTTTTATCAGCATAGGCTCTTAACAGGTTTTTCTGGTAGTCAGATAAATGATAGACTACATCAGAAGACATAAAGCTTTTATCCCAGAACACATAAATATCGAAATCATTAGTGACCTGCCTGATCAGAGACCGGGATTGATCAGACAGAGAATACAATCTGGATGAGGTGAGGTCCGATCTCCAGGGAATGAGGTCAGACAGAAGATACAGAAACACCAGTATGGCAGTAATGACCACAAACTGGCCTACCCGGGCTATACCGGTCACCGTTCCTGATTTTTTAAAAATATTTTTAATAGCATCAAAATTCAGATATACAGCGGCAGCCAGAGAGACTACTATCAGGATAATAGATATCCTGGTCCACACTGAAAATATTCCCCGGGCTATAAAAAACGCAGCAAACATGATCAAGAATATTCCGACAGCGATCAGGGAGATACTCTGCCCTTTTTGTTTTATGTTTTCCCAATTTATTTTCACGATTATCTCCTATTTCCAGGTCTTGGATTCAACGACAGTCTTAGCCAAAAACAGCCAGAGAAAGGCGCCGAATATAAAGTATAAAATGTTCTTCACCTCAAATATACCGGTAGAAAGCTTTTCATAGTGATAGGAAAAAGATATCTGTTTCACTATATCAGAAGCCACACCGGTAAGCTGATCGCCTATGATGGTGATCATAAATAAAACAAAGGCCATTCCAAAAGATATCAAACCTGCTACAACATAGTTTTCAGTGAAGGAAGATGCTGCCATTCCTATAGACAGGAAGAATGAAAAAGAAAGTATCATTCCCATAAAAGCAGAAAGTAAGGGTTCCCACTGGACCTTACCGATAAAAGCATACCCCAGGGGAAAGAGCAGCATAAAGGATGCCCCTATCATGGAGAACGTCAAAACTGCCAGAAACTTTCCCAGGATGATCTCCCAGGATGACAAAGGTGACGTCAGAAGTAATTCATAGGATCCCAGTTTCTTATCTTCAGCTAACAGCCTCAGAGTCAATACCGGCATGATAAAGAGAAATATCGAATTCATAAATGAAAAGAGGTTGGTAAAATTTCCTACCGAACTTTCATTGTAAATGTAATATGCCAGAAACAATACCCCGGTGATACCCATGAAAATGAACATGATCACATATCCCAGGAAGGAATTGAAATAGACCTTTAATTCTTTTTTATATACCGCCCACATGTCCGGCTCCTAATTAGTGATTTTAACAAAGGCATCTTCCAGGCTGTCTTTGAGCTGTACCATTTCCACCAGCCCGCACTTCATTTCCACAGCCATATCTGCTACCTTTTCCCGGACATCTTTATCTGCCCAGATCTTTATATAATCTTCTGTCTCTTCCACAGAATCCACTCCATCCAGCTTTTTTAAAGCCGAGACAAACTTTTTTAGTCCCCTCAAAACTTTTACATTTAAAGCCTGTTTATGTACATTCTTTTCTTTGAGAGCGTGGATCTTATCTACTGCCTTGATACGGCCTTCATCGATGATGATGGCTTTTTCACAGATCTCATTGGCCTCTGCCAGGATGTGAGTAGACAGGATGATGGTACTGTGCTGCTCCCGGGCCAGCCTGCGGACCAGGTCTCTGATATCCCTGACCTGTTCCGGGTCCAGTCCTACAGTAGGTTCATCCATGATCAGGACTTCTGGAGAGTTGACTATGGCCTGAGCTATACCCACTCTCTGTTTTAATCCCCGGGATAGAAAGTCTATGAGAGTATTACGGCGCTTTCCCAGGTCAGTCATTTCTATAGCCATATCCACCTGGGCCGCGATCTTATCCTGCTCTACTTTTTTCAGCTCTGCCACAAACTGCAGG
>CAZIAD010000027.1:0-48815 GCA_964537555.1 uncultured Brevinematales bacterium
GTTCAGGATAGCTACCACTGCATCGATACCACCGGCGGAAGTATAGTCTTCCGAAGCCAGGGTAGACAGTTTTCTTTCCAGTACCCGCTCTACTTCTCTCAGTATCTCGGGAGAAGTACGGTCCATAATAGCGATACGTTTGGCCACATCAGCCTGGATCTCATGGGGCAGAGCAGACAATATCTGGGCTGACTTCTGAGGGTCCAGGTAGGACAGGATGAGAGCGATAGTCTGGGGATGCTCATTCTGGATGAAGTTGATGAGGTGAGCCGGGTCGGTACGGCGGATAAAGTCAAAAGGCTTGGTCTGCAGACTGGAGGTAAGCCGGTTGATGATATCTACAGCCTTCTGCGTACCCAGGGCACGTTCCAGTACTTCACGGGCATAATCGACCCCACCGGACACGATAAAGTCCTGGGCCATCATCATTTCCTGGAATTCCATGAGCACTGTGTCTCTTTGTTCCGGATCTATCTTATCTATACGGGCTATTTCAAAAGTGAGTTCTTCTACTTCATCTTCTTTGAGATGCTTAAAAATATCGGCTGACACTTCAGGCCCGATGGATACCAGGAATATGGCTGCTTTTTCCCTTCCGGTCAGTGTCTTTTTCTTGGTCCGGCGTGCACCGGCAGCGTCTTGTTTATTGGCAGTTGCTTTATCTGACATATTCCCCTCCTACTCTTCAGCCAGCCAGGTACGGATGAGACGTGCTACGTCATCAGGGCGTTCTCTGGAGATATTGATAGCATTCTCCAGGAGCTCCATCCGGGCCTTTTCTTCGATAGACAATTCCACTGTGGCCGCTTCTTCCTCGGCGGCTCTGAGGGCAGCTTCACGCATAGCCTGCTGCTGGCGGGCCAGCTCTTCCTCGCGCAGTCTGCGCCGTCTTTCCATTTCCCGGGCTACAGCACGGTAGACCAGAGTTCCGATAAACAGGAAGAACAGGACGATGATAGAAGCGATCAGAGTACGTCTGAGCTGTACTTTTCTTCTGATCTTTTCATCTTCAGCTTCAAATTCTGAAGTGTGGTCAAAAGAGATAGAGTTGACCACCACTTTATCTCCCCGGGCGGGAGAATATCCCACTGCACCCTGTACCCATTCGGTATACTTGCGTATTTCTTCATCGGGGACCGGGGTATAGATACGGGCTATCCGGCCGCCATTGGTAATAATGGGGTCTCCCATATCGCTGCGCTTGATCTCCCAGATACCATCGATGGATACCGCTACCGAGATCTTCTTGACTTCAAAGGGCGCTTTAGTCTTCTCTACCTGCTCTTTGGAGGTCTGATTATTGACAATATTTTCATTTTTGATGTATTGAGTATAACGGTCTATCTTGTCTTTGAGTCCGGGAGGTACATTATTATCCACTCCCGGAGGCCCCTCCGGTATATAGGCCGGACCTTTAAAGTCTTCAGTGGTCTTTTTTTCAGAGACCGGAGTAGACATGATCACTTCCGAGTCATCATAAGGAGTGAGAGGGTTATCCGGTTTTTTAACGATAGGGACTATATAGTCACCTTTGATGGATTCTTTAGTCCAGTCCAGCTCTACTTCAGCCGAGATTGCCATACGTTTACCCGGTATGGCCTTGGACAGTTCCTGGCGGATACTGTTGATGATCTTGGCTTTTTCTTTAGCTTTGATCTGGAGCTGGAGCTGAGCCAGCTTCATCTCATCATCTGCAGTCACATTGATGATATCCGACAGTACATTGCCGTTATCATCCAGGATCACCACATTTTCCGCTTTGAGCTCAGGAATACCAAAGGCCACTACATTCATGAGGCCCTGGACTTTTTTCTTGTTATCCTTGAGATCCGAATAAGGTGAAGGTGTGATGATGACAGAGGCTTCGATAGGAGCCTGGTAGTCAGAATACAGTCTTTCCTTGGGGAAAGATACCTGTATGGATACCTCTTCTATATCATCCAGGGCTTTGAGGTGACGGGTCATCTCTCCTATGATAGCTCTCTGGAGATTGATATTTCTTTCAAAATCCGTGGTAGTAAAGCTCTGGATGTCAAACAGCTCGAAACCCTTGACATTAGAGGGGATGATCCCTTCCTGGCCCAGTTTCATCCGGATCTGTTTGGCCGTATCTTCATCTTTGATGAGGACGTACTGGTCATCCTTGGTGTCAAATTCCACTTTCATGTCATCCAGTTTCTTGGTGACGCGGGCATAGTCCTCAGGTGATAAAGGTTTTTTAAAGAGCATAGAATAAGTAGTCTTGGTATTCATTCCGGAAACCACGACTATCGCGACAATGATTGCAGCCAGTACCCCGCCGATAATCAGCTTTTGTACCGTGCTTAATTTTTTAAAGAATTCCTGAATACGCTTCAGGATCTCATTAAAATCAGGCATTTTCCCCTCCGCCTTCATTTATTATCATTTTATACCGGTGTGATCCAGTGATGGACCGGGATAATTATTAACTCCTTTTGGTTTTATTCAGGTAAAATTACCTAAATGATTAACGGATCATCATGATCTCGTTGTATGCTTTCAGGGCTTTGTCTGTCAAAGTCTTGAGCATGGAGAGAGAGAGCCGGGCCTTTTCCGAAGCGATCATCACTTCGTGGATATCTACCCCGTCAGGGTTGTAGATCATTTCCTGTTCCAGGCGGCTGGAATCTGCCTGCAGCCCATTAACATGGTCTACCGCATTCAGAAACACCTGTGCAAAAGGCTTAACGGGATCATCAGATTTTTTGACGGCTTCTTTGTCGCTGATATGACGGTTCTGAGTAGTGGCCAGGTCTACCTGATTACCCACAACCTGTGTACGATTAAAGATCTGCATTTCCCCTCTCCTCATATCGTAGTATTTTTTAAACTACTAATTATAATAACGTAAAATACTGTAATTGCAAGCTTTTTTGCAATTATTTCACTACTATTTACCTAAAGTCAGGGCTTTTTCAAACATCTGACGGCTGGAATTGATCATGGTCACATTGGCTTCATAGCTGCGGTTAGCCGATATCATGTTGACCATTTCTTCCACTATGTTCACATTGGGATACATCACATAGCCGGCCCACTTTCCGCTCTGTATGGCATCGGGGTGGGTAGGGTCATGCACCATGCGAGGTGCCTCTTCATCGGCTACTATCTCATCCACTTTGACCCCGTTCCCTACGTGCTTTTTGAGGGCATCCGGCAGAAGATGGGACTTAAAGGTCAGGGAGTCATCGATAGGCTTGAGCACTACCCGCTTCTTCTGATAGGGCCCGCCTTCGGTGGTACGGGTGGAGTTGGCATTGGCGATATTATTGGCGATGACATCCAGTCTCAGCCTCTGTGCGGTCAGTCCGCTGCCGTTAGTGTTTAGTGTGCTGAACAGTCCCATTTAGTGCCTCCTATCTCATTACCAGGTCGAGCTGGCGGATGTTACGGTTATATACTTCCATCATGGCGTTATAATGCATGGCATTCTTGGTAGCCAGGATCATTTCTTTTTCCACGTCTACATTGTTTTTATCATTTCTGTAGATAGTATCATATTCTACAGATATACGGGGATTCACTCCCTTATAATCTATCACTTCATTAAATGACATGTGCTTCTCATCAGTCATCAGGGTGGGAAACTGGGGCTCTTTTTCGCTCTGTATGGCCCTCTGCATCTGCGACTCAAAGCTCACCTCACTCCTTTTAAAATGGGGAGTATCGGCATTGGCGATATTGTCAGAGATCACTTCCCGGCGCAGGACTGAAGTATTGAGTCCCCGTTCCAGGATGTTCATCTTTTTTCCGTAATCTGAGCTGGTTCCAAAGATCATGGCTTTCTCCCTATACTTTCTCTTCTCTATTTATCGGGATTTTGATAAGTCCCTTGAGTTTTTTATTATTTATTTTAAAAAAAATTTAAGTTCTTCACAGGCAGTCACCGAAGGCCTGGAGCGGTATTTTTTCTGTACGGAGCTATTCAAACAGGCTGTGCAGGAGCAGCTTCTCTGCTATCCCTCAAAATCATCCTTCTCATATCCCTGGAATCTGAGCTGAACCATGGCCCGCCGCTCTTTACGCACTCCGGGAACACTCAGGCCTGAGCAGGGTCCCCCCGACCCTTCTGCCCGCCACAGGGGGTTTTAGCCACAAGGCTGGCCCTGATACTGCCTTCCCGGACTTTTTCACTGCTCCCTGGTACAGGGCCTGCCGGACTACGTCCCCCCTTCCTTCTTGATAGTTTTGAGGAGCAGTCTTATAATAAATCTGAATCGATCAGAAAAGGCAAGCGAGGCAGACATGATAGCAGAAGACTACCGGGGACATATTCTGGAAGAATTTATTCCTCTCTCCGAAAACGACCTGGATTTACAGCTCTATGAACCCTTTACCCATACCCAGGTACTGGCACATCAGGGAGATTCTTTCCTGATCATTCTGCATAAATGGAAGGGGCACTGGTCTCTGCCCGCGGGCAGCCTGGAGCCGGGAGAGACACCCCTGGATGCGGCCAGGCGGGCCCTGTTTGAACAGGCCGATCTGGATATCGCCGGTCTCCGTTTACTGGGCGTCATGAAGTACCGCATGGCCTCTGATGACCATGTAGAGTATGGTGCCCTCTATGGAGGTGAGCTGGATCCCCAGGTCGACCTGAGGTCCTCTCATCAGTATGACACTACCCGGCTCTGGAACAGGGAGTCACATATACATCTGTCCCCCATAGACATCCACCTAATGGGATGCTATAAATAATTTTTTGCGCATACAGCACCACAGTCAGGACATTCATCCGGGACAGCATACTATTCTGTACTATGAGGAGCTATGATGGGATTTTATGACACTGAAAAAAATGTTAAACTCTATATGGATATGGCCCAGGGATATGACGGCCGCGCTCTTATCGCCAGATTGACATCTGTACTGGACCCCGGTGCCAGTATACTGGAGCTGGGCAGCGGCCCCGGAAAAGATCTGGACATACTACAGCAGCACTTCCGGCCCACCGGCTCGGACCTCTCTCTGATATTCAGGGATAATTATCTGAAAGAACACCCCGGGGCTGACTGGCTCACTCTGGATGCAGTCAGCCTGGACACGGAGCGCAGATTTGATGCTATTTACTCCAATAAAGTACTGCACCATCTGCAGGAGCCTGATCTGAGGCAGAGCTTTATCCGCCAGAGCCAGGTACTCAGACCAGGGGGGATCATTCTGCACTCTTTCTGGAGAGGCAGCGGTTCAGAAGAAATGGAAGGACTCTATTTTGCCTATTATGAGATCGATACTTTGAAAAACATTATTCCCCCACATTTTGAAGTCCTGGACTGCTCTGTATATACGGAGATGGACCAGGATGATTCCATACTCTTATTGGCCCGGCTGGCTGTATCCCCGGACCGGGAGTGATGGATGGACTTACTGCTCAGCAGCCTGGCCCGGCATATACTGGATCTGCTCCCCGGGGCCGGCCCCTATGTCATCAGCATAGACGGCCCCGGCGCCTCAGGAAAGTCGACCTTCAGTGAGATCCTGGCAGGACAGCTCCCGGGCAGTATTGTCATCCACTTTGATGACTTTTACCTGCCCCGCACTGATCCGGCTGTGCCTGCTTCACACTTTGATTACCAGCGCCTGATCGACCAGGTATTCATCCCTCTGGAAAAAGGGCTGCCCCCGCGCTACCAGCTCTATGAATGGCAGACCGACAGCCTGGAGCAGTGGCAGGAGCTGGAAGCCTGTGGCTATATCATTCTGGAAGGAGTGAGCTCCTCCCGCCTGGAGCTCCGTCCCTGGCTGGACTTCAGCATTTACATAGATGCCCCCTATGACCTGCGCCTGAGCCGAGGACTGGAGCGTGATGGTGATGCCGCCCGTGACACCTGGGTGCAGGACTGGATGCCCCGGGAGGAGCGCTATATACACTCCCCCCATGATCCCCGGGCTTATGCCCACCTGGTCCTGGATGGCACTAGAGTCACAGACAGTCCTGACCCACTGCTCTCTGTGCTGAGTTCCCGCCTGAGCTGAAACACTAAACAAATCCCCCTTTTTATTTAATCAACTGAGGTTTTCACGCCGATAGAGATAATGGAGGAATACTATGCAATGCCTGATATATTATTTTGATCCCGGCATCTCTACTCTGTTTCATGACATCGAAGATAAAAATGGACATATCCAACACAGTATTCAATCCCCAATAAACTTCTGCTGCGCCCAATCGGTCATCGCAGGACTGCTGGAAGCAGAAAGCATAGAGGCAGCCCGTACTAAACTGGAAGGCAAGAGAGCCTTCCACCATATCGAAGAATTCAGAGGATTTCCCTCTGACTCCAGCATCGGTTTTAATGAGGCAGACCAGGCCTATATCAGCCTGGCTTACGGCTACATCGTAAAAGACAGAACAGATGGGCATTTCAAAGTCCTTCCTCCGGTATATATTTCTGAGGATAAGATGAAAGCGGTTTTTATGCTCTATGCCGGTAGGCAGGAACTGATACCCGGCCCCGAGACAGTCCAGGCAGTCGCGGCCTCAGCCGGTATAGCTAATCTTATAGTGACACCGGAACTAAAAAAGATCCTGTCTGAGCAGACCGTCGACAGTCATAAGATCCATCCTGTATTGATAGCCCAGGGCAAAAAACCTCAGGATGGAATGACTGAATACTATGATTTTATTGCTCAGGATGAGACCAGTGTAGGTACTCTGCACTCAGATGGAAAGATAGATTACCGTGAACGTCAGTCCTTTATCCCGGTACAAGCCGGACAGGCAGTCCTGGTCCGCCACCCTGAGATCAAAGCCATAGACGGCTGTGATGTCCAGGGAAATGTGGTCCCTGCCAGGCATAACACCCACCCCTCCATAAAGCCCGGAACCGGGGTCAGGCAGTCCTCTTCAGACACCTGCGTATATGAAAGCACACTGGGTGGGGTCATTCAGATAAAAGATGACACCCTTTCCATCGACCCTTTACTGAATATTAACGGCGATGTGAGCTATGAGACCGGACATATTGATTTCGACGGCTCTGTAAATATCAAAGGAGCCGTTTTATCCGGGTTCAGGGTAAAAGCCAGCGGTGACATCATCGTGGATAACGATGTAGAAGACGCCACTCTCATAGCCTCTGGAGCCGTTACAGTAAAAATGGGGATCACTGGTAGTGGTAAATCTCATATCATAGCCGGATCTGATGTATATGCTGAGTTTATTATGAATTCCCGGCTGGAGACTATGGGAAAGCTCACCGTAAATGAAAGTATTATCAACAGCCAGGTCGTGTCCAACGACTCTGTCACGGTAGTCGCCAAAAGAGGCCAGATCATAGGCGGGCATACCACTGCCCTGAATGAGATCGAGGTCAAGATATCCGGCTCCCATAAGGAAAGCGAGACCATACTGGAAGTGGGCAAGAGTCTGCTCATGGAAAAAGAGCTGGAGGAATATAGCTCAGCCTATACCAGCCTGGATAGCCGAAAACAGGATATCCATCAGAAGATCCATCTTACTTATGGAGAGCATCTCATTAAACCGGTAATGGAGGAAATAGAAAAGCTCCTGCCTGCCCAGCAAAAGGACTACCTGGCTCTCATGAAGGAACTGATGGAACTGGATCATAAGATCAAAGAGGCAGAAGAAAAGATCGAAGAGATCAAGAAAAAATATAACCGAAGAAATAAAGCAGAGATCAGGATACAGGACAAAGCCCTGCCCGGGACCATTATCCGAATACATGACAAACAGCTCCCCCTCACCGAAGAGATGTCTTTTGTGAGATTTTATCTGGAAGAAAAGACCCAATCCATAGACTCCGGCCCCCTCCACTGACCCTGTTCTTACACCCGAAAAGTTTGATATTATCCTGAGTCAGGTGTATCCTTTTTTAGAGATTTAGGGGAGCAGATATGAGTACCTTCATAGCCCTGTTAAGAGGGATCAATGTCAGTGGTCAAAAAAAGATCCTCATGAAAGACCTGCAGGCCCACCTGGAATCCCTGGGTCTGAAAGAGGTCCGGACCTATATTCAAAGCGGTAATGCCGTATTCAAATCAGACCATGATGACATGGATATTATCAGGAAAAAAATTGAAGCAAAAATAGAGGAAGTATACGGCTTTGCCGTGACTGTATTCATAATTCAGCCTGATAAACTGAAGGAGTACCTGCGAAGCAATCCCTTTTCTGACTATGATGTATATGACAGAAAAAAAATGTATTTTGTCTTTCTCAATAAGCCGCCTCAAAAAGAAAAGCTGGACATCCTGGGACAGGCCGATTTCAGTCCCGAACAATGGAGCTATGAGGGAAGCATTATTTATCTTTATGCCCAAAATGGCTATGGCAGATCCATCCTGGACAATAACTATTTCGAGAAGAAATTAACTATTGAGGCGAGCACCCGTAATTTAAATACCATCGAGAAATTGATAGAGATGAGTCAATAAACCAGGGAGAAGAAAAATGAAAAACAGGATTTTAAAAAACAGCCTCATGATTGCGGGATTATTGATCGTATTCGTACTCATGTCTGCCTGTGCTACACAGAACATCGAATCAACTGAAAAAGCACCCGGTTTCCTCAAGGGAGTATTGCATGGATTTATCATCCTATTCAGTCTGATCAGCAGTATCTTTACCGATTACCGGATCTATGCCTTCCCCAATAACGGGGGCTGGTATGATTTTGGATTTTTTGTGGGTGTGATGATGTTCTTCGGGGGCGGAGGCGGTGCAGCCGGTCGAAAAAGTAAAAAATGGAAAGATGAAGATTAAGTAAACCAATTTTTTTTCTGACTCAATCAAAATATTAAGAGAGGTAAATATGAAAAAACTCCCTTTATGGTTATGGGGTTTTTGGCTACTCACAGCCTCAGCCTGTGGATTGTCTTCCTACACCCTAAAGCAGGGCCAGGCTTATACTTTTCACAACAGTCCCGACTCCGTGCTCATAGAATTTTTACTGCGGCTTAATAAAGGCGACTTTGCAGGCTCACTGGAGCTCTATGCCTATGACCCTCTAGAGATCGACCACATCAGCCTGGATTTTTACCAGAAATACATGGATGAAGATGTGACACGGGGCCGGACCATACAGTCTGTACGGGTATTAAAAGTAGAAAAGACTGCTTTACCGGAAGGCCCCTATTCGCACATGGCAGTAGTTACTTTTGAGATCATTTATAAGGGGGATGAGCACCGGACAGAAGACCTGAGCCTGGTCCTGAAATCAGGACAGTGGAGGATCACGTCCCGTGGCAGCCTTATTTAAAAAGGGGGAGTCTTTATTAACCTTAGTCTGCATCCTGGCCATAGCCTCATGTGCCTCAGAGCAGATCATGCCCCGGCCACCCCTGTCTAGCCCCCAAGCCCTACAAAAGCATATGAAGGCCATCATTGATACCCCTCTGCCTCGCAATTCCCAAAATATCGAAATGCTGGACCGTACCGCGGCATATATATACCAGGAATTCAGCCATTACAGCCCCAGTGTAATGTATCAGCCATACAGTGCGGATGGCCGGACATATAAAAACGTGATATGCTCGTTTGGCCCTGCGGATGCCCCCCGTATTATCATAGGGGCACACTATGATGTAGACGGGGATCAGCCTGGCGCAGATGATAATGCCAGCGGGGTTTGCGGGCTTCTGGAGCTCGCCCGGCTGCTGGAACACAGCCCCTTAAAGTACCGGATCGACCTGGTGGCCTATTCACTGGAAGAGATGCCCTATTTTCGCACCGCCTTCATGGGGAGCTATATCCATGCCCGCTCCCTGCAGAGGGAAAATACTCCGGTTAAGGGTATGATCAGCCTGGAGATGATAGGCTTTTTTACCAGTGCTCCCCATTCCCAGCACTATCCTCTGCCTATACTACAGTGGATCTATGGAGACACCGGCGATTTTATCGGCCTGGTAGGAAAATGGTCGGGTGGCCTTTTTGTGCGCCAGTTCAAGAGAAGATTTAAAAGATATGCCCGTCTCCCCGTAAAAAGGATCTCGGCCCCACCCCGTCTCCAGGGTATAGACTTCTCAGACCACTTAAACTACTGGCAGTTCGGTTTTCCTGCCCTCATGGTGACCGACACTGCTTTTTACCGGAACACAGCCTACCACAGACCTGCAGATACCATAGACAGTATCGATTTTGACACTATGGCAAAGGTGATAGATGCTGTCTTATTATCAGTGCTGTACAAATAAAAAAGGAGCTGTCCCGAAAGACAGCCCCTGATTTTACATCCTGATCGGATTAGAACAGTCTGTAGTCTGATCCGTAGTTATTATCAAAGTATGAAACACCATTTACAGTGTACTTGATAAAATACTTGAAGTTATCAGCATTTGTAGTGTACGCAGTAGCAGTCCATCTTTCATAGCCGGCTTTGTTAGGGCTCTGCACATAGGCATAACCATAGGCATAACCGGATTCATACCTGGCAGTCACTACAGAAGAAGTAGCCCAGTTATCAGTAGTATAGACGATCTCGATATTCTTATTGAATGCTATGTTCTTTACATCCAGATAGATATAGGCTGATCCGCCGTAGTAGTAAAAGCTGCTCTGTAAAATCGCAATATCTTTTCCCAGCAGCACTCCATCACCATTGATCAGTTTGTAGTTCTTTCCGCCATTATTGTCCCATGCAGTCACTCCATTCTGAGTAGCATAGACTACAAATTCAGAACTGAGCTGGGTAGCGTAGTAACTAAAGGTACCCACAGTCCAGATCTCATAGCCATCTGCAGTGGTCCTTTCGTATTTAGCCTGCAGATTGGTCCAGGTACCATTGGTCAGCTTATGGTGTACCCCTACTTCCTTGTTAAAAGAAAGGTTCTTTACGCGGATCTCAAAAGTGCGGTCCAGCTGAGACATGCCATACTTGGTATGTATAAAAGACTTGGCCCGTACCAGCTGTACATTAGCAGTACCGATCCCTGAGGTCTCTACTGATGCCTGTCCATTCAGGTCAGAGATCCCTTCCGCTACTGAACAGGACGCAAGAGCTATTGCAGCCAGTACAGCTACCATTCCTAAAAACTTTTTCATGTATTCCTCCATAACTTTTATTTAAAATGCCTATTGCACTCTTATAGTGCATATATATTATATTATGTGCACTAAAAAATGTAAAATATTTGAAAGCGTTTTTATGATTTACTTATCACTATACTCTGCTGGACAAAATAACAGATAGAATATATTATGAATGAAATACTGTGTTTCAAGAGAGTAATACATGAATAGTAAAACAAGTACTAAATCCCTGATCAAAGAAGCAAATACCATATCACCCCTGGACAGATTTATCAGGCCTGTTTTATACACTTTCTTACTGCTTTTTTTATTGACCGGCTCTCTGCTGGTGATCTATACAGTAGTGAAAAACTCTAAGCTAAAAGAAATGGATAATACCCAGATACAGGAATTAGACCACATGGAGAATCAAATCCATGACACTATGCAAAACATAGACCTCTCTCTCTACAGTATTGCCGGCAGTGACTCTGCCCTGAGGGCCCTGCAAAAAAAAGACCCCATGGCTATGAGGGACATTAGCTCACTCATGCTCACCATTAATAACTACCGGCACTCCTATGACCAGTTACGTATCCTGGACCAGTCCGGTAATGAAGTAATAAGAGTAAACCTCAGTCCTAATGGTAAGAGCTACCTGGTACCATCTTCAGAATTACAAAACAAGGCAAACCGCTACTACTTCAAAGAAGCGATCAAATTAGAGGGAGATAAAATTTATTTAAGTGCATTTGACCTGAATGTTGAAAAAGGGCAGGTCGAGACCCCCCTAAAGCCCATGATCCGTATGGCCCGCAGCATCAGGGATGCCCAGGGAAAAACACAGGGTATAGCCATCCTGAATTACCTGGGCGTAGAGCTTTTAGAGATAATCGACAGGCATAATGAGCACCATGGAGATCAATGGTACCTCATCAATGACAAAGGATATTATCTTAAAGGGCCCCGAAAGGACCTGGACTTTGCCTTTATGTTTCCCCAAAAAAGTGACATAGGCTTATTTTCTGAAATGCCCCAGTTGTGGGCTACGATCCAGAGTAATAAACAAAATAAATGGTCATCCCCCAATGGAGTTTATTATTTTAAGACAATCTCTCCCCTGCCCCCCTCCATCCAGGCAGATCTGGCTGAAAAATGGACGATCATAATGCATGTGCCTGAAACCGTAAAGAAAGGCAGTCTGAGCCTGTTAGACCATGCCATCAGGCTCACCTCTTATATTGCTTACCCCCTGTTCATTGTGCTGGGGATTTTTCTGGGGATCACACGCAGCCGAAACCAATGGCTCATCAGCGAGCTTAAGCGCCAGGCCGATCTGGATGAACTGACCGGGCTCCTGAACCGCAGGGCCGTCCTGACCCGCCTGGAATACCTGATCAGCCTGATCAGAAGAAACCGGTCCCCCTTATCCGTAGTCTATGCCGACATCAACAACCTCAAACTGATTAATGACCTGCAGGGCCATGAAGCCGGAGATGCTATGCTCCTGGCTGCAGCACGGTCTTTCACTAAAGAAGTGCGTGCCAGTGATTTTGCAGCCCGTATCGGAGGTGATGAGTTTCTGATCGTGTTCCCTGGGTGTGAACCGGACAAGGCTCAGCTGATCATGGAAAGAGTGATGTATCACTTCGAGGCAGAAGGCCGCAGGTTTAACGGCCAGTCCTGGAAGATCAGCTGGGGTAGTGCCTACTGGCTGGGAGACAGTGACAGTCTGGACCATCTCATCAACAGGGCTGATGAGAAAATGTACCAGATGAAAAAGAAACTAAAAGGGGAGAAAGAAGAGGACGCACCCCCAATCGACCACATCCCTCTCCCAGACTAGATTTGTGACACATCTTCTGCCAACCCGGCTGTTCTTTAAGAAATTCTATACGGTTCTTGTAGTTTTGCACTCCGTATTACGATATTATTATCAGACCAAACATCTATCCTAAATGTACCATTTCCGGAAATACTTACTTGACTTTCAGCATTTTCGGGGGTACAATAGCTTATGGTGGGAAAAATATAACAGGAAGGCCAACGATGAGAACGATGAACAGGTTAATGATACTATCCTTGATTTTACTGTGCCCCTTGACTGCCCGTGCAGGCTTGATCAACTGGATCTACGGGGGATATGGATATATGGGCACAGTGTATAATTATACTTTCGGTACCGGGCAGCTCTTTCCCATTGGTAAATTTGCTATCTACTCTGCAGAAAATGTAAATATGATATATAACACCGGAAGCGGCACCCCCAGCGGCATAGGCGTGAGTGCCAATCTGGATATAGCCTATAAGCTCGTAGGAAAAAACTATGCCAAGAAAGGTTTCGAGATGGAGATCTTCCTGGGAGGTTTTGCGGAACTGGACCTCTCGGCCTCTTCACAATTAGCATATGGCCCGGAATTAGGAATGAATTTTCAGTTCTGGATCACCCCCGGTTTCGGGTTTAATGTTCAGGCCAAAAGCGGATTCAACATAAGCGGCCTGGGTGACACTCTCTTTCCCTCTACCGGTATTGCCATGATGTGGCGGCCCTACGATAAAAATAAAATCGCCTTCAGTCAGCAGAAAAAGAAAGTAAAAACCTCTCCTCTCAACGCAGGGGTCTACCAAAAAGACGGAAATGTCATGTTTGTGTATGAATCTCCCCGCACTGATATCACGTCAATGACCATCTTCGGAGATTTTAATAACTGGAATGAAGATAGCATCGTCATGGAAGAAGACGGGGGTGTCTGGAAAGTAGTACTCAAGCTCGACCCCGGTATCTATCAGTATAAATATAAGATCAATGGAAAAGAAAAGATCATCGACCCCAAATCTGAAGGATATACTCCTGACGGTTCGGGCGGTAAAAATTCCATCCTGGAAGTAGAGGAATAAACTAAGAAGTATGACGAAAGCTTACCCCTGGATATTCAGTCTTACTATCCTGATCAGTCTTATAGGATGTCAAAAGCCTGAGGCTCCCTATTCTAACATCACGGTTCAACAGGCCCGGAATCTCATTCAAAACAATGAAAATAATACCAATTTCACCATTCTGGATGTACGTACCTGGGAAGAATACTGTGCAGGTCACATTGAAGGTGCCATAAACATCGACTTTTGGTCTGAAGATTTTGAAGATCAGATCAAAACTTTAAATCCATCATCGACTTTTATACTGCATTGCCAGGCCGGATCACGCAGTACCCAGGCACTGGCAGTGATGCAGAAGGCCACCTTCAAGTATATATATCATATGCCTGAGGGATACTCCCAATGGCTCAGATCGGGTTTCCCGGTAGTCACCGAAGACTGTAGCCATGATCATTGAGATGACCGCTCCGGAATGCAATGATTTTCTCAGGAATTCATCCTCAGTAAAGATCCTGGATGTGCGCAGTCCCCGGGAGTTCCAGATGGGGCATTTACTCCTGTCACATAATATTCCCAGCTCCTCTCCGGACATACAAAAACAGATCGATTCCCTGGATAAAAAAGAAGCCTACCTGGTATATTGCCATAGCGGAATCCGCAGCCGCAGAGTAGCTCATTACATGGACCACAGCGGTTTCGAACAGGTATACCATCTGACACAAGGACTGGCACAGTGGGTTCGCGCTGGCCTGGATCTGGATCCGGAGAAGAATCAATGAGGGGGTCAGGCACTATCAGCCTGCTGCTGTTCGTGGCCCTAAGCGCCTGCCAACCTGGAATAAAGGAGCAGCCCAGGCCCGCCCCTTTTGATTTTAGTATTCTGGAATCCCGGCAAAAATGCAGGATCATTCACTGCATCCACGGGCATAAGCTTATGATCATAAAAGCAGCCCAGGCAGACAGCACTATACAAGCAGATTTTACACCCAGGGGATGGGATGCATTTCAACAGAAAAAAACAGATTCCCTGTATTATTTCATTTATCCCTATCAATGTAAAATCAGTGAGATCCTGTTCAATGATAAAATCATGGAAGAGGGAAGACCCCTGTTTCGCTGTCCCCTTTCCCCCCTCTATACCTATTTTTTGATGAAATCCACAGATACTGGGGTACTGGTCCTGAGGTTTATGGATAGAGGCGAGTATTCAGAATTTACGGATCTGGGTAAGTCGATATCTGCCTTAGAGGCTCAGTTAGACAGTACCGGCACTATTGACTGGACTGCTCTTCATGTCCAGGCGCTGGATTAAGCCCCAACTCCTTATATATCCATTCCTGATAGTCACCTGACAATGCCCGGACAGGCAGGGCTATGATTTCTGCGATTTCATAGGGATGAATACTTTTTATACATTTTTCCAGATCCTGATACAGGCCGGATACAGTCTTGATCATGAGCAGGTATTCACTGGCATTTTCCAGAGATCCCTTCCATAAGTATTCACTATGAATCGGCCCCAGTGTCTGCACACAAGCCGCTAAGGATTGGCTTAACAGAGCCTGGCTGATCTGAGTCGCGGTCTGCTTATCCGGGACCGAGACATGGACTTCCAGTACCTCTGTCATTGATTATCCAGCTTGACAGAATCTATCCTGGTCACATAAGGCTTTATGACAGTCATATTACTGTACAGCATAAATTCATTTTCCAGGCTGACTTTTCTATACTCAATCAGGTTGGTATCTATACCTTCCTGATCCTGGCTGAGCATTTCATCGATCTCTGTTTTTTTCTTGAGCAATGAGCCGTATGTCTGCTTCATCATAGTACTGTAGTCGGCTCCCATTTTCCTGATATAACTGTGAGCCTGATAGATATTAAAAGAGACCAGCATATAATGTTCCAGATCCCTGAATCTACCCTCCAGGATACTAGCCTGGAAACGCGGGTCTGATGACAACTTTTTCAGGTATTCCCGGTACATCTCTTCTTCATTTTTCTGCTGGTTAACCCCTTTTTTAATATCCTGTGATAGCCTTAAAAAAAGAGGAAGGGTATCTATAAAATTGCTGACTTCACTCCTGCTCACCGGTATCATCTGGTTATAATAGCGAATCTCCTCCTTCTGCCGGGAGCAGGCAGCAGAGGAAATTATTAAGGTTCCCAGTACCAATATAACAGATATTCTCATCACTGACTCTCCTGCAATATAGCCTGGATCTGAGGCATGTAAGGCTGAAGAAAATAGATATTAGCAAAAAGCTTCTTCTGGTTTTCCAGGGTCTTCTTTTTTTCACTGAGGATCTTTTGTTCATATTCTTCCAGCGTCGATTTCTGCAGCTCTTCCACTTCCTGCATCTGCCGTTTTATAGAGATCCTGAAATCATTCATATTCTGATCAAAATTACTGGTATTTTCGGGCTGTAATTCATAGGCCATAAACACAGAAATATAGACATCCAGAAAATGATCTGTGTTTTCAAAACCGGAAGCCAGGATTTTTTTCATAAGCTTATCCTGTTTGATCAGGGCCTGAAAATAGTTCTCATTATAATCCGCACTCTCCATATCTTCCCGGCTGAGGCCGGACTGGTACTGCCTGACAAATACCAGGATATCCGGTAATACATTCAGAAAATATTGTACATCTACAGAACTGATATAGATAATGTCCCTGCCTGTGATCTTTTGCGGCTTTTCAGGACAGGCACTCAGCAGGAACAGACTTAATATACTGATACTTAATAGTAGTTTTCTCATTATTCCCCTCCATAAAAGATATTTTAACATGAAGTGAAAAAAAAGGGTAATCTGATTGATTTTAACCGTTATTTTTCTTTTTTTCTGCCGGGCCTTCTAAAATATTTGACTTTTTTGATTGATTTAACTATCCTTTGTTATATTTCACTAACTAAATGAGAATAGTAAAGGAGTGTCTCGTGACCCAAAGTCTGGAAGATTACCTGGAAGCCATTTACCTGATTATCCAAAAGAAGAAAGTGGCCCGGGTCAAAGATATATCTGAACAGTTAAATGTCAAGAAACCTTCAGTCATCAATGCTGTTAAGGAGCTGGAATCCCGGAATATGGTCATGCATGAGAAGTACGGCTACATCGAACTTACTCCCCTGGGAGAAAAAGAAGCAACAAAGATATATGAGCGGCATGAGACATTGCACTCTTTTCTCCGGGATTTCTTACATGTTAACGACACTGTGGCGGAAGATGATGCATGCAAAATGGAGCATGTTTTGAGTAAAGAGACTTTTGATAAGCTCAAGATCTTTATGTCTGAACTCAAGAAATAGATTGCAGTTAAATAGTATTTCCAGTCAGATAAATAAATACAATCTCTAAACATTTCTCCAAATGTTCCGAATTATATACTAGGAATCTTCTACCAGAGGGGAGTTAAATGGCTATAGAAAGAACCTACGCAATGATAAAACCAGACGCTTATAAAAATGGCAACATGGGCGAGATAATCGCTATGATAGAGAAAAAAGGTTTTAAGATCGTACACGCCCGCCTTTTTAAATTTACGGATATTTCCGCTTCTCAATTCTATGATGTCCACCAGGGAAAAGGATTTTTCGAGGGACTGATAAAATTTATGATCTCCGATAAAGTCATGGGGATGGTGCTGGAAAGAGATAATGCAGTCCAGGAATGGAGAGATCTCATGGGTGCCACAGACCCGGCTAAGGCCGATAAAGACAGCATCCGGGGAAGATTCGGAAAAGGGATGCCTGACAATGCTACCCATGGCTCAGACTCAGTCCAGAATGCAAAGAAAGAAATCACTTATCTGTTCGGTGAGTTTGCCTCTATTCCCTCATCAGAGAAAAACCTGGCCAAGGAATACTAGCCCAGGAAGGGTTCCTGACACTCCTGAAGGTATTTCCGGATTACCTCGGTCTGCATCGCTATGATATCAATAGAAGCCAGATCCTCTTTGGGGATCCATTTCAGCTGTAGTGACTCATCACTGATGAGCAATAGTTCATCCTGTCTTACCCTGGCCCGGAACACCACAGCTATTCCCCGGGCTACCACCCCATTTTCAAATGCCATGATCCGGCTGGGATCAGAGAAAATACCAAACAGGCTGTAAGATAGTACCTCAAGCCCGGTCTCTTCTTTTACCTCGCGTATCATACATTCCGGAACAGACTCATTGGGCTCTAATCCCCCTCCGATGAGGGACCATTGCCCTCCATCACTGCGCTGCTCCAGTAATACACAGCCCCCTTTCTCTATGATAGCCAGAGCCCCCAGCTGATAGGGCACATTAGGCTCCGGGGCATCAGGGTCCTGATAATAAAACCGGGACATATTAAAAACCCAGCCTTTTAAACTGTTTCTCAATATCATGCCGGTTCAGGCTGAACATGATGGGCCTGCCATGAGGACAGGAAAAGGGATGTTCTGTCTTCAATAGCTCCTCCAGGAGTGACCTGACCTCTGCTTCCTGTATATGGTCGCCGCTGCGTATAGATGACTTACAGGACATTTGCTTAATAGCATTATCTATAAAGTCGGCACTGTGCAGGTCCCCGGAGCGGTCTTCATCCAGAGCTTCTACAAAGCCCATCACTACTGCCCCGGCGTCATGATAGTCAATGTATTCCGGTATACTTCTGATCATAAAGCTATTGCCTCCGAATGCTTCTACTTCAAAGCCCATAGCCAGGAGTACATCCAGATTATTTTCCAGTTCCGTGACGATTTCCAGAGGGACTTCAATATGCAGAGGTACTAAGAGCTCCTGGCTGCTGAATAATCCACCCCGGTATTTAGCCCGGAGTCTTTCATAATTGATCCTTTCATGGGCGGCGTGCTGGTCAACAAAGACCATCTTGTCTTCCCCTTCCATGATAATAAAAGTCGAAAAGACAATGGCTCTGAAACGGTACTCCAGGATATTTTCCTGACGTACTTCGGCCCGGGGCAGTGTGTAGAGATCATCAGCCGGGATAGCCGGAGACTGAGTCGGATGCTGCGCCAGGGGCTGGGCCGGACCGATGTCCCGTGCAGCATATTCTCCCAGAGCGCTGCTCAGTCTTTGTTCAAAGGGGTTAAAGTGTATCACTGCATCATCGGCGGAAGATATCCCGCTGTCAGAATGCAGACTCTCAGCCAGTATATGCTGTACTGAGCGGCTGAGCTTGTATTCTTCTTTAAAGCGTACTTCTTTTTTCATGGGGTGTACATTAAAATCGACTTTTTCCGGATCTATCTCCATAAAGAAAAACACTGCCGGAAAATTGCCCCGGGGAATGAGATTGGCATAGGCATTATGTACTGCAAAGGAAAAGGATTTCCATTCCACAGCCCGGCCATTTACAAAGAAATACTGGTACATGCGGTTGGGTCGGAGAAAGGCTGGCTGGGTCAGAAACCCAAATGCCTGAAAATCCTCTCCGCTGTACTCTATGGGTATAAAATAGGATGTGGCATCGGGATAAAAATCATTTATCCTTTCCAGAAAGGTATTCTTCTGACTACTGGCATACTTCTTCTTTGGCCCCACTGTAAGACTGAAGCTAATGTGGGGATAGGCCAGGGCTTTTTTTATGATCTCGCTATCGATATTCCGGGTCTCAGTAGCATCCCTGCCCAGAAATTTTTCCCGGGCGGGCATCTGTTTAAACAGGTCTCTTACTATGATAGTGGTACCCTGGCTCATAGCCATCTCTGTGACAGCTTCCGCAGCTCCATAGTGTACATGGATAAGATGGCCGCACAGAGCCTGTGCTGTACAGCTCCGGATGGTGAGGTCAGAGACCTCGGCGATACTGGACAGGGCTTCTCCCCGGAACCCCAGACTGTTCAGCTGAGATATATCATCAAAAGCCCTGATCTTGGATGTGGAATGATTGCGAATACACAGTTCCAGGTCAGCCCGGTCCATACCCTGGCCGTTATCCTGCACTTCGATATAGGTCTTTCCGCCATTTTCAATATGGATGCGGATATCATCCGCACCGGCATCGATGGCATTATCGATCAGCTCCCTGATAATAGAGGCGGGACGGTCTATGACCTCTCCCGCCGCTATCTTTACTACTGTGTTATAATCCAGCTCTTTTATGATACCCAAACATTATTCCTGTCATTTTTCTTCATAAAGTAGATCACTCCGAATGCGCCCAGAAGGAACATGGGCAGAGACAGGAGCATGCCCATGGTGAGCCAGTTCCCCATTAGAAATCCCTGTACTCCCACCTGAATATCAGGCTGGCGCACGAATTCCACCAGGAAGCGGGCCAGTCCATAACCGCCGATAAACATGGATATAAATACCCCTTTAGGCCGGTTTTTCATGACCTTCATGCAGATGAACAGGACAAAGAACAGGATGATACCCTCCAGGAACAATTCATATAACTGAGAGGCATGCCGGGGCAGGTTGATAGCCACCCCGTTATGGATAATTCCCAGCTCTTTAGCCACATCAGAGGCGGTCCGCCCCAGATGGGGAATGTTCTCTTCCGGTTTCATGGGTGTAGCACTGGGAAAGAGCATACCCACAGGGCTGGTGGTGACCCGTCCCCACAGTTCTCCATTCACAAAGTTTCCCCAGCGTCCCGCTGCCAGAGCCAGAGGAACTGGAATAATAAAGGCATCAGCTATACCCAGAAAATCCAGCTTTTTCTTGCGTATATAAATAAATTCAAAAAGCAGGGTGAATAGGAGGCCGCCATGGAAGGACATACCTCCCTCCCATACTTTTAATATCGAACCGGGATGCTGAAGGAAATAGGGCAGGTTATAGAACAGAACATAGCCCAGCCTGCCTCCTACCAGTACTCCCAGCATAGCCAGGAAAAAGATATCCTGCATGATATCCATATTTATCTTAATGCGGCCCTTGGCATCCAGCTTGCTATCCAGCACAGGCTGAAAACGAACCTTTTCCTGTTTGATCTGATAAGTAAGAAAGAAATAGACAGCCAAAAACCCGACGATATACATGAGTGAATACCAGCGAATGGCCAGAGGGCCTACGATCTCCAGGATGGTAGGATTAATATTGGGATGCATGAGATAGCCTAACATAAGTGACTCCTTATTAATAATTGAATGTTATTTTACTAGATTTTCAGGGATAAGGCTAATTTTTAAGCTTTACAGTGAATGTAGCTGCAAAGCCAGATGCTCCTGTATAGGATAATAAGACACCAGGGATATGCGGTGGATCCGGGCCGTAAAGGGGCTGAATGACTGATTCAGCAGGGCCATCGCTTCTGCTTTCTCCTGAATACTCAGACTCCGGCCCAGGGTACAGTGCGGTACCCAGCGGTTAGGCAGATAATGGACCTGTGCACCCTGCCGCAGATTAATAGTATGACGATGGAGATAGCTGTGGGCATTCCAAAGGTCCTGAGTGAAAACCGGAGCGCAAAAAACCACCCCTTCTTTTCCATAGAACTGGCCCAGTGTAGAAAAATGCAGGGGAAAATCATGGATCTCCCGGGCAAAACGCTTGACCACATCCAGTAATACCGGGAGTTCAACCTCATCCCATACCCCCAGGCTCAGATGGGGAGTATATTGAAGTTCCAACAGCCTGTCTCCCAGGCCGGGCCCATGCAGCACATTCCACAAGCCCTGGACATATTTTTCGCTGACGGAATCGAAATTAAGTTCTACTGATACTGACATCACTCATCACCCTGAACTTGATGATAGATTTTAACATATATCCCATAAAAGTTGCAAGAGAAATAAACCGGAATTCCTGGGTATACCCAGTCCTGTGTCTGTTCTGAACCAGTCTTTATGGCTTATACTTCTGATACATGTTCAAAATATAGGCCCCCGGCCCAAAACCCATCATAGGTACTGCGCCTTCAAAGCTCAGCTTGTTTTGCTCCAAAAGCTCGGGGATCAGATTATAATTCTGCCGGGCATTTTCCACGACCCAACGGTTCAGCTCCTCTGCCCTCTCTTTATTTCCCCAGAGATGGTAGGCATGGGCCACCCGCAGGTCTATGACTACCCACTCCTGTTCATCATACCAGGAGTGCTCATAGTCTTTGGCATCATCATTTCGGAGAAAGCCCGGAGAGTTTTTCATACGCAGGTGCTTTTCAAAAGCATCCAGGGTAGCCTGAGCTGTTTTTTTGTCCACCAGCCCGAAGTTAAGGGCTTCTACCACAGAAGCGTCCATGTAATAGCTGCTGCCCCGGCCTTTTTCTTCTATACAGGAGACGATTATATTCTCAGAGGATATCATATGCTTCTTAAATCCGTCCCACATTTTATCACTGGCATCGAGCAGCTGTTTTTTATGGGTGGCTGAGGGGGCGACCTGGGCCAGCTGTCTTAAGCCATTGATAGCATTGATAGTGGAATAGCTGAAGTGCTTACGTCCATCCGGAGGGGATCCCTGGGGTTCCCAATGGCGTTCCCAAATAGAGGAATCACGTACCAGATATCCTTCTTTGCTCATAAGGTGGATGAGCACATCGGCCACCAGTTCTTTGGCAACAGGATAGTACTTAGCCAGGAACTGCTGATCCCCGCTCACTCTTACATACTCAGAAAATGCCCATAGAAACAGGCCGAAATTATCCCATTCCACATTAGGGCCAAAGTTATTATAATCCGATTCTTCCTCTCCATTTCCCCAGTAGCGGCATACGGATATCTTATAGGGCTTTCCCACATATTCAGGGGCGTCGAATTTTCCGTTAGGGGCATTGAGCATGAATTCCAGGCCCCATCGGGCTTCCTCCAGATGTCCGGTCTGTATAAATCCCAGCAGAGAGTAGGCACCATCCCTCACCCAGGCTATGTTCCACATACCCGGAGGCATTGAGGCCAGGATCTGTCCAAAGGGGCTGCCTTTTTCCCGGACCTGCCCCATACGCAGGACTGCAGCAGACTGGAGGAAGAGGGCTTTTTCTTCAGGAGAGATGCCGGGAGGAAGGGATGTCCTGGTATGCCAGTCCTGCCAGCCTTTTATCTCCTGCTCCAGCAGGCTTTCCGGGCTCTGGGCCAGTATTTTTTTAATCTCTGCAATATAAGATGGCTCTTCTTCCGAAAGAGAGAGCCCGGTAACGGCCAGGAACATACGGGTCTGCCCAGCGCCGATTCTTGTATTCTTTAACTGATGCACCCCTATAAGATTATCCCCTTTCTGGACTATGCGGTCCTTTATTTTCATGGGACTCTTGTTCAGGTCTTTTTCCATATCCTTGTAAGGCACATAACTGGCCTTATCCAGGCTGTCAAAGGCAGTGATCATACTCATAGCATTTTTCTTGGCTTCTTTGTATTCTATGAGTATATCCCCTACCCGTTTAGCCATCTCATTTTTAGAAGATCCGCCCCCACCCAGGGCATTATCCTGATAAAAATAGGGGCTAAGGCTGGTCTCTTTACCGGTGTTTTTGACACTGAGAATATTGATGATTATCCGTTTATCAGAGCTGTTGGGCATCCAGTAGTATTCGGTCAGCTCCAGGTCATCCATTTTTTTACTTACCTGAACGATTCCGGTACCATTTATATACTCTGCCTTTTTAAGTGCCAGTTTAGGTAGCCATTGTTCATTTATACCCCAGAACATCCCTTTTCTGATAAAGGTACGGGTAGTGGTTTTAGCATCATAAGCCTTGTACAAATGATCATAAAAATACAGAAGTTTGGAACCCTTTTTCTTAGCCTGATAGACTCCTGCTCCGCTTCCGTTTGAAAATGGCATGGAAAAGAAGCTGGTCTTTACCCTGGGTAGGTCAGATGCCATGATCAAAGCGGGTATTATCAATATTAAAAAAGTGAATTTTTTCATAGTCAACTCCCTGCATGGTTTTTAAGTATTATAGGCTATATTTAAAAATGGAGCAATTCCCTGTAGACTGGGAGGGAGAGATGGGTGCAGAGGCCGCATTATTTATCCGGGCTTATATCCTGAATAGCCTGTATCAGGCCTGAGGGATCAAAGGGCTTAGGCAGGAACTTCCTGATAAAGGATTCCTTGATAAGCTCCTCGGGAGACATGAGGTCGTAGCCGCTGATAAACAGAATAGGCAAGTGAACATTCTGAGCCTGAATGACATCTGCAAATTCCAGACCGGTTCCGTCTGGTAAGCGTATATCCGCAATGATCAGTTTGAATTCATTTTTATGTTTTTCAAACACTTCATAAGCTTCTTCAATACCACTTACTGAAAAGACCTGGTAACCATAATCTTCCAGGACCTGCCGGGATATGATACGCACATCTATATCATCTTCTATGAGCAGGACGGATGTCCTTTCCTGGCTGTGCTTTTGGGTATTGATACGGTGATCTGATGTCTTAGCCTCAGATTCTGATACCGGGATAAACACCTTAAAACAGCTGCCTACTCCTTCTTCAGATTCGACCTGTATTCCTCCCTCATGCCGGCGAATAATACCATAAACTGTACTCAATCCCAGCCCTGTACCCTTCCCCACCTCCTTGGTAGAAAAGAAAGGGTCAAACAAATGTTTTTTTACTTCCGGGCTCATACCGCAGCCATAGTCCTGTACAGTTATGCAGAAATACTTCCCCTCCACCAGAGGGGGAATGGTGTTAATCTCATTTTCAGAGATCCTTATCTCACTACTGGAAATATCAATATCCCCTCCCTGGGCCATAGCATCCCGGGCATTTACTGCCAGGTTGACCAGAATATGTTCCAGCTCACTTTTGGATGCAAAAATAGTGGTGTCTGGTGCATCCAGGACCAGATTAAGGGAATAGTTCTCCCCTAATAGCCTGGAAAGAAGAGACCGCATCTCTGAGACTATCCTATCTGCCTGAAAATTTTCCCTGTCATGGGTCTGCTTTCTGCTGAAGGACAGGAGCCGGGTAGTCAATGAAGCAGCCGTCTTGGCCGCATGCAGAATAGTCTTTAGATCCTCCTCCCGGTTCCGGTTTTCATTGAGGAGCATGAGCTCGGTATTGGCTATGATCACGGTGAGCAGATTGTTATAGTCATGGGCTATGCCCCCGGCCAGAGTACCTACCGCCTCCAGTTTTTGAGAATGATAGAGCTGATGCTGTAGTTCCTCTTTTTCACGGGCCAGCTGCTTCTGCTCTGAGATATCGGAAAACACTACCTGTACTGCGGGCCGGCCCTGGTATACAAAGGGTATACTGCGCACTTCGGCAGTGATGTAGCTACCGTCCATTTTTTTAAAACGTTCTTCGGCGGGAGCTAAAGTAATATCTCCGGCGGTCAGGACTTTTTGTATACGCTCCAGTGCCAGCTCTCTGTCATCGGGATGCACATATTCCAGCACTGGTTTTCCTAGTACCTCAGATTCGTCCTCTGCCCCCATGGTTTTCAGGGCAGTCTTATTTGCGTAGACGAATTTACCGTCCTGATGGACTATTATCCCACTGGGGCTGAGTTCTACCAGATTATGATAGCGGCTTTCACTTTCCTGTAAGAGTTTTTCCCGGGTGATACGTTCTTCAATATTGACTATCACTCCTCTTAGTCCGGCATATTGACCATCCCGGTAGTAGCAGGTAGAATATATCATAACCGGAAAGCTTGTGCCATCTTTTCTTATGGCTAAATACTCATTGGAATGGATCTCATGTCCCGCGATTATTCTCATGATATTTTCTTTGCATCTCATCCTGTCCTGAGGCGCGATGGTATCCAGTACACTTAACCCTTTTTTTAAAATATCGGGCTCATAAGCATATTCCTGGTATCCCCATTTATTGACATAGATAAGCATTCCATCAGCATCCGTCTCATATACGGTTTGAGGCAGATTATCTACTACATCCTGAAAAAAATCAGGCTCTGAATTTTGATTGATTATGCTCTGAGACATTTAGAATTCTCCCTGTCATGAAATATAAGTTTAACTGAGGAGCAGATAAAGTCAACCGGAAAAAGCAATGCCGGATGCAGAGGTAATCACATCAGGTTCTTCCTAAGCTCTTGCATTTTCAATAAAACACCCCTATACTAAGTAAAAACAGGACAGGAAATGGATAGCAGAAAATTCCTCCTCATTATCAATCCTCAATCCGGAAGCGGTATCTATAAAAAAGAACTGACATCAGTACAAAAATATTTTTCCAGACATAAAATGAATCTATCCATAAGGCTCACCCAGTATTCCGGGCATGCCCGGGAGCTGGCCCGGGAGGCATGCCAATCCGGTATCGATGTAGTCATCGGCGCGGGGGGAGATGGCACCATCAATGAGATTATAAATGGTATGGCTCACACCTCCACTGCTTTAGCTATCCTTCCCTGGGGAACCGGCAATGTTTTTGCCCGTGAAATGAATATCTCTCTGAATACCAAGAAGGCCTGTAAAGTAATACGCAAAGGCTCCCCGGTTAGCCTGGATCTGGGATTAGAAAACGACCGCTATTTTCTCCTGATGTGCTCAGCCGGTTTTGACGCTTATTCGGTCAGGCAGGTAGAACGATTCCAGTTAAAAAGAGCCCTGGGTAAGCTCAGTTATGTATTTGCCAGTATCCAGGCTTTGCTGCGTTACCAGCATCCCCTCATCAATATACGCCTGGCTGACGGTACTGAAGATGCCGGCAGCTTTGTGCTGATCTCCAATACCAGCCGTTATGCCGTGTATTTTACCATCAGCCCCCAGGCCAGCCCCATGGATGGAGAGCTCGATGTCTACCTCTTTAAGGAAAGCGGGGGCTGGAGTATTATAAAGCTATTTGTCAAAATGGTGATCTATACCCTGCGCCCCCATCAAAAGGGTGAGAAAGCCCACTTCTTTAAGAAAGAAAGCAGTTATAAAACACAGTCCCTGGAGATGTGGTCTGAGCAGCAGACACCTACCCAGATCGATGGTGATATTTCTCACGATCTGCCCGTGAAGATTAGCCTCGAACCTGCCGCCCTGCAGGTGATACTACCTAAAAAGATAGCTAAAAAACATCTGAAGCGGGCCCGTAAGCTTCTTAAAAAGAAAAAATAAGGGGCTGTCCTCCATAAAGACAGCCCCTTTTCATTACATTATCTTTCCTACTTTCTGATAAAGAATTCTACTCTCCGGTTCTTTGCCCGGAACTTTTCTTTCTGGTCTTTACTCATCTCGGGGGTAATAATCTTTACCGGCCTGTCTTCACCATAGCCCTTTGCGGTCAGAATAGCAGGATCAATATCCTGGGCGACCAGGTACTGATACACAGACTGGGCTCTGGATTTGGATAGCTTTTCATTATAGTCTTCTGCCCCTGTATCATCAGTATGGCCGCTCACTTCAATGCGGAAGTCTTTTCCAAGGCCATATTTTTTGGGGTCACTCATGATCTTGACCAGGATCTTAATGACTTTATCCAGATTTTTCTTACTTTGAGCATCCAGATTAGCCTTATTGACATCAAAGGTCACAGAACTGATACGAATGCGCAGGCCGTCAGGAGTCTTTTCTACCAGTACTCCCACCGGAATGATCTCCTGTACCGGACTGAGCTGGTTACCCAGGCCATCCCGGGCCGTCAGTACCAGTACATAATCCTGTACTGATTCTACTCCGTCTTCCTGGTCATCTCCTATACCGTTCCACTCTATGAGTCGCTTAACGGCACCAGATCCGGTCCAGGTCTTGAGAGGGGCCTTTTTCTGCCATCCTTCTTCTACTTTATAGATCTTAATAGCCCATTCCTTTACATCATTGGCATCATTCAGCTCCAGGTTGATATAGAGGGTGTCATTTTCTCCATCTCCATCCGGAGTAAACAGCCGGGGAGACACAGTCAGCTTTTGGGCAGGAGGAGTCTTATCCAGGGTCACAGGGCCTTTTATACCCTGTACCAGGTTACCACTGTCAAATTCATAGGACATCAGGGCATAGTAAGTACCGTCAGGCACCACACGCCCCATATCATCCTTTCCATCCCATTTCACGGTAGAGAGGACATCTTTTTTCTTTTTTATGGTCCTGACTACATTCCCGTTTTCATCACTGATCTCCAGTCTGGATTCTTCCAGTCCGTCTGTCGAGGAAATACTGGATGTAAAGGTCAGGTCATCCTGGTTTCCATCCCCGTTAGGCGCGATCTCTAAACCGGAACTATCATAAGTAAGAGATTCGTATTCTCTTTTCATTTTAAGCTGAGCGATCTTTTGTCTGGTTGTATTCTTAGCCTGGTCCTGGCCTATGAGCTCTATACTATAGTCTCCTTCCGGAGCAGGATTTCCTTCAGCATCTTTTCCATCCCATATTACTTCAGAGGGTACACTCCCCTTCCAGTTATATGTCCGGATGGCTTTTCCTGACTTATCCTGAATAATGAGCAGGCTAAACAGGTCATCCCCTTCACCCTTCACATCCAGTTTAAAGCTGACCTTATCTTTTCTACCATCGTTATTAGGTGAAAAAGCCAGGTCGCTGGGTGTGATCTTGATTTCCGGTGCCTGGGTATCAATATAGATGTTCTTCACAGCCGATACCGGTTCGTCACCAAAATTATAGGATACTGTCAGTTTGTATTTGTAGAGACCGTCTTTCAGCTTATTTCCCTGGTTATCAGTACCGGTCCAGTCTATTTTTTCCATGACTTTATCACTTTCAAATGTCTTGACCACCTTGCCGGATTCATCACTGATCTCCAGTTTAAATGCGGTGACCCCTTCGGTGGAGGTCAATTGAGGGCTAAAAGTCACTCTGGACTGGCCATCTTTACTGCCGGGAGACAGAGCCAGAGCATCACTGCTTACACTGACTTTTTCCAGGCCGGTCTTGAGGTCAATGCGGGCTACTTCGATCTTGTTCTTATTGCCTACGTTGTCTGTGGTCTCTATGGTATAGGTATAGATCCCTTCGGGCAGGGGATTCAGATCCCTGTCCAGGCCATCCCACACATATTTTTCAGGAAAGTCCTTTCCGCTATATTTGGCATAATATACCACATTCCCCTGTTGATCCTTAATGGTAGCCTGGAGAACATCATCCTCATCAGCTACTATTTCATGGGTAAATTCCAGCTTATCTTTTTTACCATCACGATTGGGTGAAAATGAAGTATACTGGGGTATTATTTTTACCTGGGTAGGAGTATTATCCAGCACCACTATCGCAGGAGGTGTACTGGGATGGTTTCCACTGGCATAATTTAATTTCAGCTGATAGATATATTTTCCATCTTTTAAGATCTTGCCCTTCTGATCCCGTCCATCCCAATGGATCTGAGAGGGGATATCCTGTTCACCGCTAAATGTCTTCACGATATTTGAGCTGCTATCCCGTATGGTGAGCGTCCAGTTTTCCAGGCCTTTAGTCTTATTTACACTGGGGGTAAATACTACACTGTCTTTTTCCCCGTCATTATTAGGTGAGAAGGCAGTGCCGGAAATAGCAGTGCTTAATACTTCGTAATCCCTTACCATCTCCAGCTGGCCCAGGTTGAGCTCCGTCTTATTGCCTGCAATATCTTTGACATTGAGGCTTAGTGTGTACAGTCCCTGAGGCAGGTCTTCTTCCCTGTCAGATTTTCCATCCCATACTATTTTTTCCGGTGCTTTGGATTCAAAACGGTAGGTCCTGACCACATCACCTTTTTCGTTCCTGACTTCCGCAGAGATCTTATCCCCTTCCTGTATATTGATTCCCTGCACTGGGAATACTATCACATCTTTGGAACCATCGTTGTTGGGTGAGAATATGCGGTTGGTCTGACTGACTACCAGCTGGGGAACCAGGGTATCAATCTTCACCGTCCCGGCTTTGGACTCAGACTTATTGGCATTTTCATCCCAGGCCCTGAGTACATAAGTATAGTCTCCATCAGGCACACGGGCCCCGGTCTCATCCTGTCCATCCCAGCTGATACTTTCAGGTATTTCCACCTGTTTTTTAGCTGAAAAGATCTGTTTTGTGACCTTTCCCAGAGTCAGGTTCCTGATCTGCAGTTTTTCTACACTTTTAAAGGTCTTTATCACTTTTCCGGTGTTATCCTGCACTTCCACTTCCCAGGAATCCACCAGAGTATTGTCTTTTACCTGCAGCTTGAGTTCTATAGTATCCTGTGAGCCATCATAGTTAGGAGAAAATGCTGAATTTTTGGCTTCCACATCCACCTGGGGGGCTTTGTCATCATAATAACCCCAGGCTACATTGAGATTGACTTTATGCATCCATTCAGAGGCCCCGTTAAAGGACTGCTGACTGGCGGAATAGTCTACCTTTACATCAGTCTTGGTCTCCTGTACCAGAATCACCCCTCCAAAGCCGGCACCCAGGCTGAAAGGCCCTATGCCATTGGCAGAGTAGGTATACCCGGCTCTCAGGCTGATCAGATCCAGCAATGTCTGCTCGATACCGATACCGGCCTGAAAGTCCAGAGGACTCCAGCTGAAATGAATATCCGAGGATACTTTTAACTTATATGGCTTATATAATAAAGGATAAAACGATGCACCCAGAGAAAGTCCCATTCCGGGAAAGAGGTCATAGCTTCCCAGTTGGGCATTTTTACCAATATTTTTCAGGGCTATCCCGTAGGAAAAATTTTTAAAACCGGCACCATTGCTGTCATCCTGCTTGGCCCGGATGATACCCATATCAAAACCCAGAGTCCAGTCATTGGTCATATTACCACCTACTGAAGCAAAGTCCAGGTCAAAACCCCAGAACAGGTTTTCTGTGATGGCTTTCGAGATCCCGGCTCTCAGAGATATCCATTGATTTAAATAAAGACTGGAAGCAGGCCCCGAAATATAATCTATACCCAGACTAAACACACCTGACAGGCTGGGATAGGCGAATCCCAGATTGATAAGGCTGTTGGTACTGCCAAAACCACCAATGGAGAGGTTATTGGCCACCCGTCTTAAGTCTCCCAGAGCTGCCGGATTGTAAGACATATCCTGTATATTACCCAGCTCAGACATTCCAGTCCAGCCCAGGGCAGTACCCCTGACACTAGTGCCCGTAAAAACATACTGACTCCCCGGTGTCAGATTTGCAGCATAGACGCTTTGGAACAGCATCAGGCTAATACCTAATAACATCCCTTTTATTATTCTCTTCATGGTATCCTCCTCAGTGGTAAAAAAAGTATTTCCCTATTGTTTATTTTAGCATAAATTATTATATATACAAATCTATTGTGCTGTTTCTTCCTCATAGCCATAAACCGGAGCCAGATCCAGGAAGGAACGGTCCACATTGACTTTTTTTATTTCTACCCGTAGTTTATTGCCTACTGTATAACTGCGCTTGCTGCGCCTCCCCATAAGTACATGGTCCTGTTCATTAAACACGTAATAATCATCTCCCAGGTCCTGAAATCTGATCATACCCTCTACCCCTATGTTTTCCAGCTGCACAAACATCCCGAAAGAAGCAATACCTGTTACAATACCATCGTATTGTTTGCCTTCATTGCCTTTCATATATCGCACTGATTTGATCTTATAGAGCTCTCTTTCAGCTTCTACTTCTACCCGTTCCGTATTGGAAATATGAGCAGAGATCTTTTCCAGATCCTCTTTCTCATATTTATAGACCGGAGTGCCGTGCAGGGCATTTTTAATGAGCCTGTGTACTACCAGATCCGCATATCTCCGTATGGGTGAGGTAAAATGGGTATAAAACTCAAATCCCAGTCCATAATGTCCCGGGTTGTCTATAGTATAACGAGCCTGCTGCATAGAACGTAACAATAACTGATTGACCAGTCCCTTGTAGGGTTTATCTTTCACCTGTTCCATGAGTTTTTGTATATCTTTAGGGGTGATCATGCCATAAGAGGGTATCTTGTGCCCAAAACGGGAGATGATGCGGATAAAGTCCTGCATCTTTTCTTCACCGGGTTCTTCATGTACCCTGAACAGGCTCAGCCCCTTTTTATCCAGGTATTGAGCCACACATTTGTTGGCCATAAGCATAAATTCTTCGATCAGCCTTTCTGATTCGAGGCGGTCTTTTAGCCAGACCCTGCAGGGTTCATCCTTTTCATCCAGCTCGATCTTGAATTCCTTAAAGTCAAAGTCAATGCCCCCTACCGACATCCTGTCAGTGTATAAGAGCCGGGCCAGGGCTCCCATATCCAGCAGCATCTTTTTTAATGCCTTATCTTTAGGTTCCGCCTCCCCCTTAAGGATAGATTCTACTTCACTATAGGTCAGTCTGTGACTACTCCTTATCAGTGAAGGAAATAACTCATAAGAGAGTACTTTGGCATTTTTATCCAGTTCTATATAGATAGAAAGGGTCATCTTATCTTCATGTGGATTCAGGGAGCACTGTCCATTGGAGAGCACTTCCGGAAACATAGGTACCACTTTATTGATAAAGTAAAAGCTATTCCCTCGCTTCAGTGCTTCTTTATCCAGACGGGAGCCTTTTTCCACGTAGTAGGACACATCTGCAATATGTACACCCAGGCGATAGCCCTCTTTTTTGACTTCCAGTGAGACCGCATCATCCAGGTCCTTGGCATCCGCACCATCTATAGTGACTATGAGTTCCTGGCTGAGGTCTTTTCTCTTGAGCCCCTCTATTTCTTTGGGGTTGAGGCCTTCTGCTTCCTGTAGTACTTTAGGAGAAAATGTTGCTTTGACCTTGTATTTTTCAATGATATAATCGAAATCTTCCAGGGCACTTCTTTTAGTGTTATCCTTTTTTGGAGCTACTTCCGGCTTTTTGGGAGCCTGAGCTTTTGGCGGGCGGTTCTGGCGGTCCTCCAGTTTCCTGGCATAATCCGGATGTGTAATGTATTCCTGGCTTTCTTTGAGAAAGCTCAGCTTTTTCATCACCTGGTAATCCGAGATCACTCTGCGAATACGCTTTTGTTTGGTACCGGATTCAGCATCACATAATACAAAAATGTCTTTGAGGCTGAGCGGTTGATTTTTAATAATAATATCCAGTATTTCTTTTCTTTTCATAATAATCGTATTTTTCCTTATATATGTTAAAAAGGGGAGGCCAGATGGCCTCCCCCGTTTTTTCTACTTCTGTGGTTTTATGTTTGGCTGTGGTGCACCTTGAGGTTGCTGCGGAGCAGGAGGAGCTTTCTTCTTTTCCTGCTTCTTCTTAGCTGCCTCATAGTTCTTTTTCAGGCCTTCAGAATATTTTGCGAGGCCCTCTTTGATGATGGTGACTGAATATTTTTGCTTTAACAATTCATCTTTGTTCTGCTGGGCTTCCATGAAAAGATTTCTACTCAGCTCGTTTTCAATCTGGGGCTTTGCTTCAGCATAAGACATCTGTACCTGTTTTGGGCCTTTAGGAGTGTTCTCCTGCTTGGTAAATCTGGCTTTCTGAGTAGCATAGTAATCTTTAATAGCTGCTTCTGTCAGCTCATTTTCTGCTTCTTTGCGCAGTTCATTCATCCACATCTCGGTAGCAGTATCTTTCAAGAGCTGCTCATTTCTTTCTTTGATCTCTTTCTTATAAGCAGCTGTCTGATCCAGTTTTTTAGCTTTGGCCACTTCTACAAAGAACATAAAGTTCTGTAAAATACCCATGTTTCTGCTGAAGTCATCAAAACTCTTGTTGGTCACAAAGGAAGGGACAAATGTCTCAATGATCTGGTCGCTGGTCTTCCAGGTATAGTCATTCCCATTGATCTTTAAGAGGACCAGGTCCTGAGGGATCTGAGAGACAGTATAGACCTGATCTCCTACTTTCACAGTTTTATTACTGATGTTCAGTTCATACTTGAGCTCTACCGCTTCTTTCTGCTGGTCAGTCATATTTTTCTGTACCAGGGAACGGGCCAGATAAGCAGCTCTCTGTTTATCCATACCTTTGGAGATCTCTTTGATAGTCCGTTTTTTGGGTACTTCAGTGACATAGATGATGTGGTATCCGAACTGTGTCTTTACCAGCTCATCCACCAGCCCGGTCTTTTTAGCTCCGAATACGGCAGCGTCAAATTCAGGCACCATCTGTCCAGGGAAGAAAATATCGAGGTCTCCCCCTTTTACCTTAGACCCGGGGTCGTCTGAAGACATTTTTGCTTCCAGTTCAAATTCCTTGGCCAGGTTTTTAGCTTTTTTCAGCTTGTCCAGGATGTTCTGGGCTTTCAGCATTTTGCTCTCCAGGATCCGGGCAAATTCCTCATCTGCAATCTTTTCTTTTTTGCCATTGATATTAGTATATTCATTAAAACTGATCAGGATGTGAGAAGCACGGGCAGTCTCAAATCCTGCCTTGGAGACATTGGTCAGAGAATTTCTGCCGTAAGTGTTGAGCATGATCAAAGGGGTCTGTTTATTGATAGCATCCAGTTTTTCAGAAAATTCAGGGTCATTGGTCATTCCGGTGGTCATGATCTCATTATAGACCAGTTCCGGACGGATCAGAGACTCATATACCATGATCTCATGTCTTAATGTGTCGGCGATCCACTGAGGGTTATTATTCAGGTAAGCCGGTGTCATTGCTTTAAAATCTTTTACAGTAACATACTTCATTTCATTATTTATTTTATAGGAAGCGATCTTAGCTCCATCCGCAGAACAGGATGCCAGTAAAAATGCTCCTAAAAGTACGAAGAGTAGGCTTCGTTTGGTCATATCTTTCTCCTTGTGTATCACACTATATATTTTATCCCATTAATATAAAACATTTATCAGAAAAGCTCAAGTTATCCCATATAATGAGTGGGTTCTGATAGATTATCTTTGACTTATTTGATTCCTTTATCATTAAAAAAGTTAGAATATTTTTTATCGACTTCGCCAATATGATGTATGAGCCAGTTTTTTAAAAAACCTAAGATCTCCAGTGAGAGCAGCATCTTGCCTTCCTGGGCGCCGAGCTCAAACTCTTTCACCCTGTTTACAAATTCATGATGGAGCTTTTGATGTTGTGCCAGTTCCGGATAGGCATTGGCAGACATGAGTGTCTCTTCATCCTTAAAATGAAACTCGGTATACTCTCTTAATCTCATTAAGACATCTTTGATGATGGACATCCCCTGCCCGCTACTCATGGCAGTATGCAGCTCGTTCATCAGTGTGATCAGTTGCTGATGTGCCTCATCAAATTGCTGTACCTGTACACTGTATTTATCGGTCCATTGGATAAATGCCACACAGCACTCCTGTTAATCATTTACACTATATATTATACAAAATTCGGGTTTTCGTCAATTTACTTGGCCTTATTCAGCATAATAAGAAAAAAAACCTATTTTTTAGAAGTAGTACTTGCATAATTGACTACTAATATTATAATGAAGCAGGATTTAAGAGGAGGCTGACATGGAATTCAGCGATATTCAACTTTATTCAGAAAAACTGATTGCCAACATTGAAAAGGTAATAGTAGGAAAACGTCCGGTCATAGAAAAAGCCCTGGTAGCCCTATTTTGTAAAGGCCACATCTTACTGGAGGATGTACCCGGTTTAGGTAAGACGATGCTGGCCCGTTCCATTGCGAAATCGGTGCAATCCAGTTTTCGCCGTATACAGGGAACACCAGACCTCCTGCCCGCTGATATCATAGGAGTCTCTATTTTTAACCCATCCAGTAAAAAGTTCGAATTCCGTAAAGGGCCCATTTTTTCCCAGATAGTACTGGTAGACGAGATCAACCGTGCCACTCCTAAGACCCAGTCCGCCCTGCTGGAAGCTATGGGAGAGACCCAGATCTCTGTAGAAGGCCTTACCATTGCCCTGCCCGTCCCATTTTTTGTGATCGCTACCGAAAACCCCATAGAGTTTGAAGGAACTTTCCCCTTACCCGAAGCCCAGATGGACCGCTTTTTTGTCTCTCTGACTATCGGTTACCCTGACCCTCAGCAGGAAGAGGAGATCATTTTACGCCAGCAGGAATCCCATCCTATCGACTCCCTCAACGCGGTAGTGGACCCCAGTGTCATCTCCCAGATACAGGATCTGATACATACAGTACATGTAGATAATACCCTCAGGGAATATATCATCAAGCTGGTCACAGCCACCCGCAATGACTCGAACCTCATACTGGGTTCATCTCCCCGTGGATCGATCTCTTTATACAAGGCAGCTCAGGCATTTGCCGCTTTAAAGGGTAGAGATTATGTGATACCTGAGGATATTAAGAATCTAGCTGTAGAGGTACTTAAACACCGTATCATACTCAAATCAGAAGCCAAACTCAAAAACCTGAAGCCGGAAAGCGTCATAGAGAAGATCCTTTCTTCCATCCCGGTACCAATGGAGGAAAAGACTCCCACTGAAGTCAGTGCCAAAGAGTCTATTGAAATGAGGAATCCCTAGTCTATGAAAAGACTTAAGCTTATACTGATAGTCCTGCTGCTCCTGGCTAACTTCTTCCTTTTAGACTTCCCCGGGGCTAAGATCGTGCTCTATGGCCTGATTGCGGTCATATTGTTTAATAAATACTACACCAATCATGTCGAAAAGTCCTTTGCGGTAAAAAGATTTATGGATACTAACCGGGTCTTCGCCGGATCTTCCGAGATCAATTCCCTGGTAGTATCCAATCACTCCAGTCTGCCCATCCATGCCCTGCACCTTATGGATTATGCTGACCTCAATATTTCTATTGAGCAAACCCACAATTTCCTGTTTTCCATGGACAGTAATAAACAGGAGCTCCTGGACTACACTATTTTCGGTAAGAAGCGGGGCCAGTTCAATGTAGGGCCTACTACCATTAAGTTTAGCGACATTATGGGTATGTTCAGCTTCCGTACCGAGATCGATACGGTAAAAAAGGTGGTGGTATTTCCCAATATCCTGAGCATAGCGAATATGCCCTATAAGAGTACCCAACCCTACGGCATCATTAAAAACCCTATGCCCATATTTGAAGACCCCTCTATAGTAGTGGGCCTCAGGGAATACCAGTATGGGGATGAGATAAAAAATATCAACTGGAAGGTGTCCGCCCGCTATGACAGGCTGTTTGTCAATACCCATCAGCCGTCCATATCATCAGGCTCCCTCATCCTGCTCAATCTGACTGAAGATGATTACCAGTTCCGCAACCGGGACTATTATATCGAGCAAAGTATAGAAGTAGCTGCTTCTCTGGTGAGATCTTTATTCGTCCTCCGTCAGGAAGTAGGTGTCACCGTGAACTGCCGCATCGATAAGATAGACTCGATATTGAGGTCCGGAGTCAACAAAGGAGAAGCCCATTTCACCAACATCCTGGGCAACCTGGCCCTGATAGAGCCTAATAAAAAGCTTCCGTTTAAAGAAGTGCTGGACCCTTCTACTCTGGCCCTATCCTGGGGTACCAGTATTTATGTACTCACTCCCCGCCTGGATGAGTTATCTTTGTTCAGACTGATCGATATGTACCAGGCTGGCCACAAGGTCATCATCCTTAACACCGGCCCTGAGATAAATAAGGAACTATCCCTGTGGAATGTAGGTTTTGCCTCTTATTTCACAGAGCTGGAATCGAATATCATCCGACTCATGAGGATATAATATGTTAAAAAAGAGCCGTAGTTTTTTTATCCTTTTTCAGGGACTGGGTGTTGCCGGTGTACTGATCATTGTCTTTTTACTGGTCAATACCTCTTTACTTAAAGATGAAAGCTTCCAGAATGCCTGGATCACCCTGGCCATAGGACTAGGCAGTATATTATCCGCACTATTTATGAACAGAGAGAAGGCATCTCCTTTTATGCGTATTGTCTTTTCACTCCTGGCATTTACAATAGTTTTTTTTGGCATAAAATATTTTCAGCTCATAGTCCTAAAAAGACTGGTCACCAGTCTCCCCCGGGACCTGGCTCTACTGGTCATCAGCGGGAGCCTTTTCTCCCTTAATCTGATTTTCACCTGGATCATGCAATCGAGATTTAAGCGCTTATACCATCTGCTGGATTCAGAAAAGGAATATGAAAACACCGAGACCTATTTAAGTGTCCTGCGTGAAAACATCGGGGGACTGAACATAAACACTTTTTCCACAAAACTGGCAGGCACCTTAGGCAATATAACTATCGTATTACTGATCTTATCCTTCATTACTCTGGTCCTTCAGCCTGATTTCAAGACCCATGCTTCCATCGCCCTGGTCTTATATGCACTATCTGCCCTGGGTGTCTATCTCTTGACTTATCAGATGCAGAGACTACTGGAATGGAAGTTACAGGGGCTCAGCATACCGGAGATCACCACGCACAACTGGAACCGACTCATTGCCCTCTTACTGGGTTCAGCCCTGGTGGTCAGCCTGGCCCTGCCCTGGTATTTCAAAGTCTTTGACTTCTCTAACCTGAACCAGGGCCTCAAAGACCGACTCACCGGGGTCAATATCACTATCAATCCCGACCCGGGTGAAGTACGCTTTAAACCCTCCACCAATTCCCCAACCCAGGATACCAGGAGTGCCCAGCAATATGTGGTCTCTTCTCTCAATGCAAAAGTCTGGAAAGGGGTGAGCCGTCCTAAAAGTGAGGTCCTGAAAGATATCCAGTCCCTGGAACTGAAACTGGCCAGCCCTTCTCTGATACGCCAGATTTTCACTATAGATCTTTATGGACCTGTTAAACTGTATAGTGATGACCTGAACCGGGATAATGCACTGATTATCCTGTCTACTAATGTATTTCTGGCAGAGCTATCCCCGGAAGGCCAGATCCTTCTGGATTTTGTGGTGGAAAAGCAGAACGATACCACTATAATAGATACGCCGGTAGATGAAGTGCAGGAAGCTTCCTTTAGGATGTCTGTGCTCAGGACTATACTGTGGTCTATCCTGGGCCTGGTCGGACTGTATTTCGTATCGGCCATCGTCGGCGGCATTCTTATGATCCGCTATAGATATACCCGGCGTTCTCCACTGGCTCAGTTCTTTATCAACCGCTATAATTCCGTAAGAGGACTCATCAATGCTGTTTTCTTCTTTTTCCGTCTTATAGGCCGTTTCTTCCTGGTGGTGCTTGGATTGCGCAAGGCAGATAACAGGCCTAAAGAAAAGATGGCTAACCCGGTGGCCCAGCAATTGTACTCTCTGTTTAAGCAAAAAGAAGATATGACGGATGAGAAAAAAGATGAGGTGATGACTATCATCAAAGAATTTGTTAAGCTTATCGATGTGACCAGCCGTCTTATTGTACCCTACCGCTTCTTTTATGGCCCTAAGGAATATCTGGACAAAGTGGTGTCTTTCCAGCCTGACCTGAAAAAGATCATGGAAAAGATCTCGGGTATTTTTAATGAATCGCGCTATTCATTACATATCCTGGGAGAGGCTAAATTAAAAGCATTCTCCGGCTCTGTAGCATTTGCCATGGAACAGATCAGTAAACTGGATGTGGGCGGGATTAAGAGTCAGGCGGAAAGAGAACAGAAATAAGAGCGGGATTCAGAAGGGTACATATATATCTTCCAGAGGCATCACATTTTCATGGAAGTCCAGTTCCATATTCTGTAATATAATGGGAACAGCTTCATATTGCACAGTCTTTTCGAATTCCTTTTCTCCCTTTTTGACCACTATTTTAAGAGTAAAACTACGGGGGGAGAAGGGAGCCTGGGCTTTTACCGGAAAGGGTGCAAATGTATAAATCCCATTGTCCTGTTTGGAAATATTCAGGGGATTTTTCCAGTCCTCAAACAAGCTGTCAGCCACATTGCTGTCCAGATAGAGAGTGACATCAGCACTTTCCAGGGGTAAATAGGTCTGTGAGGAGATGATCTTTCCATAGAGCTTAGGCAGTACATAATAGGGGACATTATAATCCAGTTCTTTCTTTTTTACAGAAGAAATATTAGTCAGTCTGATAACTTTCATGGCATCATTGACTAAGAGCATTATATCAGCCAGGAACTGAGGGTCGTTTTTATACCTGGAAATCATATTGGTAAAGCCACGATTGGATGTGATGTACATGGGATGAGTCCGGTTTAAGACATAAGAGGCTATTTCTATGATCTGACTTTGTTTGATCTCTCCCTGTTTGACTTCATCCAGATCACGGATCACATCCATGATTACATCCTCGACTATGTTCTTGACTTCCAGCATTTGCCCATCCTTTATTGATTGTTTTCTATTTTCCCATGTCTATGTTAAATTGTCAATTCCTGCACTTCTCCCATTCAGATTTATTTCCAAATTCCACAGAAATATGGTATAATAGTAGATACTTATTACATTGGAGAGAGGGGAATATGGCCGAGAAACAAAGCTATTCAGCTGATTCGATCGCATCGCTGGATTTTCCGGAAAACGTAAGAACAAGACCTGACATGTACATCGGTGACAGAGGATTTGACGGGTATCATCATTGTGCTTATGAGATCATTGACAACTCTATTGATGAACACCTGGCTGGTCATTCAGATGTAGTAATCGTAAGCCTGGTGGCACCGGGTACCCTGGAAGTGAGTGATAATGGACGGGGAATCCCTGTAGATATGCACACCAAGGAAAAAAAGTCCGCTCTGGAAGTGGTCATGACCAAGCTGCATGCCGGAGGAAAATTTGACCGGGAAAACTACAAAGTGTCCGGTGGACTGCATGGAGTAGGCCTGTCTGTAGTAAACGCCCTGTCTTCCACCTATGAGATCGAAGTCTATCGGGACGGCAAAATCCACTACATGAAGTTTGAAAGAGGGATCGTCAAGACTCCTCTCAAAGTAATCGGCACCACTGATAAGACCGGTACTTTTCAGCGTTTTACTCCTGATGATACGATTTTTTCATTAAATAAATTTACCCCCGGTATACTGAGATCCCGCCTCAGAGAGATCGCATTCCTGAACGCAGGCCTGGAGATCCGCTTTGAAAACCGGATGGAAAGGGACCCTGACAGGCCCGACGATCCGGATGGATATGTTACACATATTTACAAGTTTGAAAACGGCATTGCCCAGTTTATGAAAGAGGAACTGAATGCAGACGAGGAAATGATATTTCCGGAGCCGGTACAGATACAGGGAGAACTGGAAGGGACTTTTGCTGAAGTCGTGTTTCAATACCGCAACTCCGGAGCCGAGCCCGACATTTACTCTTATGTAAACTCCATTCATACTAAGAATCATGGTATCCATGTCGATGGTTTCTGGATGGCCTATGAAAAGGTTATGCAAAACTTTGCCCAGAGACTCAATATCGACAAGAAGGGCGATAAGATCTCAAAAAAGACCCTGTCTTTTGGATTTACCCTGGCCATCAACACCCGTATCCCCAATGCAGAATTCAAGGGCCAGACTAAAGATAAACTCACTGAACCGGTAGAGACCCGGCGCATAGTCCGCGACATAGTGGAAAACCACCTGAACCTGTTTTTTGAGAAAAATATCGAACTGGCCGAAAAGATCTTAAAAAAGGCCATTCTGGAGCTAAAAGCTCTTAATGAAGCGGAAAAAGCCAGAGAAGGTGTCAGGTCGAACCTGGGCCGTGGCCGTAAAAACTCCCTCTCCCTCATTGCCGGCAAGCTGGCCGACTGCTCTACCCGCCGCCGTGAACTGCGGGAACTCTATATTGTAGAGGGAGACTCTGCGGGTGGATCAGCCAAGCAGGGAAGAGACCGGGAGACCCAGGCTATTCTGCCCCTGAGGGGTAAGATCCTCAACGTAGAGAAAAAGATGGACAGCAAATCCCTCCAGGGTATACTGGCCAATAATGAGATCAAGACTATCATTGCGGTACTGGGCGCAGGCTATTACAATAACTTTGACATCTCCAAGCTGCAGTACAACAAAGTAGTCATCATGACTGACGCCGATGTAGACGGTTCCCATATCCGTATCCTGCTCCTTACTTTCTTTTACCGCTTTATGCGCCCTCTCCTGGAGGAAGGCCATGTATACATCGCCATGCCTCCTCTGTATAAGATCGGGACCGGAAAGTCTATGGAATATGCGTTCAGCGATGATGAAAAAGAACAACTGCTCAGCACTACCTTTAAAGGTAAAAAACCGGATATACAGCGTTACAAGGGTCTGGGAGAGATGAATCCGGAGCAGCTATGGGAGACCACTATGGACCCCGAGACCCGGCAGATGATGCAGGTCTCCATTACCGACTTTGAAGAATCTGAACATCTGATCAAGACCCTGATGGGGGATGCCACTCACGCAGACAACCGTAAAAAATTCATCCTGTCCAACGTAAACTTTGTGACTAACATCGATGATATCGGATAAGAAAACCTGACCATAAAAAAGAGGAACTGAAATCCAGTTCCTCTTTTTTTATTCTGTGAACGTCATTGAAAATTAAACTGTTTCTGAAATATAGGCCTTTTACTTTGTAAAATCAATCTTCATGATCTTGTCTGCACTTCCATTTACATTGAATCCGAAGCGATGGAAAGGGAAGTAGCGGAACATGATGCGCCCAAAGATATTTTTACCCGGTATGAAGCCAAAATATCGGCAATCCTGACTGTTATCCCTGTTATCTCCCATACCAAAGTAATAATCATCCTGGGGAATCCATTCAGTCAGGGTGTTACCCTCCAGCACCAATTGTCCATCCGCAGTAAGGGTGACATCTTTACCTGATTCTCTTTCGATGAGCTTCATCATCAGGAATCGATAGTAGGGATTAGCACTGACCAGATTGACTTTCACACCCTTTTTAGGGACAATGATCTCTGGGAACTCCAGAATGGCGACATCCCTATATCTTTCTTCAAAGCCCTGAATAAAATCAGCTTCCCGGTATACAGATCCATCCCGCCATATTAAACTGCTTACTCCCTGCATATGCTGTACTACTCTCTTATAGTTATCGTTTTGTTCTTCATAGAGATTATAGGTATAGGGAGTCCGGTTTTTTACCCCCTGAGTATAGATGACTTCAGATTTTGACCCCAGGGATAGAGTGTTCACAGGCTTACCATTTATGATGAGCATTTGATTAGTCATAGCTATTCTATCTCCCGGGATTGCTACCAGACGCTTTACCAGGTTTTTAGGGTTATAAAACGTGTTATCCAGGTTGATCAGTGAAAGGGTAATCAGAGATATAAACTCTTTTCCCTTGCCCGGGCTTTCCCAGTCAGGAGAGACAAACACTATGATGTCATTGGGCCGGGGTTTGGTGAATCCGGGGACTTTCCAGCGGGTGAGAGGAAATAACGCACCCATTGACAGCTTTTCCACCATCAGTATATCATTCACCCTGAGGCTGGGGACCATACTTTGAGAAGGTATCTGGTACCCTTCTATGAGGAATAATCGAATAAAAAAGGCAATGGCGTAGGCTGAAAAGAAGACTTTCACATTTTCGATCACTTTTTCTTTTAAAGTCTTGGGCTTACTGGCTTTTTTTTCCTGGGCTTTTTGTTTTCTTTTTTCCCACCATTTTTTCAGGAAGGAATCTTTTTGTGCTTCACTCATGTTATCTCCTCTCTATAGCTGCATAATAAGAGTATTATAGCATAGCTTTGGTTTTATTTCACTTCTATGAGGCTTACTACTCTGGCTTCGATACGGTCTGGGGCGGTTTTTTCTGATGTCTTGGCTTTGATACTGACCTGGTGGGATTCCAGTCCCAGTATAGAGGCTATCCTCTTGCTCATAGCAGGAAGATAAGGCCCCAGCTTAGGCTGATCTAATATGATGACGCAGTCCATGTTATGGATGCTGACTCCCTGGAGAAACCTGTCTCTCACTGCCTGGAGCAGACTGACGCTGTCGACAGATCGATACCGGGGATCATTATCGGGGAACAGGCTGCCTATGTTTTCACCGCAAATGGGTGTGACCAGGGCATCTATGATGGCATGAATGAGTGCATCTCCATCAGAATGAGCGATAGCCTGCACTTCTGCATCTATACTCAGTCCTCCCAGGATCAGAGGTCCTCCCTGGCAGAGGCGATGCATATCCTGGCCCAGGCCTACTTTTAACATTTTACTTTTTAGGTTCTGTAAATATGATTCGTCCGGCAGAAGTCTGTAGTATAGAAGTGACCCGTACAGGGATCGCTTTGCCGATCAGACGAATACCATTGGCTACTACGACCATAGTCCCGTCAGGTAAATAGCCTACACCCTGATTATTCTCTTTTCCCTCTTTGATCACTTCCAGCTCAAATTCTTCACCGGGTAAAAGCACGGGCTTCAGGGCATTGGCCAGGTCATTGAGATTCAGGATCTGTATACCTTCCAGCTTGGCAATCTTATTGAGATTGTAGTCATTGGTGACTATGCTGGCATGGATCTCACGGGCCAGTATGATCAGCTTGGCATCTACACCCTTGACATCATTAAAGTCCCGGGAGGAGATCTTGAGGTCTACTGTATTTATCTCTTTAAGCTTGTTCAGGACATCCAGCCCACGACGGGCTCTGCTTCTCTTGATAGGGTCCTGGGAATCCGCCAGAGCCTGGATCTCGTTCAGGACAAACTTAGGTACCACCAGGGTACCGGAGATAAATCCTGTATCGGCAATGTCCGAGATCCGGCCATCAATGATCACTGATGTATCCAGCAGCTTTAATTCTACAGAGCGCTTTTCCTCTTCACTGCCACCCATGGGAAAGTCCAGGGCATAGCTCTTGCGGGGAGAGGCCTGGAAGGGCAGGGCAAAACCCAGTACAGCAAATAATAACTTGAAGTAAGGCAGGGCCATACCGTTAAAATTCTGACGGGCTTCTGGAGTCAATCCGGGAGAATTTACCAGGAAGCTGTCAATGATCTCAAAAATGAATTGCCCGGCAAAGTATCCGGCCAGCAGGCCTAAGAGGGCATATAAGAATATTCCTCTTCGGGAATAGAAGAGGGTATCGAGGCCAATTGCTACCATAGCAAACAAGAGGGCGATCAATACTACCCACCAGTTGCCACTACCCAAAAATTGTAAAACTGCCGCGATAATAAAGACAGAGATAATAATGATCTTCCGAAGTAAAACTTTTGACATACTAGCCTCTTTTTATTTTTAATATAATAAATACTATATGGAGCACCGTATTGGTCAATGAGTCCGGCCCATTTAACCATTTATTTTAGTTACACTAGACTAATAATTTAACATATTTAATTCAAAGTGTCAATGAGATATGATATTCCCTGTAAAAGACTGTGTTTTTAACGATTTCAGAAGAGATGTTCCAGGACAAAGTGCCTCTGCTTAAGAGCCGCTCTATGGAACAGTACCCAGTGTGTGTGATAAAATTCTTTCTTCATGGGAAACTGGGGATTATCCAGTTTCTCCAGGGTCCTGATATCATGCTTTATCTTTAATTTTTCTATCCGGGGAGCATTCTTCATGTAAAAAGCTTCTTTACGCCATTCATAACGGTCATAATGATAATCATCTTTGAACATATGCTTAAAGGTATGTTTCCATTTAGCAATACGTTTGATTTCATTTCTATTGTTATAGGCAATACATTTCAGTATGTTTTTCTTGATCTCCCTCCAGGGTATGGCTTTCTGAGTCACAAATGATTTCTGTTTTTTTAATATCTTATAGCTCTTATGCGCACTTTCAAAAAAGATTTCGGTGTTATCTCTTTCCACTACTTCCCGGGTATATCGTCTGGTATATTTCCAGTGCAGGTATCCCAGATCCGGATACATTCCGGCTTCTGCATGTCCTACCCTCGGAGCAAAGTCAAAGAAAATATTCTTAAAGAAGGGTTTTTTCCAGAATACATCACCCAACTCAGTTCCCACAGCCTGAATATTGGTGACATCATTTTCCCGGTGCCTGCGGCCTGAGAATCCCTGATGGGCAAAAGTATCAGCATAGGTATGCAGAGCTATCCCCAGCCTGACCAGCCGAAAAGCTCTGTCTTTTTCCTGCAAAGCATGCTGAATGACCATGTGAGAAAACTCAGAATCCGGCTCCGTAATAAAAGTATCGGCCTGAGATCGTATGGGCTGAGGAGGCAGAAAATGAAAGGGAATGAAGATACGTTTATTTACAGACCAGGAGTAGGATCTAAGGCCCAGATATGCAGTACGAACAGGATCAAATATATGATTTCCCACGACTATAGGCTTGTGTTCCTTGGCATCATCCACATACTGGGATGCATAGGCCAGCACATGGGAGTCCTCATCGGAAAAGCCAGCTGCCCGGGCTAAGACCCTGGTACAATAATAATGAAAATCATCATGCATATCAACCTCACAAGCTATTATAGCATATAAATATTAATTTTCTGCTAGTTTTCATTAATTATTCTGTTAGCTTCTATGGCCGCTTTTGTCTTTATTGATCTCTCTGAAAAACAGGAATAAAGGGAATCCTAAAGACAAGCCTGCCAGAAAAATTCCTGCTATCGAGAGTATCAACTGCCAGACCCGCAGTTCTGAGCGATAATGAATAGCAAATACCATAAAAGTGCTGGCGGACACTGCCAGATCCCATGCAAAGATCCGGGTCATATTATTAGCGTATATAGCCTCAAACATTTTGATAAAATCAAAGCTTCCGGCAGACTGATATTCCGCGATAATAGAGGTATAAGGCAGCACCAGGCCTGCCAGGGCCAGTAAAAGATAAAAATATTTCATAAAATATCCCTGTGCTATTATAGGTATTTTGAATGCTTTACGCAAAAAATAAGTCCCTCAAAAGAGGGACTAAAAATATGAGCGGCTGACGGGGTTCGAACCCGCGACTTACAGCTTGGGAAGCTGTCACTCTACCAACTGAGCTACAGCCGCATAGGAACATATTATATAATCAAAAGGACTAAATCTCAATTAATATTAATCATACATTGAATATCTGCAAAATCATTTATAGTTGTGAATTAGTCAGTCTTCATCAAAAAGAATTAAGCATAGATTGCTTATCTTTCATTTATAATTATTTGCCTGGACAGTTCATTAATTAAACTAAGCATATTTGTATCACTTTCCTCTCCCTTTCTGGTTATATACAGGGTATAGGCAATAGAATCTACTTGTTTAGGATCACTAAATTTGGGATGTACCATCCCAATATCAGTTGTGCCGTTATCAGAAAATGATTTACCTGTATAAGGATGTCCTTTCTCAAAAACAACCTTTTCCCATACCTTCAAAAGATTCTTAGAGGATTTTCCCTCAGGTTTTATCCATTTAAATATACTTATAGTATTTCCTAATGAAGATCCGTCATTTATCAGGATCTGCCTCATATCACACTTAACCACATCTTTCTCTTTAAACACATCAAAAAATACGCCTAAATAGCCGTCATCTTTAAATTGTATACCAGGAGTATTAATTTCCATCTTAATACTTCCCGTGCTTAAAGAAAAGGGGCCATCTATAGTGTATTTAAATTTGTATCCTTTAACCGGACCTGATAAGAAATCTTTTAGGGAAAGAAATTCTTTCCAGTCTTTAAATTTACCCGTATAAGAGATATTGGAAAAGTCCGGTATTCTTTTTAAGTCCTCAATCCAGAAATTATATGTTGCAGTATTAATGGTTTTAAGCAGTATCACCAGTCCTTGTGGTACCGGGTGTGACAGGACTACCGTACATATATCTTTATACTCTGAAATCCACACATCAATATCCCATACCCTGCCATACCTGTCAGTATGCTTCACAGATTTTTTGGGAGTACCATAGGAGATGATTCTGGTACCCGGATCATCATCTGTTATTTTTAGGGTTGTCTTAAATCCAGATAAAATGAGATCCATAAGTAGTTTCTTATCAGTATATAATGCCTTTAAACTGACACTATCAGGGCGTATCAGTCTCATAAATAATAATTCAGGTCCCTCTACCAATGCATAGTCAATATAACCGTCATCTTTTAGCTGATTTCTCTTGATTTTAAAAGAGGTGCAATTCCATTTTTTACTATCACTGTTTTTAAAAAATATTTCAAAAAAATCACTTCTGGAGTAATCATAAAGTGCATCTAAAGAAGAGTCGCCATTGGGAAAGATCTCATTTTTATTGTTACTGAATAATTCATCCATGGCATTTTTATAGTGTTTAGAATACTCTACGCTGTTTTTATTTATCAGATCCAGATAGTTAACCGGAGTGGAGAATTCTCTGATATAATTTTTTGAAAATTTATCATCAAAAAGTACGAAACCATATACAGTCTTATCTGATATCAACACTTTTTCAAATTGGATCTCACTGACAGGCAGAGAATAACAAAAATTATCTTTTCTGCTTAAAACTATTCCAATAACTTCATTATCCTGATTTAGTAATGGCCCCCCACTATTTCCCGGATTAACCGGTGCAGAACTCTTTAAATATTCCCATTTACCATTGTTGCCTTCCAACAAAGTCCCTACCAGATTCCCGTTACGAACTATAATACCCTCACCATAGGCATTTCCAGCTGTAAACACTTCCTGATCCATTCTGTATTGAGTTTGCAACTTTAAGACAGAATCAAATTTTTTTACATTTCCATTTTCATCAATGACATTAAAAACAACAAAGTCCTTTTCATTATCAGCAGATATAATTTGGTTAACTTCGTATACTTCATCGATATATTGGTTATTCTGCCTTACTCTTTTTCTGATGTAGCGTTTTTTGTAATATAGTGAATCTACATTCAGTGACATTACATGGAAGGCAGTTAATAATTCTGTCTCTGAAATCACAAAAGCAGTCCCGATAGAAAGATATTTATCATTTCTGCTGGTATAGTCCATTTTTGACCAATTCAATTCTTTTTCATAAGTAAAAGAGTCTGCATCCACTTTCAAAGTCACAATTTCATAGCAGACATTTTTAACTAACTCTGGATCAAATGCAGATTTGGAGGACTTAGTATTGTTTGTACAGCCCTGGGAAAATAAAAAAATTAGAGATATCAAAAAAAACAAACCCGTAGTTTTTCGACTTTTTTTCATTAAACAACTCCTCTTTAAAATCAGACAATATCAATCAGTATAATTTTAATTCAATTTCATTCCGGAAACACAAATAGACTAATAATTATTGCTCATTATACTATTAAAATCTGTTATTTTCAATTGTGTATAGTTTTATTTTAGGTTTTACAATAAAAAAGCCCCTCTTCATAAGAAGAGGGACGGATAAAGACAATCTGGTGACACCTACTTTCCCGCAAGGCAGTATCATCGGCGA
>CAZIAD010000028.1:0-46576 GCA_964537555.1 uncultured Brevinematales bacterium
GTGCAGGTTTTGTATTTTGTGTAGGTTTTTAAGAGAAATATCGATGAAAAGAGCCTGATTTATACTGATTTTGGCATTATTTAGCCCCTTTTTAATGCCAGTTGGCATTTTAAAGACCCTGATTGGCATTCTAAATGATGGTTTTGGCATAGCAAACAATGACATTTGGCATTTTTGCGCCGACAATTCGGGAAATGCGGGCTGGAAATAATGCCAGGGAGCATTAGAAAAGTGTGAAATCATCCATTTTCAGTAAAGAAGGGGGGCGGGTTCGGGTCAGCTGTGCTGGTTTTCCTCAAGGAAGGTAAGGACATTGTCATCGACAAGGATATACTTTGATGTGTCTTTCTGAAGCTTCTTGATGGCATTGATAAGCCGCTGCCGGATAAAAAGGTTTACATGCCAGACCTGGAATGATGACCGGGTACTGGCAATAGCCAGGAGGAAATCTGAAAAGATCTCCTCCCTGTCTGCCTGAGAATAGTTTCTGAGTCTATAATAGACGTGTTTTTTTAAAATCTCAAAGTCTTCTTCACTACAGTATCCATCCACTATGTGGAGTAGTATCATGTAAAGGGTGGCCTGTTTCTGGTCAGCCCTGGTATAGCTAAAAGGCAGTGATCTTTCAGCCTTGTTTTTCTTTTTTCTCTTAGCCTGGGCTGTAGGCATCCTCTCTCCTTACTACGGCAAATTTGCCCTCTATGGCCCGGAAGTAATCCCTGAATTCAGGGTGGGAGAAATCAACAGTATAGAATGCTCCATGGCCCTGGCCCCTCACAGTAGTCCTGTGCTTCTTTATAAAGGCCCTGTAGGGTGCCACCTCCCGTGACACTGTCTTATGAGTGACAAAGTTATCATAGTTGATCTTGATAAGGTGTTTTGTGAAATCTGTAGCTTTAAAGGTGTATTCCGTAGGTATCCGGATAGGTGGATCCCCATCATGGTCACTTTGTTCCTGTACTGCAAAATCAACAATGGTCTCCAGGAACTCATCCTTTTCATTGACCATGTATGACTCTACTTCATAGACACTGTCCATGACTCCAGCGGCATCAGTGATAATACCGGTCTCAACACCGATACTGATGATGATAGCGTACATTTTAGCCAAGCGGATATCCCTGATCCTTTTACTTCCATATCGTGTGAGGGTATCCACCATTTCTGAGACTTGTTTCCAGTCTATCCGGTTGACCCGGTTCTGGATGTCTATCATAATTGAAAGCTGGTTGTCATCCACATACAAATCAAACTCTGAGTAAGCCTGTAGATCCTCAATCATGTCATTCTTACTGTAGAATAGTTTCAAAGTTCTATTGGATACCGCATTATCTGTGATGGCATGGTTGGTAGTCATAATAAGGCTGTTCCTGATCTCAGGGAATGATACTCCCCCGTCTTCTGTACGTCTGGGCCGGATAGAGGAACGGACACTGTCTTTAAGAAAGTCCCTGTAATAGTCTATATCTGCAAAGTCATCCAGAGCAATAATCATGTTCTTCATTTCTTTCTGTTTACGGTAGATATTATAAATAGTGGGATGGGCTGTCTGTTCCCGGACATTGAAAATCCGGCATACAGCATCCATAAAGGTAGTTTTACCAGTACCCGCTTCCCCATAGAGGTTCAGATTGGGCATTTCTTTGTACTTATCAATGATAGTATCACGGACCATGGCTGCAGTGGCCCAGGCAAGACCCAGCTGATTTTTTGATTTATTGTTTATAATCTTTCCCAGTTTATCCAGCATACCATCAATGGCCCCGTCCGGATTGGGATGCTCCCTTGAATACCGTGGATCCTTTTCATTTTCCCGTCTATTATCAGCTCCATGGATGTAGTACTTCTCTTTGCCATCAGGAGTGATGATTTCCACTATACGGTTATGGGCTTTCCAGATCTGATTATATTTATAGATAAAGTCATAGTGAACCATCATGTCTGAATGCTTACCGATATCCACGGCATCAATACGCTCTGAGTGATCCAGGAAGTAGGAAAAGAACTGGCCCCGGTTTCTTTCTACTGTGAAGTTGATAAGGCTTTTAATAAATGACTTCTGGAATTTCTCAGGGGTCTCAAAAGCTGACTGGGGGAACTCCACCAGTTTTGACTCCCTGGCACAGACCGCTTCACAGATAAAGAGTACTTCACCCACCGGCTCCCCGTCATCATCCCGCCTGGGTATTACCATGTACTTAGGCAGGACAGCATATCCGGTTTTTACTTTACGGTATTTAAAGATAGGATCATCATTCCCGTCTTTCTTTCCGGTCTCCTCTTTAATCCACATACTATAGTCACGGTTGATGACCATGCAGGAGCCGTCACTGTTCTGCCATTCACGGGGCCCAATATATTCCCCCATGAGGCCGACATGGGTAGACCCTTTTTCTGTCAGCCTTTCCCGGATCATCCTTACTTTATCCCAGAAGTCCCTGAAACTCAGGAACTCCCTGGCATCATGAAGGACTTCCACGGATACGGGAAAATTCACTTTAGTATATGGGGTATCGTTCACCCATTTTCCCTTGGCAGCAATACGGGAGGGCCCAGGGTCAGCATCCAGTAAAGGGATCAGTTCATTGATGATATACTCCCTGATCTCCAGAATATCCAGATCTCCGGCAATGCCTTTAAGTGGTACATTGATGTCTACTATTTCCTTGAAAAAGAAGTGTACATGGAGGCCTGATCCGCTGGAAATGACCGTGGCATAAGGGAGGAGGCCGGATGAATCCAGTATCTGCCTGATCTTATCCCATTGTCTTTTCCGTGTATCATTGAGAAGTAACTCCATATCCCAGTCATTATTTATGTCTTTACTGCCAGTTTTAAACTCTTCATTATCGATGTCCAATAGTATTTCATAGATGTCAGTCACATTATCTGCACAGGCACTTTGAGTCTTCCCAACAGGATGCTTAAAAAGGGCTGTACCACAGGAAAGCATGAGGTTTTCCCGTTTGGCCCGGGGGCGGTCAGTCTTTCTTATGGCATCTATAGCTTTTGAGGGCGGCCTGAATCTCTCTGACCACCCCCCGCCTTTGGACCATAGTCCTGTATAGAATTCACCTTCCCCCGTGTAAGTGGAAAAGATGTTTTTAAGATGCTCCCAGTATCTATACTGCATGTGATCTCCTATAATGACTTGGCAAGCTGGATTGCAAGGCTGATTCCTATATCCTGAATAACTTCGATCCGGGGAATGTTTTTGTATTCACTTTCCTGCAGTACATCCCTTCCGGTTTCGATCCTGATTTTTGCATAGAGATTCATCCAGGCAAGTTGAATCCCGCCTATACTGCGGGACTTTGCCAGGATAATACGGTTCAGATATTTTCTGCCATTCGATACTTTTTTAGACATGAGATTCCCCTCCCATTCTACATATTGTTAATAATTTCAATTGCACTATAGATTCTGAATACAAGCCTTGGATCTACTGCATTCCCTAACGCTTTAATTCTGTCCATCCTTCTGGATACCCCATCATTTTTTCCAAAAAAACAGGGTTCAATTTCCCATTTCCGCCAATCAATATCTGAAAATATTCTCCTAGTTTCAAAGGTTTTCTTTGTCTTTGTCTCCTCTCCAGGCGTTCTATCGAACTTCCGAATTGGTGATGTGAAGCCATTGGTGTTATTAGCCCTGGCCAGAAACCAGACTCTTTCTCGTACATGGTTCGCCCCAATACCTGCAGATGACAGAATAATCGGTTGTACTTCGTATCCTTCAGATTCCAGGTCAGATACCACAGTTTCGAATACCATACCATTTTCAATACTAAGAATTCCAGGAACGTTTTCTGCCAGTACCCACCTGGGATGCATTTCTCTAATAATCCTATACATTTCCGGCCAGAGATAACGGTCATCTTCTGCTCCATTTCTTTTTCCACTAACGGAAAAAGGCTGACAGGGAAAACCTCCTGTGATAATATCGACTTTTCTAAGATTGTGTTTTCCAGCTTCTCTGACATCTTCAAACCTCTCTGATTCTGGAAAATTTTTCTCCAGTACTTTTCTGCAATACTTATCCTTCTCTACTTGCCAGACATTTTTCCATCCCATCCAGGATGAGGCAAGATCAAACCCACCGATTCCTGAAAATAAAGAACCATGTCTCATGATTTACTTAAATGAGTCTGTGCTACAGACCTATCCATATCAATGATACCAGTCCAGGCATGGACACCATTGGAAAGTTGCCCTTTATACTGCCTGTGGATTACCCTGTCAGGATGGACATTGCACTCCCGGTCCTGTTCGTTGTAGTACCACCAGAGGCCGTTTTTACTGTATATTTTCATGACTCCCCTCCCATCATAATAAATCCCTAATTGACACTACCACTGCCAGAATAAAGGCAATAGTGAATATCCATGCCACTACAGTGACTGTGGTTTCAAAAGCTTTATCAACCTTATTCATGATACCCCCTTGTTCCACTTCCGGATTGCTTCTTCAGGAGACCTTCCCAGGGGGCCGTCCGCATAACATTGAGGATTGGAACAGCTCACCCAATACCGGTCTACCTGATTTTGTTTCCCCTCCGGGGTGATCTGCCCGTTCTGAACTGAGAACTCTCCCGGCATCCACCCGCAAAATCTGCAAGACTCACTAATTTTCATGGATTAAGCCTCCATGTGGTGCTCATGCACTTTACCATCTATTACAGAATCCGGGATAGTATCATTGATAAAGTAATGTTCCTGGATAACCTTTTTGAACCAGATTTTCAGTGAATACTTGTCCCGGTCCAGATTGAAGGGGGCTTTTCCTTCATGATCTTTGATATCCTGATAGATAATCAGCCACCACTCAGAATGAAAGCATTCATCAAACATGATTGTCTCGACATAACCATCAGGAGTAGAGATCCTGACATATTCAGTCTCATCCTGAACATAGTATTCCAGAAAAACACTTTTGTGATAGCGGGTTTCCAGAGGGACTACTCCAGAAATGAGGTAGAAAACCTCAAGAGTGGCCAGTACTTCTGAAATCTCATACCGGGCCAGTCTGACATCACCCATGGCCCCCCGTTCATAGTCTTCACGGATAGCAGACATAATCATGTCATATACATGCTGTGACCGGATTCGTACTGACTCCGGGGAATGATCATGTTCATATTCCAGTACCCGGATAATGGCCTGAACATCCATATAATCCAGGGAAATAATATCATCCTCCCTGGCTTCCCTGTATGAGTCCTGTAGAGTCTGGAAAAGGGTCATGTAAACCCGTTCAGCTGCCCTAGCAGCATTGGCATAGATCCTTTTACTTTTCATGTGCTACCTCCCGGTTTTGGAAACCTGATACTCTATCACTAAGGGCCTGATTCATAGCCCCATATACCTGCTTTAAAATTCTTTCAGAGACAGATTGTATTATGATCTCCCTCAGCTCTTTATTGGTCAGGATGATTTCCCCTATCTCATTGAGGTTTAAAGGGACATGGCCTGTGAATTTCAGGATAGCATCAAAGGGAATAAGCCAGGAATGAGAAGTTCCCTGGCCTACATCTATAGAGTCCAATGCATTTGAATGAATAAGCTTCTCTACAAATTTCCTGGACTTTCTCAGGTACTGGGCTGTCTCATCTACAGTAAAAAAGTGAGGAAAGTCAGTCATCAGTAATTCTCTGGATACGTGCTTTTCTGCCCTATTCTTCCGGGCTAGTTTCCTTCTCTGAGCAATCCCATCGAGGTCAATAGTAGTATTCATCAAACCTCCCTTAGACCGGATACCATGGATATGTGCAAACTGCCAGGAAAGACAGATCCCGGTATCCGGTCAAAAAATATTTTCGTATTTATACTTGCATCTAGTTGTTATTATCATTACAATTAGGTGTAAATATGTTTAAAAAAAAGTAACCCCCGACTACTCCGCAATAGCCGGGGGCGGTATACACTCCGAGAAAAATGTATAAATGCATATCAAACGCCCTGGATTCCAGGGAATTCTCGGAATGTAAAAACCGGCCCACGGGCCTTGGTATAGACAGTATGGGCGATCTTGGCGGAGAGACCATACTGTCACGTTTTTATTTAAGTAGGCAGGGTCCTGGTGCAAGCCAGGACCTACTCCGCTCTGATTCGGGGTGGAATTTCAAGCGGTGGACTGCCAACGTAAATCAAAATGGATTTGTTATTCCAAATCAATTAACGTATATGCGATAATATAACGTATTTGCGATATTATGTCAAGCGTAAATACGATAGTTAATAAATAATTTTTTGGGAATATTATGAAAGAGCGGTTAAAAGAATTAAGAGAACGTCTAAAATTATCTCAGACCTCAATTGCTAAAGAGTTGGGAATTCCACAAAGTAGCTATGCTACTTATGAAAATAAAGGATCAAGATTTCCAGCTGATCTTTTGACTGTACTTATGAAGAAATACAAAGTAAATCCCGATTGGCTACTATTTGGAAATGGTGATATGTTTTATGAAACCGGAAGTGAAGTTGACAGACAAGTGAATCAGGCCTTATATATAACCAAACCAGAATCAAGAAAAACAAAATCTGTAACATCAGAAACTTCCTTCATTCCCCTCATTGACCACAAAGCCAGTGCCGGCAGCGGGATTATAAATCATGATGACCCGGAAATCAGAGAAATGATACCGGTATCCACAAAACTATTCAACCAGCATGACCCCAGGAATATCAAAGCTATAGAGGTATTCGGGGATTCTATGGAGAATAACGGGGAAGGCTTCTGCAATGGGGATCTGTGCTTCTTTACCATGAAAGTAGAGCAAAAAACCGATGGAATCTATATCATACTCCTGGAGGACCAGATCATGTTGAAACGCCTCCAGTTTACCCCCGGACTCATTACTATCATATCAGATAATCCCAAGTATAAGCCTATTGAGATCAGGACTGATGATGATTCCCAGATCCGGTTTGAAATCGTGGGAGTCGTGATCGGTAAGCTGCGGCTGTATCGGTAATATAAAATGACCCATTAAAGAGAGTGACATACCCACTCCAAAACGCTACCGGCCCTCCATGATGGAGGGCCTCTTTCTTAACAACTACTTGTCGAAAATTTGCAATCAGTTGTTAAGAGCTTTAGGATTTTGTCTGATGCTTCAAATTTGGAGAATAGACATGAAAAAATTATTAATTATCACGGCCACACTTATATTCATATCTACGACTACAGGATGCAAGACCCAAAGAGATATTTATATAGAAGAATTCAGAAGCTACTTAGAAACTCAAACAAATGGGATTACACTTTATACTAATGCTACCGTTATAAAGACAAATCATATTATTGTTTTTCCATCTAACTTAATCTTTTATACATTCGCACCTTTTCTTCAATACAGCGTCTATGATACCACTTTTATTTTACATCTACGCCTGGATAAACCAGATCGAAGTGAATGGACAATTTCTGATTTTGTGAATTGGAAGGACATTGAAAAAGATGTGAAAACTTATGCTGAATATTTTATTGCTTTTTCCAAAACCAATCCTAACCTCAATCTAGCGAACTATACCATTTATGTACAGGTTGATGGTAATGTTTTAGACTTTCTCTATGATTATACTGCAAATAAAGCATATTTTCCAAAACATTATGCTACTTTAATTAAGCTATCAAAGAAATACCCTAATATTACAAATCTAAATGAATTCTTAAAAACTGATGAAGGAATTCAATTCCTACTTGAAAATAATATTGGTGAAATGGCAAATGGTTATTATAAAGAACCGTTTAGCTTTTATAATTATTTTGTTCCAAGAAGAGTATTTATTTCTGATGATAGATTAAAAGTTTATGATTAAATTAAAGTAGCTAAATACCTAAAAACACACTAAAAAGGATCGGTACTTATGTCTCAAATCACCGAAATATATTCCCGACCTGTGGGTCAAGGCACACTTCAGATCTTACAAGATATGGAGAACAGCGAGGAATTCAGCTGCAGGCTGGTAACAGGAAAAGGAAACCGGGTGATCCAGGCCCTAGTAGTGACTAAGCCCGGGATATATAGAATCTATGAGATTAAGGATGTGGAGAAGATATTCAGGGCGGAGATTGAAAGGCTGGAGAGGAATGTCGGTATTTAACTGTCCTTATGATATCGAGGTCTACCTTGAGATATTTGATATCTACACTCTGAAAGTGTACCAGGACAGTTCCCACACGAACCGGTTTAATGTGATAACCAGGGAGAACGGAACCGGGGAAATCAAAGTGGATACTGAATTCATCCTGCCAGGTATTATACAGATTGGTGAAATCAGAGAGTCGGACAGGTTCTTCCGGCTGGAAGTGGAGAATTGTAAGAAGATGTTGAACAGTTCTTTAAGGAAGAGATAAGAACTTGGAGGGATAATGGATACTCAAATACATAAGTTATTACTCTGTTGGAAATGTACCACAATTCATTTTAAGGATGTATTTCTTATCACTAACGTGGAAGTAAATGGAAAAAAAATTCGACGTGAATACTTCATAATATTTGAGAATGGTGTTATTCATGATAAGATTTCAATTTCAGATTCCGAAAGTATCGAAAACGATCATGAAAATGAATTCTTAACCCCTGAACAATATGCAAAATTAGCAACTGATCATATTAAAGAACAGATAGAATTGTCTATCAGAGATGCAGAATTAAAAATTTTAAAAACCTCAGATGAAAATGATCAATTCTTTCAATTGAAATTTCGTCAGGTTACAAATTTAAAAAGTAGTTTACTCAGAAATAGTAAGAAGGTCTCATCAAGGTTAGTTGAAATTTCAAAAAAAACATCTAGCCTTGAGTTACAGAGAGATATAACAGATGTCTTAACCAATGAATATGATATCTCTGAAAATACAGTACAATTCACATGATTGATTTAGGAGTTAAATATGAATATAGATAATGTAAAATGTTATACCACATGGGTACCTTATTTTTATGGCATTACAGTATTCACAGTCATTGACGTTTCAGATTCACTAAATTTTAAATCTGAATTCTATATTTTCGTAGAAAATCAAAAAGAAAAAATTGATCCTGAAATTCATCTTGCTATGCATATTAAATATGATTTTAAAGAAACAATGAATCCAGATTTTCCAGAATACTTAAAGAAGGATCCATATGAGTATGCAACTTATGATTCTCTCGATTTTGCCAGTAATGTCGTTGATCATATGTTGATGAAAAAGGTCTTAGAAACAAAAGAGTGGTCAAATACGAAGAAAGTTGATTTCCAGGAGAATCCGGATATTGTCATAGAAATCGATCGCCTATTGTCTACTCATAAAAGACAAATTTTAGCAATGCAAAAGCAAACAAATGATCAAATGTTCAAGGATGCAATAAAAGTAGTTATCGATATTCATGATAGACATACTAGGTAATTCGGGTACCTGAATATTCATATTTAATATTTATGTTAGGGAATAGACAAGATCCGAATTCCCTTATATAATACTAAATCTATATAAATAGGATCTAAAATGCCCTCAATAATATCATTCTTTTCAGGAGCCGGCTTCTTGGATTTAGGATTTGACATATCTGGATTCAATACTGTTTTTGCAAATGAATACCATTCGCCATTTCTTGAAATTTACAAGCATGGACGAGAATCTATGAACCTGGAAAACAATATTCCATTATCCTCTGATTCAATCGAACTCCTACTTGAACAAAAAATAGATGAAATAAATGAGATATTCCGGAATTCGGTGAACAATACTAATTATACCGGATTTATAGGAGGACCTCCCTGTCCTGATTTTTCAGTAGGAGGAAAGAACAGGGGAAGAAATGGGGACAACGGTAAGCTATCCCAGACTTATATTAATATGATCACAAATATAAGACCCGATTTTTTTCTATTTGAAAACGTAAAAGGACTCTGGAGGACAAAACAGCATCGTGAATTTTATAACGAATTAAAGGATCATATGATCCAGGAAGGCTACTGTCTTACAGATAAACTTTTGAATTCAATATCATTTGGAGTTCCTCAGGAAAGATTCAGAATCATTCTGTTTGGAATCCGTAAAGATATAGTTCCCAGTGAAGTATACACTTCAAACTCATATATTCTTCCTGATGCCCTAGATCTTGAATCACATGCCATATATCAACCTGAAATTGTTTATAGAGTTCCATGGCCTAATATTGATCCATTCGTTGAGGATCAGCATAGACCAGTCCCTCAAAATATAATTGAAGAATTAACTGTAGAGCACTGGTTCAGACAAAATGATGTTATAAACCACCCAAATGCCAGCAACCACTTCACACCACGGGCAGGACTTGAGAAATTTCAGAGAATTGAAGAGGGTGACGTAAGTAAGAAGTCATATAAAAGACTCCACCGGTGGCGTTATTCTCCAACCGCTGCCTACGGAAATAATGAGGTACATTTACATCCTTACAAAGCAAGGAGATTATCTGTAGCTGAGGCATTGGCAATTCAATCTCTTCCCAGGGAATTCAATTATCCTCAGCATATATCATTAACGAATATGTTTAAATCTGTTGGAAATGGTGTGCCATTTTTAATGGCAAGAGGTATAAGCCAAAGTATTAATGAATTTCTGGAGGCTATATAATGAAAGTTACAACTCAAAATATCGTTTCAGCTATTGAAAAATTAAAAAAGGATGTTTACTATAATTATGTTAATCCAAAAACTAAAGGTAAAATTAAAATATTAGAGGTAATAAAACCAAATGGCCCTATTTGGGTCAACAGAGGCGGAAAGACTGAAAGAGTCTCAATATCTAAGCCAATGTTAAACAGGATTGCAGATGCGATTCAAGAAGGAAAACCATTTAATATCGATCGAATTCTTGGAGCCAGTTACAATACCCGCTCTGTTTTAGAATCTCTACTAGCACACACATCAGATTTTTATTTTTCTTATCCTGGCAGAATTGAAAATTTACAATCAACCACAAAAATAAAAAAAGGGCACAAGCACCTTATTTGGGAACCAAATGATCCTCATGAATGGGGAATCATGGTGGAAAAACACTCAGACAAGGTCATATCAGAAATTCCAAATGAAGTCGTATACGATGCATTAGTTCCATCAACACTTAAGCATCCTAATATTCCTATAGATTTACAAAGAAGACACGCTCAGATTCAATATGCACTCTATGCAATTGGGAGAGCACTAGGTTCAAAAGTATGGATTGCCCAAAATGATAAGTCTATAGAGTATAAGGGGAAGAAATTTGGTGAATTTGAAGGAATGATCCCCTCTTTACAAGATGATACTGTATTGCAGCATTACGAAAAAGCTATTAGGGCTGCATTATTAATTGATGAAATCTGGTTTAAAAACGCCCATCTTATGCCTGCTGTATTTGAAATTGAACATAGTACAGGAGTTATTAGAGGTCTCGACAGAATGAAAACTTTCAAAGAGTCATTTCCTCCTTTTCAAACTAAATATGTCATCGTTGCACCAGATGAATTAAGAGAAAAAGTCTATAGAGATGCAAACAAAGAACATTTCAAAGATTTACATGTACATTTCTTTCCCTATACTGCAGTAGATGAATTGTTTTCTCTATGTGAAAGAAGACAGCTCAAAGGAGTTACAGATGAGTTTCTTGAATCATTTATGGAACCTTGTGTCAGTGTAGCATAGTTTTTCTTTCTTATGGATAAGATCAGTAAAGAGAAACGATCCTGGAATATGGGACGGATTAAATCTAAGGATACAAAACCGGAATTGATTGTGAGATCATTTCTGCACAGTAAAGGGCTTAGATTCAGGCTTCATGTTAAAAATCTTCCGGGAAAACCAGATCTTGTATTCCCAAAATATAAAGTTGTTGTTGAGGTTTTAGGTTGTTTCTGGCACCGTCATGAGGGTTGTATAGATTGCAGTATTCCAAAAACTAATACTGAATACTGGATCTCAAAATTTGAAAAAAATGTATCACGGGATCTTTTAAATAGAAAAAAACTAACTGATCTTGGTTGGCGTGTAATAATCATTTGGGATTGCGAGTTAAACGATGAGAGTAATTTGGGAGATTTATACTTTAGAATTATAGGTGACAAATAGGTGACATCACATTGCTATTTTAATTCCATTTATCCTATTTTCTTGCAAATCTAAAAAACCTAAGTTATTATTTTATAGTTAATTAGAGAATATGGCAGTATAAATGTTTTCGTCAACCCCGTAGAAAAGAGACCTTTCCGTCAGGAAGGGTCTTTTTTTCTGTAGTTTTCTCCAGGATCAACTTTATTACTACATCTACTATGCCAGGTGAGGCTGAGGTAGAATACTGAATAGAACAGTATTCTCACTATAATCCCTCTTAAACTTCCGGGTACGCTATGTAATATGAAACTGGTAATTATCTCAGATTTACTCTACAATAGGCCTGAGAGGTAAACATGAATATCTGGATCGATAGCGGGGTCACACCGCGCAGCATCATAGAAAAGCTCTATCACCTGACCCTGCCCCGACATCTCCCCGTCAAGATTATCTGCCAGTCTGTATTCCCGGTTCCTCCCATAGATAATGTCCAGCGCATCATAGTGGGAAATATTTTAAAATACATACTCGAAAATGCAGAATATGGAGATCTGGTGATATGCCAGGACCTGCCTTTCATAGAAGACCTGGTCAATAAAGGCGCAGTAGTGATCACTCCCCGGGGAGATATGTTCAGCCCGGAAAACATCGAGGTACAAATGGGCCTCATGCTGGAAAACGGCTACCTAAATCCCACTCTCAATAACAGCTTTACCCTGAGGGATCAGGAAATGTTTTTAGTCACCTTTCATCAGTGGTTAAAACTAGCGGATTTATAAGTCAGGGCTGGTACTTTAGCTGCCTGTCTATTTTACAAAGGCTGTGAACTAAACTATAATCATGGTGTACTGAAGTACAAACAGTCCCATCCAGGAGAGATCTATGCGTACACTCATTAAAAATACACTTACTACCCGAAGCAGAAACCAGATGCTGGATATCACCCGGGAAGTAGTACAGGCCATTTCTGACTCCGGAATCCAGGAGGGCCTCTGCATACTAAACAACCCCCATACTACCGCGGCTCTCACTATTAATGAAAATGCAGATCCTGATGTGACCTATGACATGGAACACTTTCTCAGCGGGCTTATCCCCAGGAATCCCCAGTTCCGTCATGGGGAGGGCAATTCCGATTCTCATATCAAGACTACCCTGACCGGGCCGGGCCTGCACCTGATCATACACCAGGGCCGTCCTGTACTGGGTACCTGGCAGGGCATTTATTTCTGTGAATATGACGGCCCCCGTACCCGCCACTATTACATTAAATGTATTGAGGGATAAATGTCCAATACCCTCATAATAGTGATATCTGTTCTGATCTCACTGCTGATCTTTGCACTGGAACATTTTCTTTTCAGAAAAAAATGGTATTTATCCCTGATTCTAACTCTGTTCAGCCTGCTGGCTTTGTTCTTCATCTGGGATCTTCAGTTCACCCTGAAGCTTAAAAAAACCGCTTATCCTCCACTCTATGCCCTGATCGATACCAGCCTGTCTCAGGGGACCAATCAGAGTTACTTCGATCAATTGGCTACTATTGTGCCCCCGGGGCGTATCTATAGCTTTCCGGAGAAAGGAAACCAATCCAGCACAGCCCTGCATGATGAAATACTTACGGTACTGGACAGTATAGAAGATCAGAGCCGCTTAGTGGTCATATCAGACTTCAGGGACAATAGCTCCTATAATCCCGTACTATATAATGATCGGGTCATTCCACTCATCTATGAAGACCACCATAATGACCAGGGTGCTCTGGTGCACCTGGATTATCAGGAACAGCTCCAGGCCGGCCAAAAAAACCAGTGGCAGATCACACTCTATTCTCATGAAAAAAAAAGGGCCAGGCTCCTGGTATCTGATAAAAAAACTGTGTTGCAGGATATTGCCCTGAACCTGACTGCAGGCCTTAACGAGAAGACAGTCCAGTTCAAGCTCAATGAAGAAGGGTACCATAGTCTAAAATTCAGACTAATAGACCCTAGTGATCCCTGGACCAACAATAATGAAATCCAGGTACTGGTCAATGCCCTGCCCAGCCGATATCATATTTTATTAATAGCAGGAAGGCCCTCGACTGAACTGGCCACCTTTCAGCGTTTTATACAGGGCCTGCACTGGATCGGCCTCGAATCTGAAGTACTACTCCGAAAAGGCGAGCAATACACCATCCCCTCCCCTGCACAGCTCCAGAAAAACGATGCCATTATCATCATGGATATAAAAGATTCCCAGATCAGTGGCCTGGAACGATTGGCAGCTTTTGAGGGTAAGATGTTATACATCCCGGGTATACATGATCATACAGGCATAAGACATCTATTAGACTTGTTTGAAGTCCCTCTCCTCCCTCAAAAAATACAGGAGATAAAAATACCCCTGGGAAATGAAAAACAGGTGATCCAGACCGCATTTCAGTCTAAAGAATATCTACTGAAAAAAAGGAATTTTGTTTTTCTTGGATGGGATACCTGGAAATGGGATTTTGGAATGCTGGCCTATAATCTGCAGCTGAATCACTACCCTGTTTTCTGGAAAAACATACTGATACAGCTCATTGGGCAGGACAATCTTGCCCTTTTTCAGGACCGTCTTAATTATTCTCCGGACGAGAACAATCCCCTCCAGATCAATACACCCGGAATATATCAATACTACACTAATAAGTTAACCCTGCAATTCATGGTACAAGCACCCTGGTCTGAACTGGCTCTGTTAAGGGCAGACAGGGAAAGTGCTGCCGGATTCAATACTAATGTTTTCACCATCGGCCCAAATCTGGACTGGGCGGGATTAGCCCGGAGCCTGCGTCCTGTGCATAAGGCAGTCTGGATTAAAGAGAAAACCTTTGGTTTCAGACATAATACCTGGGTACTCGCCTTCATGGCCTTCTTGATCAGTCTGTACTGGTTTTTAAATGACAGGAATATACTGAAAAGCTGATCATAAGCACCCCAGATGACTCAGTATCAGTAATTGAAGCAGGAATCTGTCCCGGGAACTTTCTTTCTTCCACTTGTGCATGTCATTGATGCTGATACTGCCCTTTTTCCATTGTTTATAGAGGTGCAGGAGGCACCCCTGTACATTATTCTCGATCCAATCTGCAGGCATATCGGACATTACTAATAAAAAACAGGGTATCCCTACTGCATCTGTCAAAATATCCAGGGAACGGGGATGCCGGATCAGCTCCACTAATAGATTATTGAGGTCATACTCCCTTAATCTGTATGTAAAAAAAGCCTCATAGATCACATAAACAAATTCTAAAGCCTCAGCATAGAGTCTCTCCTGGGGCCAGGTTTGAAGAAAAGCCCTGTCTTCATCAAAGCGGGACAATGCCACCTGACTGAAATAATGACGGTAGCAAGTTCTGATATTTCCCTCCGGAAAAACGATATCACAGGCAATTATGGAGTGGTTAGAGGCCCGGGTCAAAACCTCTTCCAGTCTACTTTTATCAGCAAGAATATCAATAGCTTTGACTAAATGTGCTGTATTCAGCATCTCCTGAAGTCGGTGGCTTAAATACAGGCTCCTTATCTCAGTAAAAACACTTATATCAGGAAATAGTTTTCCCAGTGTGCCGCTGTCGTAAATCAGATTTCGGGACAGCATGTGGATCGAGATTTTTTTCCAGGCAAGTGAATAATCACTTTTCTGCAAGCTCATCCGTGATAGCAGTTCCTTCCTGATCATATTAGAGCAATTATTTAAAATCCTCTGCTGAAGAACAGGTTCCATTTCCAGAGTCAGAGCTGCCAGCATATCCATACTGACCACCTCACTGGACAGTATCCGGATGATGAGACTCTGGATAATAGAGTCCGAAGCACTAAAGATCTCTTCTAACAGATAAAAAGGAGGGGCAAGGAGAAGGTAATATAATTCCTGAATGAGCAGGTTAATCATCTCATCTGCATCTCTGGGAATGTTATCAATCCCTAAAATACGATAAATCTGGATAATCTGCCTGTAAGAAATATAAAGAACTGCTGTCAAATCAGACCAGCTGATATGAAGTAACAGGCATTTATCTTTAATAAGCGTACTTTCCGGAATAGTCTTTCTGACAAGAGTACTCACCTTTTTTGAAGTGATCAATGAGAGAAAATGATAGGATTTAAGTTGAGAGCAGAGCTCATTATATTTTGAATTATCTAAGTTATCCTCAAATTTAAGAAAAAGATCCTCATCAATATCTAGGGTTTTACAATATAGTCGGACTAACAGAGGATGCTGAATAGTGTCCCCGGTATCTATCCAATGGAAGCCTGTCACTACAAATGTAGAAGGTAAAAGTATACTGCTGAAGATTCTTATTTTCATAACCATGATTTTATAACAAGATAAAAAAAAGAGGAAATCTTCCGGATGAAAACCGGGTAGAAAAAAAGCCTCACATTACTGTGAGGCTTTTTTATTACTGCTCCCCCGGTTGGATTTGAACCAACGGCCCAGTGATTAACAGTCACTTGCTCTGCCGACTGAGCTACAGGGGAATATATCTCTAAGAAGGAACCAGGTCTGCCCTTCGCTGTGAGTAGCCAGGGGCTCGAACCCTGGACCCTCGCCTTAAAAGGGCGATGCTCTACCGACTGAGCTAGCTACCCAACCCTTACTTAATCAGGACTAGTAGTATAACACAAGCGCCCTGATCTGTCAAGATTTTTTTCAAATTATGCTTTAACTAAATCCTTGTCAGAAGATTTCTTCTTTTTAGCCTGGGTGTGTGCAGACTTGTCAAACTTCTGCTTCAGCATAAAAGTAATAGGTGAAGCAATGAATACTGAAGAATAGGTACCAGAGATAATACCTACGATCAGTGAAAGACCGAAGTCGCGCAACACTCTTCCTCCCAGCAAAAATATCGCCACAGCCACAATCAGGGTGGTAAACGAAGTGATCAGTGTACGGGATAGAGTCTGACTGATACTTTTATTCATCGTATATCTGAAGTCTTCATCACTGTTAATCTTGTGGTTTTCCCGTACCCGGTCAAATACTACGATAGTGTCATTTATGGAGTATCCCAGGATGGTAAGAATCGCCGCCAGGATAGTAACATCCAGACGGATATCGAAAAACACGACCGCAACCAGCATGATTAATATATCATGCAACAAGGCCACAATAGCTCCGGCACCATAGAAGAAGTCAAACCGCACTGCTACGTAAATAAGTATCATAACGATGACAATTATCATAAGCTGCAGGCTTCTTTGAGCAAAAGTATTTCCCATACGGGATCCTATGAGCTCACTTCCCCTAATAACTACAGCCTCAGGACTGTATTGCTTTTCGAGTGTTTCAGTAATCATTTTAACACTGTCCATGTCACCTGTCTGATGACCAGATAGCGTTATTAAGAAGTTTAGGTTCGTCCCGGATCCAACAGTGGTGACTTCAGCATCCATTTTAGAAGCAGAAAAAATCTGACGGAGGTCATCAATTTTAACTTCTTTATTAATATGAGCTTCTACACGGGTACCTCCTATGAAGTCAATACCCAGTTTGAATCCACCTTGCATGAAGTATTTTACCGCACCGGAGAGGATGATCAGGACGGAAAAACTTATTGTAAGCCACCCCAGACGCATAAAACGCATAGTCCTGTTTATCTTTAAACCCCAGATCTTCGTATCCTGGCCTTTATTTTCTGTATTACTCATACTTTTCTCCTGGTTTAAATACTGAATTTTTTCAGCTTAAAAGTATCAACAAAGAAGTCAAACAATAACCTGGTAATAAACAATGCTGAAAAAATATTGGTGATGATACCAAACATAAGAGTAGTACCAAAACCTTTGATGTTACCCTGTCCAAACATAGATAAGGCAAATGCTGCAAACAATGTGGTCAGGTTTGAATCCCAAATAGTAGAGCTTGCATTTGCATATCCATTCTCCAGGGCGTGCTTAAAGGTACGAGATCTTCTCATTTCTTCACGGATACGTTCATATATGATCACATTTGCGTCCACTGCCATACCTACTGTCAATGCAATACCTGCAATACCGGCTAAAGTCAAAGTAGCATTCATAAATCCTAAAAAAGCAACCAGGAAAAATATATTAAACATTAATCCCACTACTGAAATAATACCTGCGCCTCTATAGTATAATATCATAAAAGCGACTACTACAATAGCACCCCAGATAAAGGCCTGGGATCCTGATGCGATTGAGTCTGCACCCAGTGAAGGCCCGATGATACGCTCTTCCACCATCTCCAGCTTAACAGGCAGTGATCCGGCTTTGAGCACATTGGCCAGTAAAGATGACTCATCCGCAGAAAATGAACCGGTGATCTCTCCACTGCCCACGATCTCAGTGTTGATACGGGGAGCGCTTTTTACTTTTCCATCCAGGACAATGGCCAGTCGTTTGTTGATATTATTGCGGGTCACACTGGCAAAAATGTCGGTACCTTCAGGAGTGAGGGTAAAGGGGACTTTATAGGAACCGTAGTCATCCACATCGGCTCTTGCCTGTGCTATGGAGGTTCCGTCCATCTCGACTTTACTCTTGAGGATATACCATCCCATCATACGGGGGGTGCCAAACTCATCATTTTCCCAGAGGGCAAACCATTCTGAATCTTCAGGAAGGACAAAATCTTCAGGTACTTCCTGTAATGAAACAATCTGTCCATTGGAACCCAGAGCAACCGTGGGTATCTTGGCTAAAGAGGCCATAGCCTCTTCATCCATAATACGAAACTCCAGCTTACCTACTTTAGACAATCCGTCTCTGATGAGCTGAGGGTTATCCATACCGGGCAGCTCGATGGATATACGGTCATCAAAAGTCTTACGTATAGAAGGCTCGGCAACACCAAAGCTGTCCATACGGTTCTTGAGGACTTCCAGGATGCGGTCCGTAGCTTTTTTATATTCTTCAGGAAAGATAGATCTGACTTTTTTTTCATCCAGGTCATTCTGCTGCATAAGCTGATTGGTAAGGTCAGCTGCATCTACCTGGGCTACAATGTAGACCCCTCCCTGAAGATCGAGGCCCAGTGAGAGCGCTCTTTTTCTTACTTTCTTCAGGTCTATAACGATCTTTTTCTCTGCTACAGACATCTTATCCAGAGCTTCTTCAGTAGTAGAGATGAGGCTGCGTTCAGCCGGGGTCAGTACCACATACCATTTATAGGTAGGATAGAGCCACCATCCTGCGATAGCCAGTAAGATGATCAGTAATATAAATCTAGCCAGTTTACTCATTGTTCAGTCCTCCAAATGATTCAGTACTATTTTGTAGGATTACTGTCAGTAGGTCTAATGACGGTGACAATATAGTCTTTCAGGATCTCGATCTTGGCATCCTGGGTCTTAATATAAGCCTTTTTATCATCGATAAAATCGATCTCTCCGACAATACCGCCGGAAGTCAGGACTTTGTCACCTTTTTTGAGGGCTGAGATCTCTTCTTTCAGCTTTTTTCTTCTTCTCTGCTCAGGTAATACCATCAGGAGATAAAATACTACAAAGATACCTGCAAACATCAGCAGGGACATCATATTGCTCTTTCCACCTTCTGCTCCGGCTAAAGGGTTAGCAGGTGCTTCCTGTGCGAATAATTGACCGATTTTCAGTAACAGCATAAGTGCCTCCGATTTTTGTTTAAACATCAGGTATATGATAGTACCTGTGAATATTAGTGTAACAGTATATCCTAAAATCCTAAAATCGTCAATTTTTACCAAAGCGTAAAGACTTGACAGGAAGACTATTTTGTTGGATTATAATGAATCTCATTATAGTATTTTGCCATAATTAGGCTTTTACTTTAAAATACTAATACCTAAGAATACAGGAGCATTTTATATGAAGATAGTATTAGCCTACTCAGGCGGCCTGGACACATCTGTGATACTGGCCTGGTTAAAAGAAAAATATGATGCAGAGATCATCGCCTATGCCGGTAATGTCGGGCAGGAAGAAGACTGGGATGCCGTAAGGGAAAAGGCCCTGCGCACCGGTGCATCAAAAGTATATATAGAGGATCTGCGCGAAGAATTTATCACTGATGCGATCTATCCGGCTATACAGTCTAATGCTGTCTATGAATATAAATATATGCTGGGTACTTCCCTGGCACGGCCTATTATCGCCAAAAGACAGGTGGAGATCGCCCTTAAAGAAGGAGCACAAGCCGTGTCCCATGGCTGTACCGGCAAAGGAAACGACCAGGTCCGCTTCGAGATGACCTTCCGGGCGTTTGCCCCCCACCTGGATATCATCGCCCCCTGGAAGATGGATGACTTTTTCCACGCCCGTCAGGAGCTCATCGATTATGCTGAAGCAAAGGGGATTCCCGTACCTGTATCCAAAGACAAGCCCTACTCCATGGATCCTAACCTTATGCACATTTCCTATGAAGGCGGCATCCTGGAAGATCCAGCCAATGAATATGATAAATCCATGCTGCAGATGACCGTTGACCCTCAGGACGCACCTGACCTGGTAGAGTACGTAGAAATAGAGTTTGAAAAAGGCATTCCTGTGGCTGTCAATGGTAAAAAACTGGCTCCCATTGCCCTGATGGAAACAGTCAACAAGATCGCCGGACGGAACGGTATAGGTGTGGTGGATATAGTAGAAAACCGCCTGGTAGGCATGAAGAGCCGTGGGGTATACGAGACTCCCGGCGGCACCCTGCTCATGGAAGCCCATAAAGCCCTGGAGACCATTACCCTGGAAAGAGATACCATGCGCTACAAGCAGGGCATGGAGCTGAAAATTGCCGAGATGATCTATAATGGACAGTGGTTCCATCCTCTTAAAGAGGCATTATTTGCCTTTATTAAGGAAAGCCAGAAAAACGTCAGCGGTAAGATCAAGATGAAACTCTACAAAGGTAACTGTACAGTCGCATCCCGCACTTCAGCCTTCTCTCTGTACGACCCTAACCTCTCTACCTTTGAAGAAGGGGCTGATTATGACCAGAAGGACGCCAAGGGATTTATCAAACTGTTCGGCCTGCCTGCAGAAGTATATGCCAGAAAGCATGCTAAGAAATCCTAAATGAGAATCTACAGGAGAATTTAAATGAAAATAAATCAGAAACAAAAAGATTTTGTGACTATTTCCGGTATCATCGCTGCAGGTATAGTATTTGTTATAGTCGGGATGTTTTTCTTTCTGGCTGACCCTAAGTTCCTGGGCTATATCTTTAAAGGAGCCATGAACAGCCAGGGTATCTCCCTGTCCCGGATGCTGGGAGTATTGGGATTCTTTATTGCTTTACTGATTGCAGTAATGGGAATACAGGCCAGCCATGCTATAAAGGACCGTAAGCGTAGCAGCGGTGGAAGATGGTGATTATTTAGTCAGTTTTACTACATCCAGCCTCTTATTATTTGCATCATAGGCCGTGACTGTCAGCTGTTTGGGCGTAATATGCCCGATCACAAAATGAGGCTTGTCGGCTATCATCACCTTACGATAGGGATTAGAAGTCTCGGCCTGGAATAATACCGGGCCCACTCCGCCTGAATTGACCACCGTCATTCCCTCAAACTCAGACCTCTCATAATAGTGGTGTGATCCGCTAAAAATCACATCCACCTTATACTTCTTGAGTAAAAGCACCATATCCCCCAGTACATCTGCATTCTGCATTCCAGAACTACTACTGATAGCCTCAAAGGGGGCGTGATGGATGAGCAGTATCTTCCATTTATTATCTGTGATCTTTTTTAACTCTTCTTCCAGCCATCGGTACTGGGAGGAATCCCGGGCAAAATACATGGAGGAATTGACTACCAGTACATGGGCCAGGGGAAGATTGTAGGAATAAAAAGGCTGTCTTTTATTGGACACATCAAAGAGCCGTCTCCAGATCACTGAATAGAAATCCGCATTTCCTATGGAGGGGATAAATGCCAGCCTGGATAATAAAGACTCACTCCGATTAAAATACTGAGACCACTTGTCCAGTGACAGCGAGTCAGGGATGATATTGCCGGTATGCAGAAGAAAGGCAGGCTGATGATATTTTATCTTTTCAAAAAGATGTACCATGTTCCAGTATAGGCCCTGATTATCCGCGGATTGGCCTATCACAGCAAAAGAATATCCTACCTGAGAGGGTATCTGCACCCAGGCCTGCTTATTCTTATACTTCTGAGAGCTACTGATCAGATGATAATAAAAACCGGGATAGGAATCGGTATATATCTTATAGCGGTGATAGGTACGGGGATTATTATCCGAGAGGGTATAGTTGGTCATTGCGTTGGATACTTTAAGGCTAAAACTGACTTTTTCTGCGGTGTAAAACAACAGATTGATCTCACCTGCACTTTTATTGGCATAGGTGATAACCGGGCCAAAATCCGTGTCAGTCCTGGCCCCAAACATAGTCGCGTTAATAAAAATAGTTAGAAAAAGCATAATACTCAATGATCTGATCATTTATGGACTCCCGGTATAGCATATTAATATGTGAACCTTTTATTTTTCAGTATATATAATATCTTTTTTTGGATTATCTGGCAAGTCTGCTATTGTCAAACAGTCGCACCTGTACTATAATATGGAGTGATCACCCGTCAAAAAAGTTACAGGAGTAGTAAATGCCCCCTTTTAAGATACACAGCCCTTATGAGGCAGCCGGAGATCAACCAGCCGCTATAGCCTCCCTGGTGGAAAACTTTCGATCCGGTATCAATATGCAAACCCTGCTCGGGGTGACTGGATCAGGAAAGACCTTTACCATGGCCCGGGTCATTGAGGAACTGCAGACCCCTACCCTCATCCTGTCCCATAACAAGACCCTGGCGGCCCAGTTATTCCGGGAGTTTAAAGATTTCTTCCCTGAAAATGCGGTAGAGTACTTTGTATCCTACTATGATTACTACCAGCCTGAAGCCTATGTGCCCCAGAGAGACCTCTACATAGAAAAAGAATCCCAGATCAATGATGAGATAGACAGGATGCGGGTATCCAGTGTAGCATCCCTGCTCGACCGGAAAGATGTACTGGTGGTGGCCTCAGTGTCCTGTATATACGGCCTGGGAGCCCCTACCGATTTTAAAGAGCTGATACTCCTGCTCAAGAAAGGGATGGAAGTCAGTCGTGAAGACCTTATCAGGCATCTTATCCGTATCCAGTATGAAAGATCTGATTTCGATATGGGCCGGGCGGCATTCAGGGTCAAAGGGGATATTATCGACATTCATGTGGCCTATTCCCGTGAAGTAGTGCGTATAGAGATGTTTGGAGATGAGATAGAAGCGCTTAAGCGAGTGCATTTCCTTACCGGCCAGCTCATTGAGGAACTGGAGCGTATCGTGATTTATCCGGCAAAGCTCTTCCTGACTACCGAAGACAAGATAAAAGTGGCCATAGATAATATAGAGGCTGAGCTCCAGGAGCGGCTGACAGAACTGAAAAATGAGGGAAAAGTGCTGGAAGCCCATCGCCTGGAAAGCCGCACTCACTATGACATGGAGATGCTCCAGGAAATGGGTTACTGTAACGGTATAGAAAACTATTCCCGTCATCTCACCTTACGTAATCCGGGAGACCGGCCCTTTACCCTGCTGGATTACTACCCGGAAGACTTCCTGTTCATTATAGATGAGTCCCATGCCTCTATTCCCCAGCTGGGAGGGATGTATAATGGTGACCGGAGCCGCAAACAGACTCTGGTAGATTTCGGGTTCCGACTCCCTTCAGCCCTGGACAACCGGCCCATGAAATTCGAAGAGACTTCCAGCTTTTTTCACCGGACCTTATTCGTATCTGCCACTCCGGGCCCCTATGAGCTGGAACATGGAGAGTCTATAGTGGAGCAGATCATCAGGCCTACAGGGCTGCTGGACCCGGAGATCGAAGTGCGCCCCAGCCAGGGCCAGATCGAGGATATTATCCTGGAAGCCCGGGAGCGTATTGCCCAGAATGAACGTATCCTCATCACTACTCTCACCAAGAAGATGTCCGAGGATCTGAGTGAATACCTGCAGGAAAGCGGCTTTAAAGTCAAATACCTTCACTCAGAGATAGAGACTATAGAACGGGTCGAGATCTTACGGGACCTGCGTCTGGGTAAACATGACATAGTAGTAGGTATTAACCTCCTTCGGGAAGGGATAGACCTGCCTGAAGTGTCTCTGGTCTGTATTCTGGATGCCGATAAAATGGGCTTTCTAAGAGGGGAGCGCAGTCTCATTCAGACCATAGGACGCTCCGCCCGTAATGTCAATGGAAAAGTAATCATGTATGCCGATACCCATAGCGAAGCCATGCAGAAAGCAATAGCTGAGACAGACCGTCGCCGGGCCATACAGCTCAGGTATAACCAGGAACATGGGATCACTCCCCAGACTATTAGTAAAGAGATACATGATATTCTGGAACGTAAGATCGAAAAAGACGAAGCGGAAAAGAAACACTCCGCTAAACAATTGGTAGAAACCTATAAAAAGAAATTCATTGAAAAGGATAAGCTGCTCAGTGAGCTGGAAGCACTGATGTTTCAATATGCTGAAGACCTGCAGTTTGAAGATGCGGCCCGGGTCAGAGATGAGATCAAGGCTCTGAAAAAGGAGAGCTAAATACCCCTGAGCTCACTCACTTTTAGGATATCACCTTCTTTTATACCTGACACCTCTACAGCAAAATCTTTGGAGCTGCTCGATTTAATGTACTCCCTGGCCAGTTCATGTCCCTTTTCATCGAAAAGGATAAATCCATACTGCGAGGTATTGGTATTTAGTAGCATCATACCGTAACCTGAAAAAGCACACACTTCCAGACAGTGCCGGGTATGCTTAAAAGGAGAAAGCCTGATATCAGTGCCATCCATAGCGGTCTCTTTGACGCCGCACTGTTTATCCATGAGATAACCCTTGAGTATCAGTTTCTGACTTTGTGCTGTAGTCACTGAGGCCACGGGGGTCTTGCCGGTTTTATCAGTACAGCTCATAATAAGCAGAAAAAACAGGGCAAAAAGGGTAACTAAATTTTTCATAATCCCTCCTTTTAACTATTCTACTACACACCACGCTGAATGTCAATATATTACATAGGGATTATGTAGGATTTACTTCAGCAATTGCGGATTTTGCTTTATGAACTCCATGACACCGTTGGCTACCATTTGAATACCAATGGTAGCTACTATGAGCCCGGTTATACGGATGAGGGCACCCACTACATGGTATTTGACCAGCACTCTATTGATAAAGCGGGAGGAAAGCATAAAGAGGTAATTTATCCCTACGACCAGGACCAGGCCCAGGACAGTGATCCAGACACCATACTGTGAAGGGAATGAGACAGCTGCGGTGATGGTGGCGGGTCCGGCTATCATGGGGGATGCCAGGGGGACTATTGAGACATCTTCCAGGGTCTGATTAGGGTCCAGTTCAAAAAACACCCCTTTATTAAGAGCCTGAAAGCCTTTCATGACTAGTATAAGGCCACCGGCAATCATAAAAGCGTAAATATTGACATGAAAAACAGAAGTCAGGATAAAGTTACCCACCAGTGCAAACAGGACCAGTATCAAAATTGCTACCACAGTAGATTTTGTTATCACATGCATAATATCTTTATGACTGGATTTCTGGGCCAGAGTAGACACTACAAAGATCTTGGATATAGGATTGATCAGGACCAGTAAGGCCAGACTGCAATCCAGAAGACTTTTCCATTCCATATTGATCCTTCCTCTTGTATCTATATACCCTGTCATTATACTAAATTATCCAGAGTAAAGCAATACCCATAAAAAAATCATTGAATTACTCTACTTGATTTATTAGTCTACCCCTGTTAAAATATATCTCCATTAAACGGGCTATAGCGCAGCTCGGTAGCGCGCTACGTTCGGGACGTAGAAGCCGAGAGTTCAAATCTCTCTAGCCCGAATCATTAAGAGACTATCTGAAAGGATGGTCTCTTTTTTTCATATATCGAATTCCCAGAAACAGATGCACCAGGCTTTGTATAAACCAAATCCCTCTGTCTTAAAAAGCTACCAGGTAGCGCGCCAGTTCTGTGACGCGCACGGATGCGCTAACTCCGGCGGGCGCACGATGCGCAGGAGCCGGAGGACGGTGAAGCCGATGACAGCCATGGAAGGCTTAACTCCGGTGGTGCCACGGATGGCAAGGAACCGGAGGAGTTCAAATCTCTCTAGCCCGAAAACTAAGAGACTGTCTGACAAGATGGTCTCTTTTTTTATTTAAATATAAAACTTTCTATTAATTGCTATTTTTCAGGCTTGGCATTAAATTATGCGGCTTTTAAGTAATATATTTTAAGGATGTGAAATGGCAAACGGGAAAAAAGTGAATGACCTTAAATCTGTGGAAGAACCTCCTTCTGCGGCTCGCAACAAACAGAAAAAGATCATTCGTTCTCTGGGTCCTGTCAAGGATCTGGAAAAACACACCAGTGCTCACTGGTGGAATCAGATATTTAACTCTCTTTACCTCAAGACTGACGGTGATGTCGTTCAGGATCAGGAAATTACCCGTCAGGAGATCGATTCCTTTATCACTATCCTGGATATAAAAAAAGATGAGAATGTACTGGATCTGTGCTGCGGACAGGGCCGCCATAGCCTGGAGCTGGCCCGCAGGGGATTTCTCAATGTAGAAGGAATGGATCGCAGTCATTACCTCATACAAAGAGCCCGGAGTAGTGCCCGAAAACAGAGCCTGGCCATACGGTATAAAGAGGGAGATGCCCGAAAACTGCCCTATGCCAGTGATAGTTTTGATAAAGTCATGCTCTTGGGTAATAGTTTCGGATATTTTGAGACTGTTATGGATGATGAGAGAGTCCTTAAAGAAGTCTTCCGCATCCTTAAACCCCGGGGTGAGATACTGCTGGACCTCTCCGATGGAGAATACCTGAAGTCCAGCTTCCAGCCCCGCAGCTGGGAGTGGATAGATAAAAACCATTTTGTGTGCCGGGAAAGAAGCCTGTCCCGTGACGAGCAAAAACTGATCAGCCGGGAAGTCATCACGCATGTGGAAAAAGGCGTACTGGCCGACCAGTTTTACTCCGAACGCCTCTATACTGAAGAGAGTATTACGGGTCTTCTTAAAAGAATAGGCTTTAGTGATATCAAATCCCATGGAATGATAAAGACCGAGTCTCTTCGTAACCAGGACATGGGTATGATGGAACAGCGTATAGTGGTCACTGCTATGGTCAAAAAAGACTGGAGCCCGGTAAAAGCAAGCAAGGGTGCCCGCCAGAAAAATGTTACAGTGATACTGGGAGATCCCAATAAAGCGGATATCATCAAACCGGGGTCAACCTTTGATGAAGATGACTATTACACTATCGATGCCCTCAAAAGTGCCCTTCACAATCTGCCTGGTTATAAGTTTTCTTATCTTAATCAGCATGATGAACTGATCAATGATCTCATCAAACTGAAAGGAAAGACAGATTATGTCTTCAACCTGTGCGATGAAGGTTACATGAACCTGGCTGTAAAAGAACTGCACATTCCGGCATTCCTGGAAATGCTGGATATACCTTACACCGGGTCCAACCCCCAGTGTCTGTCCTACTGTTATGACAAGTCACTGGTCCGGGGTATTGCCCAGGAAATGGAAATACCGACTCCACGGGGTATGTTTGTCAACCCTGAAGATTCCCTGTTTGAACTGGGATTTGACTTCCCGGTCATCATCAAACCTAACTTCGGTGACAGCTCCTTTGGGATAACTCAAAAAAGCGTAGCCCACACAGTAGAACAGGTCATTGCGGCCATCTCCCGTATCCGTGACCAGTTCGGCTACAATAAACCTATCCTGGTCGAAGAATTTCTGACGGGTGCTGATATCACTGTGGGTATTCTGGGTAACCCTCCCGAAGACTACACTGTACTTCCGATAGTGGAAGAAGACTATAGCTGCCTCCCTCCCGACCTGCCCAAGATCGCCGGTTATGAAGCGAAGTGGGATCCCAGCTCGCCCTACTGGAACCTGAAGTCACTCCCCATACAGCTGGATGATACTATCAGGCAAAACCTGGAAGGCTGGTGTCTCAAGATGGTGGAACGTCTGGACTGCAGGGATTACACCCGGCTGGACTGGCGTCTGGATAATAATGGCATTCCCCGCCTTCTGGAAGTGAATCCCAACCCGGGATGGTGCTGGGATGGACACCTTAATAAAATGGCAGCCCTGGCTGAAATGAATTACAGCCAGATGCTCAAGGTCATTTTAGAATCTGCAGAAAGAAGGCTGAAGATATTTGAAACGGTGCGAAACAATGTATAGATCATGACTCAATGAAGAGAGGCTGCCTGAACCGGGCAGCCTCTTTTTTTATTTCTTTTTGTACAGATCCGGATAGAATTTTACCATACACTCCGGGCACATTCCATGTGAAAACTGAGCTTCTGTCCTGTCCTGGATATATTTTTCTATAGGGATCCATTTATCATCCAGGCGGATCTTTTTGCAGCTGGCGCAGACCGGTAAAAATCCTCTGAGATAGCGTAATCGGTGTAATACATGAGAAATATTGCTAAATACGATAATAGCCAGAATAATAATGAGAATAGTCTCCAGTACGTTTTCAGGCCAGACATAGTGGCGGGAAGGCACCCCAAATAACAGATGTTTGATATCCAGAAGACTACTGAGCCATATCATGAGCAGGACTATCACAAATCCCATTGCCACTCTAAAGATGATCCTGCGCCGAATAGTCTCCAGTGGTAAGGCTGGTAGGGGTTGGACTATATCAGGTTTCTTCAACTTCTGTCTCCTGCCATCTATCAAAATAAATATTCCATCTGGAAATATTGTATTGACAAATCGGAACTCAGTCAATGAAAAACGGGCAGATTTTGAAAAATATTTATTTGAATATATCATCCAAAATCTCTCATTAGAAAAAGTCCCCTGTCTGCTTAAACAGGGGACTCATAGACTTAATCTTTTAAATCTTTGAACTCGGCTACCAGTCCTGAAATGGACTCTTTGGCATCACCAAACAGCATACGGGTGTTTTCTTTAAAAAACAGGGGATTGTCTATTCCGGCAAATCCGGAGGCCATGGATCTCTTGAGCACAAATACCGTTCGCGCTTTATCCACCTCGATGATAGGCATTCCGTATATAGAGGACGATTCATCATCCCGCGCTGAGGGGTTGACCACATCATTGGCACCGATCACTATAGCTACATCTACTGACTCCATCACGGGATTGACATCATCGGGTTCTACCAGCAGATCATAGCTTACATTGGCTTCAGCCAGAAGCACATTCATATGCCCCGGCATACGACCTGCCACCGGGTGTATAGCATACCTGACTTCACAGCCGTTCTCCTGGAGTAATTCACCCAGCTCTCTGACTGCATGCTGGGCCTGGGCTACTGCCATACCATAGCCGGGAACAAAGGTGACAGAACTGGCTGCTTCCAGTATCATGAAGGCATCCTGTACATTTATCGGTTTGACCTCACCCTGCTGCTGTGAAGAATCACCACTGGATGTAGCAGATCCAAATCCACTAAACAGTACATTGCCCAATGAACGGTTCATGGCTTTAGTCATAATGACGGTCAAAATGATTCCACTGGCACCTACCAGAGCCCCGCTCACTATGAGCACATTATTATTGATCACAAATCCGGCTGCCACTGCGGCTATACCGGAGTAGGAATTTAAAAGTGAGATCACTACCGGCATATCAGCTCCACCTATGGGAATGACAAAGGTCACCCCAAACAGCATGGATACCGCCAGTAAAACGATAAACAGGGTATAACTCTTTTCCGCTGCCGGATTCAGTACCAGAAATACCCCGGCCGTCAGCAGTCCCAGGATGATGATCAGATTGGCCAGTTTCTGTCCTTTAAATAAAATAGGCTTTCCGGTCATTTTTTGAGCCAGCTTGGCCCAGGCGATCAGTGAGCCGCTAAAAGTGACGCCCCCGATCAGTACCGCAAAAAAGATAGCTATCATAGTCACGACTGGAATACCTGTAGTTCCTGCCTCTACCATGCGATGGTATTCAGCCCAACCTACCAGAAGTGAAGCAATACCACCAAAACCATTGAACAGGGCTACCATTTGGGGCATCTCTGTCATCTGCACCACGCGCGCTGATATCACTCCTACGATGGATCCCAGGGCTACCCCTACAATGATCCACTCATAAGTGATCACATTCTGATCGAGCAGGGTCACCACCACTGCAATCAGCATACCGACGGCTGATATCAGGTTACCCTTACGGGCACTGGCCGGTGAAGACAGCATCTTAAGCCCCACGATAAACAGAGCTGCAGCCAGCATATAGGACAGGTTGATCACACTAGGAAGCCAGCCTCCCTGGTTGACCAGAGGTGCTACAGAATTGGTCACCAGGTTAGTGATCACATTACTGATAGTTATTATATTTGTCATTTAACACCCCTACTTCACTTTTTTCTTAAACATGGCCAGCATCCGGTCTGTGACCAGGTATCCCCCTACCACATTGATTGTGGCAAAGGCTACTGCCGCGGTTCCCAGTATAATGGATAAGACCTTCATATCTTTGGCAAAACCGGCCGAGAGCAGGGCTCCCACCAGGGTAATGCCTGAGATGGCATTGGATCCTGACATAAGAGGGGTGTGCAGGGTCGAAGGGACCCGTGAAATGAGCTCAAAACCTAAGAATACCGATAATATTAATATAAAAATAACTTCCATTTACTTCCCCTTCTTCATGACTTCCAGAATCCTGGGATTAACGATATCTCCATCCCGTGTGATGACACATCCCTGCAGGATCTCATCTTCAGGATTCAAGTCCAGGCTATGTTTCTCTTTATCCCAGTATTCTGTTATAAGATTATAAAGATTGGCGGCATACATATCACTGGCATTGACGGGTACGCTATTAGCCATATTTTCCGGAGCCATGATTATTACCCCTTTATGTTCTATAACCTGGCCCAGCTTCATGATCTCAGTATTCCCACCGGTCTCAGCGGCCAGGTCTACTATCACTGCACCCGGTTTCATTTGCTCAATGATCTGTTTTGTGATCAGTACGGGGGATTTTCTTCCAAACAGTTTGGCAGTGGTGATCACGATATCTGCAGCCATGATACGTTTGGCCATGGCTTCCTGTTGTTTCTTTTGCTGAGCAGCTGTGAGCTCTTTAGCGTAACCGTTTTTATCCTGACCGGTATCTCCCAGGTCGATCTTAAGAAATTTTGCACCCAGGGATAGTACCTGTTCTTCCACTACGGGCCTGGTATCAAATGCCTCTACCTTAGCACCCAGGCGTTTAGCGGTAGCTATGGCCTGAAGGCCGGCCACCCCTGCTCCAATGATGAAGACCGAAGCCGGAGAAATGGTACCGGCGGGCGTCATCATCATGGGAAGGATCTTATCACTCTTTTGAGCTGCCGCGATCACTGCAGCATATCCCGCCAGGCTGGCCTGGGAAGAGAGTGCATCCATCTTTTGGGCTTTGGTGGTACGGGGGATCATCTCCATTGATAGTGCTGTGATACCCTGCTTCGCCATCTTCCTGATAAGAGACTGTTCATTATAAGGGTCCAGATGGGAAATATACACAGCTGTCTTTTTCATGAGGGGCAGCTCATTCTCAATGGGCTTATGGAGACGCATTATCACATCCGCATTAGAAAGCAGTTTTTTCCGGTCTGACACTACTGTGGCACCTGCCTCTTTGTACGCTTTATCATCCACCTGTATGCTCTGACCCAGCCCTTTTTCGATCTCTACCTTGATGCCTAGCTTAGTGTATTTTACCACTAGCGATGGAGTGACCGAGACCCGTAATTCTCCGGGATGAGTCTCCTTTGGAAAGGATATGATCATGTTTACCTCTTCATATTAGAGTTTCATAATATTATACAGAATGAGCGCAAGAAAAGCAATATTACCATTGTAAAAATGTAGGATTTGCCTAAATCTCTATTAGCGCCGATCAGAAGCAGCTTCATAATTTGATTTTCTTTACAAAGGAATCTATTATGGTGTAAATACAATTCAAGGATAGACTATGAGCTCTTTTATAAACATAAATCTGGATGACGACTTTTTAAAGATCCAAAACCTGGGGGCCTGTCACTATGAATCTCCATTGATGTTTTACCCACTGGAAGATATGAATTCCGGTTTTGTGACTGAAGGAGAGACCGTGCTGCTCTCTGTGGGAGGGAAAGATCTGGAAGAGATCCAAAAATCCGGAAAAAAGTTTCCATTGCTGGAAAAAGCCGGACCCAGAAAAAAGTTGTTCTTCGAACCCGGCAAGACCAATTCAGCCATAGTCACCTGCGGGGGACTCTGTCCCGGCCTTAATGCGGTAATCCGAGGCCTGGTCATGATCAATTACTATCGCTATAACAATAAAAAAATCTATGGCATACCATACGGTTACGCCGGTTTTAGAAAAGACTGCACCGAAGGTATCAAAGAGCTGACTCCAAAATTAGTAGAAAATATTAATAAATCCGGAGGAACCATCCTGGGTTCTTCCCGGGGAGAGCAGGATTCAGCCATGATAGTGGACCGGCTGGTAGAACTGGATGTTCAGATCCTTTACACGATAGGAGGAGACGGGACCCAAAGGGGAGCCTGGGACATAATCGAGGAGATAAACAAGCGCAGCCTGAATATATCAGTGATCGGCCTGCCTAAGACTATTGATAATGACATTAATTACATCGATAAATCATTCGGTATGGAGACAGCCTATTCTACGGCAGTAGAAGCCCTTTCTGCCGCGCATACTGAAGCCAGGTCCTACAAAAATGGGATAGGCCTGGTAAAACTGATGGGACGTGAATCCGGATTTGTAGCAGCCAATGCCTCCCTGGCTTCCAATGAAGTCAACTTCTGCCTGATACCGGAGATGGACTTTGACCTGGAAGGCCCCAATGGATTTCTTCACCATCTGGAAACCCGTTTGGCAAAAAGTGACCATGCTCTCATAGTAGTGGCAGAGGGGACCGGCCAGCAATTTATGCATAAGGAGACCGGGTTTGATAAATCCGGTAATAAAAAGCTGAATGACATAGGCATGTACCTCAAACAGATCATTGAAGCTCATTTAAACACCAAACAGATAACCCACACAGTCAAATATATAGATCCCTCTTATATGATCAGATCCGTCCCCCCCAACCCCAGTGACGCTATCTTCTGTACCCAATTGGCCCAGATGGGCGTACACGCAGGAATGAGCGGGCGTACCGGTCTGGTGGTAGGATATATTAATGGACAGTTTACTCATCTGCCTATCCCCCTGGCTATTAAAAACCGTAAAAAGATCAATCTGTATTCCCAGTTATGGACCTCCGTACTGGAAGCGACCGGGCAGCCTCTCAGTATGAAGAATGATTAATACTAATAAAAAAGACACTGGAAAATAGTCTGTAACCATGTTAAAATGTTATAAATGAAAGAAAGGAAACCTGTTTGGAAAAGATCCTCTTTGTAGATGACGAACCGGATGTAGAATTACTAATCCGTCAGCATTTCAGAAAATCTATAAAGGAAAAACACTTAGATTTTGTCTTCGCCTCTAATGGAGTAGAAGCCCTGGATATGCTGGATAAGGAACCTCATATCAATGTAATTCTGTCAGATATAAACATGCCCCGCATGGATGGCCTTACTCTGCTTTCCCGCATTAACGAAAGACAGGAACTGCGCCGCACTGTTATTATTTCTGCATATGGCGATATGAAAAATATCCGTACAGCCATGAACCGGGGTGCTTTTGATTTTCTTGTCAAACCCATAGATCTGGCTGATCTGGAATTCACCCTGAATCGAACCATTCAGGAAGTAAAGGAATTAATAAGTAGTCAGGAAGAAAAATTAAAACTGATCAAAGAACTGGATAAATCTCAAAAAGAGATCATATTTACACTGGGTGAAGTGATCGAAGTCCGGTCCAAGGAAACCGGAAATCATGTCAGAAGAGTAGCTGAATACTCTCATCTTCTGGCAGAACATGCCGGCCTGTCTTCAGAGGAGTCTGAAACTCTGCGCCAGGCATCCCCCCTGCATGATATTGGCAAAGTAGCTATTGCAGATGCCATTCTCAACAAACCTGGAAAGCTTACAGAGTCTGAGTATGATATCATGAAAAAGCATACCAGTATCGGACATCAGATATTGAAAAAATCCCCCCGTCATCTGCTGCAGATGGGAGGAATCATTAGTCATGAACATCATGAAAAATGGAATGGTTCCGGTTATCCTCAGGGGCTAAGCGGGGAAGAGATACACATTTATGGGCGAATAACTGCTGTAGCCGATGTATTTGATGCTCTGGGCAGCGAGCGTGTCTATAAAAAAGCCTGGGATCTGGATCGGATCATGGACCTTTTTAAAAAGGAAAAAGGAGAGCATTTTGATCCCGGCCTGGTCGAACTATTATTCACCCACCTTGACCAGATCCTCAAAATCAGAGATAAATATCAGGATTCCTGATCCTGACATACTCTTTTCTTCTATTGACTTTTAAGTAATACAGGATAAAATATAGCTGAATAAACAGAGCAGGAATTTTTATGATCCTGATGTCTTTAATCTCCTTTTTAAGCGGGATACTATATATCCTGGTGGGCATTTACAGTTACAGAAAAGCTCCCCGAAAATCTCTAACACATGTCTTTCTTATCAGCTGTCTTCTCATCTTCTGGTGGGCACTATCTTATACTTTTTTGTATACAGATTTTGACACAAAAAATGCCGCATGGACCTGGTACAAACTGAGTCTGGCTGGTAAGATGCTTTTACCTGCACTATTACTGCATTTTTATAGCCTCCTCACTCGTAGTAAATTCCTGGAGAAGCGATGGCTAAGCGTTCTCCTCTACCTGCCCGCCTTATTTTTCATGGTATACGGATTTCTCCACAATCTCATCATCACAGATTTTATTCATCAGGATAAGATGTGGTGGGGACAGTTGGATCCCAGAGATATCGGATTCTGGATGTACCTTATCTATGCATTCACTTACCAGTTGATTTCACTCTTTGCCATTAGAAGATGGGGAAAAAAGATCCATTCCCATAAGCAGGTCAAACAGTCCCGCATTCTTATTTTAAGTATAATCCTGACCATGATTATCTGGATTACTCTGGAATATATTCTTCCTCTTTTAACTATTATTCCCTATCTGGGACTGGGCCATATCATCTGGGGCCTGGAGATCTTAGGAGTCTGGATAGCGATCCATTATTTCCATCTGCTTAAGACCCCGGCATTTGTGAATGGAGATTTTATTGCCAGCAGGATGTCCGATATGATGATGGTGCTGGATGAAAAAGGACGCATCATACTCACAAACAACAAGATCCATGAAATACTGGGATTCAGTGAGGATTCTTTATATCAGGAAAAACTGTCACTGGTCATATCAGACAAGTCTATTATACCCCACATCATGGAAAAACTGATGGGTAATAATCCCAACCCTGAATTTGAATGCTCCTTTCTGTCCCGGGATGGTATCGAAATACCCGTTAAAGTATCATCATCCCGCCATATGGACGCATTCGGAGATCTGGTAGGCTTTACTTTTATTGCCAAAGATCTGCGTTTTCAAAAAGATATGGAAAATGAGATCGAAGAACGGAAGCGATGGGAAGTTGAAGTCCGTTATGCCCATCACGAATTGAAACTAAAGCACAAAGAACTGGAAATAGAACAAAATAAATTGAAGATGAAGAACGAGATGATCGACATTGAACTGGGTATGGCCCGTAAGATCCAGACCGAACTTATCCCCTCGGAAAGCCCCATACCTAATCTGGCTTTTTTCTACAAACCCATGGAAAAAGTAGGTGGAGATTTTTACGACTTTATTCAGTTTGAAAAAAATGATAAAGTGGGGATCTTTCTCAGTGATGTCTCGGGGCATGGTGTACCAGCTGCCTTTATCACTTCTATGATCAAAAGCCACAATCTGCAATATGGCAAAAAATTTGATACCCCTTCTGATTTCTTGCACAATCTTAATGATTTTCTTTTGAATAAGACAGGTGAAAATTTTATCACTGCGTTTTATGCCATCTTTGACAGAAAAACCGGGGATCTGTATTATTCAAATGCAGGACATAATTCTCCCTTTCTGATCAAGAGAAACTCTATAAAGATACTGCCTATTGAAGGCCGAGGAATCCCCCTGGGCATACTATCCCGGCAGGAACTGGCCCATATGAGTAAACCCTATACCAGCCATCATATCCATCTGGCTCATAAGAATAAGGTCTTCCTCTATACAGATGGCCTGTCTGAGACCACAAATATATATGATAATGAAAGACTATTCGAAGCAAAAGAAATGATGGAGACCATGCAGGAAATCAGAGACCTCAGCCCCCACTCTTTCGTACAGAAGATGTTCTCCCAGCTCAGTGAATTCAGGCAAAGTAAGACCTTTGAAGATGATATCTGTATGATCTGCCTGGAAGCTTAATCCCTGGGGAAAGGCAGCCAGAGTTGTTCATCCGTTTCTTCAAATATATCTTTTTCGTGCAGCAGATTCTGAAACCCCACTCCCAGTAATCTGATTTTTCTCTTCCCGAATTCGGTCATTTTTAATAAAGAGCGCGCCATAAAAGCCAGCTCAGAACTATCCCGTGTAGGTATATCCAGAGTCTGACTGCGGCTGATCCTCTGAAAATCGGCATAGCGGATCTTTAATACCATAGTCCGGCCCAGAAAACCTTTTTTTTCCATCTGCTGCTCCACTTCATGGGCCAGGCCCTCGATTATCTCTTCTATCTCATCCCAGTCATCTTTATCATCTTCAAATGTACGTTCCACACTTAATGATTTTCTTTCCCGGTTAAGATTAATGGGCCGGTCATCTATCCCTCTGACTATGTCGTAAAAATAATTTCCCATTTTTCCAAAGTGACTGCTCAGCTCTTCCCGGCTATGCCGCCTGAGATCCCTTCCGTAGTGTATTCCCAGTTCCATCATCCGCCCCGCGGTAACTTTACCTATCCCAAAAAATTTGGATACGGGCAATGCATCCAGAAATTCCTGGGCCTGTTCAGGGAGGATCACAGTCAACCCGTTGGGCTTGTGATAATCAGAGGCTATTTTGGCAATAAATTTGCAGTAGCTGACCCCTGCAGATGCTGTCAGCCTGGTGGACTCATAGATCCTCTGCCTGATCTCCTGGGCTATCCAGGTAGCCGAGGGGTTGTTTTTTTTATTCTCGGTTACATCGAGATAGGCTTCATCCAGAGACAGGGGCTCTACCAGGTCTGTATAATCTCTGAAAATTGCCTGGATCTGGGACGAGACTTCTTTATATACGGAAAACCGGGGATAAGCAAAAATAGCATGAGGGCACAGCCGGAAAGCCTGAGAGGAGGGCATAGCGGAGTGAATACCATATTTTCTGGCTTCATAGGAGGCTGTTGACACTACAGATCGGCTATCCGGAGGGCCGCTCACTACCAGGGGTTTACCCCTCCATTCCGGATGGTCTCTCTGCTCTATTGCCGCAAAAAATGCGTCCATATCTACGTGGATTATCTTTCTGTTTTCCATTTTATTATCACTATTGTAATGTGTAGCTATGAATCTTGCAAAAATGCCTCTTCCTCCTTAAAATCATTTCAGGAGGATCCATGCCCGGACTATCAGACGATTTCGTCATTATACTATTATCTATGATCTCCTTCCTGCTGGTCTCAGTATTGGCATGGATACTGTGGAAGATCATTCTTTCCAGAAATATTGAACACAGACTGCAAAAACACCTGGAACATAAAGAATATGAGAAGGTGATCGAATGGGCAAAGGGCGCATTGGAAAAAAAACCTTCTTTTTTTGTCCCTTACTATCTGGCCCGTGCCCTGGATGAGACTGAGAAATGGGGAGAAGCCCTGAAATACTATCAACAGGCCTCTTCCATGATCAACCATAACAACAATATGTACCAGTCCATTCTGCTTCAAATGGGCCGGCTTCAGTTAAAGTTAAACAATAAAGATCAGGCTCTCTCCTATTTTTTATTGATCAACCAGGTGGATGAAAATTACTTCGAAAGCCAGTACGAAGTAGCCCTGATCTTTTATGCTAAAAAGCAGTTTTCCAAATGCCACGATGTACTCAAATCCATTCTGGATCTGAAACCGGGCCTCATCAATGCCCGATTTCTATACGGAAAGATCCTCTATGAAATGGCACAGTATTCCTTCTCCCTTAAACAATTTGAGCTGCTCGAAAAACATGACTCTCAAAACCCCCTGGTCTACTATTACAAAGCCCTCAATCTGGATAATTCCAAGATGTATAGTTCTGCAGTCAAAGCCCTGAGACAATATCTGGAATTTGAAGATTTGCCAAAACAGGAAAAAGAAAAAGCCCAGATCCGCCTGATCCAGCTATATATCAAGTTAAAGGATATTGAAGGAGGCTTAGAGGCTATTACTGATATATTAGATCAGATTAATACCGGCCCCAACCAGGCAGAGATACATTACCTTCATGCTCACCTCCTGTGGAATCGGGGCCAGGAGTATGATGCCCTCAAAGAATATGAAAAGGTATTTCTCATCGATCCCCGCTACAAAGATATACAGAATATTTACGATAAGTATAAGAAGCTTTTCTCCCGGGAAAGCCTCAAAAAATATTTTACCATCAATGAACATTTATTTGAAAGAAGCTGTCATACAATATTAGGATTAAATGACCAGGACCTGCTCTACCGCTCTCTCCATTACTATATGTTCGGCAGGGGGAAAAACTATAGTATTTTCTTCCGTCACATAGAACCGCTTAGTTTTACTACACTGACTGCTCTGGAAGTACTGGCTGCCAGTTTTCAGGCCGACCTGCAGTATATTGAGATCTATGCTCTGGGCGGCACTTCTTCTGATGCCCGGGGACATGCTCTTCTTAAAAGGGCTGTCATCATTGAAAAAGAGGAATTTCTGAAAGCAGCCCACAGATTGCTGGACTGAGCCGGATAATCCATAATTTGACTTTTTAATACTATATATTATACTATTTAATAACATAAAGGGAGGATTCTATGAAAAAAGTATTGTCACTGATCATTGCAGCCATAGTAGTATTGGGTGTAGTCAGCTGTGGTGGTGGAAACAAATCCAAAGCTCCTGCTGTAGATACTAATGCGACTCAGGTAATGGATGCAGTTTCTAACGAAATGGAAGAAGTCATCACCAATGTGACTACTGAAGAAGACAAGATGGAAGCAAAAGCTGCTGACTCTAAGACCAAGACAGCTGTTAAAAAGCTCGAAGAAAAAGATTCAGGTGCTTTACAGGGATTAGATTAATTTATATTTTCCAGAATCTCCCCCGGTAACTCCGGGGGTTTTTTTTATATCATTGAAAAGGATCATTTATGAAAGTATTATTAAGCGGCGGCGGGACCGGCGGTCATCTTAATCCGGGTATTGCACTCTACCTGGAATGGAAAAGACAAGGGGCAGACTGCAGATATGTACTGAGAGACATCGATTCCCGGTACAGCATGTGTCAGCAGATCGATCCAGAGGATAAGATCGAGATACATATCCAGGGTATTTCCCGAAAAATATCTCTAAGAACACCCATACATCTGTTAAAACTGGCCGCTGCGTTCTTACAGGTATTTAAAAAGATCCGCAGATTCAGACCCGACCTCATCCTGATAACGGGAGGCTATGTATCCAATCCCGTAGCCATGTCCGCCCGGATCCTGGGAATACCCCTGTTCATAGCCGAACAGAACTCTGTAGCCGGGACCACCAACCGCTACTATTCAAAATTTGCCCGAAAAGTATACACCAGTTTCCCCCAGGCAGCCAAACTGAGGTGCAGGCATACTCTGTTCACCGGTAACCCCACCATCTTTAAAAAAGACAGCAGTCTGTCCGAAGCAAAACAATTCTTTGATATATCATCCTTTAAGAAGGTAATCGGTATCAGCGGCGGCAGTCAGGGAGCAGGAGTTATTAATGACAGTATACTGGAGATCCTTCCCCTGCTCAAAAAGGATAAGATCGCAGTCCTTTGGAGCCTGGGGGCTGTGGAATTTGACCGTTTAAAAGACAATGGAACGGTCGATAAACTCCAACAGGATTATCCCTTTGTAAAAGCATTTCGTTTTATTGACAAGATGAATCATTTCTTTACAGCCAGCGACCTGGTCATCACCCGCTCAGGAGCGACTACTATCAGTGAACTGATCTTATTTGAAAAACCGAGCCTGCTCATCCCTATCTATCGCTCGCCTGATGACCACCAGTTATTGAATGCCCGCTACCTGGAAGAAAGGCACTGCGCTCTCATCCTGGAAGAACCGTCCCTGAATAGTGAAGCCATATGGGAGAGTATCCAGATAATATTTAAAGAAAAAGCAGAGATGCTGGCAAACATCAAAAAACTGATTATGCCTGAACCGGCTGCTGTAATAGTAAAGGATATCAGGGATCAGCTCTAAGCGGCCTATTCCCCTATCAGTTTAAGCAGCTCATTCCCCTGTTTGGCCCAGGTGGTATCAGGATACTTTGCATCCAGGTTTTTCAGGTATTTGGCAGCAGATTTCAGATTTCCGTTTTTGTAGAAACAGAAACCCAGTCCATACAGTCCCTGGGGATAGAGAGGGCTGTACTTGTATTCCTTAAACAGGTCTCCATAGTAGTTGATTGCCTCTACATACCTGCCCTGATCCTGGTTATACTTAGCCATCTCATAGGTAGCAATAGCTGCTTCATCACCTTTGGTGTTATCCACGATGACCTGGAACATGGCCATAGCCTTGTCTGTCTCATCGTTTTTCTGATAGAACTGGGCCAGCTTCAGCTGTGCTATAGCTTTAACATCAGGATTAGATGCTTTACGGATCAGTTTTTCATAAAACTTTTCAGCATCACCCTGACTGTCTACCTTCATATTAATCTCGGCCAGCTTCATTTCCGCTTTTTCTGCGTCTACTGTGCCTTTATAGTCATTGACGAGTCGCTGATAGGTAGTCTTGGTCTTCTGCAGATTATTTAATTCATAATATATAGAACCCAGACGGAATAAAGCATCACTGGCATAGTCATCCTTGGGGTATTTTTCTACATACTTCTCAAAGGATTCTGCCGCCTCCACCTTTTTGTTCATGTTATAATAACTCCAGGACAGCCAGTATTGAGAGGCAGAGGCCAGCTCACTGTCTTTAAAGCTCTGGATGAGCTGACGGTAGAATTCCACCGATCTGTCATATTCCGCCCGGTTGTAATAATACTCGGCCTGTTTAAACAAGGCTTCAGAGGTATAGAAACTGTTGGGATAATCTGTGACCAGCTTTTTAAAGGCGGCGTTTGACTTATCACTATCCCCCATGTAGTTGTAGCACCAGGCCATGTCAGAAAGGGCTGCCGGGATATTTGTGCTTAATTTGCGCTTGGTGGCTTCATCGATATAGGACTGATAACTGCGTATAGCTTCATCATAACTTTTCAGATTGTAATAACTCTTGGCAATGTACAGCAAAGCTTCCAGCACCGACTGGTCATCACTGTTGGAATCTATGGCTCGCTGAAAATTCTTAATGGCTGCAGAATAACGGGCCAGCCGGAAGTTACTCCAACCCAGGATATTAAACATTTCGGATTTAGACTCTGATGAAAGAGCCTGTTCCTCATAAGCAGCCAGATACTTGACCACCCGGTCAAATCTCTCTCCTTTGTAATAGATCCAGGCTATTTTAATAATAGAATCAGCAAAATAGGCAGAGGAAGAGTAACTCTTGGTGACTTTGGAAAAATTATCTATGGCCGCATCATAGTCTTTGATATTGTATTTTATTATACCTATAGAATAATATGCCAGGGGTACCAGTTCACTATTGGGGTAGTCATTGATTAAAGACATGTACTGCTCAGCTGCTCTGTTATATTCTTGTTTTTTAACATAGACCCAGGCTATGGCATTTCTGGCATCATCAGCCAGGCTCCCATTGGCTCCATCCTTGATCACTTTTTCAAAGCTTTGAATAGCTACGTCCAGTTCTCCCATATCTACATAAGCATTGCCAATATACATCTGGATCTCACTGTTTTTATCTGACAAAGGCAGCCTGTGCTGATAATCCTCAAAAGATTTGATGGCTGCCATATAGTCCTTCAGTTTCATCTGACTGCGAGCCTTCCAGTATAATGATTCAGCTCCAAATTCTGTATCCGGGTACTGACGGAGCACTTTGTTAAAAGATTTGATTGCCTTATCATAATCTTTTTGAATATATGCCAGTTCTCCCAGCTTAGTGAGAGACATGGCCACATCCTCAGAACTCCCCAGGCTGGCTATACGGTTATAAGTCGATTCCGCATTATCATACTGCTGTGACAAGACATAGCAGGAGGCTATTTCCACCAGTGCTTTAGAGGTATACTGCGAATTTTTATATTCTTTCAAAAGGGTATCAAAACTATCAATGGCAGCAGGATAATCTTTTTTCAGTTTTGATATCAGTCCCAGTTTAAAGAGGGCCTCTTTACGGTATTCATTATTATCTTCTATCGCGGTCAGTTTTTTAAGCCAGAGTGAGGCCTGAGTGTAGTCATCAGCCTGAATATAGATCATGGATAAAAAATAGAGAGCATCTGTCTGGTAGGCAAAGTCCTGGATATCCGTCACTTTTTCCAGTTGTGACTTTGATTTATCATATTCACGGTTCAGGTAATAGGTCTTGCCCAGCAGGAATTGGGCTTCATTCAGGTACTGGCTTTTCGGATATTTCTGGACAAAAAGCTCAAGAGAACTGATGGCGTATTTATAATCCCGGTCATAGATATAGGATTGCCCCAGTCTTAATTCAGCTTCCTGGGCTATATTGGAATCTGGATAATCATTGATGAGTTTTTTAAACTCATCTACTGCAGATCCGTATTTTTTGCTGAGCAATAGGGAGTAAGCGATTGTATAATGGGCATTTTGTTTTAATCTTTTTTCAGGGTTGGTCTTAAGAAAAGCGGTCAGTTCCCGTACGGCTTTGTCATAATCTTTTTTCTGAAAAAAAGCGTTACCGATCATAAAGGCGGCACGGTCGTTATACAGGGAATCCGGATAATTATTAATGAGGCGTTTAAAAGCCTGAATCGCAGTCCCGTACTTTTTATCCTGGTAGTAACTCAGTCCGATATAATAGGCCGCATCATCTGCCAGCTCTCCATTCTCATCCCTGTCAATAGACTTCTGAAAAAAACTTACAGCCAAAGAATACGCACCATCGTTATAGGCGGATTTACCGGATTTATAATATTTTTGGGCATTGAGATCCATACTATAGAGTGATGACACCAATAAGACCAGCAGAAGACTGAGGACAGTTCTTTTCATGAATGACTCCCGTTTTTTTAATCATTATATTATAGAAAGCAAGTGCTAAAATGGCAAGAAGCCCGCTTAAATACTATAAAATTGACTATTCATTTTTAGGAATTATAATATCTGGCAAGAGAGGTGACGGAATGGAACAAATACAAAAACGGATGAACGAACTGGCTGAACTCCTGGAAAAATATAACCGGGAGTATTACCTCGAGGACAGGCCTTCCGTAACAGATCATGACTATGACCTGCTGATGAAAGAGCTGGAGCATCTGGAAAAAGAGCATCCCGAATTCATTATCCCTTCATCTCCCACACAGCGGGTCGGTACAGCCCCCCTGTCCCGATTCCAGAACTATACGCATCCCTTCCGCATATACAGCCTGTCTAATGCGCTTAATGAACAGGAATGGGAGGAATTCTGGGATCGCATGGACAAAGACATACAGGGAGAAGACAAGCTGTTTGCGCGCCCCAGGTATAGCTGTGAACACAAGTTTGACGGACTGGCAATAGAACTGATATATGAGGAAGGAGTTCTGGTACAGGCTACTACCCGGGGTGACGGCTCTATAGGTGAGTCCATCACTGAGAATGCCCGAACCATTCGTACTATTCCCCTTCGCCTGGATGCCAGTGTCCCCCCAGTGCTGATAGTATATGGTGAAGTCCTGATGTATAAGCAGGATTTTCTGGACCTCAATGCCCGGCAGGAAGCAGAAGCCAGGGCCCCCTTTGCCAATCCCCGCAACGCAGCGGCTGGATCCCTGCGACAGCTGGACTCCAGGATCACGGCAGGCAGAAAACTCAGATTTATGACGTATGGCCTGCAATATCAGGGAGAACATGCCCTGCTGGACAAGACAGACTCACATTACCAGCGAATGGACTATCTGGCCTCGCTGGGTTTTCCAGTCTCTCCTTACAGGCTGCTCAGTGATGACAGGGATGCGATCACTGCCTACCACCACAAATGGGAGCAGGAACGTCCGGAACTGCCTTATGATATTGACGGAGTGGTCATTAAACTGGATTCCAGATCTCAGCAGGAGGAAATCGGTTATGATGCAAAGTCTCCTAAATGGGCCATAGCCTATAAGTTTAAACCTATGACCGGGACCACCGTACTCAGAGAGGTAGAGTTTTCTGTAGGACGCACCGGAGTAATCACGCCCACGGCAATCTTTGACCCTGTCACTCTGTCCGGAGCTCGTATTAGCAGGGCTACTCTGCATAACTTCGACGAGATCCGGAGACTGGACCTGCATCTGGGTGATACTATACTGGTAGAACGCAGTGGAGATGTCATACCTAAAATCACCGGTGTCCTCGCAGAGAAAAGAATAACGGGTAGTACGCTGATAGCCCCTCCTCTGGAATGCCCTGACTGTGGCTCCGCGGTCCAACAGATGGAAGGAGAGGTAGCCTATAAATGCTCTAACACATCCTGCCCCGGAGTACAGAGAGAGATCATACAGTATTTCGTTTCCAAATCCGCATTTGATATCGAGGGACTGGGGCAGGAGATATCGGCGCGCCTCCTGGATCTGGGTTATCTCCACGATGTCCTGGACATCTTCCGGCTCCATGAGTTTAAAGAGCAGCTCCTGGCCCTGGACCGTTTTGGTGAAAAAAGTGTGGAAAACCTTTTGAGTAATATTGAAAGATCTAAAAAAATAGAATACTGGCGTTTCATAAATTCCCTGGGAATCAAGTATGTAGGCCAGGAGACAGCCCGATTACTGGCGCGTCACTTTAATCCGGTCGAGAAGCTGTTGACAGTCACAGAAGCCCAGTTAGTGGCGATAGATGGCATTGGAGACACAGTAGCCCGGGGAATCCTGGAATACTGGGCGGAGGATAAAAACTGCCATCGGGTGTGGAAGATGCTGGACCTGGGAGTAGACCTGCAATATCCGCAGTCTATCGATGCCGAAGACTCCCCTATCCGGGGCTGGAAGATCGTATTTACCGGAAAGGCTGAGAACTTGTCCCGGGATGAATTCAAAGAGCTGGTGCGCAGCCGGGGAGCAAACCCCGGAGATTCAGTGTCTTCAAATACTGACCTGGTAGTAGCAGGAGAAAACGCCGGATCCAAACTGGCCAAAGCCCGAAAACTGGGTATAAGGATAATGAGCCCGGACGAATTTTTATCATTTCTGGCTGAATAATACTCCTCACGGGTAATTAAACCCCGCGCCTGTATCAATGGCAGCCCGATCGCTTAAAGAGATTTTTTAGATAGTGAAATCTTCGGGCCTCATGATCCTGATCCCTTTTACTTCAGCTTCTTTTAATTCCTTTAAGACTGCAATATTGACGATCAACAGTACAGGATATTCTTTTAGCCAGAATAACAAGGCCTGTCCAGGGATTTTTGCTGTATCCAATGCCAGGAAATCAATAGACTCGATCTGATCCGGAAAATCAGGATCGGTCATTATCTCACATGCATCTCTGTCCAATACTTCATAAATCCCTTTGATATGAGCAAAACTATAGGTATCCTTTATTTCAGGAGGTGCACCTGCTATTGTTACAGGATAATAATCAATATTGGTTAATCCGGCTTTATTAAAGGCCTCTATGACCTTGTCCACTACCACCAGGCCCATGGCAGGAACATAGATGATATCAAAAAATTCAGATCCTTCTTTGACCTGTAGTGAGATAGGCAGCTCGGGCTTCTTTTTCAATTCCAGGCCTCTGTTTTGAAGCCCCAGGCCCAGGGTATCCACCAGAGTCTCATTTTCCAGTTCCAGCTCTACACTGTCTTCGCTGATTGCCTCATTCACCCATAGTGCATACATAATCCACTCCTTTTCTCATATTAAATTATTTATAGTATATCTCAAAATCTTCATACTTCAAATAGTTCAGATTATTTTTTTCTGAAACCGGGAAATAATTTATAGAACAGGAGAAATTTATGCCCCAGGTCACGGTAGAAGCCCACGGTTTCCAGGGCCTTTTGAATAGCTTCATTGACCGGGTACATGCGCTGTCCCCACTCGGGATGTATATTGGCCAGACGCTGCTGATATTCTCCGTACATAGGGGCCTTCCTGCCCTGATCCAGGCGGTGCTGCATCAATGCCAGGGTCTCTGACTGACCCTCCTTCATGATCCCACAGGCTACCACCCGGGGCTGGCCGGATCGGTCCCTGCGGGCCGAAAATCCAAA
>CAZIAD010000029.1:0-45412 GCA_964537555.1 uncultured Brevinematales bacterium
GCATGATTTTTCGCTCTGGTGGTATATCGCTTCTAAAAGGTAAAATATTTAATGATTGCCACTTGTAATAATTTTTTTTTAGAATTACAATCTGGGATGGAAAAGAAAAATACTTTTAAAAAGAACCTAAACAGTTTTATTCATAAGCACGTTCTAAAAACAGAAGATACAAAAGAAATTCCTCATACTTTCAAGGAAGAGTTAAACCGGCAATCCCGTAAATACATGTTCTTTGCCATTCTCATTGTCATGTTTGCATGGTTACCCTACATAAGTACAGATATGCAGATATATCCGGATATGCCCTGGATACAATATCTGAGGTGGGGTCTTAGTCTCGTGGGACTGATCATGTTTATTTTACAGTTTTTCCCGGGGCCCCGCAGTCATGCCCGCATCCTATTGTGGATCACGGGGCTTTATCTAATGAATGCCACTGCTTTTATCACTGCTATGACACATGCGGACCCTAATTACATGGCTGGTTTCATCTTCATTCTCATGATTATCATAGTGATCCCCTTGTTGATGATTGAATCTCTTGCTCTTTTAATCACTGCACTTCTTACCTTTTTCATAACCCTGTTTTTTCAAAAAGTCACTTTTAATAATCCCCGGATCATCTATTCACTTAAAGACCTGTTTTCGACTACTGCAGTGATAATTGCCTTTATCACCATATTAAATGGGCAAAGAGTAAGGACCTATTTGAAATCCAGGGAACTCCAGCGGGAAAAAAGTAACCTATCCCTCAAAAATAAAAACATGGAACAGGAACTATCCATGGCCCGTCTTATTCAGGAGAAACTGATCCCTGAATTCGCTCCGATACCCCAAATAAACACTCTCTACAAACCTATGGAGATGGTAGGAGGAGATTTTTATGATTTCATAAAGTTCCGGGATCCCCATAAAGTCGGCATTTTTCTGAGTGATGTATCAGGCCATGGTGTTCCGGCTGCCTTTATCACTTCGATGATTAAGAGCTTTTTATTACAGGCCGGAGACATCAGAAACAATCCGGCCCATCTGCTTCAGTACCTCAATGAAATGCTGAATGACCAGACAGGTAATCATTTTATCACTGCTATATATGGCATATTTGATACTGAGACCAGGGAGTTTTATTATTCCAATGCCGGACACAATCCACCTTTTGTGATCCATAAGAATAATCTGAGAGAGTTATATTATGATAAAAAATCCATGCCCCTGGCCATATTAAATAATCTGGAAATGAAATCAGTCAATAAGGAGTACATGAATCATACTGTAAAGCTTAAGAGGGATTCCCGTTTATTATTATACACCGATGGTTTGACAGAGGCCATAAGTAAAGATGATATTAATAAAGATTTTTATGAGGAACTTAAATTATTTCTGAAAAATGCCAATAAGCAGCAAAGTAATGATATAATGCAGGATCTGTACTGGAACCTGGTAGGATTTCATGGCAGTGAAGATTTTCAGGATGATATATGTGTGATTCTTATTGATGTGTTATGACTCTTCCTGGTCACTCCACACCCGGTAATTTATTTCAGGAAATATATTGTCACGGTATTCTATATCTTTCAGCCATTTTAGATCCAGTTTCCCACTGAGGAGCTGTCTGTGTATTTTCTCTAGTCTTCCCAGATGGTCCACGGTTCTTTTTTTAGCGTATTCCACCATTGTATTTGTTCTCATAATAAAAGCCCAGTCAGATGATTGAGCCAGGAGGAGTTCCCGTGCGGCCTGATTACAGGCTCTTTGAATATTGAGGTCATCACTGAGTTTAAATTTGTTGGCCAGTTCTGTCATCCGTTCACATCCCTTGTGCAGATGGCGGTAGACCCAGTCATTGGTATCATTAAGCCAGAATTCATTGTATCCCATGTAACCCCAACTGGACATAGGAGGGGTAGCCACCTGATTGTCCGGATAGATATCCAGGTATTCCGGGGCATTTATAGTCTCTATGATATTAGAATGATGCATAGATTTTAACAGATTGTAAATAAAATCAGGGCCTTCATACCACCAGTGGCCGAACAATTCAGCATCATACATGGAAACGATCAGGGGTTTGCGATCCATCATAGGAGCCAGGTTTTCAATTTGTCTCTCCCGGTTAAACGTAAAGTTTTCGGCATGGGCCTCGGTTCTGGTATAGGCCATGTCGGGATCATAAGCTTCCTTTTGGTCCATAGGTGTGTTTTTCGATGTGATTTTGTGGTATTTAATGCCCGTGGCGATTCTGAGGCCGCTCTCATGTATGTACGGCTTGATATATTCATAATCCAGATCAAATCCAATATCCCGATAAAATTCTCGGTAATTGGGATCACCGGGGTAGCCTTCATCCGCACTCCATACAGAGTTGGAGGTCTCCACATCCCGGCCAAAATAAGCTATATGATTAGGGGTATACATAGGAGCGAACACTCCGTATTTAGGCCGGGCGCTGGCATGCAGGAGGCCATGGGTATCTGTATAAAAATAACGTATGGAACCTTGTGACAATATCTCTTCCAGTCCGGGGTAATAGCCGCACTCCCCATTCCACATACCGCTGGGACTACGCCCAAAATGGCGTTTGTAATCTTCCACAGCAGTCAGGACTTGTCCCCGTACAGCAGCGGGATACATATCCATGAGGGGTAGAAAACCGTGGGTGGCACCACAGGTCAGTATCTCCAGATTGCCCAGGTCCTGGAACAATTTAAAACCCAGGATCAGGTTTTTGTGATATTTATACTTAAATAGCCTGTAGGCGGTCTTTAATTTCTTTTGATAATGGAGCGCTGATCGGTGAAATTCAGGCTGATACTGGGTCCGAATCACTTCTTTGTCCGCCAGTTCTGACATTAACTCCAGATGATGCAAATATCGGTCCTGGAGCAGGGGATCTGCCAGCATATTGGCCAGGGGAGGGGTCAGTGACATGGTGACCTTGTAGTGTATACCTTCCTGATTGAGTCGTTCATAAATCTCTAAAAGGGGGAGGTAGGTCTCAGTAATAGCTTCATAGAGCCAGCGTTCTTCCAGGGCATCGTTATATTCCGGATGTCTGACATAGGGTAAATGAGCATGTAACACCAGCATCCAATAACCTTTTTTCATCTTAATGCCCCCAAAATATTTATCATGAAGAGATACATGATAAAGGAAAAGATGTAAAAGTCAATATTTAAAAAAGCTGGAAGAAGTCTGGTATCTATTTATTTAACATCATGATGTTTACCATCATGAGCAGCTGATTTTTCTGAAATGCTGCCATCTCAGTGGCGTAGTCGGTATCTCCCTGAGACCGAAACGCTGCCGTATTTTCTTTTTCTTTTTCCTGGGCCGAAATCTGGTGTTTTATACGGTTCATCATGGCCCCCAGCCAGACCCTGCGCTCCATAAAATACTTTAATAAGCTATCGATAGAACCGGTCTGATAGAACAGGGGGTCATTGAATCTATTTTGTATATCAGGGTTTTTAAATAATTCTTTAAACAGGGTGATCCGGTTGAACTGTGCAGTGTTCAATTCATAGAGTATCTGGTCATAGTGCTGTCGCATCTCGCTGCGGATGATATCCTTTTCAAACTCACCGTAAATACCTCCTGATAGCTGTAAAGAGAGTTCTCTGATGCGCTGCAGGGATTCTGTGATAGACCCCAGGACTGATTCTTCAAACTGATAATAGTTATACATATCGCCATTATTATTAATATATTTTTCCATTCCTCTAAGGTGTGATTCCAGTTTTTCATAGATGGCAAAGTAGGCCGGGTTATCTGTCAGAAGCTGAGTCCCCGAAGACAGGCGTTGGATATTCTGATCCACACTGGCCGTATTTGCTTTCAGTATGCGGTTCAGGTAATTCAGTGATTTGTGGCCAAATACCAGGCCAGGCAAAAATACTATTAATACCATTAGTTTTTTCATAATACTGTCCTTATCTGGAATTCTTGGCATTTATCATTTATAATATACATCAAGGATGGTTAAAATGAAAGTTATAAGCCTGCTCATTGTTTTGCTTATTCCTCTTTATAGCTATGCTTATCAGGCTGAGGTGATAAGAGTAAGCGATGGAGACACCATACATGTAGAATATAAGGATGAAGAGCTCATTATTAGATTCTATGGTATAGATGCCCCTGAGTTAGATCAGAGCGGGGGAGAGGCTGCCCAACAGGCATTATATCAGAAGATCTATGCGAAAAAGGTAGAGATCAGGCCATTGGGTACGGATCAGTACAAACGGATACTGGCCCTGGTATATCTCGGTCCGGAAAATATTAATGAATGGCTATTGTCCAGAGGCCTGGCCTGGGTATATACGGGATATTGTAAAAAAGATTTTTGCATGGACTGGTACCAGACTGAAAAAAAGGCCAGACAGGCCCATCTGGGATTATGGTCCGAAAAGATGCCTCAGGCGCCCTGGCTTTACAGAAAAGAATCCAAAAAAACGCCCACTCCTAAAAAGGAACAGACAGAAAATCCTCTCTTAGCTTCTGTGATTATCATTTTACTGGCTCTGGGTCTTTTACCGCTTCTGCGAAAGGGCCTCTTAAAAAATTATATAGCTCGCAGAATGAAAAAAGGCAGAAAAAAATAGTTACCTGTGCAGGAGTTCAAAAGCTTTTTTTTCACCTTCCAGTTTGGCAATGACAGAATGTGCTTCTTTGAGTCTTTTGGCGAGACGGGTAGTCATCATTAAGGCGAATTCAGGTTCTTTTTTAATCTGCTCGAACAGGTCTTCTTTCTTAAGAAAAATGACTTCTGTATCTTCCAGGGCCATAACCGAAGCGGTACGGGGAGCATTTAGAAACAGGCTCATCTCTCCAAAAAAATCATTGCTGGAAATAATGGATAGCTGCACTCTTTCAGCGTTAATCGTTTTATAGACCTCGACTTTCCCCTTTTTGACTATATACATACCATCAGAAGCACTACCTTCCTGATTGATGACCGTTCCCTTCTTAAAGCTTTGTAATTCCATTGAGATCTCCTTATCTTGAATCAAAAGTATAAATCCAAGTAAAATAATTTGCAATAGCATCTAACTATTTCTAAAAGCTGCACTCTTATATTTATGAATTAAATGAATAAAACTGCTTCATAACACCCCCCAAAATACAGAATGAGCCCCTCAAGCGGGGGCTTGTTTTGTTTAAAGCTGCCTTAAGGCAGGTTTTTACTAAATGAGTAACTTATTGAAATTAAAACTATCCTGATATTAGTGTTTCCTAACAATACTAGACTAATTACTTACCATAAAATACTTTAGCACATCTGGTAACAGTATTTGAATACCTCTAAAGCTTGCGGTTCTGTGAAAATCTGCTATAATATTCCTATCTCATTTGGAGTCATACATGAAGTATCAGGTGACAGCCAGGAAGTGGAGACCCCAGCTTTTTGGTGAAGTAATCGGCCAGGAACATGTAACCCGTGCCCTGCGCAATGCCTTATCCTCAGGTAAAATATCTCAGGCGTATCTTTTTTCAGGCCCTCGTGGTGTAGGAAAGACTACTACTGCGCGTATTTTGGCTAAAGCCCTCAATTATCCAGGCGGCCCTAATCCGGATCCGGTAGAAGACTATGAACTGGGACAGGATATTATGCAGGGACAGGCTCTGGATGTAAGGGAGATCGATGGAGCTTCTAACCGGGGTATTGAGAATATTCGTGAGATCAGAGAAAATGTAGTCTACAAGCCTCTATCGGCTAATTACAAGATCTACATCATCGATGAAGTACATATGCTTACTACAGAAGCTTCCAATGCCTTACTTAAGACACTGGAAGAGCCTCCTGAACATGTAATCTTTATTATGGCTACCACTGAAGCCCATAAAGTATTAGCCACCATCCGGTCCCGGACCCAGCATTATGTATTTAAACGTATCTCCACCAAAGTGATCGTGGAACAGCTCAAAATGATCGTAAAGTCTGAAAATCTGAATGCTGAAGAAAAAGCTCTCTATATTATCGCCAATGCGGCAGAAGGTTCCATGCGTGATGCGCAGAGCCTGTTCGATCAGGTCTTATTGTATTCTGACGGGACTTTAACTCAAAAAAGTGCCGAACAGGTCTTAGGGGTGCCCGATGAATTTCTGTTAAAAGGGATCTTTAGCGCCGTCATAAATAATAACATGGTGGAAATGCTGGAAACTGTGCAGACCTACCTGGAAAATATTGGAGATATTAAACTCCTGGTAAAATCCTGTATTCTGTATTTAAGAAATGCGCTTTTAGCCAGAAAACTCCCATTAGAGCATTCGCTCATTGATATGAGTAGGGACATTTATGAAGATCTGCGACAGGTATTTACTAACCTGAATGATCAGCAAATAATCGATTTTTTAAATCTTTTTGTAGAAGTCTTTCCCCGATTAAAAGGGGATGCTGACGAAAGATTTTTACTGGAAACCACTCTTTTTAAAGCACTAAACAATAAAAGGGAAGCTTTGGAGCCTGGCCCGTCAGTTAAAAAAGAAATGTCACAACCAGCACCTCTTAACAGACAGCCAGCTGCTACCCGGGAGACAGCTTCATCTGCTCCTCAAGATAGACCCACTGTTCAGGAAAGCAGGCCTCAACCTGAACCTATTCCGGCTCTGGCTGGCCCTGTGAATCCGGCTCAGATCAAGGAAGCTTTTTTCACGGTCTTATCCAAAAACCCATTGACCAGGCATTACAGTAGCCACATCCAGAGTTTCAGCAAAAAGGGAAATTCCATACTGGTACAAATCAGTCAGGCACATATCGCAGAATTATTATCTACCAATAAAGAAAAGATTCAGAAAGAAGTAGGGGATATAACCGGTACTGTATTAAATTTTGAATTTGTGTTCAATAAAGAAAATCCTGAATCCGGCTCATCTCCCAGTCCTGTTCCCGCCCTGTCACAACCGGTGGAGAAGACAGAAAGCCCCGCAATGACTACAGGCAGTGATAATATAACAGATACGATCATCAATCTTTTTGATGGAAAAATACAGAAGTAGGCAAGGAGAGATAAATGGGAATCATGAATAGTCTAAAAGACGCAGGTAAAATGAAAAAAATGGCTGATGAGGCTAAAAAGGAACAGGAATCTCTGCGTGCTACCGGTAGATCCAAGAGAGGATTTGTCACACTGACTTTAGATGGTGAGAAAAATATTAAAAAGCTGGAAATCACAGATGGAGCCCTTACCACTTCGGGAGAAGAAATAGCTAAGCTGGTGAAAGAAGCACATCGGGTAGCTTCCAAAGAGATAGATAAACAGGTAAAGAAACAGATGAAAAAATCTGAAATGGCCGGTATGCTCCAGAAGATGATGGGACAATAAATGCTCCCGGGGAATATTCTTCAATTTGTGAGAAGCTTTTCCAAGCTTCCGGGAATAGGTGCCAAGACAGCCGAAAGACTGGGTTTTAGTATTATTTCGAAACCTATGGAATACGCTGAGGAATTGGCCCGGGCCCTGATAGAATTGAAACAAAATTCCCATACCTGCCAGATATGCGGTAATCTGGATATGACAGACCCCTGCATGATATGCGGAAACTCTCATAGAGATACCCGTATGATATGTGTAGTAGAGACCGCGGTTGACCTCTATAGTATAGAAGACACCCGTGCTTATAAAGGCCTGTATCATGTCCTGGGTGGGGTGATCGACCCTCTCCATGGCGTGACCCCTCAGAGTCTGAATATAGACTCACTGGCCCGAAGAATAGGAGAGCTGAAGGTAAACGAGATCATTTTTGCCACCAGTCCCACTACAGAAGGGGATACCACTGCATTGTATATCAGAGAAATGCTTCAGGGTAAAGGACTGGAGTTTACTCATCTGGCCCGGGGTATTCCGGTAGGCACTGACCTGCAATATGCGGGTAACAATAGTATCAGTCAGGCAATTATGAACAGAGATAAATGGAAATAAGGTTCTTTTAAAAATGAACCTGGTTTGTTATAGAAAAAAAGAGGAGGCTATAAATGGCTAAGTCAATGAAGACAATGGACGGCAATAACGCTGCCGCCTATGTCGCATATGCGTTCACAGAAGTGGCGGCGATATACCCTATCACACCATCTTCAAATATGGCAGAATACTGCGATGAATGGGCTGCAAATGGTAAGAAGAATATTTTCGGTGACGTGCTGAAAGTAGTAGAGATGCAGTCGGAAGCCGGTGCTGCCGGAGCTGTACATGGATCTTTACAGGGTGGGGCCCTGACCACGACTTTTACAGCATCTCAGGGATTGCTGCTGATGATCCCTAATATGTATAAGATATCCGGTGAGCTCCTTCCCGGAGTATTCCATGTATCTGCCCGGACTGTGGCTGCTCAGGCACTGTCTATTTTTGGTGACCATTCTGATGTAATGGCTACCCGTCAGACCGGATTCGGGATGCTGGCTACCGGTTCGGTGCAGGAGATTCTGGACCTGGCTCCTGTAGCTCATATGCTGGCCATTAAGAGCCGTGTACCTTTCCTGCACTTTTTTGATGGATTCCGTACCTCTCATGAGATACAAAAGGCAGAAGCTCTGGATTATTCAGATTTCGCTACTCTTATCGACCAGAAAGATGTTCAGGCCTTCCGTGAAAGAGCTTTGAATCCTGATAACCCCGTTACCCGTGGTACTGCTCAAAACCCTGATATTTTCTTCCAGGCCCGCGAAGCCAGCAATAAGTTTTATGATGTCCTGCCTGATATGGTGGAAGAAGCTATGCAGAAGATGTCTAAACTGACCGGCCGTGAATATCATCCTTTTACCTATTACGGTTCTCCTGACGCCGAAGATATTATCATTGCTATGGGGTCAGTTACCGATGTGACCAAGTCTACTATTGATTATATGATCAAACAGGGTAAAAAGGTGGGATTGATCTCAGTACACCTGTACCGGCCTTTCTCTGAAAAATATATACTGAAAGTAATGCCCAAGACAGTAAAACGTATTGCTGTTCTGGACCGTACTAAAGAACCCGGTGCAGAAGGCGAACCTCTGTACATGGATATCCGTAACCTCTATTATGGCAAGGCAAATGCTCCTCTTATCATAGGCGGACGCTATGGTTTGTCTTCAAAGGATACTACCCCTGAACAGATCGTATCTGTATATGAAAATCTGGCACAGAAAGAACCTAAGAACGGGTTTACTATCGGTATTGTAGACGATGTGACCTTCCTTTCTCTTCCTGTAAAAGATGTGCTGGATGTGGCTCCCGAAGGAACCACTGAGGCCAAGTTCTATGGACTGGGATCTGATGGAACGGTTGGGGCTAATAAAAACTCCATTAAGATCATTGGAGACCATACTGACCTCTATGCTCAGGGATATTTTGCTTATGACTCAAAGAAGTCCGGTGGTATCACTATATCCCACCTGCGCTTCGGAAAAAAGGCTATTCAGCTGCCTTATCTGGTGAATAACCCTTCATTTGTAGCCTGTTCCGTACCTGCTTATCTGGGTAAGTATGATATGCTTAAAGGACTGAAAAAAGGCGGGACCTTCCTGCTGAACTCTATCTGGTCCAAGGATGAAGTCGCTAATCACCTGCCTAATGATGTGAAGAAGAAACTGGCTGATAAAGAGATCAACTTCTATATCCTGAACGCAACCAAACTGGCTGAAGATATCGGACTGGGTAATCGTACCAATACCATCATGCAGAGTGCTTTCTTTAAACTCAGCAACGTGATCCCTTATGGCGATGCGGTGAAATTCATGAAAGAAGCGATCAAGAAGTCTTATGGTAATAAGGGTGATATCATCGTAGAAATGAACAACAAGGCTGTAGATGCCGGTGCTGATGCCCTCGAAAAAATAACTGTGCCTGCTGAATGGAAAAACCTGCCCGCTGATCAGGATACTGTTGATGCCAGCCAGCCTGAATTCATAAAGAAAGTAGCTAACGTCATTAACCGCCAGGCCGGTGATGACCTTCCCGTATCTACATTTGTAGGACGCGAAGATGGTACTTTCCCCAATGGGACTACTCATTATGAAAAGCGTGGAATAGCCGTAAATGTACCTGACTGGGTATCTGATAATTGTATTCAGTGTAATCAGTGTGCCTACGTCTGTCCCCATGCTGTGATCCGTCCGTTCCTGTCCACTCCTGAAGAAGAGAAAGGTATGCCTGCTGATACCGACACTATCAAGGCAGTAGGTAAAGGTATGGAAGGCCTTAACTTCTCTATGCGTATCAGTGTCCTGGATTGTACCGGTTGTGGAAACTGTGCTGATATCTGCCCGGGCAAGAAAGATAAAGAGACTGGTGAAAACCTGCCTGCATTAGTCATGAAACCTCTGGGCACTCAACTGGAAGAGCAGAAAAGCTTTGATCATTTTGATGCCAAAGTAAGTTACAAGACTGAGTATATGGGATTAAACACCGTAAAAGGCAGCCAGTTTGCTAAACCTCTGTTTGAATTCCATGGCGCCTGTGCCGGTTGTGGAGAGACTCCTTATATAAAGACTATTACTCAGCTCTATGGTGACAGAATGGTCATCGCCAATGCTACCGGATGTTCCTCCATCTATGGTGGATCTGCTCCTGCCACACCTTACTGTAAAAATGATAAAGGCAGAGGACCTGCCTGGGCCAACTCGCTGTTTGAAGATAACGCTGAATTTGGCTTTGGGATACAGATCGCTTCTGACCAGATGAGAAACAAACTGGCAGATCTGATGAAAGAAGTAGTAGCTGGAAATGCCAGCGCTGATGCTAAAGCAGCTGCTCAGGAATGGCTGGACAATAAAGAAAATGCTGAAGGTTCAAAAACCGCCAGTGCCAAAATACTGGCACTTATAGCTAAAGAAAAAGGCGAAGTCTTTAAAAAGATCGCTGATCTGAAGCAGTACCTGGTCAAGCGCAGCCAGTGGATCTTTGGTGGAGACGGATGGGCTTATGATATCGGATTTGGCGGACTGGATCATGTCCTGGCTTCCGGTGAAGATGTCAATGTCCTGGTAGTGGATACAGAAGTATATTCTAATACCGGCGGACAGGCTTCAAAAGCCAGTCCTACCGCCGCTGTGGCTAAATTTGCCGCTGCAGGTAAACGTATCCGTAAAAAAGACCTGGGTATGATTGCCATGAGTTATGGCTATGTTTATGTAGCTCAGGTAGCTATGGGATCCAACAAGAACCAGTTCCATAAAGCCCTGATGGAAGCTGAAAGCTATCCCGGCCCTTCTCTGATTATCGCCTATTCACCCTGTATCAACCACGGTATCAAGGCCGGAATGGGTAAGGCACAGGAAGAAGAGAAGAGAGCAGTAGCAGCCGGTTACTGGAGCCTCTACCGTTACAATCCTCTTCTGGCTGAAGAAGGTAAAAATCCTTTCACTCTTGATTCAAAAGACCCTGAGGAATCTTTCCAGGACTTTATCAAAGGTGAAGTAAGATACTCTACCTTGCTCAAGACCTTCCCGGATCAGGCTCAGGAACTGTTTGACGCAGCTGAAAAGGATGCCAAACACAGATTGAATACTTATAAACGTCTGGCTGCTATGGAATTCACAGCAGAATAGGCTAAAACACAAAAATTTCAGGGAGTCTTCGGACTCCCTGTTTTTTTTTGTAAAAATAGTGTATAATGACTAAGGATTCTTGGCTGCAATGCCGAAAATATCTAACAGGAAAGGCTTACTCTGGTGCCAATTGAGGTATAAATGACGTTTAAGAAGATTTTACTCTATTTCACACTGTTCCTTGCTATGAGTTCTTTGGGTATAATTGTCTATGCTGCCAAAACCAAAAAATGGTTTTTTGGACGTCAATACCAGTCTCACATCCAAAAGATCACAGATAAAGTAAACAAAGCGTTGGAAGATGTAATGGGTGAGACCGTCACAGATACTTTATCTTTAGCCCGGGATGGAAATACCCGTAAACTCTTTGTTGCTTATGCATTGGGAGAAGATACCCGTAAATACATTGCAGAGTTTCAAAATAAGCAGATGGGTATGGCTTATGCCAGCAAGATACTGATTGTAGATCAAAAGGGTAAAATACTCTTATCTACACTGGATCAGGAGTCAGAAACCAAGAAAGTGTCGCAGGAATTTTTGCAGGTATTAAAAGAACACTTTATCATCCACAAAAATCGGCCTTACATTTTATTTAAATCAGACAAAAAAGAATTTATAGTCTCGGAACGTTTTCCTGAGGAAGCAGATGCTGCAGATAACCTGGGTTATGTATTGGTATTTTATAATACACAGAAAATACTTTCAGCTTTACCTGACATAAGTCTGGCTGGTACCAAGAATAACCAGATCTTTTTGACATCTAAAAAGTATTCTGATCAGCAGGTCACAGCTGTTATGAACAGACTAAGCACCCAGCCAGCAGGTACTCACAATAAAGAAAAAGACTTTCTGGTTCGCTTAAGGATAAATGGTATAGTGGCCGCGTTTGACCTGAATTCGCAACCTTACAGGCCCTGGCTGGCTGTATTGATGGTACTGCTTAATCTTTCATTACTGGGCCTGGTCATCTTTACGCTCATAAATGCCTATAAAACTGAGACTGTGCCCCAGACATTTACTCCAGATCCAGAATTTATGGCCATAGATAATCCAGACAGATATTCAGTAGACCCCATCGAAAATACCAAAGCCTACTATGCTCAACCTGAAAAATATGAGATAAAAAATCTGGTCAATGACATAGAGCAGGGGAAATCCTATTCCCGCCAAAATGGTAGTCAGGGTATCGAAGACATGATCATGAATTCAGATCAGGATTTTACATCTATGCCAGATATGTTCCTGGACGATGAGTTATCCGGAACAGATAAGCCGACTCAGGATAATATACTGGATGAAGATTTTATTCCTGCGGACAGTAGCTTTGAATTTGATGGGATTGATGATGAAGACGAGATAGGTCTGGACGATTTTAAGCAGGAAATAGGACAGGAATCAGATATTGAAGACCAGTTTTCATCAGAAAACAGTGATAATGAAGAGATCGCCGGTGGCTTTGATTTTGACTCTGTAGATACAGATGCCGCTTTAGGCCTGGAATCAGGTTCCGGGGAGATGGATTTTGGTGATATTGAAGATGATGAGCTATCTCTAAACCGGAATCTAGAATCAACAGAAATGGAACTTCCGGATTTGGATTCACTGGATTCTGAAACAGCGGCTTTTAATGAAGAATTGAGCCGGGAAGAGGAGTTCGAAGAGGTCGGTATCGAGGATTCTGGTTTGAGTATGGATGATGCTATGCCAGGCCTTACAGATTTTGACTCTTTGGATGAAGAACTTAATGGAAATCCAGAAAATATAGATGATCTGCAAAATGCTTCATTTGAAGATAGCTCTGATATTTGGGATATGGATCCTTTAGATAGCGATAAGGGATTGGAAGATATTGAGAGTGAGTTTGATAAAGCTTTTGAACAGGAATTAGGTCTGGTAAAACAGTCCAATGATGAAGTGATAATGGAATCTTTGGAATCCGATGTTTTTGCTGACGATGATATTCAGGAAAAAAGAGATCACTTATGGGAAACGCCTACTGATAATGATGAGCTTAAAGTCGCAGCACAGACTTATGATGAATTAGATCTGCCCGAAGGGGGCGATGAAGCCATAGAGTTGGATGAGTTTCCGGTACATTATGATACCCCCGATATTTCCGAGACAGACAATGAGACAGCCTTATTTGCCCAGCAGGATAGGATTCTACAAGGTGTGGATGAAAGTCCTTTTGATGAAAATGGATTGGGGCCGGTAATAGTCAAACCTTCCAGCCAGGACAGTACAGATGAACTTTTAGAAAGTCCATTTGACCTGGAAGAAGTAGAAGAAAACGATTTTAACGTCACTGAAGCTTCCGGAATGGAAGAAGAGATTCCTATGAGTGGAGACGTATTCGATTCCATATCTGATGAGATCCTGGAAACTGAGAGCGTTGAGCTTCCCCAATTTGAAGATAATGTCATTGCTTCTGAAAAAGAACTGGAAGATATTAGCAGTACTATAGCAGATGAAATATCTTCTCTGGATGAAAGTGATTTACTACAGGATTTGGATAACACATTTGAATCGGAAAGTAGTGAGACCGGATTTGCAGAACAAAGCTCAGAAGAAGATTCAGCCCTTTCTGAACTGGAAGATATGGATAATATAGAAGATATTGATATGACAGAGATCATGAATGGACTGGAAAATGATATAGTGGAAGTAGGTGAAGTAAGTGAAGAATCACTGTTAGAAAAGGAATCCTACGATGTTACAGGTGAAGAGCTGATAAATGACAAACCGGAGACTCTGATAGAAGATATTTCCGGCCTTGATTTAGATATCCCTGATGATTTATCGAGCATAGATGAGATTACCGAGTCAGAGCTTAGTGATCTAGATTTACCGGAAATCTCGGAATTTTCAGATGGCGATTCAGATGAAATCATGGAAATAAGTTCACCTCCTGAAGACCTGGAGTCTGATGATATGATCCAATCTTTGGCTATAGATGATGATGAATTACCCGATCTGGAAGATATTCCTGAGATCATGGATCTGGATGAGGAAATGACCCTCATCGATACCTCTGAACAGGAAGACGAGGTGCAGGATATACTAAGTGATGAAGATAGTGCAGTAATAGACGATTTGGATATAGATAGTCTGATATCTTCTGTACCTGAAATCAGGGGCGAAGCAGAAGATGACGAAGAGATTTCTCTCAGCATGGAAGAATTGTCAAACCTGACTGAAGACGAAGCTCTATCAGAAAGTGAAGACCTCTCTGAAAACAATATAGATCTGGATGAATTGATATCATCAGTTCCGGAAGTGGTGGGAATGAGCGAAGATGCAGAAGATATTTCTCTGAGTATGGAAGAACTATCTGACCTGGATGTCTCCGGGGAAATGGGTACAATCCAAACTGATGAACTTATGGATATTGATGAAATAGAGCTAAGTGATGATTTTAACCTGGATATTTCTGAAACTATAGATGCTCAGGATACTTTAGAGGCTTCTGAAGACAGTCTTAAGAACCCCGGAGGAGATAATACTGAATCTACATTGGAAGATCTGGATATTGACAATCTGGTTTCCAGTATTTCCAATCCCGCTCCTATTGATGAGGATGAGGACATTTCCCTTCAGCTGGAGGATCTGGACAGTCTGGATCTGGATAGTGAAGAAGACAGTACTTCAAATCAGGACCTGGATGAACTCACTGAGAACCTGGAAGGATCAGAGTTCTCGGAAATTAATTTCTCAGATATTTTTAATGAACCACCCGTAAAACTTAGTACGATTTCCAGTGTCGAGGAATATGCCAATGTAGCCCAGGATCTGGCAAAAAATAGTTTAAAGATGAGTAAAGTCGCGGTGCTGAAAAAAGAGGGAGAGACATTTAATCCTGTTCTCAATGATGGTTTCTCTGAAAATATTTCATTTAGTCTGAACGATCCACTCTTGGAAAGATTTATCAATAATAAAAAAAGTATCGATATAAGGGGCGAATTGTCCAATACCCGCTATCTGAAAGAAAGAATGTCTGTTGAGGATCTGAGCCAGCTGGCAGAACTGCTGGTTGTGCCTATTATCAGTGATAAAGAAGTCAACGGCATCGCTTTATTTGGGCGAAATAAAGGGGATGTGGAACCTACTAATTTTCAAAAATCGGAATTACATAACCTGGGATTTTTACAGGAAATCTAATCTTGCAATAAAGTCTATAATCATCTAAAATAATGTTTCAATAAGAAACAGGTTGCATCATGTTAAAATATATAAGTAAACGTCTGCTCGCTCTTATTCCCACCTTATTTGGTATCACTATTATTACTTTTTTTATCATGCGTCTGGCTGATAAGGATGGGGGTATCCCTCAGGCTCAGGGGCAGATAATCAAAGCCTCTACGCAGGATATAGAAGCTTTTAAGAAAGCCCATCACTTTGATAAACCGATCATTATTCAGTATGGATATTGGCTAAAAGATATGGTCAGGCTGGATTTTAGAAATTCAGAAGTCGACGGCAGGCCCGTCACTCTCCTGATTGCTGAAAAACTACCCCTTACTATCTATCTGAATCTGGTGTCACTGATACTGGTATTTCTCATTTCCATCCCTATTGGCCTGCAGGCCGCAAAAAAACATGATACCTGGATAGATAGAGCTATAGGGGTAACCCTTTTTATGCTATATGCCATGTTTACACCCTGGGTAGCTCATATCCTGATGACTCTCTTTAGCGTCAATTGGGGAATATTGCCTTTATTTGGCATTTCTTCCGATAATTTTGAGCAGCTAAACCTTGCTGGTAAGATTTGGGATATCACCCGGCACACTTTTTTACCGGTTATTGTGCTGAGTTATGGTAGTCTTGCATTTTATTCCAGGCTGGCCCGCGCTTCCGTCCTGGAAGTGCTGGATCAGGACTTCATTAATACGGCCAGAGCCAAGGGCCTGACTGAAAAAGTAGTCATTTCCCGGCATGCTCTTCGTAATGCATTGATTCCTTTTGTCACTATATTGGGAGCTTTATTGCCTGGTATGATAGGCGGATCAGTAATCGTGGAGAGGATTTTTAATCTGGACGGAATGGGCAATCTTTTTTTCTCTTCAGTGTTAAACCGGGATTATAATGTGACCATGGCTATATTATCATTTTCTGCATTGCTGACTTTAGTGGGAGTACTGATCTCTGATATTTTATATGCTGTCGTAGATCCCAGGATAAGGTATAAATAAGGACTCTTATGTATTTAATCTGGATTATTTTTGGATCATTTTTCCTGGCAGCTTTTTTTTCATTGATCCTTATGAATCAAATAGGTGCTAACCGTGTTTTGTTAGAACACTACAGCATACATGAGGAAAAAATCCAGGGAGAAATCGACATTTTACACATCAGTGATCTGCATTTTTATGGACACATGCCTACCCGGAGGATAGATAATATAATTAAAGCCATTGAGAATACGCTCAATGAAAAAGTACCGGATCTGGTCGTTTTAACCGGGGATTTTATTGATAGTAATTCAGGTATCGAATTATTAGAACCGGTCTTAAAAGTCTTGAAATCTAAATATGGCATATTTGCGGTATTGGGTAACCATGATTACAGGCAGTATAACTTTCTTCATATTTTTTACCCATTGTTTTATAAAGTAGAAGGAATTAAAACTGATTTAATACGTCTCAAAGATATCCTAAAAAAATATGATGTAAAAATCATAGATCATAATAGCACGGATTGTAATATCGGAAAAAATAAGGTAGAATTAATAGGAATAGATCCCCGAAGTTATACCAGTCCGGAACTGGCTCAGTGGACAAAACTGGAAGCGGACAGGTACAGACTGGTCTTGTCTCATTATCCGGATGCGATTTACCATATGGATGGTAGTATTGACCTCATGCTATCCGGACATACCCACGGAGGGCAGATAACGCTATTGGGCTGGCCCCTGATCACGAAAAGCAAACTTCCCCGTAATAAGATCTCGGGTATCAGTCAATGGTCTAATTGTAAACTTTTTGTAAGCAGAGGCGCGGGGGTCAGCCATTATATGCCATTCAGGTTGTTCTGCCCTGCAGAGATATCCAGAATTATATTAAAAGGAAAGTGACATGAAAAAATTATTTTTACTGCTCTTATTTTTCTTCTGCGGAGCTACAGTATATGGAGATGGCGTGAGCACCATGATGAGCAAAGCCAGGCAAATGTACCTGAACCAGCAATACGGTCAGGCTATGAAATTAGGGGTAGCTTCTTTGGATGCAATGTTTCAGCAAACCATGAGTAATATGGCATCCTATGTGCCTGAGCTGGATGGCCATCAGGTCATTAATACCAATATGCATTATGAGTTTACAGCTATAGACGGATTCAGTGAGTACTCTTTTCATCTTGCCAAGACTATGACCAATGAAGAGGACAGTGTCATTGTATCAATAATCAATTCTCCATCTGAGGTGGAACGATTGCATTCATTAAGTATTAGCTATGATTTTCTGGAAAACAAGGGAGATTATAAAAAACTGGATTTTACCAGGTCCGGACAAAAATACGAGTATATTCAGGATGGAAATTATGCCTACCTCATCTTCATATTCGATCAGGATGAAGCTACTCAGGAAATCCTGTCCGGTATGCTGCTTAGAGTCTATGTTACTTTTAAGAAGAATAATTCCAGGACTACCAGAGATAAAGTAATTAAATCTTATTTATATGAGATTATGGGAAAATTAAAATGGAAAAGTCTAAGATACATACTAAAATAGAACCAGTCTTAATCATTAAAGACCTCTCTGTAGATATCCAGGTGATGAGGGGAAAAGTCCCGGCGGTTAGGGGCATGGACCTGGATGTTCAAAAAGGTGAGATACTGGGCCTGGTGGGAGAATCCGGTTGTGGTAAGACTACCTCTATGTTAGCTATTGCACGTCTCTTACCCAAAAATGCTGCTGTAAAAGTCGCCCGAATGAATATTGACGGTATAGAAGCTGCCCATGTGACTGAGAAAGAATTACTTAAAATACGTGGTAAAAAAGTCGCTTATATTTTTCAGGATCCGCAGGCCAGTCTTAATCCTGTGATGAAGATCAGGGAACAGATCGCAGAGGCCATCCTGGTCCATCAACCCGATAAAGATGCTCAGTCTCTGGAACAGGAATTAATATCCCTCATGGAAGATGTCCAGATAAAACAAGCCCAGATATGGCTGGATTCCTATCCGCATCAATTATCCGGTGGAATGAAACAGAGAGTGATGATAGCTATTGCTCTGGCCAATTCTCCTTCTATCCTGATCGCAGATGAGCCTACCACTTCACTGGACGTGACGGTACAGTCAGAGATCCTTAAACTCTTAAAGATAATCAATCAAAAGAAAGGGATGTCCATAATTTTTATAACCCATGATCTGGCTGTTGCCGGAAAGATATGTGACAGGATTGCGGTAATGTATACCGGGAAAATAGTTGAAATAGGGGATGTTGATATTATATTAAGATCTCCCTCTCATCCCTATACCCGTAATCTCTGGAATTCAATACCCCGAATAGATGAAGATATACAGAGCCTTTCTGTGATTCCGGGAAGTATACCTGATAAGTTAAATATACCTTCAGGCTGCAGCTTTCATCCCCGCTGTGAAAAAGTGTCGGAAAAATGCAGGCAAACAGAACCCGGTTTTACCAATAAAGACAAGGTCTTATTTGCCTGCTTTCATCCCTATGGGCCGTCAGCCAAAGACCCTTCTTAATAGATCGGTTACCCGGGCTTTGACATCTGTGCGTATCTTTCTTTCCTCTACCGCAATATACCTGTATAAAGCTTCTAAACCTTTTCTGGTGATGTAATCATTGATATCAAAATGAACCTTTTGTACCAGGGGAATACTATTATATCGGGTCTCCAGATCAGTGTATAAGCGGGTTACTCCGACACTATCCATTACTTTTTTTACTTCCGGATAAAATGCGCGATATAACTGCTGATCCAGTTTTCTTTTAAAATACTGTGTGGCAGCATCGTCCGCACCATTGAGAATGGCACGAGCGTCATCAATGGTCATACTGGTAATGGCAGATTTGAGTATAGATTTGGCCTGCGGTATGGCTTTTTCAGCTGCTTCGTTCATTTTTTTAATGAAAGAGTCTACCTGCGGGCCTAATCCTATCTGCCGTAATTTGGACTCCAGGTTTTTTAAATCATTGGGCATCAATATCCTTAAGTCAGTGGTATTATAAAACTTTCCGGCAGCAGACAGAAAATCAACAGATTTATCAGTACCAATATTCAAGGCTTCTTTCAGCCCCCTGGCAATTGTAGCTGTATCCAAAGGCTGTGTCTGAGGCGAGATAGAGTTGATATTAATGTTTTTGATCTGACTCATGTCTGCAATGCAGGATGTAAGAGATAAAAATCCTAATATGATTCCGATTCCAAAATATTTCATAGTTCCTCCTGATATATTTAAAATACTAACATATACCGTTGTAAATTTCAATCAATTGCCCTTTAATAAAAAACTAGTTATAATACTGCATAATAAAAAGAGGTCATGATGATCAAAATAAACGGACTCTATAAAAGCTATGCGCAGCAGGTCCTGCTGTCTGATGTCAGTCTGCAGATCAATAAAGGGGAAAAAATAGGCCTGGTAGGACGCAATGGCTATGGCAAGACTACCTTATTGCGGATGCTGGCCGGAATGGAATCTCCGGATAAAGGGGAGATCCTTATACCTAAAGATTACAAGATTGCTTATGTAAAGCAGCATCTTGAATTCAGTCACCCCACCATTCTGGAGGAGGTCTCTACAGGATTGCCCCCGGAAGAGAAGAATGAGATCTGGAAAGCAGAGAAGGTCTTAAACGGACTGGGTTTTACTACAGAGGATATGCAGCGGTCTCCCTATGAGTTTTCAGGAGGATTTCAGGTCAGGCTCAATCTGGCCAAAGTCCTGATCTCAGACCCGGACCTGCTGTTACTGGACGAGCCCAATAACTATCTGGATATTATTTCTATTCGATGGATGATACGTTTTCTCAGATCCTGGAAAAATGAACTTATACTGATTACTCATGACCGATCCTTTATGGATCAGGTAGTGACCCATTGTGCAGCTATTTATCGTACTGGCCTCAAAAAGATAAAAGGTGATACTTCCAAGATGTATGAACAGATAGTACAGGAAGAAGAGGTATATGAAAAGACCAGAGTCAATGACGAAAAAGAAAGAAAACGCATGGAGCAATTTATCACCCGTTTCCGGGCAAAGGCCAGATTAGCCAGCCAGGCCCAATCCCGTATGAAAGCCCTGAGTAAAAGACAGAAACTGGAGGCTCTCAGCCAGGAAAAAAATCTGGATTTTAGTTTTCATTATTCTGATGTCCCCGCCAAGCGTATCATGGAGATCAAAAATCTCACTTTTTCCTACGATAATAATATTACTCCTCTTATTTCCAAATTAAACCTGGAAATACACAAAGATGACCGCATAGCCGTCATAGGAAGAAACGGGAAGGGTAAGTCCACTCTCTTAAAACTGATAACAGGTGACCTGGAAATGACTGACGGCGAAATAAAATCCCATCCCCGTCTGGATATTTCCTATTATGCCCAGACCAATACTTCCACACTGACCCCCCACAATACAGTGGAACAGGAAATGGCCCAGTCTTATCCCGGAGCTGGCATCACGGAAGTCAGGTCAGTATGTGGAGCCATGATGTTCGAGGGTGATGCTGCCTTAAAACAGATATCAGTCCTATCCGGGGGAGAAAAAAGCCGGGTGCTACTGGCCAAGATCATCGCCCGTCCCACCCAGATGCTCTTACTGGATGAACCGGACAACCACCTCGATATGCAGTCCTGTGATGCTCTACTGGAGGCCCTGGATGATTTCCCGGGAGCTGTGATCATGGTAACCCATAATGAGATGATGCTCAGGCACTGGGCTCAAAAACTACTCATTTTCGAGAGTGAGGGGGTCAGCGTATTTAACGGCGATTATGAAGACTTTCTGGCCAATATAGGCTGGGAAGAAGAGAATACCGGAGAACAGGAAAAGAATCTTAAGTCCAGCAACCCCAAATTACTTAGAAAACAAAAGGCAGAACACTTAAAAAAGATAAGACAGGAGATCGGCCCTTTAGAAAAAAAAGTGAAAGATCTGGAAGATGAGATACATCATCTGGAAAAATCAATCTCCCATAAACACGATGAACTAATAAAAGCCAGTCGTGAGGCTAATTCAGATCTGATTATATTACATTCCAAAGAACTGAAAGATCTGGAAAGCAAAAAAGAGTCTTTGTATGCCTCATGGGAAGAGTCACTTCAGGAACTGGAAGACAAGAAGCAGGACCTGGCACTGGCCGACTGATCAGATATGATCCGCTTTTAAAAGCCTTTGACCCTGTCTGATGGGAAGATATACTACAAATGTAGTACCGGTGTGCAGGGTACTATCTACCAGAATATCCCCTCCGTGCTCTTTTATGATCTTATAGACTATTGTGAGTCCCAGGCCGGTACCGCTGTCTTTTGAGGAATAATATGGCTCAAAGATTTTTTGAATAGTCTCTTCTTTCATACCTTCGCCGGTATCGCAAATGGAGAATCCTACAGAATCTCTGCCCAGATCATAAAAGGTGGATATACGGATTCTTTTTACATCACTCTTTTCCATGGCTTCCACAGCATTCTTTAAGAGATTGAGTATGGCCTGTTTGAGATATTCTTTATCTATGAAAATCTTGGGAATATCGCCGTATTCTTCATCCAGCAGTATCTTTTTTTCCTCTATGAGAGGCATCATAAACTTTATTATCTCCGCCAGATAGTGATTAAGATCGATGAAGGACAATTTCAATTCTCTTTTACGGGCAGACAGGAGAAAATCATTGAGAATATTGTTGAGCCGCTGAGTCTCTTCTTCTACGATATGGATATAGTTTTCTACTTCTTCGGGAATAAAAATAACTTTGTTTTTAACCCCTTTTTTAATGATTTGAGTATGGAGGTCTATAGCGGCCAGGGGATTTTTGATTTCATGGGCTATCCCGGCCGCCATGGTGTTGAGAGCAGCGATAGATTCAAACTGTTTGAGTTTAAATTCCAGATCTTTTTGCTGAGTGACATCTTTAAGTTTGATAATAAAATATCCCAGGTCGGTTGTGATCCGCTGAACCTCATAAATGCGGTTTCTCTGATCACTGAGTGTGATCACTGACTGGTGATCCCAGTCAGTATTCAGTATCTTGTCAAACAGGCCCTTGTTTTTAATGAGGTGATTAATATCGGACTGATGCAGAGGTGAGGTGTAATCACTGATGTAGAGCATATCACGGGCCTTATTATTCACGAAAATAATATTCTTCTGATCCAGGACTATAAGTCCCAGATCTAATCCATTGAGCAGGCTGGAAAAAGTCTCTCTTTCTTTTTCTATCAGAGTAATAAAATTCTTAATGTCAGCATGATCCAGTTTCTCAAAATTCTCCAAAAATTTGTGAAAAAACTTCTTTTGTTTCATAATTCCCTTATCATTGTACCTTATTAGTGCCGATAATGAAGTATAATTATAGTGTAGATATGAGAATTTGCAAGGATATGTTATGATACAAAGAATACCAAAAGCAAAAAAAGAAGCATTTAACCTGGTCATAAAGGAGTACCGCGAGAAAGTCGATTCCACCGCCAAAAAAGCGAAAAGACTGGAACGGGAAGGTATGCTTGGTACTGATGTCGATGCACAGTATAAAAAAATTGCAGCGGCCAGTGTCTACCTCAATACCGTGGGCCTGTATTGCGAGATGAGTGCCAAAAGCCTGGAAATCATGAGTATGAAAAATGATGCCTATCTCAGTAATGCCCGAAAAAACACCTATCAGGCCATCATATTACTGGAAAAAGTGCTGGGTACGGCTATCGACTCCAATCTCACAGAGACTGCAGAGGTATTAAACCAGCTCCCCCTGATGAACCCTAAACGGATCTTAAACCTCCTGAAAAAAATAGAGTATTGTATTGCCCTGACAGAGTTTGAAGAAGGGGACAACTCCAAATGGAAATGGAACTTTGTAGAAATGTATGGCAAGACTGCCGTATTATCCAAAAACTTTACCAACTTCAAAGACCTGGCTATGAAGATGTATGATCCCCGTGCCCCTTTTTATCAGGAGATAAATGACCTCATACAACTGGTTAAAACACTGGTGGAGACAGCCGCCAAAAAATTCCGGGAGAAGTATGAACTTTCCACTATGGATGTACAGGATATGAACCGGGCGCTCGACTTCATGAACCTCCTGGTGCGTATTCATATCATCCTGAATGAACAGACATTTGCCCAGGAAGCCAAAAAAGTGATTGAAAAATGGAAGGCTAAACTGGAGATGGACCTCAAGAAAAAAGATGAAGACGCCGCCAAAGCTAAAAAGAAAAGTATGAAAAAACGTTAATCATCATTACTATGTTCCATATTGATACTGGAATCTATGTGATCGATCACTTTGAAGAGTTCACTGCTTTTTACCTGGTATTTCACAGAATTATCCTGGAGATACTGAGAAAAATCAAATACCGTACTTACAATGTTTAAAGTCTCAGACATTGCCCTTCTGATACTTTCAATCATGTACTTCATGCTTACGATACTTTCGTTTAATTCATTATTCAGCCTTTGCTGCTGTTCTCCTTTTTCCAGGCTTTCATCAGCAATGGATAGTAAGGAATCAATAGTAGTATTTACACTTACTATTTTTTCAATGAGCTGATTTGAATTCTGGATGATGGTCATGATAAAATTAAATACTCTTTCTATGGTTTTTTCCAGATTAGTAAAGAAGGATTTTACATGATTAGCGCTGGAGAATCCGACATCCAGATCGGACTGCAGGAGTCTGATGATGTCTTTTATTTTACTGGTCTCATTATTGGTCATAATGGACATAGTACGCAGGTCATTGGCTACTACTTTAAACCCGGTCCCTATATCTCCACTGGTAGCACTTTCGATAGATGCGTTCATGGATAGGACATTGGAATCTTCTGATACCCGGTCAATAGCCTGTGTCACCTGTATGATCTTATTAATGGAAACCTTTACTTCATTGATCAGTTTATAATTTGAGTCGGAATGAATTTTGGCATCATTGATTACAGAGTTAAGGTTTACCACGCCTCCAGACACGATCTTTCCATTTTCAGAGATATTAGTCAGCAAAAGGTTTATGGCTTCGATAATTTTTTTAAACTCTTCTATTTTTACTTTCTGTTCATTCATGGATTTCATGATATCTTCAAAAGTAGTGATATTGGAGATGACCATAGTAGAAAAATTTTTAACATGGTCTTTCTGTTTATTGGCCTTATCATAAGCATCATTGGCACGGTTTTGGGTAAGAGTGACAAAGTCATTCAGATCTACTGACAAGCGATGGATCTTATCTACAGCCGGATTAAACTGAGACAGGGTCTCTTTTCCCTGATCCATGGTGCTGTTCAGTTTATTAAAGACCTGTAGGAGCTCTTCCTCACTTTTCTGGTTCTTAACCTGGATCTGATAAAACTGGATTATCGAGGATAAGCCAATGAATAAGGAAAGAAAACAGGCCCCGAACACTGCAGTATCACCAATATTCGTAGTAAGTTTTATGAATACTTTGAGTACTTCAAAAATACTGCCCACGATCATGATACTCATAGCTGTCACGATCAAAATATAACGTGACCGCTCCAGGGCGGAGGAGCGAAACGATTTAGCTGCCTTGATTAACTTTACCATACCATAAGTGATAGTGATAAAAAATGGTATACCGAATCCAAAATTAAACAGGGGCCCGTATTCAATAGTCCAGCCATACTGATCAAAATGAAGGGGTTTATGTATGAGAAGATCGGTTGTACTGGCTACTAATATGTAAATAATAGTATAGATAAGGAATACCAGGGGGATCACTGTAGCATACTTTTTTTTGGTCTCGTGGGAATAAATATAGATTAGTTTGAGAAAATGATATATTCCAAAAAAAGCTGCGTAAATATGCAGTCGCATATTCCAGCCCGCAGCATTGGGGTCTCCTAAAGTATAGGAAAAAGGCCGGGTCATCACAAACACTGTGAAAAAGGCTATCATCACAAAAATATGTTTGGATTCGAGCAGATAAGGGTCATCGGGAGCAAGCTGTTTTTTTCTGACCGTCTGATATATGATCAATAAAATAAGAGCCATGAGGACTATTAATACTGAGCTTACGAATGATGTTTGATAGGCCAGGTGAGTCTTTAATACATATATCTCTTCCGGCATGTTATCCCTTAATTACTATTTTTGAGGTATCTTTTGTATATGTTTTTACGTACATATTTCATTATCAGCTTGAATACACCCAGGGCAATAAAAATGAGGGCAATAAGCGGGATGAGTTTCTTAGTCCTGATAGAAGTGAATTTGGGTACCAGCCATAGTACCAGCCCAATCAAAACGCTATAGATACCGATATTGACCAGTAATCCCAAAACAGAATGTTCAGCCAAGAATGCTGCTATCTTTTGAAACAGGGATATCTTATTCAGTAATTTTTTTTTTAGGTAGGACAGATTGTTGATATTCTTTTCCTGAATTGCTTTTTTACTGAAGTGCTTGCCTAGTTTGATATAATAATAACTGTCTTTTTCGGCCGTTTCGTTCAGCTTAAGCACGAAGTGCATGGAATCCAGTCTTACCTTGAAACTGCCCTCTACTATATCGATGGTACTCACTTTATCTTTGATCAGGCCCTTTAATCCCTGAGACAGAGTGAACATCATGACATGATCATACCCGGAATCAAACATGGAAAAAAGATAGAGAGAAGCCAGGTCATACACATGATCCCGGTTAGGCAGCAATATACTGAGCTGGTCAGTATCTTTGATGATGATCTGGTATTCTACATGAGAACGGGCAGGGTCGGTCTTATCCAGTGTGTCAATAACAGACAGCTCAATATCTGAGATAGAGTCATCCAGAATAAATCCTATAGAGTCATAGGGGAAAAGATACTTGCCATTGGAAAGCTCGCTGTACATGATCTCTTCCTGGTTCCAGTACTCTTTATCTATCATGGTGTTACCACCATCATATTTATCGACTATAAAGCTTTTGAGATAGGGGGTCTTGGATACCGTCTTGAGAATGCTCCACAGAGACACCTTATTCTCAAAGCTTAATTCCACCCATCCCTTGTCCTTTGGTGTGATAACAAAAGCCATGTACGACTCCTTTCAATGACTCTAAAACATATTGTACTATGGATTTAGACTTCCTGCAAGTTATATATGCGGTATCTGAAAAAGTCTGTTTTTTAATCAAAGTAAATAAAACCGGCCCCTTGCAGGGCCGGCCACTCTCTTTTTCCTGTCCCGGATTTCCGGGCAGTTATTTTAATATTCTGTGTTTTATTGACTGAGTGGGCTATACTCTACCCAGCTGTTTCCAAAATACACTCGGGTCATGTAGCCCTTACGGCCCCAGTGATTGATAGTAGAATAGGGGGTCCCGGACTGGGAGATATTGTTCTCCCAGGTCTCTCTGCCGCTTTCCCGCATAAATGCCTTAAACTCAAACCAGTCACCTGCAGTGCCCTGCATGGTCACATCAAATTTCCACCAGTGCATTCCCCAGGTGTTCTCGGGGTCTACCCCATAGCCCACTGTAGAATAGTACAGATTATTGGCCACATGCCAGGGGCCGGCAGCAGCTGAAGTGGTCCAGTCCAGGGCTGAGTCAGTAGACCAGTCCAGGCTGGGGTCGTTTTGCTTGTAACTGAGGGTAGTAGGATTGAGCAGGTTATTGTACTGTATGGGCTCAGTCATGCTGGGATAATGGCCTGCGGTCACCAGGTCGGCATCATGGCCTCCCCTGATAAAGATATCCTGCCCGGAGTAGGTCTCTTTATTGATAAATACCACGGTACGCAGGCCTGTGCCTACATTGGTAGTGCCTGTACCCTTCAGGACCACTGCGCTGTTTGCAGGCAGTGTCATAACCGAGGAGCCGTTATTGACGCTAAATGTCTCTGTACCCAGGGCGTTTTTATAAGTGCCGTTAGCCAGGCCCAGGTCACTTACCGTAATGGTGGCAGTGTTTCCCCGGTTGATGGCTACCACTACACTCTCATTGTTATACTTTCTTTCGTATACCAGGATACTGTCGTTGCCCCATTTCTGGTCATATAGTCCGCCCTGGAGAGCAGGAGAGCTTTTTCGCAGGTCAGACAGGGTCTTTATGATGGATGCGGCTGTGGTAGTAGTATCCCAGGTGGTGAGCATCTCACGGTTATAAGGGTCAGAGCCCCAGTTCCCTTCCGAGGTTTGTATATAGGTCGAGGCATACTGTTCAGTTCCATAGTAGACACAGGGAATGCCCCGGGCCGTCATGATCAGAGTCAGGGCCATTTCCAGGCGTTTTTTAGCGGTAGTATAGTCCATATTGTAGTACTGGTCCAGAGTCAGTAAAAACCGGGACAGGTCATGATTATCTATAAACAGGACCTGTTTGTCAGAGTTCAGGTATTCAGCCTCTCTTTGCTCCAGATGGGCATTGAGATCATTCATACTGAGATTATTTCCCATGGCATTTTCGATCTTTTTACGGAGGTTAAAGTCCAGCAGTTCAGTATTATAGTTTCCGTTCACAAAGGCCATGGAGTCCGGGTTACCTGCACCCCCGTCAAACCACTCTCCAAAGAAATAGACACCCTGACTACGGCCCAGGGTAGTGTAGGCATAGTTATTGAGAGCAGTGGTGAAGAGCTGCAGAAAGTTCCAGTCTATGTGTTTAATAGCATCTATTCGAAAGGCGTCTACTCCGGCATCGAGCCAGGCTTTGGCTGCATCGATCAGATAATTATCGATAGCAGGAGATCCATTATTATAGTCAGCCAGGTCCTGCAGAGGCAGGTTCACATCCTTCCAGCGGTCATCACCCCACTGGGATGAGTCCTCGTAGTGGTGGTAATAGCTCCAGTTATCACCGGCATAGTTAGCCAGCCACTGGCCGTTTCTATAGAGTGAGCCGTATTCCACTGAATGGATAGGGTTGGAATGGTTGGGTGTGATGTCCATGATCAGTTTCATGCCCCGGGCGTGCAGGGCATTAGCCAGATTATACACATCTGTCCAGGTACCGAAGTGTTCTTCTACCCTGAAGTAGTCGTTCACCCAGTAGCCATGGTAAGCAGTTGTACCTTTATTATCGATCCCGTTTACATTCTGCATGATGGGGGACAGCCACACGGCAGTGATACCCACAGACTGGAGGTAATCCAGTTTCTGTATGATACCCTGTATATCTCCTCCCCAGTACTTCTTCCATTCAGCTTCAGTACCGCTGTTGGGAGTAGGGTGTGTGAGCACATTCATGGTCCCGTCACCATAGTTATTGGCACTGTTACCATCGTAAAAACGGTCTACCATCAGGGAGTAGATAGTCTCCCCTCTCATGTCCAGGCCCACCACAGGCCGGACCAGTACAGCCAGAAAGGCTGCAGACATCAGACATAACCACCATTTTTTCATTGCTTCCCTCCGGGAAATTTTTCATAAAAACCAATTTTTTACTGGAAAACACTTATAGATTTTATTTGGTTAAATAATAAAGTCAAGAGGAAATATGTTTGAGATATGATTATTTCATGAAACATGAAAGCTACATTTATATAGCTAAGTCTTTAAGTCATATAGCACAAGCTGAGTGCATTCTGTTGATTATTTATTACAGCCAGAACAGATTTCCGGGGACTTATTTCCCTGCAGAATGGGGATGGAGGACTTTAAGTCATTTTCTGATTAATATTTAAGATCTGATGTATAAGCCAGTGATCGTGATTATGCCTGCGGCACCGGAACAGAGGGCACAGTCATTAATGGATTCATCTATTTATTAAGTAGCAGTACTGCTCTTGTGCTGATGGCTGTATTGGAGCATGATGTCTTTATAATCCAGTGATTTGGAATAGATAGCATAGCGGTCTTTACCCTGTAACTTGGCATCATAACAGGCATAGTCTGCATGTTTCTGGGCATCGTGATAGTAGTCCAGGATAGACTGACTGGCTACAAAGGTGTCCCCCAGATCTACCTGAAAGCTGTCTAAGCCCATGGAACTCGTGACCTGGACACACTGGCCCTCGTCATTACAGATCCTGACGTCACGTATGGCCTCCAGGAGTTTGCGGGCATAGACTTCAGCCCCTTCACGGGGTGTAGCCGGCAGCACGATGTCAAACTCTTCTCCCCCAAAACGGAACAGGTAATCTGTGGGCCTCGAGACTTCTTTCATTGCATGGGAGACTGCTTTGAGCACTGTATCTCCTACAGCATGTCCGTAACGGTTGTTGATGAGGCTGAAGTCATCCAGGTCTACCCTGAGGTAGGAGATGTCCATCAGGCTCTTGAGCTGCTGATGCTGCCAGTAGCGTGATGCAGTCTTGACGATATTCACCAGAAAATTTTCATTATACTTGAGCAGCGAGGTCTTATCATCGATATTGACCCTTTCTTCCATGATCAGGTATTTTTTATAGAGGCTGTCATAGATCAGTTCCAGTTTTCGCAGGTTGTCTATAATGGTATCATCTACATTATCCTGTAGTATAAGCCGGCCCATGATTTCCAGAGTAGTGATACTAAACTCAGATAGTTCTCTTTCTTTGTTTTTTTTGTTTTTCATACTCACCAAATTATTTTATGATTTATATCAATATAAAACACTTTCAAAAAAAAGCAACACTTTTTTAATAAAAAAAAGAGGCTGGAATTACCAGGCTCATGAATAAATGGCTGATCTTAACTGGAAAGTATTTTTTCCAGGTATTTGGATTCAGACTGTACTCCTATAGTCGAGCTGTCTTTATCCCAGTTGATAAGCTGCTGGGGTACCGAAGAGACTCCAAATTTTTTAGAGAGCCCGGGGTTTTCACTGGCTTCGATGACCTCAGCGCTGATTTTCGCAGGATGTTCGATAGCCAGTTTAAAGGCCAGCTGCGCCATGTGGGGGCAGTGGGGGCAGGTAGGAGTGACAAAGACCTGTAGCGATACCTCTTTTTCCAGTGAACGTATCGCTTTTTTAGTGTCTTCACTGAGGCCGGATTCGGCCTGTGATACCATGATGATGGTCTCTACAAAAGTGCCGGCTTCATGACCTGCAGGTACTCCGTTAAATAAAAGCTGGTAGCCCTGTGCCTTTCCGATACGTATAGAGGGGTCAGTACTGACTCCATCGGCGCGGGCTGATTCATCCAGGGCTTTCATGATCACTTTAATATGGCTGTTTATCTGAGCCAGTTCATTGATAAAACCGGTAGCAAACTGGGCATATTCATTGGAAGCATCACTGGAGTATACAATGAGCTCTACATCTGATTTCAGATCTTTCTCAAATCTCTGCTTTAGATACTGGCTGGTCTCTGAATCTATCAGGCTGGGCATAAAACACTCCTGTTTATTTATTATTTAGTATACTGATAAATACTTCCGGAGGTCAAATATTCTTTGATTTAAATCTCCCCCGGTCTTTCCTTTTCCATACTTAAACCCTCAAATAATTTACTGAACAGAGGAAAAATGCTATAATTGGAACGATTAGAAAAAGGAGGGATGCATGGCACCCAAATATGATGGAAACATTAACAGCACGATCGGTGAAGGTTCCGTTTTCCAGGGAAAATTCTATATTCATGGTTCATTCCAGGTAGATGGAAAGTTCGAAGGTGAGATCAGGACAGAAGACCATCTCATAGTCGGAGAGACTGGTAAAGTAAAGACTGAAGTCATCCGCGCCAAAAAGATCACTATTGCCGGTGTAGTACTGGGTGATATTGAGGCACTGGAAGAAGTACGCCTGCTCGCTACCGGACGTATCCTGGGTAATGTCACCGCTCCTCAGCTGACCATGGAACCCGGAGTAGTGATCAAGGGTAACATAAACATCACCGCCGGCCAGAAAAAAGAAGTAGACAAGCTGATCAAGGACGCATACCAGTCCGGCCCTACCATCAACTTTGACACTATGTTTGATGAGGCTAAAAAGAGTGCGGCTGATATTAAATTTCAGGAAGACCATAAGTAGATGATTCATATAAAAAGCCGTACTGAGATCGAATATATACGCAAAAGTAACAGGATCATAGCTGAGATCCATGATAAGCTTAAGTCGATCATAAAACCCGGAGTAAGCTGCCGGGAGATAGATCAGTACGCTGAAGATTATATCCTCAGTAAAGGGGCCCGGCCTGCTTTTAAAGGATATACTCCGGGAGGACCTTATCCTCCTTTTCCTACAGCCTGCTGCATCTCTGTAAATGAAGAAGTGATACACGGCATCCCGGGTAAACGTATCCTGAATGAGGGTGACCTGGTTTCGGTAGATATCGGTACCGAGTTATCCGGATACTATGGGGATGCCTCCTATACCTATGAAGTGGGAAAAGTATCCTCTCAGGCCCATCAGCTCAATGTTGATACCCGTGAGGCCCTTTATAAGGCTATAGAAGTATGCCGGGCTGGAAAGCACCTCAATGAGATCGGCAAAGCTATCTCTTTTTACCTGGAGCCTAAAGGTTATGGTATAATCAGAGACTACTGTGGCCACGGGGTTGGCAAAGCTATTCACGAAGAACCGCCTATAGTAAACTACTATGACCCCCGCAGAAAAGGCCCCCGCATGAAAGCGGGTATGGTCATTGCTATCGAGCCTATGATCACTTTAGGAGGATTTCAGGTAGAAGTCCTGGATGATCATTGGACAGTGGTCACCCGTGATGGTTCTATGGCAGCACACTGGGAGCATAGTGTAGCTATCACTGACGGGGATCCTATTATCCTGTCCGCCTTTTAGGAGCCTCTATGGAATTTGATGCCATAGTGATCGGCAGCGGAGTGGCAGGCAGTGTCACTGCATATTATCTGGCTCAGTCAGGCTTATCAGTTGCGATCATCAACAAAGAAAAAGACATACAGGAAAGCAATACTTACTATGCCCAGGGTGGCATATCATATAAGAGTGATGATGACTCAGCTCAGAGCAGGTACGATGATATCATGCGCGCCGGGGCTGGGGTATGCCTTCCCGATGCAGTCAAGCTGGTGGCGGAGCAGGGCCCTGACCTTATCGATGAGATCCTGGTCAAGGAATTCGCAGTCCCTTTTAATACTGAAAATGGAAAGTTTGACCTCACTGATGAAGGTGCTCATAGTCATCGACGTATTCTGCATAGCCAGGATACCACAGGACGCAGTATCGAAAAGTCCTGTATAGAACATCTTAAGACTCAGAGTAATATTCAGATATTTTCCTCCCATACTGTAGTGGATATTATCACCTGGGACCATCATGCCCTGGATGATCTGCGTATGTACCGTCCACCCACAGCTCTGGGGGTATATGCCCTGGACAACCGTGATAATACCGTTCATAAGATACTGGCCAAGGCCGTGATACTGGCCAGCGGCGGAATGGGCCAGGTATACCGTCATACTACCAATCCCCGATCTTCTACCGGAGACGGGTATGCGATGGCATACCGGGCTGGAGCCCGGCTCATAAATATGCACTATACTCAGTTTCATCCTACCACTTTGTTTCACCCTAAGGGAAATTCTTTTCTTATATCGGAAGCGGTCAGGGGAGAAGGAGCAGTGATCATAGACCGAAACGGCAAGGCTTTTATGGAAAAATACCATGAGCTCAAAGACCTGGCTCCCCGTGATATAGTGACCCGCTCTATCCTGGCACATCTCCTGGAGATAGGGGGACAGAATGTCTATCTGGATGCCAGCTCCATCGGCCGGGAAAAGATACAGTCTCATTTCCCCCATATTTACAGTACCTGTAAAGAGCTGGGTATAGATATGACACAGGAGCCTATACCTATTGTCCCAGCTTTCCATTTTTCCTGCGGAGGCATAGCCACCAACCTGGTCGGTAAGACTTCAGTAAAACGGCTGTTCGCAGTAGGCGAAGCTGCCTGTACCGGACTACATGGGGCTAATCGATTAGCCTCTACCTCATTACTGGAAGGTGTGGTATTCGGCAAACGCATCGCGGACTACATCTCTCAAAACCGTAAGAAATATCTGGGCATGGACTATCCAGAGATCCCGGAATGGGACTATACCGGAAATGAAGAACCCGATCTGGCCCTGATCAAGCAGGACTGGTGGCATCTGCAGACGACCATGTGGTTCTATGTAGGGGCCATTCGTTCCCAGAACCGGCTGCGCCGGGCCGCCGTAGACCTGAAAAACCTTAAAGAAGAAGTAGAAGACTTTTACCGGGATATCAGGATCAACCGGGATATAGTAGAATTACGAAATGCCATACAGACCGGTTCTATCATCTCCAATCATGCCTGGGGGCAAAAACAGAGCCTGGGTGCCCACTTCAGGATCGATTAACTACTTTTCCATAGATCTGCTGTCTCTTTGAGTTTTTCAAACCACCCTGTCATACTGAATGTTAACCTCGGCAGTCTAGCCTCACTATCGAAGCATAAGCATCTATAGTGCGTATTCTCTCTAAAGACCTGCCCCCTTCGGTAGTGAGGAACATTATAGGGTATAGACTCAGGGTGACAGATGGAGGAGAATGACTAGCGTTGGGGGTGGCCCTGTCATGCTGAGTCTTTTCCTGCGCAGTCTAGCCTCACTATCGAAACATGGTCATCTACAGTGCAGATTCTCTCTAAAGTCCTGCCCCTTCGGTAGGGAGCTACAGTATAGGGTATAGACTCAGGGTCCTTGTTTTACGGTCACCTTGCCGTCCTGACAAATGTCCGTGCAGATGGGTACAGCCTGGTGTGATCAGCCCTGCTGGTTTGTACAGGTGGGCGAATCTAGCGTAGTACAGCGGGCAGACTTCGGCGATGAAGTAGAACCTGCTGGGGTTGCAGGGATTCTGTCGGTTTGAGGGAGAGGACTCGGATTCTGCGAGATAGGGCTTCTTTTTGTTAAAACAATTCCGCTGTTGGCTAAGCGAAGTGTGTATTTGAAAAATAACTTTATTTTGAAATAAAAATAGATAATACTATTCAGACAAAATATAAGATTGTAATGGGCCGGTTCTGCGCCAAAATCTTTAATGAAAATCAGTAATCCTGGGATTGTTAAATTACTTGAGTAAAGTTGTTAAATTCGATATAATGCTAATGAGATGTACCTATGGGTGTGACGGAACGTACCAGACTGTTGTGCGAAATGCGTATTTCGCCGTATAGTAGTTGAGACATACACTTAATAGATAGGAGTAAATTATGAAGAAATTTCTTTTTATATTATTATTTTTCTTTTCATCTTGCGGATATTTTGGAACATGGGATCCAGTTTCAAGCTCACATTATTGGGTCGCAAATTTAACTGGTAGCACAATATATTTACATGCAGAATATAACTGGGGTAATGGTGTAGTTTCTTTGGAGACAAACACTATCGCATCTGGACAAAGTAATTATATTTATACTTTCACAGAAGGTTCAGGTGGACATACATTTCCTTCAAATATTTTTAGTGAATTCTTTGTTTATTCCAGTTTAATTACTTCAAATATAATTTATCAAGGAATTAATAATAGTGACTGGCAAGATATTGGAAATTCCATTTTACTTCTAACAGTGAATTAGAAAATCTAATGCAAGAGTTAACGTCTCATAATTAAGGCCAGTCGACAGGCTACCGCCCGTCGCCGAGCCCGGTATGTTATGTGAGGGGCATTTAGTATCTGGCTTATTACTTCTTCATAATAAGGAGAGCGCATGAAATACTTTTTCATCATTTTTTCTATCTTTATTCTGATAGGTTGCGGTAGAAAGCAGGAACAGGAAAATGTTCGACTAAATTATAATTCTGACCACCATGAGCAAGATGAACTGAGACTCAAACATGCCCAAGCATATTTCCTGAAGGGCAAGCAGTATTACAAGGAAAAAAAGGACGACCTGGCTATATCCAACTACGAGCTCTCCCTGCAAAACCATGAAGACGCTGAAACCTACTATTATTACGGAAACAGCCTGATGAACCTGCAGCGATACGAGGAAGCGATTGAAGCATATGTAAAGGCCGACCAGGGTTCCTATGACAAGCAGCACCTGGTCCTTTACAACATCGCCTGTGCCTACAGTCTGACTTCCAATTATCTGCAGTCAGGGATTTACCTGCTCCATGCTTATCAAAAAGGGTATCACAACATAGGCCGCATGAAGAACGACCCGGACCTGGCCAATCTGCGGGCGCAGTTTTCTACCAATGTCCTGGACCTGGCTGAGAGGCAGATGAAAAATGACCAATTTATATTTGAGAAAGTCCTGAAAGGAGACATACGCAGCTTTAAAATGAAATATTGGGCAAATAACTCAGCGGACTGGGATTATACTGAAATCTCATACACCATGAACGGGGACGGAACTTTTGAGGAATACATTATTGTCACTGCCGGCCCTGGACCAGCCAGATACCCTGATCTTGGCCCCAAAAAAAGAATCGGAAAGTGGAAGATTCAGGATGGCGGGATAAACCTGCACTACACTTACGAAGAAGGGAGGCAGATGCCAGAAGACCCGGAAAAAAATACTACTGTACCCTATTCGAAGGGGGTTAACTTTTCTGACAGTCTCAATGGGGAACTCTTCCTTGAGGGTATTCAACGGAATGCCCTTTCACTCATCAGCAGTTATTGCATGGACAGTAAAATTAATGATGAACTGGAATATTATCTGAGAATTGATGACTCAACGGCAGTATATATTGAATATTAATCATAACAGGCATATGATGACCTGCCGGAGTCTGTCTGAATGCCATCCGACTCTCTTCTGAACAGCACTCAGCCGACTCACATTCAAATATTAGTTCAGAATCCCAAAAAATTCTACAAAAACACCCAAGGATCTAGAAAATCCACTATCACAAAATATACAAGACACAGGTTTCCCAGATAGCCATGCGCGATTAGGCAACAACAGGCTCAGATTTTCGAGTTAAGGTCTTTTTTTTCCGCCGGCCGCGAGTAAGCAAAGGGTGGTAGATTCTTCTTAATGAGATGCTCAAGGATTGGCTTTACAGAGACCGGGTCTATAATGGCGAACACAATGGTCATCTCAGAACCGCAGTGCGGGCATTCCAGAGGATCGACTTCTTACACCTTGCTGATGATCCGGGTCCAGGTCTGAGCGGAGATTTTCTGCTTATCAGGCATCTTGATGATCTCACCAGGGTTTTCTGGTATGAAAAGGACGTTCTACCTGGCTTGCACCCTAAACCTGTCCAATCGTCCAGTCTCATTGTCCTTTCCCCTTGTCCGGTTGGAATTGACACCGTAGTAGCGGATGAGATGTTTGCCCTTTGGTGGGATTTGCTGAGTAAGTTCGACAATAAAGTCGACTGCGGAAAACAGTTTGAATTTCTCCCAGAAATACTGGCTGTCCTTGGTCAGGTACAGTACTGGGAATTCTCTGGGACATAGTGTATCTTCTTGAGTGACACGGGATGCCGGAAAATGTACTGACTGATACTCTCTCGCACTTTCTGAGCCCCTGAGAGCATGCGGACAGAATCGTCCACTGTGAAACCAAACTGCTTCCAACCGAGCATACTTCAAATCAGTTTCTCCTGTAGTAGCTCCTTCCAAGAGAATAGACGTATCACAGCCTGGCGATAGGTGTAAATACTTGTCACTTACTCATTGTCAACTGGCTCATCACCCTTTTTTCACATTCTTTTAGCGTCCAGATCGAAATATACCCGCTTCAGTCCCGGTTCTATCATCGCCAATCATGCCTGGGGGCCTACTTCAGGATCGATTAACTACTTTCCATAGCTCAATTATCTCTTTGAGATTTTCAAACCACACTGTCATACTGAATGTTAACCTCGGCAGTCAAGCCTCACTATCGAAGCATAGGCATCTACAGTAGTTATTCTCCCTAAAGCACTGCCCCCTTCGGTAGTGAAGTAGAGTATAGGGTATAGACTCAGGGTGACAGATGGAGGAGAATGACTGGCGTTGGGTGAGGCCCTGTCATGCTGAGTCTTTGCCTGCGCAGTCTAGCCTCACTATCGAAGCATAAGCATCTATAGTGCGTATACTCTCTAAAGACCTGCCCCCTTCGGTAGGTAGCTACAGTATAGGGTATACACTCAGGGTGACAGATGGAGTAGAATGACAGGGGTTAAGTTCAGTGGCCCTGTCATGCTGAGTTTCTGCCTGCGCAGTCTAGCCTCACTATCGAAGCATGTTCATCTACCGTGCGATTCTCTCTAAAGTCCTGCCCCCCTTCGGTAGTGAGGTACAGTATAGGGTATAGACTCAGGGTGACAGATGGGTGTGAGTGGGGATATATAGGGTCAGTAAGCTATCAGTACCATCAGGTTTACTTTGTCTTTTAAAAATCCTTTTAGGAGTCCGAACAGGAGGCTGGCCTGGGACTGAGCCTGTTTTTTATCCATTTGGGTATTTTTAGTGAGGACTTCTATGACTTTCTTTTCCATGGACTGTAAGGTCTGATCCATAGTCTTATTATTCAGAGTATAGAGACGTCCTTTGATATTGACTTTGTCATTTACCTGGAATTCACCTTTATTGAGGTTGAGCACCAGGAGCTTACCGGTCTGGTCGTAGATCTCCAGGAGCTCGGCGGGGACCAGAGGGGGGGCAGTGACCTGCAGCACAGATCCTTTGACATTGATGTCTTTGTCATTATAGCGTTCCGGACTTTTCTGAAGGGACTCTATGCTGGATACACATCCATTCAGCAGTAGTAAAAATGATAAAAACAGAAGACTTTTTTTCATAGCTTTACTCCTTTATGTTTTGAAAATAGTATTGCAGGACCAGTAGGGTCTTGGAATCCTTGATCTGGTTTTGTGACAGCATCTCCTGGATCTCAGTGGGGCTGTACTCATAAGTCTGTATGAATTCATCCTCATCAGGCTGGCCCTGACTCTTTTTGAGGCCGGTGGCGATGTAGGCATAGATCTCTTCACTGGAATAGCCTATAGCGGGGTAAAAAGAAAACAGGTAGTGCAGGGCAGAGGCCTCGTAATCGGTTTCCTCATGCAGCTCGCGACGGGCCGCCAGCTCATAATCGGTCTCCTCAGGGTCTACTTTGCCGGCAGGCAGTTCCAGGACCACTTCTCCTACAGCGTAGCGAAACTGACGGATAAGCAGTATATTGCCATTATCCAGGATAGGGAGTATGACTACGGCAGGAGGATATTTGACATAGTTACGCCGGGCGGTTTTGCCGTCGGGGAGCTCTACCTCATCAGAGTAGTAGTCAAAGCTACTCCCCTGGTGGATCAGGTTTTTAGAAAGAGTTTTTTCCCTGAAAGGATCTTTGTTTGATGTCATCTTCAAATCCACCCTTGGAGAATTTTGTGAGTTTGGTCGGATAATTACCGTCAAAACAGGCCTTGCAGAACTGGAGCTGATCCATGTCTTTACCGCTGAACAGGCCCTCTACGCTGACATAACCTACACTTTCGGCGCCGATATAGCGGGCTATCTCGTTCATGCTGGGATATTTATTGGCCAGGAGCTCTTCCCGTGTGGAAAAGTCGATACCGTAGTAACAGGGGTTGACTACCGGGGGGCTGGATACCCGCATGTGCACCTCTTTGGCCCCGAACTGCTTGATCATCTTAACGATCTTCTGGGAAGTGGTGCCGCGGACGATACTGTCGTCGATCAGGATGATGCGTTTGCCCTCTATGATCTCCCGGACGGGAATAAACTTCATCTTGACCCCAAAGTCACGTATCTTCTGGCTGGGCTCGATAAAAGTGCGGCCTACATAGTGGGAACGGATCAGGCCCAGGGCCATAGGGATACCCGACTCATGGGAGTAACCCAGGGCGGATACGATACCGGAATCAGGTACCGGTACCACAAAATCTGCTTCTACCGCATGTTCCCGGGCCAGTTTTTGGCCTACTTCATAGCGGTATTCATAGACGCTTTTTCCGAAAATCTTAGAGGATGGCTTGGCAAAATAGATAAGTTCAAATATACACTGGTTGGTCTTGGGTTTTTCTGTACGGACCTGCCGGGTCTCCATGCCCAGCTCGGAGATGATCACCATCTCATTGGGCTCGATCTCCCGGATACGCCTGGCTTCTATGATCGAGAAGGCGGAATCTTCACTGGCCAGCACCATAGTGCCGGGTATACCCTCGATAGTCTCCTCGAGCTGTCCCAGTACCAGGGGGCGGAATCCCATAGGGTCACGCATGCCTATCATGAGGTCACGGGACATCACTACCGTAGTAAAGGCACCTTCCAGCTGGGCCAGAGCCCATTGTACCGCGTCGGCCAGGTCTTTTTTAGGAGCATCAGAGATGAGGTGCAGGATGACCTCGGAGTCTGAGGTAGAATGGAAGATCTTGCCTTTCTTGACCAGTTCTTCTCTTATCAGGTTGGCATTGGTGATATTTCCGTTATGAGCTACCGCCAGGGCCCCTTTGGAGGTGGAGGCAGTGATAGGCTGGGCATTGACTACTGTGGGAGAGCCGGTGGTGGAATACCTTACATGCCCGACCGCCCTAAAGCCTTCCAGGTAGGCAATCTTCTCTTCGTCAAAGAACTCATTGACTTTTCCCAGTCCTACCTGTTTGTACAGAGATTCACCATCGGTGGACACGATCCCGCAGGATTCCTGGCCCCGGTGTTGCAGAAAGTTCAGGCCCAGGGAGACGTATTTGGCAGCTTCGTTAATACCATAAACGGCAAATATGCCGCATTCTTCCTTTGGCTTATCCGACTTATGCATGTGACCCTCTTTACTTGAGAATGAGCAATATTGTAGCTTATATATGTGAATCTGTAAACTGTAGAGACTTTATAATTTACCAGGAGATCAAAAATGTAGTAGAGAGGGCTCCCTGGGATCGGCACTCTTTTTTAGTATCTATAATTATGGATACCTGATCCGGACTGCATAGTCCATAGTGGCATAAAGTGCCTTCTATGATACCCTGTTCAAAGGCATCCGGGTAGGGGGTGTCGCACACCATGGTCCCGGTAGTATCCCCGGTACGGGTATATGTATAATTCCCGATCTTCCCGGGGCTGTGGTTGAGATGATAGGCTATATTGATAGACGCCAGGGCTTCGTGTACTTCTGCTATATGGTCAGGCCACTTTGACTGGATCACTATCTGGGTCCCGATGCGGTGCAGTATAGGGTCTCCATACGTCACAGATATTTCAGAAAAGGCATCCAGCCAGTTTTGCTGAGAATACCACTTTCCCGAGGAGAGATCTTTGATACCATTATTAGCCAGAATGGCCCGGGAATGCTCTTTTTCCTGATCCATTCCATGGACTACAGCCAGTACGGCTTCTGCGCTGACTCGCACCCCCGGGTCAAATGCCCTGAACAGCATGACTAACGAGAATCCCTGGGAATAGACACAAAGATGGATCTCTTCCCCTGATTAGCCACAAATTCCTGTATGGCTTTTTTAATCATATCCCTGATGTCCCGGGTACGCTGCAGCTTCTCTTCGAAGGTGCCTTCCAGAGCAGAGGGGTCGGGAAATTCAAAATGAAGCCGTTCAGACTGGCCGGGGAAAAAGGGGCAGTTCTGTCCGCTGGCCTGGTCACAAACCGTGATCACTACATCGTAGCGGCGCCCTTCATCCAGAAACTGCTTTACGGTATTGGACTGATGGCCGGAGATATCTATACCGTCTTCCCGCATCGCTTCTACTACGATGGGATTGAGCTTACCCTGTTCCAGGCCTGCACTTTCGGCATGAAAGAGTTCATGTCCCAGATGATTGAGATAGGCTTCTGCCATCTGGCTGCGGGCCGAGTTATGTATACAGACAAATAGCACTCTTTTTTTCATAATCTCCCCCTTATCTTTTTATATACTAATACAGATTCGAAACTTATGCAAGTTTTACGGTTTCGATATGTGCTGAACTAGGCGAATGCATAGTAGTAGAGTGCATAAACGTGCGTAAGGCATAGTGGTGCAAGTGTTTGTGAGTTTTGCATAAATTATCCAATGACCTGACTTACCTGTACTAAACTTTCTTCAGACTTGACTTTCATCAGACTTGACATGTGCCTACAATGTGTATACAATTAATCAAGGAGTGAGATTATGATCAAAAGACTGGTAAAGCATGGAAATAGTTCTGCTTTGATATTAGAAAAAGGCATATTAGATCTGCTCAATGTTGATAATGATACTCCATTAGAGGTACGCACTGATGGTAAAAACATCATAATATCGCCACGCCAGGACATGGAGGCAGAGAATGATGTATTATCTGCGCTGGAAAGTGTCAATAAAAAGCATGGTAATGTACTGAGAAAACTAGGTCAATGAAAGAAATACGGTTTCTGAGTCTGGCTGAGATTGAGATGATACATGAGGATCAGATTAAACGTTATGGGGGAATCTTTGGCATCCGTGATCTGAATCTGGTCAGTTCTGCAATTGCATTACCAGAGTCTCAGTTTAATGGGGAATATCTTCATCATGATATCTATGCCATGGCATCGGCATATGCTTTTCATTTGTGCCAGAATCATCCTTTTATAGATGGCAATAAAAGAGTAGCACTGGCCTCTGCCCTGGTATTTCTATCTATTAATGGCATTGAGATCAATGACCCGGATGAAGTTCTATATGAGGCCATGATAGGTGTTGCTTCTTCGCATTGGACTAAGCAACAATTATATGAGTGCTTCCTGGAACTTGCTAAATCCTCCCATAAGTAAAGTGTTCAGTATTTAACCCGGAAAGATTTCGACTATCGACTATTGACTATCGACTTAACTCCCCACATACCAGCGGTAAATAAAGCGGGCATCATTAATAGCCTCAGTACCACTCACCATAAGACGTCCCTGTTTAAACAGCATACAGTCCAGGCCTGCGACATTGAAGTCTATAAAGAAGGGCGATATCTTTTTAATAGTGACATAGGGGCTTATCGTCTGGGCATGATCAGCCAGGATGATACGGCGTTCCTCCATGGGGGTAAGTGACACAGTGCGGTCTCCGCAGGCTTCGGAACAGACATCTCTGAGCTGCTTTTGTATCCAGCGTTCATCCCCGGCATTGAGGGGAGTAAGAGGACATACTACTCCCTGCTTATCAAAGGATCGGGCACTGCTGTGACCTGACTCCAGCAGAGCTGCCAGATGTTGGATGATATCAGACTCGGGGAGTGCATCAGTGGAGATGGGTGCAGGGGGATAGGTATACTCCAAATATCTGTCCAGGGAGTGCCCACTGTCTCCGCTGTCCCACCATGCATAGGGCGAGGATGGTAACAGAGCCAGGCAGCGTTTAGCGTCACGGGCAGCCAGCTGGGACAGGAAGTATTTGGACTTGTAACTGTGGCTCAGGTCAATAAACAGGTCATAGGCATACCAGTCCAGTTCAGTATCATAGTCAAAATAGTGGGGATAGTGCTCTACACCGGGCAGGGTGACTTCCGGGAATGCATGGGCCTGAAGGTCCCACTTTCCCCCGGCTAAGGTGACAGTACAATCCGGTATTCGGGACTGGAGCAGACCCATTACTGATGTCTCAAAGCCGCACCCGCCGGCTACAAAGATATTCACGAATTGAAGCCTACCTTGTTCTGGCTTCCTCCCAGCTGGGCATTTTTCTCGGCGCGGATAGCTTCCAGAAAGTCTTTTTGGGTGACTACGCGCTGCTTCCCGCTGCGCAGGGCGGCTTTACGGGCGGCGTTGTAGACTACATTGGCGATCTGTCCGCCCGCCATCTCGGTCTCAGCCAGCTTCTTGATGTCCACATCGGGGGCCAGGGGCATCTTCTCCGAGATATGGAGCTCCCAGAGCTTAAGACGGGTGGACATAGTGGGAATGTCAAACTTGATCTTAATGGTAAAACGCCGGTTCCAGGCGGTATCAAACAGGTCTATGAGGTTGGTAGTAGCCAGGAATACTCCGTCAAAGTTCTCCAGTTCCTCCAGGAGGATGTTCTGCATCTGGTTGTATTCCTTGTCGGCGGCCTGTACTACGGCACCACGGGCGCTGAGGAGCTGGTCCGCCTCATTGAAGAACATGAATACGCGTTTCTGGGAAGTCTCAGAGTATTTGTAGAATTCCTTGAAGACCTTCTTTACGTTCTTGGCGGACTCTCCCACCCAGGAAGTAACCAGGTTGGAAGCGTCTACTTTAAAGAGCTCGGCATCGGCTTCTCCGGCCAGGGCTTCGGCGGTTATGGTCTTACCGGTACCACTGGGGCCGTAGAACAGTATCTTGATAGAGTTAAAGCTCTTGGAGGACAGGGTGGGCTTGACCCCCCACTGCTGCATGGTATTGATAGTGCGGGTCATATCGACGGCGCCCCGCAGGTCTTTTTCTACGACCTGGTCCAGTATCACGTTTTTCAAAGTGACCCGGGGTATCAGGATCTCATACAGTCCCATATTACGGATCTTGTCCTTACCATTGGCCGATTTGTCCAGCTCTTCGATCTCATCACCGCTTTCCAGCTTGGAGTGTACTTTTGAGTCCATAGCCTCACCGTCGGTAAAGATCATCTTATAGATACGTTCTTTAGATATCGAGATGGCGTTAAAGTCATAGGGGCTGAAGTCAAATCCTTCTCTCTCCATCATCTCTTCGAATTCATCCAGGTCTTCATCCACTGTGGATGCTCCGGGGCTGAAGAAGTCGGCCGCATCGATAATGCCTTCTTTTACGAAGATGGAATCCTTGGAGAAGCAGTGCAGGATGGCCTGGGTCTGGGAGGGGATAAAGGACAGGTCAGAGAGCAGCTCTTCCAGGTTATTGACCACCATTTCCTTGGCGATCACTACCTTATACACCAGGTAGATCAGAAAAGCGAACTCCACGGCAGACAGCTTGTTCTTGTGCAGGAACTTGACCAGCTCCAGCTTGAGCTTGCAGTCATGCAGGGCCTTCTGGAACTTAGCCAAGGCCCGGGCGAATTCTCCCTGGGTGTAGATGTCCTCGTCATAGTTCAGCTTGGCCGTGCCCATGACCTTGTAAAAGTTACCCAGGTAGAACAGGTAGCGCATAAAGTCGGATATATCGGACAGGATAGCGTCTACCGACTCGTACTTGGCCTTGGGATTAAAACTGGGCACTCCCTGGAACTCGGCACCGGTACTCTGTTCAAAGATACGGGCCAGCAGCACGGGGCTCAGGTACATCTTACGGTTGTTATAGTAATTGGACAGCTCTTCCAGTGTGAGGTTGATCCGGGAAAAGTCGGTCTCTTCCAGCAGCACCAGTTTGTTCTTTATGAGATTGGAAGTAGGGGAAATGACCCGGGAGATATACTGCATGGCGGAGCGGGGCTCGCGGTGGAAGAAGGATGCGGTGTGCCAGATATAGACCCCGTTCTTCTGGTAGAGGCTGGTCCCGAACAGCAGAAACAGGAGCTGCTTCTCTTCGTAGTTGAGCTTGACCCCTTTTAGCTTAAAGTCCTTGAGGAAAGCACGGTACTCGCCCAGCTCGTGGTGGTGCAGGCTGAACCAGTCCTCGGGCATAGTGGTGATCTCACTGCGGTCCACAAAACGGTGGTCAAACAGAAAAGCCATGAACTTGCGGGCCAGGTTAAGGCTGAAATCCAGTATTATATCTCTACTTTGCATTATTTGTCCTTGGTATTATATAGCCTATAAGTATAAAGAGTCAGGACTCAAAAGTCAAAAGACAAAAGGGAGTTTCAGGATTATTCTTGATTTTATTCTTTATATGGATTATAAATATGAGATGCTGAATCTTTAATAATATTTGGAACTTAGTGCAGGGTGGATAGTATCACAATATATATAGGGTTAGTAAAAATGCTATGGTAAGAGTTTCTGAAAAAGGTTTAATGGTTAATGACTACTTTAATATTAATGATACTTTTTTCAGTAAATCATCTAGAT
>CAZIAD010000030.1:0-40285 GCA_964537555.1 uncultured Brevinematales bacterium
GGCTCTGTCCGCAATGACGGGGAAGGGGGAGGTACATTGTATAACGTCATTCCGGAAGATGAAGCCTATGAACCTATCCGGAATCTATCCCGAAAGTATGGGAAGAGACTCTTCTTTTAGGAGAGGATGTCGTTATAGAGACGGGATGGATTCCGGGTTCCTGCGCTATGCTTCGGCCCCGGAATGACGTAGAGGGAGGCATCATCCCGAAATGCTTTGAGATCCCCATCATTAGAATACCTTTAACCCCACCAATCCCTAATTCTCCGCCGGAGTCTGCCGGTTGTCACCGGCTTAGGCACTCCGTGGCTGCCCATGCCATCGATCCCGCCGACATGGGAAATCCCCTTCGATAGTGCGGTACAGTATAGGGTAGAGACTCAGGGTGACAGTGACTATAGTCTTGTGCACAAAATCCCGGGCTAACCCTGACTGCTATCGCATTCAGAGAGCCCTTATCCCTCAAACCGACACACAATCTGAAATACCACCAATCCCTACTTCCTCGCCGAAGTCTGCCTGCTCTTCTCCTCAATGTGCGCCCCACCATACACCCCACCAGGGCTGACCTACCCAAGCCTAAACCCAGCCTCCGGCCATTCAGCCCGCCCGGCACATTGAACTGCTAAACTTCAGCAGACATTTCGCGAGGTGAGGCACTAAAGTCCCACCGACAGAAGGGCATTTTCTTTGCCAGGCGTTTCTTTGCTGCCCGGGGCAAAGAAATGCCGTAGCCCGCCGGTTGTCACCGGCCCAGGCACTCCGTGGCAGCCTATGCCATCGATTCCACCGACAGGGGAAAGCCCCTTTGATATTGATGTACAGTATAGGGTAGAGACTCAGGGTGACAGTGACCATAGACTTGAGTAAAAAACCGGGCTACTCCCGCCTGCTGACGCATCCGGGAAGCCCTGGACTCCCGGTCGACACCGGCCCAGGCACTAGGTGGCAGCCTATGCCCTGCCTCCCTCCGCCAGGTCACCTTCCTTTGCGATCTTTGCGCCGGCGCCTGCCCTGAGCTTGTCGAAGGGTGAGAGATTTCCCCCACACTCAGGTAAATATGCTACTTATTATACTGACACCGGGATTCCGGTATATGAGTCACAAAGCTGCCCCGATGACTGGAGTCAGCCACCTGGTCATTTTGTGCGAAGTTATTGCGTATCACGCACTTAAACCACTCCAGGGCATCCCCGAAGCCTTTATCCAGGCCTTTTCCACAGTGACATCTTCCGGATTGACTATATGCTTTGATGTCGGCATCGATCAATGATTTTCCTTCAGGGGTCTGGTAAAACTCCTCTAAAAGCTGGGCATCATGGGCCTTGCCCTGCCACAGTTCCACCCAGATCTCGCCCCGGTCTACATAGTATTCCAGGTTGGTCATTTCGACATGCTTCATGGGTTTGCCTCTAGCTGCTCAGAGCTTTGACCACTGTCTCCAGGTGCATACCCCGTGAGGCTTTTACCAGGACAGTGGAATCTTTAGGAATTCGGGTTTTACACAGATCTACCAGGCCCTCCAGGTCTTCCGCCCAGTGGGCATCTTTACCGGCTTTGCCCAGCATGCTGATGATCTCTTTGCTATGCTTACCATAGGCCAGGACCTGGTGGGCACAATCCTGTTCAATAATAAAAGCCCCTATCATTTTATGCAGGTCTGCAGTGTGACGTCCCAGTTCCAGCATGTCTGATATGACAGCTACCCGGTGGCCTTCCAGTCCGGACAGCATCTTAAGAGCTGCCTGCATGGAGGAGGGATTGGCATTGTAGCAGTCATTGATTATAGTGAGGCCGTTTTTCTTTATGATCTCGGTACGCTGAGACACAGCGCTAAAGTCCTGTACTGCAGCCAGGATATCATCGATATGGACCTGGTAAAAGTCTCCTATAGCCAGGCCGGCTGACAGGTTCTGCAGATTATGCTCCCCGGGCAGGGGAAAAGAGAATTCCCGGTCCTTGTACTTCAGGAGATATCCCTCCAGTCCGCGGTCTTCCAGGATCTCTATATCCTTAAGGCCGAAGTCTCTTACTTCTGCCGGGCACTTCTTGTAAAAGTATTCATAATAATCATCATCCCGGTTCAGGAACATATATCCCCGGGGATTGAGTCCGGTAAAGATCTCACTCTTGGCATCTGCTATGGCATCCCGTGAGCCCAAAAGACCGATATGGGCATAGCCTACATTGGTGATCATACCTACCAGAGGGTCACATACCTGGGACAGGCGCATGATCTCACCGGGGTGGTTCATACCCATTTCCAATACCATGATATGAGAGGTCGGGGGAGCATCGAGCATGGTGAGAGGGAGACCGATCTCATTATTAAGATTTTTTTTGGCGGAATGTACATTGTATTTTTTAGACAGTATAGATACCAGGAGTTCCCGGGTGGTGGTCTTACCGGAGCTGCCGGTGAGGGCCAGTACAGAGCAGAATATCTCGTTTTTGTACTGCTTGGCCAGCTGTCCCAGGGCAGACAGAGCATCGCTTACTACCCATACCCAGGCACGGCCCAGTTCTGCTATCACTTTTTTGTAAGAGTGTTTTTCCAGGATAAAGACCTTGACCCCTTTTTCAGCGGCCTGGGGGGCATAGAGATTGCCATCGAAGTTCTCCCCACGGATACCTATAAAACACTGCAAAGCACTAATAGTACGCGAGTCAGTGGAAAATCCCTTGAGGGGAAAGTCTGATTCATCTCCCTGTGTGGTGGGAGGCTTTTTCAGTGCTTTTTCCAGGAAGCGGTAATCAAATATCATGATAACTCCTTGTGACATCTGAAATTATAAGGGAGTTTGCAGAAAAAGACAAAATTTTTAAACGCTATTCTTCATAATCATTATCACAATTAGCGATTCTTATCCCAGGCTTCCACGCATTTCAGGCCATCCACTGCGGCCGAGATGATGCCCCCCGCATAGCCGGCTCCTTCTCCGCAGGGATATAGCCCCCGGATATTGGACTGGCAGGTCTCATCCCGGGGGATGCGCAGGGGGGAGGAACTACGGGTCTCCACTCCGGTCAGTACGGCTTCAGGGTGGGCGAATCCCCGCAGCTTATGATCCATACCCAGTATGCCTGCTTTAATATTGTCGATCACATAATCGGGGAGGCAGTCCTGAAGGCTGGTCCATTTTACACCGGGCAGGTAGCTGGGCCTGACCTTTCCCGGGCCGCTGGAAGCACGGTCTTTGAGGAAATCACCCACCAGCTGGACCGGGGCGTGGTAATTTCTGCCCCCGATTTCGTAAGCCCGCTGCTCCCACTCCCGCTGGAATCGTATACCATCCAGAGCATGGCTACCAAAGTCCTCGGGCCGCACATTGACCAGGAGGGCGGCATTGGCATTGGGCTTATTCCGGGAGTATTCACTCATGCCATTGGTCACTATACCTTTTTCCTCTGAGCTGGAGGCCACTACCGTACCACCGGGGCACATGCAGAATGTGAAAGTAGAGCGGGCCTGGGGTTCATGGTGGACCAGTTTATAAGGTGCTGCTTTTAAAAGGGGATGATGGGCCCATTTTCCATACTGAGCCTGATCTATATCTTTCTGAAGATGCTCTATGCGCAGGCCTATGGCAAAGGTCTTGGCTTCCATGGTGATACCCTGCTCCTCCAGCATGGCATAGGTATCGCGGGCGCTATGCCCGGTAGCCAGGATCACAGTGTCACATTCCAGGGTCTGCTGCTCATTTATCTCTATGCCGCATACCTGCCCTTTTTCATGGAGGATGCGGCTCACGCGGGACTCAAAACGGACTTCCCCTCCTGAATTGAGAATAGTATGACGCATATTTTTGACTACTTTGCGCAGGATGTCCGTGCCGATATGGGGTTTAAAGGAGTACAGGATGTCGGGGGGAGCGCCATGACTGACCAGTTCTTCTACTACAAAACGGGTGCGCTGGTCGCTGATCTGGGTATAGAGCTTGCCGTCTGAGAAAGTACCCGCTCCGCCTTCCCCGTACTGAATATTGGAAGATGGGTTCAGCAGGCCCTGCTTAAAGAATGCCTGTACATCTGCAATGCGTTCATCGACCATCTTACCCCGTTCCAGGAGCAGGGGCCTGTGGCCGGCACGCGCCAGGACCAGGGCTGCAAACAAACCGGCCGGCCCGGAACCTACCACTATGGGGGCTTTAGTCTGGTTTAGAGTAGAGGCACGGACTGAGGGGATATAGGACAGGTCGGGGGCCAGGCAGACATTTTTATCATTAAGGGCTGACAGTACTGCGGCCTCGTTTTCCACTTCGGCCAGAATGGTATAGACAAAATGGAGCTTGTCTTTACGTCGGGCATCTATAGACTGTTTAAAGATCCGGTAGCTGACCAGGTCCTGTTCCGGTATGGCCAGTTTTTTCAGTATGGTCTTCTTTAACTGGGCATCATTACTTTCCAGGTTTTGCCTGATCTGAGATATTCGTATCATTGCTTTCCCTCCAGGGATTGGGCTGCATGCTTTCCGGCAACATAGCCGGAGCTCCAGGCCCATTGCAGATTGTATCCTCCGCACTCTCCGTCTACATCCATCACTTCACCGGCTATGAATAAGCCCGGCTGTATTCGGCTCTCCAGGCTGGCTGGGTCTATTTCAGAAGTGTTTATGCCTCCTGCGGTGACCTGGGCTACGTCCCAGTCCCGGGTCCCGGTAGGGTGAAAAGTCCAGGCTTTTAACAGGCGGGCCAGGGCACTGATCTGTCTGTGACTGAGGCTGCCGCAGTTTTTATGGCTGTCTGTGATTCCTGATTCTATCAGCACTACCGGTATCAGCTTTTTATGGAGCAATCCACTGAGCCAGTCCTGAATAGAACGTCCGGGGCGGGATTCCTTTCTCTGGGTCAGGATATCGATCATTTTTTCAATAGGGATATCAGGAAACAGGTCGAGGAGGATCTGTACCTTCTGGTTTTGAGACAGGCCTTCTGAGATACTGCGGCTGAGCTGAAGCAGGGGGATACCGGACAGGCCGTAGTCGGTAAATAAGATCTCCCCTTCATAGGACCGGGTGATCTTATTGTTCACAGCCAGACTGGCCACCCCTGTAAATTTATTGCCGTCTATCTTTCTTAAAAAAGGAGCCTTGCATTTTACATGGACCAGGGCGGGCTGTGGTTCGATGATAGTGTGTCCCAGGTGGCGCGCCAAGCGGTAACCTTCTCCATTGGAACCGAGCTTGGGGTAGGACTTGCCCCCGGTGGCCAGGATGACAGCTGCTGCCTCCAGGCTATTCTTACTGCTATCCTCCAGTATGAATCCGGAAGTACATGTCGTTATTTTATGGACCGCAAAGCCGGTCTTTTCCACTACTCCGGACTCCTCCATCTCCATCAGGAGCGTGTCCAGTACTGCCGCAGACTGCTCCGACCAGGGTATGACTTTGCCCTCTTTTTCTGTCTTGGTAGGTATACCTATTTTCCCGAAAAAATCCAGGGTCTGATCCAGGTTAAACTGGGCCAGCACCTTTTCTACAAAATCCGTCTGGCCGCAGTGGTAATGGCTGGCATCCATATTGATATTGGACAGGTTACAGCGGCCTCGTCCGGTGATGAGGAGTTTTTTACCGGACTTTTCCATCTTTTCCAGTAAAGTGACCCTGGCACCCATGCGGGCAGCAGTGATAGCTGCCATCATGCCCGAGGCCCCTCCTCCAATAATCGCGATATCCGTTTTTTGCATAGTATTCCTCTAATCGTGGGTTATATTATAGTAGAAAATGAGAGAAAAGTCATTTAGAATTGAGATGAAATCTTACTGGGGTGGCTGATTCAGTCCCAGTCTCTGGTTGAAATGGTTCACGTATTTGTCCTCTGTGACTTTACGCACTATAAAGCGGTAGTTATCCTTTTCCAAATCGATCTGCTGGGGCAGGCGCATAAACTGAGGTTCCTTTTTGGGATTGATAAAAATATTGACTATAGGACGGAGGCTGAACTCCGAGCGGCGGTGGTCTACTACATAGGCCACTTCACCGGTATTCAATAGTACATAGCTGTTGATGGGATATATAGGTTCACCTGAGACTTTTTTGGTCATTTCGCCCAGGAAGATCTGGGATACTTTAGGGTTAAACTTTTTGCCTGAATTTAACATGATGATGCCATAGGCTTCGTCATAAGGTTTGGCGTCTTTGTAGGACAGCTTGCTGGTCAGGGCATCAAATACATCTGTCACAGAGATGATCTGGCTGAACTGATTAGTCTTCATCTCGGGTTTATTAAAAGGATAACCCCCGTCTTCATAATTCTCATGATGCAGCAGGACAGCATTCAGTACCTTTATATCGAATTCTCCGGCTGATTTCATAAGATTGTAACCATAGATAGGGTGTTTCTGCATGATCTGCCACTCTTCCGGGTCCAGCTTTCCGGGTTTATCCAGGATCTCTTTAGGTACCATAGATTTACCGATATCATGGAGCAGGCCGGCTATGCCTAATAGCTTCTGCTTATCCACATCCAGCCCCAGAGAGGCTCCCAGGCCGATGGAGAGGGCCGCCACATTGATGGAATGAGTATAGGTATAGTCATCCAGGTCTTCCAGGTCGATCAGGTTTAGTACGGCATCTCCGTTACGTTCCATATCAGCTACCAGGTCATCTATCACTGAGGTCACGTGCTTGGCCGGGATGTACTGCTTATTATTGGCCAGGGCACCATGGATATCTTCGAGCAGGGACAGGGCATTTTCGATGACCGGTTCGGATATCATGGTCTTGTCTACATCTTTTTTGAGGCGCATCTTGGGTCGGGAGTAGCTGATTATCTCGATCTTATGGTTTCTAATATTTTGTATTTGCTCTGATGTGAGGGGGACTTCTTTCTCCACTACTTTGTTGCCGTGGGGGTCGAATCCATCACCCTTAAGCATCATCCCCGGATAGAGGAACTTGGTAAAGATCTCAACCTTGATGTCATCCCAGGCCATATAGTCTCCCTGTATACCCAGATATAGGTTAATTATATACAAGATTGAATAGAATGTCCAAGAAAGGCAGGCATTTAAATACCTGTTTAACGATATGCTAGATAAATCCATTGAATTGATATAAAATATAGCCAATAACAGGGAGTGAAGGATAATGCGAATACCCAAAAAAAGCCTGTCCCATAAGATCATCCGGGCCGTGCATGAATATAAGATGATAGAGCCGGGTGACCGGGTGCTGGTAGCTGTGAGTGGGGGTAAAGACTCACTGACCCTCCTTTTGCAATTATTTCAGCTTAAGCAGGCCCTTGCAATCGATTATCACATAGAAGCCATTCATATACAGAGTGATTTTTGTAACTGTGCCAAGAAGTCAGCCCTCTCGGAGAAAATGGAAGATCTGGGCATACCATTTCATGATGTCTTTGTCCCTATTATTGGACGCCTCAAAGAAGGCCGAAAAATGAACTGTTACTGGTGCTCTACACAGCGGCGCCAGGAGCTGCTGGACTTTGCCCTGAAGAATGACTTTCAGCGTATCGCCCTGGGCCATCATATGGATGACATCATAGAGACTCTGTTTATGAATATGATGTACAACAGCCGTATGGAGGCCATGCCCCCCCATCTGAGATATGACAAGTATCCCGTATCTCTGATCCGGCCCCTTATGTATGTAGAGGAGCGGGAGATCATAGCCTATACCAAAGATAAAGGGCTGTACCGCCTGGCCTGCAAGTGTCCCTATGGCCAGGATTCTAAACGCAAAGTGATACGGGCCAGGGTCTCGGAACTGATAGAGGATTCCTCCACCTATAAACGAAATATCATGGAAAGTATGAGAAATATCAATCCTCAATATCTCCCCTGACAAGATCTGATAACCGCTGTTTTCCCCCATATAAAAATCGCTATTCTTAATAGCTATATTTTTATAATGCTTGTAAAATCTTAGCTGTGAATGAACTAATATTGATAAAAGCAGGAGTCATCAAGCCATGGTACGAATCTCAGTCATTGATGGATATTCCAGTGTGGTATCCCGGGAGAGGATGGAACAGGTCAAGGATATCTTCAGGGCCAGCTTTCCTGAACTGGCCGACCTGGCAGATGAGATCCCCCATAAGCTCAAGGACCCGGTCAAACAGGGATATCTTTCCAAGCTGATCGTCCTGGAAAAAGGCCAGCAGACCGTGATGGGCTTTGCTTATGTGATTCACTTTCCTTCTATCAAGGCCAGTTTTCTGGATTTTCTGGCTGTGCGTCCCGGCCAGAGAGGAGGGGGAATAGGAGGGTCACTGCATGAAGCGGTTCAGGAGCATTGCCGTAAGACAGGCAGTAAGCATCTGTATCTGGAAGTAGTACCTGATGACCCGGTCATGACACCCGACCCCCAGGAATTGAAGGATGCTAAAAAACGGATCCGATTCTATGAACGCTATGGGGCCCGGGTCATTATCAATGCCGCCTATTCACAGGCTATGGGGAATCCCCCCACGTATTCTCTTCTCCTGGTCGACAGTCTGGGAACCGATGATATGCCCGATACATCCCAGCTCAAGACTGCCATGTCCACTATCCTGCTCAGAAGATTTTTCCGCTCTGTGACCCCTGAATATATTTCAGAAGTACTGGAGGATATTCAAAACAACGGAGTCATACTGCGCCCCGCAATAGGCAAGGCTGCATCTGTTTTGCCTAAACAATCCTATTCCGGCCAAAGATTCAGCCTGGTCTATAATCCCCGGCATGTTATTCATCATATACAGGAAAAAGGATACCTGGAAAGCCCGGTGCGTCTCCAGTCTATCATGGATGCCCTGGAGGGTTCTGAGCTTTTTGAAGTCATAAAAGCCAGGAAATACAAAGAAGATGTGCTTTATGAGACACATAGCCGGGAACTGGTCACCTTTTTAAAGACCGTGTGCCCCCGCCTCAAGGAAGACAGCCCCTTTTATCCTGATACTTTTCCCATCCGCCGGCCGGATCATAAGCCTAAAAACCTGGCAGTACAGGCGGGCTATTACTGCCTGGATGACGGTACGCCCCTCTATAAAGGGGCATATATAGGGGCTAAAGCCGCCCTGGATACCGCTCTCACTGCTGCCGATGAGATCCTGGCGGGGAGAAGACTGGCTTATGCTGTATGCCGCCCTCCGGGCCATCACGCCGGACGTAACTTCTTCGGGGGATTCTGCTACTTTAACAATGCCGCTGCCGCCGCCCAGTATCTCAGCGCGGAATACACTACAGCCATCCTGGACCTGGACTTTCATCATGGCAATGGCACCCAGGATATCTTCTACCAGCGCAGGGATATACTCACCCTGTCTATTCACGGTGACCCTGATTATTCCTATCCCTACTTCAGCGGATTCAGCACCGAGACCGGAGAAGGGGAGGGCCTGGGCTATAATATCAATCTGCCCCTGCCTCCTGAGACCGGGGAAGAGCTCTACCTGCGTACCCTGGATAAAGCATTAAAACAAATTAAAAGCTTTGGTGCGGAAGTGCTGGTGGTGTCCCTGGGCTATGATACTCTGCAGGGTGACCCTACCGGTACGTTTAATCTGAGCTATTTCACCATGACCCAGATTGCCACCCGATTATCCCAGCTGGATATACCCTTGCTGATCATACAGGAAGGGGGCTATCACCTCAATAATATCAAGCAGGGCTGCATGGCCTTTTTTAATGGGTTTTTAGACTAGGGTTGATTTACGTAAAAATATAGAATGCAGACTTTTAATATCAAAGGATGGAATATATGAAAAACTGGATATTATTTACCCTGATGATAATCAGTGTTAATACAGTGGCATACAGTGCAGAAAAGATATGGGACAGCACACAGTTAAAATTTTCCAGCGGAAAAGGAAAAAAAGCTACTCTCATCTCCGTGACTAAAAATACTGACAATACTTATGATATATTTATCAGTAAAAAATCCCGGACAATGCTGGATATCAAAAGGATACAGGCGGGGAAAGGGGAAATAGCCGGCACTCTGGTCCTGCAATTCGACATCCCGGATAACAACAAGTACAAGAAACTGATAATATACCAGAACGGAAAAGAGATCAGCTGTAAGCTGGAATATATTAAGCAGCTAAAAGCAAAACTGGTCCAGTAGGCTATAATCCCGCGCTGTATTTATACATATTTTTAAAGTGATACAAAATAAACAGCTTAATAGTATAAATTTATTCTTCATATCTTTTTCCCCATACTGATTCGCTCTTCTACCTGGTATCCGTTTTTCTGATAGAATTCTATTACTCCCCGGTTTTCCGGCATGATCTGAAGATTGATCTTGGGGCAGTCCAGACGGGACAGGGCATCTTCCGCAGTCTCTAACAGTTTCGTGCCCAATCCGGAGTGCCGGTATTGGGGGAGTACCGCCAGAGAATAGATCCAGCCCCGGTGTCCGTCATAGCCCCCCAGGATGCTGCCGCACACCTGCTTATCATCATCCAGGGCTATCCAGAACAGGCCGTCATTATGGGCGATCTTGTTATCCAGGGACCTCTCCTGAGTGTTGTGACTGGAGCTGTAATCAAACACTGACTGCCACAGGGCTATAGTACCCTGTCTGTGCAGCTCATCCTGATATTTAACGATATTCATGGGACATCTCCTTTTAATAGGGCTTCTCCAGATTCCCGGCTGGGAATAGAACTCACTCCCCCGGGGCGGGTCGTACTGAGTGCGGCCATAGCACTAGCCATGAGGCCTGCTTTTTTCCACTCTTCGGGGCTCAGGTCACTGAGTGATTGGGCACTGTCCAGGATACCTGCCAGGAGACATCCCATATAGCAGTCTCCGGCTCCTGTGGTATCCACGGCCTTCACTGCAAAAGCCGGCAGGTTGAATGAAGAATGACGGGTATAGAGGATAGACCCTTGGGAGCCCAGGGTGAGAGCCAGGATTTGCAGATGCGGAGCCATATCAAAAACATCCTGTACTGCTTCCAGTCTCTGCTTTGTTGTCCCTAAAATAAAATCCAGTTCTTCCGCGGAGAGTTTGAGGATAGCGCTATATTCCAAAACCTGATGCATCAAAGTCCGGGCCGAATCGAGGTCAGTCCATAGATGGACACGCAGATTTGGATCAAAACTGATGAGGCATCCGGCCTCATGGGCTGCTTCCAGGGCTTTAAAGGTGGTACTGCGGGATGGTTCCCCGCAAAGGGAGAGCGATCCTACATGAAAGATAGTACAGGACTGTATGTCCTGAACAGGAAGCTCCTGTTCCCGTAAATCCAGATCTGCCCCGGCATCACGGTAAAAGGAAAAGCTTCGCTCTCCCTCATCATTCAGGCTGACAATGGCCAGGCTGCTGGGCCGGGAGGAACGTTGTACCCATCGGGTGGAAATACCCTGGATCCGGGCCTGTTCCAGGAGAAAGTCTCCGAAATGGTCCCTGCCTACTCCTGCTATGATGGCACAGGAGCGGCCCATATGGGCTGCCGCAGCCAGCATATTGAGAGGAGCTCCTCCGGCATGAGCCTGATAGGCTTCACCGGGAAGGGGGCTGAAATCGATAAGCATCTCTCCCAGGGCTATGATATCAGTCATCTAATCACTTCCCTTCTTTTTGGCTTGTAGGATTTTTAAGATCTCCGGAAGTGTGTGACTGCTGACATAGGCCTGATGGCATACCAGGGTGTAAGGCCGCTCATTTCTGTGACTCAGAAATAAGAGGTAAGAATTTCCGCTCATCAATGGGGGAGCATCATGATAACTCTCGATAATGGGAGATTTTGCCCGCTTCTCACAATTATAAATTTTTTCTACTGCTAAATCGGTCTGCTGAGCAGGATCTATAAGAGAAAGGATCTGCTTATTAGTGGGGGCAGGGTCATGAGGGTTCTTCTGATAGATAATGGCATCCACCTGGAAATGCTTACTCACCATAGTGAAGCTATATCTCTTCAGATTACACCAGTAACGGATAGTATTGGTACTGAGAAAAGGGCTGGCTGTCTGTGCCCGCACAATCAGGTCACTGTGATCTATCATCTCTGACAGGGATACCTCTTTATACCAGGTCAGGTTGGGAAACATCAGGTTTAAGCTGAGAAAAATCAGGATAAAGACAAATTTTTTCATATTACCTGCCTACTAATTTTACTTACTTAATCTGTCTGTTGATTATACAGATATTCAAGATCGAGGAGAGGCAAACAGGGACAGTATCAATAAAACCCAATCCTCTACAGCTCTTTTTGTATTATATAATGATTTTAAGAGTCCAACTCCTGAAAGTCAAATCCTGAAAATATAAAAAAGCAGGATTTTACTTACAATTAATGAAAAGACGATGTATAATACGATTGAATATGTCAGAATCCGAGGCTAAAAACATGAGTAATACGGAAATCCCCAAAATAATACTTGCTGGGAAGGATAAAGAAACTATCAGCATTATCTCTTCTGCGTTAAATGAATCCGGCTATAAAACGATTATTGTAGAAGATGAAAGCACTCTTTTGTCTTCTGTGAAATCCGAAATGCCGGCCATAATCCTCCTGGAATCTGAGATGCCTCACTCTGACGGGATGGTGTATATCGAGCAGATCAGAAACAGTCAGTCCATCCGGAATATCCCCATAGTGATGCTGATCCCCCGAAAATCAGTCAATCTTATAGAAAAATGTTTTTTTCAGGGGGCTACAGACTATATACCACTTCCTGTAGAGATCTATGAGCTCATAGGCAGAGTAAAGAACCTGGTCTTTTATGGTATTCATAAGCAGGAACTGGAGAGCCAGGAAGTCCTGCTCTCAAAAAAAGTGACCAGCCTGGTAAGAGAGACTGATAACCTGAACAAGGCCCTGCTCAATATCATCGAACATACTTCTGATAATATCGATAAAAAAAGCTATGCCTTTCTGAAAAAATTCAGCGAAAGCTGCGCCCAGCTGGCCCTGGTGATGGGAGCTCCTTCTGATTTTGCGCACAGGATGAGGCTGTATGCTCCCAGTTATGATATCGGTAAGATCATGATACCTACCGAGATCATGAATAAGTCAGGAAAGCTCAGCCCCGAGGAATTTGATATAGTAAAGACTCATGTCCTGAACGGCCAGACTATGTTTCAGGACTATCCCATGGATGTGATGCTTAGTAATATTATACAGTTTCATCATGAAAAATGGGATGGTTCAGGCTATATTAAAGGCCTTAAGGGCAATGAGATCCCCCTGGAAGCCCAGATTGTATCTCTGATGGATGTGTATATAGCCCTTATCAGTGACAAGGTATACAAAAACGGCTTTACCCACCAGGAAGCCGTCAATATCATTAGGGATAGCAGTGGCATGCAGTTTCAACCCAGACTGGTACAAGCCTTTCTCAAGATCGAAGCTGGAATAGCCAAGTTATTCCGGAAAAAATAGATACCTCAGACTTCTCCTCCCGGCCTAACATTACAATTTCTCCTTGATTAATATAGAAAATTTTGCTATCATGTAATTGATTTTAGGAGTAAAAGTGGCTCAACATAAAATTGAAATAGTCATGTCTGACCAGATACATCCGGGATATGTGCTGAAGGAAAGTGTAAAAGAGCGCCCCCAACTCAGTCCGGGCCGGGTACTGACCCCTGATGACGTGGAAGACCTCAAGAAAATAACTCCCCCTGTTGAGATAGAAGTCATTATTATTGATAAATCAAGCCCGGAAAAAGATCTTCTCAAACCGGGGGAAACTAAACGGGATGTTAAAAGGAAACTACAAAACCTGGAAGCCGGTACTCTCAGCAAAGAGGAAAAGGCCAGAGCTATTTTTGATATAAATCTGGACAGCCAGCTCCAGAAAGAAATTGAGAGAAGAAAAAACTCTATCCGGGGTGTGGACTACCAACTGGAACTGGAAGCGTACCATCAGAAACATTTGCAGAAATATGAACAGGAACTGAGTCAGGTCCAGCCCCACACACGGGAAGAGTCACTCAAAGCAATCCGCCACCATGCCCAGTCCAAACTGGATTTTGAAAAAATTGCTACTCTGGAAGCCCTGGAGAGGCCGGAATTAATTCAAAAATATAAAAAATATATAGAAATGACGCAAGCCTTTATGGATGCCATCATTACACAAAGAGTGGTCTATATTTCATTTGTAGAATCGATGGTGCTGGATCTGATCCAGGATGTGGGATACAAGCTGTCCCGGGCTTTGTTTGCACTATCCATGCAGGAACAGGATAAGTATAAATTTATGGTCAGTCACTCCTTGCTGGTACTTATCATTGCCCTGGTGACGGCCATAGAGCTCACTGCATTGTCCAATGAAAAGTCGGAGTCACTCAGTGATGTCAACATCAATACTTTATTGGCTCTTAGCAAAAAGTCTTTTCACTTAGAAGAGCTGATTAACCTGGGAGTGGCGGCCCTTTTACATGACATAAATCTCTATAAAGACTTTCCTGATATGAAAAAAGACTTCAGTTTTGACTTGAGTCAGGAATCACGGATTGACCTGCATCCCAGTCACGGTTACCATATGGCCCAGTCTCTGAATATCGACTTTGAAGTGCAGAGATCCATATTTCAGCATCATGAGAGATTTGACGGCAGTGGTTTCCCCAATGGCGCTACCATGCGTATTTTTACAAAATACACCCCGCTCATCATGTTTGCAGAGTATTATATAGAGTCTACTACAGAAAACCCCTTTGTGAGTGATTTTGTGACTCCCCGTAAGGTGGTGGTGGACTTATTATCCAAACAAAGAGAACAGTTTGACGGGGATGTGATCTACGCATTTTTACGGGCAGCATCTTTATTCCCCATAGGTTCCTGGGTCAAACTGTCCAATCACAATGTTGGCATTGTCACAAAAGTAAATAACGCCGACCTCAGCGCTCCGGTAGTAGTCGAAGTATTTGATGAACATATGCAAGCCTTAGGCTGCAGGGAACTGGATCTGTGTCAGAGCGATATCAAGATCGTACACCCCATCAGAGTGGATACTATCCGTAAGTTGAATAAGCAGGGGATGCAGTGTTTAATGCAATATTAGACTTAGCTATGGTGTTCAGGTAGTTTTTTCAAAAGCTATTATGGATGAGGGAGCATGTAAATGAAATCTGCAAATAATCGCTATCAGGAAATTCTGGAAAATGCTCTGGATGGATTCTGGATAGTGGATGTTCAGGGTTTAATTCGAGTCACTAACCAGGCTTATATAGATATGAGTGGTTATACCAGGGAAGAGATCACTACTATGAAGATCTATGATTTTGAAGCCAGAGAAAGTAAAAGTGAGACAGAAAAGCATATCGAAAAGGTTTTTAAACAAGGTTGGGATCGATTCGAGACTTTACATAAAAGAAAAGACGGTTCTTTTTTTGATGTAGAGATAAGTGTTAAGATAATCAATAACGAAGCAATCTGTTCCCTAAAAGATATTACTCTACAAAAAAGATATTTGAACTTGACAACCGGCAGATTAAAAATTTCAGAACGGGCCATGACATCTACGGTACATGAGACTCTTCAGCTCACGTTGGATATCGCGGAAAATTTAACTGAGAGTATGGTATCGTTTTTCCATTTTTATAATGAAGATCAGCAGAAAGTCTCTCTTTCCGCCTGGTCCAGCAGGACCATCCAGCAGCATTGCAGTATAAATCCTAAGGATAAGCATTATCCCCTGGATAGTGCCGGAATTTGGGCCGAATGTATCAGACAACGAAAAGAGGTGATCCATAATCAGCTCCATACTACTGACTTTAAAAACCCCCTTCCCCCGGGGCATACGCCTTTGACTCGTGAACTTACTCTCCCTCTCTTTCATAAAGATAAGATCGTTGCTGTCATTGGATTAGGTAATAAGCGGCAATTATATACTCAGAATGATATCGATATTATCAAAGACCTCGCATACTTTGTGCTGGATTTGGTACAAAGAAAAAAAGCAGAGGAAGATCTCCGGATACTGAATGAGAAATTGGAACAGAAAGTAATAAATAGGACCAGGGAACTGGAAATAAGTCAGGAAGTGATGCGGAATTTTATTGATAATAGCCCCATGGTCTTTTTTCAAAAAGGAGACGATGGTAAATATCAGTTAGTCAATCGGCGCTTTCTTGATCTTTTTCATCAGACTGAGGAAGGTGTAAAAGAAAAGACAGATTATGATATTTTCCCCAAAGAAATGGCAGATCAATTCGTAAAAAATGATAAAGAAGTCAGAAATACGGGAAAACTGATCATAAGTGAAGAAATAGTTCCTCAGGATGATGGGATTCACACTTATCTCTCTTATAAATTTCCTATCAGCCTAGGAACAGGAGAAAAAATAAGTGTGGCAGGGCTGGCTCTGGATATCACAGACCGAAGAAAAGCTCAGGATGCTTTGATCGATAAAGAAGCAAAGTACAGAAAACTGTCACAGGAACTGACTATCATCATTGATAGTATACCTGGACTGGTTTTTTATAAGGATACTCAAAACAACTTCATAAAGGTCAATCAATATATGGCGGATGCACATAAAATGCCAAAGTATGAACTGGATGGTAAAAATCTGTTTGATCTCTATCCTCATGACCTGGCACAGCTATATTGGGATGATGATCTCGAAGTCATTAGAAGCGGTCAGGCAAAAAGAAACATTTTAGAGCCCTGGGAGACTGAAACCGGGACCCGTTGGGTGTTGACTAATAAGATCCCTTATTTTGACCTGGAGGGTGTACCCCAGGGAATAATAGGTATATCTATGGATATTACAGAGAGAAAAGAAATCGAGGATGAACTGCAAAGAGCCAATCAGGCCCTCAGGCAAAGCAATGAAGACCTGGACGATTTTGCCTATATTACTTCTCATGACCTAAAGGAACCCCTACGGGGCATCAGCAGCTTTTCACAATTCCTTTTGGAAGATTATCAGGAAAAACTGGATGCGGAGGGGGTGCAAAAACTGGAGACCCTCATGAAGCTATCCCGTCGCATGGAGGACCTGCTTACTACCCTTTTAAACTATTCCAGAGTGGGCCGTCAGGAAATGGCATTCGGGATGAATGATATCGGGAGGATGTTGTCTGAGATTAAAGATACCTATTCCAGTTATTTAGAGGAAAACCATGCTGAATTGATAATTCCAGAAGATCTCCCCAGCATATACTGTGATCATACCCGGCTCAGAGAAGTTTTCACCAACCTAATCATCAACGGGGTCAAGTATAATGATAATCCTAAGAAAAGTATTGTGGTGGGTTATCAGGAAATCAATGGCCGGAATACTTTTTTTGTCAAAGATAATGGTATAGGGATAGAAGAACAGCACTTTGAAAAGATCTTTCATATATTCAGACGCCTTCATGGCAGGGATAAGTATTCCGGAGGTACCGGAGCCGGATTGACCATAGTAAAAAAGATAATAGAACGGCATCAGGGTAAGATCTGGCTGGAATCTAAGCCCGGCAAAGGCAGCACCTTTTATTTTACCCTTAACAAAAAGGAGAACCTATGAGTATACAGACTCCTCGTCAAAAGATCATCATGATTGAAGACAGTCCGGAAGATTTTACTATTGCTAAGAGAGCGTTCCAGGCCAGTAAATTAACAAATCCACTGCTGCATTTTGAGACAGGAGATGATGCTCTGGTATTCTTAATGGATCTTGCCAAAAACCCTATAAAAAAAATCGATCTGCCCGGACTTATCTTACTGGACCTTAATCTACCTAGAACCAACGGGTATGAAGTCCTGAAAATGATAAAAGCAAATGACAGACTCAAAATTATTCCGGTAATAGTACTGACTACTTCCGATGACCCTATGGATGTAGAGAAATGTTATAAAGCGGGGGCCAATAGCTATGTTAAAAAACCGATTGTATTGGAAGAGTTTTTCCGGGCAATAGCTAAATTGAAAGATTACTGGCTGGAGATCGTACTTTTACCTCAGGAGTGAATATGAATAAAGATATAAAGCAAATAGTCATTATAGACGACAGCCCGGAAGACCAGGAGATAGTGAAGAGGTATTTAAAAAGCAATGATTGCTGCGTCCAGGAATCCTATAGCTTCAATGACTGGGAATCTGCTCGGGAACATCTGTTAAAGCACAAAGTAGATATCATATTGCTGGACCATAATCTCGGATCCCGGACTAGTCTGGATATTATTCCGGAGATCAGAGTATTAAATTATAAAGGCCCTTTGATAGTGTTGACAGGTCAAAAAGATGAAAAAATTGCAGCGGATATCATAAAAAAAGGTGCTGATGACTATCTGAATAAAAATAACCTTAATCCGGAATTATTAAGGGTCAGTATAAATGCTGCTCTGAACAATTGGAAAAATAAAAACCAGCAGGAATATCTCCTCAAACAATTGCAGCATATTCAGCGGATGGATACTATCGGTACTTTTGCAGGGGGAATAGCCCATGACTTTAATAATATGCTTACCAGTATCATGGGCTTTGTAGAGATCGGCATTCTAAAAACCCAGGGCAGAGAAGTGGAAAAAGACCTCCGTATGGCCTATGAGAGCTGTCAGACCATGTCTCACATGGTAGGCCGGCTTCTGAGTTTCAGCCGCTCTCATGTGGAACAGAGAGAGTATATAGAGATTAATGACTTTATCGCCCAGTTCAAGACTTTCTCCACTCACTTGATACCTAAGAATATTGAGATCGAGCTGAGGCTTATGCCGGGGAAAATGTATATTAAAAGTGATATAATGGACATTAATCAGATTTTTTTAAATCTGATTAAAAATGCCTCTGACGCTATGCCATCTGGAGGGAAGATCGTAATTGAATCCAGGCTTAATTCTGAACCTGAAGTGATCGTGCCTGATTCTCTCGGAAAAAATATCATCATCACTGTAGCTGATACTGGCTCTGGAATCCCTTCGGAAGTGCTCCCCAGGATTTTTGATCCATATTTTACTACAAAAGATATGGACAGTAATAAAGGAACAGGCCTTGGATTATCGATAGTGTGGAATATAGTGCAGGATATTTCTGCTTCTATCAAAGTAGATAGCGAACCAGGAATTGGTACAGTCTTTACTCTGGAAATACCTTTGGTCAATGAGCAGCATCCGGAAATGAAACATGAAAATACTTTCCTTGTGGATGAGCAGATTAGCAATTTTCAGGAAAAAATCATCGTGGCTGATGATGAAGAAAAAGTGAGACTGTACATGGCTAATATTTTAAGTAGCCTGGGGTATTCAGTGGATACAGTGAGTAGTGGAAAAGAACTGATTGCTTTGTTCCAAAAAGGACATGCTGATGTCATAGGGGTATTTGTAGACTTATCTATGCCAGAAATTGGTGGGGTAGAGTGCATTAAAGAACTTAAAAAGATCAAACCGGATATTTCTATTATTGTTATAAGCGGACATAGTCTCTGGGAGATCAAAGACGATCTGATGAAAATGGGTGTGAAAGCTCTAATCCAAAAACCTTTTACCCTGACCAGGCTCACTACTGCAATCCGGCAGTCTTTTTATTGATAGCTGCAATTATGAGCCTATAAATATATTCTCAACAAGGTCTCTTCAGGATGGGTCTGACCCGGCCAAGAGCATGTTTTTAGATCAGCAATGGGCGGGAAACTGAATTTCAGTATTTCTTTTCATAATAAATATTTCCCATATAATAAGGCCTGATGATTTTCCCCTGTATTCCACATGTCTTCGTTCTGGGTCTGGAGTAATTGAAACTGGTTTTTCAGGTAAAAGGGATTGGCCTTTAAGTTGGCGGTACTGGTCCCCAAGTGCAAGCCAGGCACTCCTTTTTTATGTAAAGTCGAGATAAAACGATCCAGTAGCCTCTGGCCCAGGCCTTGTGATTGGTAGAGAGGCAGAATATTAATGTGGAGGTGGGCCGGGTACTGGATTAAAAACCTGAGGTCCAGATGAGGCCTCCTGGCATGCCGGATAAATCTATTCATCCAGATCACATCCTGCCGGTTCTTCCACAGAGAATAGCCATACATTCGGGCCAGTATCCTGTAATACATAGTCCGGGAAAAATCCTGCTTCTGGGCAATAGTATCGGAGGTACCGATAATATATCCTACCGCCCTGTCATTGATAACAGCCACATAGTTTAGTTCCGGCTCAAAATTCAGGTAATGGAGAGCGAATCTCATGGCAAACAGTAGAGGGTCTGAAAACAGATTTTTGTCTGCCAGGTCTTCTCCATAAAAGCCGGTATGATAGCATATTTGGACAATATCCTGCAGATAAGCAGGGGAATAGGGCTTTATCACTATATCTCGAGTACTCATCCCCTGATCTTTTCCCCCACCAGCATAGACCCGGAAGTATCGGTGATCCTGACAGACTGAATACTGCCTATATCCGAGATCTCACCGGGCAGTACCACCAGCATACCGGAATGGCTGCGGCCCTTGATGTGGGAGGGGTCTTTTCGGGAACGGTTCTCCATGAGGACGGTGGTGGCTTCGCCGATCTGTGCAGCCATGCTGGCCCGGTTGATCTTCATCTGTACCTCGATGAGGTGCTGGAGCCGGGACAGCTTGATGTCTTCGTCTACATGGTCGGTGTATTTTTCCGCCTCGGTACCGGGCCGTACACTGTACTTATACATATAGGCCTCATGGAATCTGACTTCTTTGACTATTTCCATGGTGGCCTGAAAGTCTGCTTCGGTCTCTCCGGGGAAACCCACCAGTATATCTGTGGTGAGGACAATGCCCGGAATACTGCGGGCTATAGATATCTTATCCATATAGCTGTTCCGGGTGTATTTACGGTTCATTCTTTGTAAGATCGTGTCACTGCCTGCCTGGAAAGGGAGATGGAGATAGGGCATGATATTGGCATGGGCAGACATCACATCAGCCAGGTCCAGGTTGAAATCCTTGGGGTGGGAGGTCAGGAAACTAAGACGGGGTATGCCAGTCTCTGAGGCTACCATATCCAGTAATTCAGGAAAATGTATGCCGCCACTTTCATAACTATTGACATTCTGGCCCAGAAGCGTGATCTCTTTTACTCCCTCTGAGGCCAGGGTCTTTATATTTTCCAGTATTTCCCGGCTATCCCGGTGTACCTCTCTGCCCCGAACATGGGGGACTATGCAGTAGGTGCAGAAGTTATTACAGCCATGGGAGATGGGCACAAAGGCTTTGTAGGGATGCTGCTTCTCGGGCTCGGCAGGCATAAAGTGATAGCCTTCCAGATCCAGGAAGTCTCCCTGGGCCGTGCCGGAGAGATAGGGGAGGATGCCTTCTTTGTTGTAGGTGCCCCACACTACTTTGACTACATCGGGAAATCGTTTTTTGATATCCTCGCCTACATTCTGGCCCATACAGCCCATGAGGATGAGCTTTATGTTTTTTCCCTGGTTCCGGTTGAGATTGCGGTAATAGCCGATGCGGCCCTCGATGCGCTGTTCCGCGGTGAGGCGTACCGAGCAGGTGTTGAGGATGACCCACTGGGCCTCGGTCTCAGTGGCTGCTTCTTCATGGTCATGGTCGAGAAGTATCTTCTTGAGAGAAGCACTTTCGGAGACATTCATCTGGCAGCCGTAGGTCTCTATAAAAAACTTTGCCATTTACTTTCCTATGGGTACGATCTGCTGGCCCTTGATGATGACCTTATTGTCCAGGGTGATGCCTGCAATAGTGCCAAACACGGTCACCTTTTCACCGGCCCGGATCTTGATGTCGCCCGGGAAGTGAGGCTGGGCCATACCTTCCACTACCGCATCATTCACAAAATTGATGAGCAGATCAAAGGAGGTCTCTTCCTTGCCCTTGTGCTCCAGATTGGCTATAGTGCCCTGCCACTTGATAAATACATCCTTGTAGAGGAAGGGGGCCTTGACCACATCCCGGTAGTGGGGGTTATAATCTATAGTGGTGGGACTGCCATCCGGTACGAAACTCTGGAAGATCAGGGTGTGTTCTTTCATCTGTTCCGGGGCATTGGAATGCAGGATCTCATTGATGAGCAGCACAGCCCGGTTACGCTTACCCATTTCCAGGTTTTGTTTGATAAGCGCAAATTTTCTTTCTATATCATCAGGATCCAGCTTTATTTTATAATTCTTACGTTGTTCTACCAGGTTATCTATATCCTGTATGCTGATGTTCTGGTACTGTCCCGGGCCGAATCCCCGGGTGTAGCGGTAGTTTTCCAGCCAGTTCCGCATGCCGGGCCAGGCCAGAGTCAAAAATAAGGCCAGGAGGCCGCCCCCCGCTATAAACAGGATGAGCCGGAAGCTGGGAGTCTTAAGCCAGGCAAAGAAACGCTCGGCAAATTCATCCATCCAGGGCAGCTCGGGAAGACGTATAATGAGGAATTCCCGGGCTTTGGTCAATGAAAAAATGATCTTAGGGTCTTTATTCCCCTTAAGCATCTCCAGATTGGCCTTGATCTTTTCATTCTCTTTATCTATATACAGAGCATCGAGCAGGTTATTGATCCCTGAATTAATATCTCCCTGGGACAGGTCCAGGTAGGCCAGGGCATTAAGGGTCTCTATGTCATTACGGTTAATAGCCTGGGCCCGGGAGAAATAACGGCGGGCTTCCAGGTACTTGCCCGTCTCGATCAGGGCGAATCCCATGATCTTAAGGGCAGGCAGGTCTTTTTCATGATGCACCAGATATTCATCCAGAATATTGACACAGCCCAGAAACTGCTCTTTTTTAAAGAGGGAGACTGCCTTACGGAACAGGGCAGCACTATCCTGCTCTTTTACCGCTTCCCTGGCTTCAGGTTTTTTAACCGGGCGGCTGATCTTGACACTGTCCTCGTGATCATCATCCAGCTCATATCGTTCCAGAGGAAAGGGCATGGTGGACTCCTTTTATTCCTCTATATTATAATGAATGAATGTAAAAGTATCAATCCAAAGCAAAGCTGTGTTGTTCAGTCGATAGTCATGAGTGGATAGTCTATAGTCGGCAGAGAAAGGATTGATGTAGCACAGTCTTTTTAATACTGCTGAGTCATCCTCATGATGATAAGTTCCGTACATGATGGTGGCCACAGGGCGGGTCAGTCGAAAGTCCTCAGCAGAAAGTCAAAGGTCGGCGCAGGGAAGAGCCTGTCTGGAATATCTTTGAGAACGGGAAGTAATTGCAGGATATCAGTCGAAGAGGCAGAAGATAGAGTTTTAAAAAGAGAATCGGACTATAGACTATCGACTATAGACTAAATGGACTACATGATGTAGATATCTTCAGCGCGCTTCATCTCTACCTTTTTCTGGATGAGGTTCATGCGCTGGGCAATGCTTTTGATATTTTTACAGTAGATCTTACGGTCCACCGTCTTGAAGTCGGAGCTGCGCTGCAGGGTAGTCTCCAGGACCATACGGCCCGCTTCTCCCTGAAGGCCGGTAAACTTAAGCAGGTCATCCCAGGTCAGGTTAAAAGTGTAGGGCTGATCCTTCTCGATGTCGATCCGGTCTTTGAGGAGGTGCATATAGAGGCTGTCATAGAGCCGGGTCACGGGATCTGAAATAAGGATAGTGGATATCTGCTTGTGTATAAACCAGATGCGGTCGGACAGTATAGAGATGATACGGGCGGCCAGTTCGGGATGCTGCCTGACCAGGCTGTCAAAGTTCTGCTTGGATACCGGGATGAGAGTCACGGGGCCATTGGTGATGGCATTGGCGTTCCGGGGTTTATTTTCCAGTATGGCCATCTCTCCGAAGATGTCTCCCTGTTTAAGTACACCCAGCAGGACCTCCTGTCCATTCAGTATCTTGGTTATCTTGATCTCACCGCTCTGAATGATATAGAGATTGTCACCTATCTCGTTTTCCAAAAATACGATGCGGTTATCCTCATAGGATAGGTACATATCTTTTTTTTCAGGCCTGCTTTCCCAGGCATAGTTTTTACGGATAGTCTCCAGCTTCTGGCGGGCATCCTCAGCATCAGGATGATCGGGCTTTAGCTCCAGGAAACGGGAGTAGGCATAGGCGGCATGGTGGGCAAACATCTTTTTGCTGAAGAAGTATTCCCCGATCTTGTAGAGGTGGGCCGCGTCGCTGTCATGGTCGAGCATAAAAGACAGCTTGGCAAATACTGAGTCGTAGGTGCGCAGCTTGCGGCTGAAGCTCCGGATGATCTTCATGCCGATGGGGGTATTCTGCTCGATCAGGTCTTTAAACTGGTCCTTATGGACCTGTATGGCCTGGGAGTCTTCCAGGACCTGTACGGAATGTATGCGGGGACGGCCGGACATGCAGGAAATGATAGCAAAAAAGTCACCCGGCCCCAGGATCTCATCCTGCTTCAGCCTCTGGGGCAGAGAGTCGGTGCTCACGAGGACACTGCCTTTTTTCAGGATGTAAAAACTGTCACTGGACTCATCCCCTTCCAGGGAAGGGTAGCTGCCTTTCTGCATATTGACCAGTTTGAATCTTACTTTTGCCATTTTTACATTCCGCTGTTTTTGAGGTCACGCTTTCTCTGGACCACGTTGATATTGTCTATAATATGGGACAGCTTTTTACAGTGGATCTTACCGTCTTCCACGGAGAAGAACTTACTCTTTTGTATATGCTCCATGAGTGCGGCGTAACCGGCTGAGGTCTGCAGGCCGGTAAATTTAAGCAGATCTTCAGAGCTAAGCTGGAAGGTATAAAACAGCTCCCGTTCCAGGTCTACTCTTTCCTTAAGCAGATGTATATAGAGGGCATCAAAAAGCCGGGTCTTGGGGTCCTGTATCATCATGTTGGTGATATGGCGGTGCATGAACCATATCCGGGAAGACAGCAGGCGTATGATACGGCTGGCTATTTCCGGGTGCTGCTCCACGATACTACCGAAGTTTTCCTTGGATACAGCCATGAGCTTGACACTGCCTGATGCCAGGGCATTGGCGTTCCGGGGTTTGTTTTCCAGTATAGCCATCTCTCCGAAGATGTCTCCTACCTTTAGAATGTTGAGCAGTACTTCCTGGTTATTGACTATCTTGGATATCTTGACTTCACCGGCCTGGATGATATAGAGCTCTTCTCCCAGCTCATGCTCCAGGAATATGGGCTGTTTATCTTCAAACAGGTACAGATAACCCTCTTTACGGGGAAGAAAATTGACTTTGTAGTTTTTGCGGATGGCCTCCAGTTTTTGTGTGGCCATGTCCCGGTGTTGGCCCCGGGCACAAAACTGGAGATATTTATAGTAGGCATGGGCTGCATGTACGTAGCAGTCTTTTTTAGAGATATAGTAGTCTCCCAGTTCATAGAGCATGCTGGGATCTTCTTCCTCGGCTATAGTCTGCACCGACATACGGGTCAGCTGTCCGTTAAAAAAACGCAGCTGCTTACTGAAATAGCGGATGATCTTCATGGCAATGGGGTTGTTATTCTGTATGAGGTAATCAAACTGGTCTCTCTGTACCTGTATGAGCAGGCTGTCATCCAGAGTGTAGGCCGAGTAGAGACGGGGACGCTGGGCCATACAGGATATGACTCCGAAAAAATCGCCCACGCCCATGACTTCTGAATCGTTCTTTCCCATAGGGATCAGGGAATTGCTCAGAGTCACACTGCCCTGTTTTATGATATAAAAAGTGTCGCTGGGTTCATCTGCCTCTATAAAGGGGTAGGAGTTCTTACCCATATGCACCAGTTGAAATTTTATGCCTGCCATTTAGTACCTCTTTTTATCCTCTAGATTATAGGGGAAGATGCTTTTTTTAGCCACAATGGGAGCGCTCATTTATTTATCCTCCAGGATAGAGTCTGTGATACGGGCCAGTACAGAGCTATCCTCTTCCTGCGTCAGGGCAGGGGTCTTATATATGTCCGGGGCATTGACTATATAGCGGTTAAAGGTCCCGGTATTGACTTCAATGCGGGATATGTCAAAAGGCCTGAACTGGGGAGTGTTGGGATTGAAGGCCTGCATGCCTTCAGCATCCAGGGCTGCTATAAACTTATAGGTATTGCCGTTATAACGGATCTCTTTTACATAATCATGGATCTGGGGATTTTCCTTGCCCCCGGGGTAGCAGATCTTATCGATAGTACTTACCCGGTACCCCAGAAAGGACTCAAACTGCTCCATGGCTTTTCCGATCTCGTAATCCACCCGGGCAGGATCCCGGGCCAGGAGTGGGGCCAGTTTTTTATGGGTAGCCGTATGATTGACTATCTCAAATCCGTAATCCAGCAGAAGATTGAGTTTCTGTTCTACCTGGTAGGCCACCAGAAAGGGAGGATTGTCAAAATCTATGGAAAAAGCAGCATTCAGTTTGAAGGGGGGATTCTTTTCGGAAAAACGGAGCATGATCCCTACCGCACAATCAGGATCGATAAGATAATTTCCCTCTTCATCTTTTCCGATAAAGTCGAACTGTCCAAACGTCGCATCATCAAAAGTCAGGACAAAGGGGCGGGTTCCCGGGCTGAGACGGTCCAGGCTTTTCTTCTCTCCTTTCATGAGGGAGAGGTATTCATCCAGAGAGATGTTGCGGTAGCCCAGAGCATACAGGGTGTTTAACTGCTCTTCCAGCTCCCGGCTGGTCACAAAGTAACGCTGATTCCGGGCATTGATGTTTTGAAAGCGATGTTTATTGGAAGGAGTGATGATATTGTGATACATCAGTATGGGGATACGCCCCGGGATGGAGCTCAGTATCTCGTCATAGCTCTGGTCCCCGAAAGGATTGGAGCGGACTCCATATTCAGTGTATATCAGATCCGGGTCCTGACTGCTACTGAGCAGAAAGCCGTTAAAACCGATCGAAATAAGACTGAGTATCATGATAAAGCGTAGGATCTTCCATTCATGGTGTAAAAAATTCATCTTTTTCTCATTATTATCATTAGAGATATTATCGGTACTCACTCTCTTTTTTCTTGAAGAATTTTGTACTATATACATAATATATCATGAATTATGCTATTTTAAAGAATTCATGGATTATTAATCCGGGCTAAGACTGTTCAGGTGTTGACCTTAACAGTATTTATATTTATAATGTGATGCATATCACAAATCAGGAAAAGCTTATAATGAAACGCGTAATTATCCGGACCGCCATATTAGTGATGCTTCTGGGCCTGGCTCTGTATTTTAACTTCAGGCTGGAGGAAAACCAGGAGAGTTACTGGCAGACCGAGAGCCTGACCTTTAAGCTCCCCTTACCTGAGAATGTGTGGGAACAATACGGTATTGACGAACCCCTGTCCACCAACCAGATCTCTGCAGTCTACGTGGCCGGGTTTTTTAATAACTGGAATCCCTTAAATCATTCCTATCAGCTAAAACAGGTAAGGCCCGATCAATGGGAGATCCCGGTGATGCTGTATTCCGGTGAAAACCAGTACAAGTTTGTAGTCTATATTAAGGGGAGAGAGGCTCCGGTCTGGACCCAGGATATCACCCGGCCGGGTCTGGCTGATGACCACTTCGGGGGCTACAATTCAGTCATCTATAAAAAGGACACCAGGGTAGTCTACCAGGCAGGTTTCTATGTGATCCTGATACTATTGTTTTTCTACCTGCTCTATATCACTCTGGATCTTATTACCTATATTGTGCATCATTACAGGCTGGGCCTGCAGGTCAAGATAGTCCTGATGGTATTGTTTGTATCCATCCTGGCACTGAGTATCAATACATTTGTAAATATGCGCCAGGCCCGCATCACAGCCAGTGCCGGCCTGACCGATTCCATAAATATGATACATCTCTATCTAAAGGGAATGGGAGTAGATTTTGACCATCTGACTGATCCCGCTCAAAAAGAAAAACTGGAAGGGGTGGTCAAGCAGTTTTTTTATAGTGCCCATGCCCGAGTACAGAAAAATAATCCCTCGAACAGTGAGACATTTATCAGCTCTTTAATGATCTTTGACACCGATACCCGTTTAGTATCCCTATTCAAAAGAAAAGAGGGGGAAAATCTGGCTTATGATGTCATGAAGCAGTTTTCCTACACCAATATCAATCAATATTATGAGGAGTTTATATTTGGTGAGCTCCGAAAAAAAGTGATGGCAAATAAAGCGGATCAGTTTCAGATACAATATGGGGCTATGAGGCCGGAATTGTTTAAACTGATGAGCGGACGCGACCGTCTGGCAGCCCGCTTCCTGGGTTATGAAAACATTCTGATCCCTATCATTATCGATCAGCACCTCAAAGGTTACTATGGGGCCACTATTCATTCCCAGATCTATGGCAGATCCATCTTTTATATGATCGGTTTTAATATCTTATCCGGCTTTCTGGTGGCACTGTTCATGCTTGTCTATTTTCTGTTCTTCCACAAAGACCCTTCCGAGGCTTATCTTTATGACAGATTCTTCAGCCGTTATAATATATCCAAACGGGAACAGGATGTGGTGCAACTACTGTGTGAGGGGTATTCCAACCATGACATCAGCGAGCGTCTCTTTATCTCCGAAGGCACAGTAAAAGCACATATCTACCATGTTTTTCAAAAAGCTGAGGTGGCCCATCGCCTGGAATTGATCAGTCTTATTAAGTCTCTTAAATAATCTTTCTTTTTCGACTATAAACTTTAGTCGTAATTGTCTTTTTTGGAAAAATATGACTAAAGTCGAATTGACATATGTCACACTGGATTCTAAAATTTATTCATATTATGGTAATAAGAATCCTGATTTCTCAGTGATGAGAGAGGACAAAACAGAAAATGGTCAGAAAAGGTTGAAAGATTATTTTTCAGGATTTTTATTGAAGTAATATACCAACAACAATCAGTAAAAGTGGATGAGTTAACACGACACTACTTTTACAACAACAAACCTCTTTGGCAGCCCCGGGCAGGGCTGCCAATCTTATTTCAAATGGCTGTATTTATTTTTTCTTTTTAGGCTTTTTAACATCCGTCATTTTTGTGGTCTTGTACACCACCACTTTGTTCCGGCCAGTTTCTTTGGCCTCATATAGGGCCTGGTCCGCCATGTGTATGATCTGGTTTTCATCTTCCATGTGATCATCGGCACTCACGCTGGCTACACCGATACTGACGGTGAGCTTGATCTTCTTTTTATCATAAGTGACATTGCTGTTCATCACAGCTTTTCTGATATTCTCGGCCAGTTCAGAGGCGCCCTCCAGATCCGTGTTGGGAAGTACGATACTGAACTCCTCTCCGCCGTAGCGGGCCACTTCATCACCCGCCCTGTGTATGTGGCTGCTCAGAGTCTCAGCCAGGCGCTGCAGGCATATATCACCGGCCTGGTGTCCGTAATTATCATTTATGGATTTAAAATGGTCTATGTCCAGCATGAGCAGAGACAGGGTCTTGTTGAGGCGGCTGGCCCTTTTTACTTCCCTTTCGATCTTTTTATTAAAATATCTTCGGTTTTTTACTCCGGTCAGTCCGTCCAATATAGTCATGTTGGAGAGCTGTTCATTGGCCAGAGCGAGCTGAGTCAGTGCCTCGGTGAGGTCTTCAGATTTTTCCAGGACAGTGTGAGACATCTGGCTGAAGCTGCGGTGCAGTATCCCTATCTCATCATCTGTGATTCCCGGATCTGGCACAGGGCTCATATCTTTCTGGAATTTTTCCACTGCCTTTTTGAGACTCATTATGGGAGGAATGATACTGCGGGTAAATAAAACAGATACGGTCAGTACCAGGGCTACCACCGCCACAAACAGGATGATGACGATTTTGAGCAGGGTCTGTATCTGCTGATTGACTGTCTTATAATTGTAGAGTATAGCCACATCTGCTATATTGTTCTGTTCCACTTTACGGTTGACCACTTTTGTCACTTTGTAGAGGTTTTCCCTGTAGAAATAATATTTTCCCAGCTGGCCCAGATTGAGGATCTGATATTTCCCGGGATTCTCTTTGCTGGCTTTGAAAATCTTTTCAACCACGGCAGGGGTATTAAATTCATCATTGCTGAAGCTCAGGCCTGTCTCACTCATAATGACGATGATCTCATCTTTATCCTGATATCCGAATTCTTTCAGGAATACATTATCTATGGGAGTGGATATGGCTGAAAAGCCCACTTTTTTATCGGAATTTTCATTATAGATAATGGAACAGTTTCTGATGATAAGCACATTGGAGATGACATCAGGATAGGATATCTTAAAGTGGCGGGTATACAGGGGGTCGCTGAGCTTTTCCCAGATCTCAGTGGCCACTAAGGGTTTTATGGTGTAGATGTTGTCATCCCAGGAATACATATCCCTGTAAAACACCTTGTCTTTTTTAAAAAGTTCAAACATGCGCAGCTTATAGCGGTTGGCTGTGACCTGGTTTTTATAGGAGCTCAGGTTGCCGTTATTCCGGGCTTTATCCATCAGATTAATAGCTTCACGGGATATAAAATAAGAATAGTCTCTGAATTTGTTCATCTCGGCTTCCAGGCTTTCTTTGAACTGGGCCATGGAGGAAGTGAGAGTAGTGCGAACATAGTTTTCGGCCTGGCGTTTCAGGATGATGATCACCAGAGTGAACGCAATAATGATAGGCACAAAACCTACCAGAATATTGTTCAAAACGAGTTTTTGAGAAATCTTCAATAAGTGCTCCCATCCTGATATAACATATTGTGGCATATCTATAGAAATAGTCAAGTGTAAAATCTTTAAGCCCGAAAAGTACCGGAAAAATATCAGGAACAATGAGTTAAAAAAGAGTCGGGACTAAGACTAAGAGAGGCTATGGAGTTTAGAGTTTTTCCAGGATGTCAGCAGCAGGGCCATAGCCCTTTTTTTTGGCCAGGTTCAGATCCTCCAGGGCTTCAAAGGCATCCCCATGGGCATAATAGGCCAGGCCCCGGTTATAATAAAACAGGCCTTCCTCCGGGTCCAGCTCTATAGCCTTGCTGAAGTCCTTGATGGCCTGTTTGAGGTTGTTGGCTTTAAAGAACAGTACTCCCCGGTTATTGTAGGCCGGAGCATAATCAGGCTGTAGTTTCAGGCTGTAGTTAAAATCTTTAAAAGCCTCCATCCACTCCCCTTCACCACTGAGCGCAGAGCCCCGGTTATTGATGACAGATTGATTGGTCAGCCCCAGCTCCAGGGTCTTATTGATATCCCTCAGGGCAGGCTCATAGAGCCCGTACTGCAGGTAGATGCTGCTTTTGTTGTATAAAGTGCTGGAATCGAGCAGGTATTTTTCAGCAGTATTGAGGTCCTGCAGAGCCAGGTCAGCCTCACCCAGGAGATACCATGCAGTGCCGCGGTTGTGCCAGGCCGGCCCGAAAGTCTTGTCTTTTTGAATGGCTTTGGAGTAGAGGCGGATAGCCTGTTCCAGCTTACCCTGGGACTGCAGATCCAGGCCGGAACGGGTCAGGCTCTCAGCACTTCCGCAGGACAGCATCAGGGTGCTTATGAACAGCAGGCATGACAGAGCTATATTTTTATACATTTTTACTCCTAAGCCAGTTCTATCAGTTTCAGGATGAGACGGGTGGTGTTCTCCAGGTCATCCAGCTTTATGTATTCTTTGGTGGAATGGAGTTCTTCCATGCCGGTAGACAGAGTGACTGCCTTGACTCCATTCTGGTTGTAGATGTTGGAGTGGGACCCACCCCGGGTCTCTTCCAGGCGGGGCGTGATGCCGATTGCCTGTACCGCCTGTTCCACGGTACGGATGATGTCCTCATCCTCCCGGAATTTAAATCCCTCATAAGCCAGGATCTGATCCAGCTTTATAGATACAGCCTCTTTACCCAGAGTGTTTACTATGGTCTTGATGATAGTCTCTAGCTGCTCACAGTCTTTTTTATTGACTGAACGGAACTCACCCTTGATATGGCAGTTATCTGCTACGATATTAGTGGCTCGTCCGCCATCTATCATGCCTATATTAGCCACAGTGTCGGCATTGATCTGGCCCTGGGGCAGCTGCTCCAGGATACGGGCTGCGATCTTGATGGCATTGATCCCGTCCTGGGGGGCAATACCGGCATGGCTGGCCTTGCCTTCTATCCATATATCATAAATATAGTGATAAGGTGCAGCAGTGATAATAGCACCTACCGGGCCATGGGAGTCCAGCACATACCCGAAGTCAGCCTTGACTTTTGAGAAGTCCAGATTATTGATACCGGCCAGTCCTACCTCTTCCGCAGAGGTAAACAGAAAATACACATCTCCATGTTCCAGGCCCTGCTTCACTATCTCTTCTATGGAGATGAGCATGGCTGCTACTCCAGCCTTGTCATCAGAGCCCAGGATGGTAGTACCGTCGCTGGTGATACGGTCAGACAGAAGCTGGGGTTTGATACCTATGCCCGGCTCCACTGTATCCAGGTGAGCATCAAAAAACAGGACTTTTTTGACCTTTTTTGAGTTGGAGGCCAGCTTTACGATCAGATTACCGGAGCTATTGCCTGTGTTTTTTTCAGTATAGGGCAGGTATTCGCCCTCAATGCCCAGGGCTGCCAGACGGCCTTTTATATACTCAAACATAGCCTGTTCTTTGAAAGACAGGCTGTCAATCTGTACAATTTTCATAAATTCATCTATCACGGCCTGGCGCAATGTACTCATGGAGTCTCCTTTTTACCCCAGACTTCGGTAAATGTCTTGGGGATGACGTAGTAGGGGGTATAATTGTGGTCATAAAACACTTCCCAGGCATGGATCTCCGCGGAAATGATGCCGTTGCTATCCTCGCTGACCAGGAAATAGGTATTGGTCACTATGGCATTGCTGAAGATGAGGCGGGCTACTTCAAGGGGGATGTAGTTCTCCAGGTACTGAGGGTTATGATCCATCTCATGGATGATGGCGTTTCCATCCTGTGTGTAGATCACTTTTACGGGAATGACTGCCCCGTTTTCTCCGGTGATAGTACCCCGGGTACCCTTTATCTCTATCCTGGCTTTGCCCCCCCGGTTCCAGGTGCCATTGACATTGATCCCCGGCTTTACCGGGCAGCCACTATACAGGACAATACTGAACAGCAAAACTGTAAGGCTGAAATGTTTTTTCATACGGATTTTCATCCCTATATTATAGGCAATAGTCTCTGATAAATCAAAATTGAAAGACTATTTAATCCTGCTTTTGGGACAGATTTAAAAAGGCTGTTTCAGCTCTTGTGTTATTGCCCGAAGTTTGTTACAATATGTATTGCATTTTTAAGGAGTAGATTATTTTAGATAAAAGTTTTGATCTGGATATTCAACTGGAGGCGGAAGCCCATGTCGTGAGCTCAGTCAGTATAGAATTAACAAATCTGCATCCCCTGGCCGCCCAATACCTGGGGCTTCAGGTCCATTCCGATTTCTGGAATGAAGATTTTTATCATGATTTCTCCCGGATCCCCGCTGAGGACTACAGTTTTCTTAAATTATTTAAACGTTACTCCCACAATCTCCTGGAAAAAAGAGGGGACAGGCAGATCATCCTCTCCACTCCTCTGGACACTTTATTCTGGGATCAGATCATCAGCCGGGCCAGGGTCCTGCACATCAGAGGGCAGAAAATACCCGTGCCCCAGCCCATGGAGCCCGTGGAACTGCTCCTGGAATACATCAATGACAAAGACATCCTGGTGTTTCCGGACTGGCAGGATTCCTATCTGCTTAGTACCAATACCGATCATTACCTTCTCAATAATAAAGGCCTGGCTCTGATGTTCACCCCCTTAAATACTGATTATCTGACCCGGCTGTTCAGCCAGGGCAGTGTGGTATTTGAACATAATATGAAGCAAAACCTCTATACCGAGCAGGCCCAGGAAAAGAGTCACCTCCAGAAATTTATGAACATCCCTGAAGTGGCTGGTTTTGACAGCCGCCGCATTGTGTTCCAGTTTAACGAAGAAAAAGGTGAATATATCCTGGACGCCTATATCGTGGGGACTATGGGAAAAAAAGAATACAGGCTGGCTATAGATTTTGCCCGCTTCCGCCAGGTCATCCTCCTGGGAGAAGCATTAATACTGCACTTTGACCCTCAGGTAATCGATGTGATACAGCCCCATGACGAGTTTTATGAACATCTCAAGACGGTAGTACAGCAGTCTTTTGCCAGCTTTTACGAGCTCCTCAATGAAGTGGAAGGAAACCGGATCCGGACCTCGGACAAAGAAGCCCTGTTTGAAAAGTTTTTACCCGGCATACAGGAATTTATAGAGCTGGAAAAAGAGGGAAAACAGGTCCACTTCACCTCCCAGAGGCTGACTGAGCAGCGTATCAGCCTTAAGGAATGGGAGCAGGCCGAAAATGCCCCCATCGACTGGCTCCAGGTCGAATTCCTGTTTAAGATGGGGGAACATCACTTTCAGATCGATGAAGTACAGGAGCTGCTGGCCAATGGTTATCTCATAAAAGATGATAAGCTGATCAGCCTGGATGCAGAAGATAAAGATATCCTGGAGACTCTGTTCCGGGGCCTGGATATACAGCATATCAATGAAAAATGGCAGATCCGCCGTTTCCGCATCCCCCAGATCCTGGATCAGGACATCAAAATGGAGCTGCCCAGCAGCCTCAGGGACCTGCCCGCAGAGCTGGGCAAGGAAAAGGCTCTCATCAAGATCCCTATACATAAAGACCTGAAGAAGATATTACGTACCTATCAGCAGACCGGGGTGTATTGGCTCAGTTTTCTGAACCGCTTTCATTTCGGGGGTATCCTGGCCGATGAGATGGGCCTGGGTAAGACCCTGCAGGTACTGACATTCCTGGAGAGCATCAAGGGGACCGGCCCCGCCCTGATTGTCTGTCCGTCCTCACTGGTGCATAACTGGGCCCAGGAGATCGATAAGTTTATGGATGGTCGCCTGTCCTATGTCCTGATCTATGGCAATAAGGAAAAACGCCAGGAAAAGCTGGCCCACCTCAAAGAATATGATGTGGCTATCACCTCCTACCATCTGACACACCTGGACAAAGATATGTATGAAGAGATAAATTTCACGTACTGTATACTGGATGAGGCTCAGCACATCAAGAATAAGACAGCCAAGCGCACCCGCAGTATCAAGGGTATCAACTCCCTGCACAGAGTAGCCATAACCGGTACTCCCATGGAGAACAATATCTCTGAACTGTGGTCCATCTTTGATTTTCTGATGCCGGGATTCCTGGGCAGCCACAAAGACTTTAAAAATGAGTTTGAGACTCCCATCAATGGATTTGACCGGAATAAAAGCAATGAGAGCTTCCAGCGCCTCAAAAAACTGATACATCCCTTTATCCTGCGGCGTACCAAGGCCATGGTCTACAAAGAGCTGCCTCCCAAGATCGAACAGATCATCACGCTGGACCTCAGTGATCAGCAGAAGAGCCTGTACCTGGACACCCTGAGCCGGGTCAGGAATAACTACCTGCCCATTCTGGAGCAGAAAGGGGTGGAAGCCTCTTACCTGGAGTTTCTGGCTGCTCTGACCCGTCTCCGTCAGATCTGTCTGCACCCCGGGCTGGTCTATCCGGAAGAACTGGAGGATCAGGACCCCTACGAGATATCGGTGAAGCTGGCCGCCCTGATGGAGCTGGTAGAAGAGGTCATAGACTCAGGCCACCGTGTGTTGATATTCAGCCAGTTTGTGAGCATGCTTAAGATCATACGGCGCGAGTTTCATAAAAACGAGATAGAGTACCTCTATCTGGATGGCAAGACCCGGGACAGGGTAGGACTGGTCGAACATTTTAACCAGTCAGATATACCTGTCTTCCTCATCTCCCTCAAGGCGGGTGGTGTAGGCTTAAACCTCACCGGAGCCAATTCTGTGATCCTGTTTGACCCCTGGTGGAATCCCGCTGTAGAAAATCAGGCCATCGACCGGGCTCACCGTATAGGCCAGGACAAGACCGTCAATGTCTACCGTCTGGTCACAAAGGGGACTATAGAAGAAAAGATATTCCAGCTCCAGTCCCGAAAAAAGCAGGTCTTTGATCAGGTCCTGACCACTAATGAAAGTTTTATTAAAAAGATGAATAAAGATGATATCCTGGAGATATTTAAAGGGATGGAAGATTAGTCTTCTGTGGGGGGTTCTGATGGGCTTTGTTTTGTTTTTAGGCGGGCCTGCAGCTCTTCACTGAAGCGGTTATACATCCTTTCCAGCTTTTCATAGAGGTGTTCATCTTTGATCACGATACGTCGTCCCAGATACTTGATGATCTCCCCTTTCTTTTTCAGGACTTCCACTACTTTTTTCTTTTTTGATGTGATGCTGTCTTTGACTACTTCTTTTTCTTCATTAAGATGTTTATCCTGATGTACCACATAACCCGAGAGTTTTTCCAGCATCTCACTTTTTTTCATAGCATGGATGGTTTTATTACTGTCTTTGGCGATCTTCTTGGTCTCATCTGAACCCAGGATAAAAGTCTCAAAAAAACCAATATCCTGGTGGTCAAAGAAATAACAGTCTATAGCCTCTTCTTCAAAGTATATATTGACCAGTTTGAAAAGTGATTTAAACAGTCCATGAGGGAGCACCGATTTTTCCCAGGAGAAAAATCTTTCCACAAGATTGAGGACAAAGAGTCTTCTTCTTTTCATCTCTTTCCTTTTCCTGAGGCCTTTAATCTTTTATTATACCAGCACAATATCCCTGCATTTATCAGCCGGTTCAGGGCCTCCAGGATCTGTTTTTTTCCTGTAGCTCTGAGGGCTCCATAGCCGGGATAGTGTGCTTCTTTTCTGTGCTGCCCGGTCACTATAGAATGGATCTGATCCAGGCTGAGGCCTAAAGCGGTACTTTTTAACACAGAAAATAACACCTTCTCAGTATAACCCCATTTTTCTGTTTTAGACAAGAGTTTTAAAGGACATTCTTCCATTATTTTTGATGAAATTGACTGTTTAAACAGGTTTTCCCATTTTTTATATTGTGATGCTTTTAGCTTGAGGAGGGTGTCTGCATGCAGAATAATATATACGGTGTTTACCACTCCACTGAGCTGTAGGAGGCCTTCCCAGGAGGGCAGGGAGGGCATAATGAGCTGACTGCCGGGGGAAAGTGCGCCTGCATCCTCCAGGCTACGTATGATAAGTCCCGGCATATCAGATTTCATAAGGTAGCTCCATTCCTGTGTCTCATAGGAGCCGCTGCACAGCAGTACACTTCCGGGGCAGTGGAGCAGGATGTTCATTATCTCTTCACGGGGAAAGAGGCTGAAAATCAGCCTGACCGGGGGCAGGGAGGATAGCCTAGGGCTGGGGCGAGGAGGGAGAGGCAATAAAGTTTCCTCCATGTTCTTTTGATTTATAACGCATAAGGGTCAGTTGTTCGATGATCTGTTCTTCGGTCTCTCCGTGTACAGGATAGCACACTACTCCTATACTAAAGCTGACGTTAAAGATCTTTCTTTCCAGCTGGATGACATCTTTAAGAAGAGTGGACAGGATACGTTCGGTGAGGGTCTCTGCACCCTCGATATCAGTGGAGGGCATAATAAGTATAAAACGGTCGTCATAATAGCGGATCAGGGTATCTTCCGCTCGGATGGTCTTTTGAATACGGGTTACTATCTCTACCAGGATCTGGTTCCCGATATTATAGCCGTGATTATTGTTTATCTGGGAGAATTTATCTATATCTAACATCATGACCGAGAAAATACGTTCTTTTCTCTGGGATCTTCCAATCTCAGCATTGAGGGCTTTGGAGAGGTAGTTTTGATTGAAGGTCAGGGTAAGGGCGTCTTTGTAGAGGTCAGCCGGTGAATGAGGGCTGAGATAGAGGTCTACAAAGATCGGATTCATGATGATGCGGTTTCTTTCTATGATATAGTCCAGCATCCCCACATAAAAGTTACAGGGGTCCTCCATCTGTTCTTCCAGATTGATACAGTGCTTGAGGATGGAATGAAACAGGTTCTGAGCTTCATCTTCATTGAGATTAAGGTGGGTCAGCTTATAAAACAGGGTCTTGAGGATAGGATAGTCAGGGTAGCTCTCATAGAGTGCCTGTATGGTCTGTTGGAGCTGATGGCAGTTGTTCATGCTTTCCCGTATCGAAGAATAGATAGTCGACTCCATATCAGACATAAGACATCCTATATTTTGAAGAGGTATTTAAAAGCCAGATCCAGAGCAGCTACCAGGTCAGGGTTAAACCGGGTCTTTTCCTTGCGTAACTTAGCGATATGTTCCCGGTAGGGCCTTTGTTTTAATGTCCATTCTCCCAGAGTGAGCTGAGAAAAATAATCGGCCAGAGCCACGATCTGGCTGATAAAGGACAGAGATTCTCCATCCAGCCCGCGGGGCAGGCCGCTGCCATCGATGCGTTCTTCGTGGTTCAGGACAGCCTCCATGACCTCTTTATCCAGTTCGTGCCGGGCTTTTTCAGCCTCCAGGATCTGGTAGGAGTAGATGGCGTGCTGATAGTATTTGAGGTATTCGGATTCCAGCAGTTCCACCCGCTTTTTCTCTACATCGCCTTTGTTCATCTGCATAAATCCTACATCATGCAGTAATGCGGCCGAGATGAGGCTGCCCACCTGATGGGCATTGATCATCCCCTGGAAGTGGTTCTGATTGTATATGTAGTATATGGTCAGAGAAACAAAGCAGGTGTGCACACTGTGCTTAAATACTTTTTTGGAAAAGTTCTTGATCTGGGAGAGCTTCCAGATGACATAGTCGTTTTCCAGGAGATTGGCCTTCAAATATTTGCTGATAAAATCCTTGGGGGATTTAGCCAGATCGCGGTAAAAGTCGTCTTCGCGGAACAGGGAGATGAGGTAGGCTACCCACTTGATACGCTGTTCTTCAGAGATAAAGTGAGGAATGGTAGTGCGCACATGCAGGGGTTTCATGAATACTTCCGGGTAACGGGACTGGACTTTTTCCAGGTCTTTGGAGGTCAGGATCTTCTCTGTCCCCAGCAACAGATTGGACCTGTCGTCAAAAAGGGGTTCGACCAGTAAAAATGCCTTACCTTTGGTGATCTGGTGCAGTATCTCATTTGCTGAAAGAAAATGAACAGCCATTTATCCTCCGTTGTCTGCTCAGGGTTGACTCATACCTATAATTTAAAGCAAAAATTTAATTTGTCAACCTCTTAAATAATTCCCCCCGGAATCGTCTAATCGTCGCTGGAATCCACCATATAATTAGGGGCTTCCTTGGTGATGACCACATCGTGGGGATGAGACTCACGCAGAGAAGCGGCGGTGATCTTAATAAATCGGGTCCTGGACTTAAACTCGGGTAGTGATCGGGCCCCGGCATAACCCATAGAGGCACGGAGGCCTCCGATGAGCTGATACAGTACATCTTTGACATCACCCTTATAATGCACCCTGCCTTCTATACCTTCCGGCACCAGTTTTTCCGGTTCATAGTCATCCTGGAAGTAGCGGGACTTGGAGCCCTGGCTCATGGCACCGATGGAGCCCATGCCCCGGTAGGACTTATAGCGCCGTCCCTTGAATATGACAAATTCTCCCGGGCTTTCGGTAGTGCCGGCCAGAAGATTGCCCAGCATCACGGCATCCCCTCCGGCCGCTATGGCCTTGGAGATATCTCCGGAGAATTTTATGCCTCCGTCAGCGATGACGGGGATGTTGTGTTTACGGGTCTCGGAAAATACTTCCATGATGGCAGAGACCTGGGGTACTCCCACTCCGGCCACCACACGGGTGGTGCAGATAGAGCCGGGCCCTATGCCCACTTTGACACAGGTGACGCCCGCTTTGATGAGGTCTCGGGCGGCATCGGCAGTAGCGATATTGCCTCCCATGATGTCCAGGTCGGGGAATTCCTTACGCAGGGCGCTGACCATATTCAGTACTTTATTGGAATGACCGTGAGCGGTATCTACCACTACCAGGTCTACATCTGCTTCTACCAGCTGACGTACCCGCTCTATCTCATGAGGGCCGGTCCCTACAGCTGCTCCTACCTGGAGGCGTCCGTGTTCGTCCTTGGTGGAGCCGGGGTAGGCCGCGATCTGATGAATATCCTTGAGCGTCACGAGGCCGATCAGCTCATCCTTTTCATTGACGATGGGCAGCTTTTCCACCCGTCTTTCCCGCATGATCTCTCCGGCATGGGTCAGGTCTATCTCGCCCTGGGCCACCACCAGGTCCTTGCGGGGGGTCATGATATCTTTTACTTTTTTACTGTCATTATCTCCCACTTCATAAAAGCTCAGGTCCCGGTGGGTCAGTATTCCCACCAGCTTATTATTCTCATCTGATATGGGTATGCCCGAGATACCGGATTTTTTCATGAGTTCCTTGGCATCCCGCAGGGTCTTGTCAGGACTGAGGGTGATGGGATTGGAGATAAAGATATTCTCAAATCTCTTGACCTTGCGTACTTCCTCGACCTGCTGGTCGTGGGGAAAGTTCCGGTGGATGATACCCAGGCCGCCGATCTGGGCCATTGCGATGGCCATACGGGAGTCGGTCACGGTGTCCATAGCTGCGGACAGTACAGGGATGTTGAGGCGGATCTTTGAGGTCAGCTGAGTA